>JAYOXT010000034.1:0-18002 GCA_038152995.1 Opitutales bacterium
CCAGCCTGGTGGCACTGTTAAAAAATTCCCCGACTCCTCCTGTCCTCTCCCTCCTGTCCTCTCCCTCCGAAAATGCAGTGGCGGGATACCGTGCCCTGGCTGCCCACCTATCCAAGGAGGATCTCCCCCTTCCTCTGTGGATTCGCAACAACGAGCCCACCCGTCTCTATCCCGCGGATGACTTCTTTTCCGCCCAACTGCTCGACACATCCATCCACTCCGGCTCCCTCCTTTGTGATGGACTGGGCGACCTCATTTCCGTGGAACATACCGGCAGCCTGGACCGCAACCGTGCACTCGCCTACAATACCCTGCAAGGTGCACGTGCACGCATTTCCAAAACCGAATTTATTGCCTGCCCAAGTTGCGGGCGCACCCTCTTCGATCTACAAAGTACCACCCAGCAAGTCCGGGATGCCACTGGACACTTAAAAGGCGTGACCATTGCGGTGATGGGGTGCATCGTCAACGGGCCCGGTGAAATGGCTGATGCCGATTTTGGATATGTGGGATCAGGCCCGGGAAAAATCGACCTCTACGTAGGGAAAAACCGCGTAAAGTCTGCCATTCCCCAAAGAGATGCGGTTGACCGATTGGTCGATCTCATACAAGAACATGGTAAATGGATCGATCCCTAGCCAACCCCCTCCCCGACCTCTCCAAGATAGAATCCGCCCTTAGGCAACGCATTGAAGCGGGCCGTCTTGCCGTTCTTTCACAGGTGGAATATTTCCGGGAAAACTTTGGCCTCGCCCGAAGCCGGTGGAAAAAGGACGGCACCCGTGTGACCGAGGTGGACGAGGCCATTTCAGCTGAGATATTCGCCGCTCTTTCCGCTTCCTTCCCCCACGATGATTACTGCTCGGAAGAATCTGCGGAAACTCCCGAGCCCATCCCACTATCCGGTGAATTTGCCTGGGTGCTCGACCCCGTCGACGGCACCAACAACTATGCGGTTGGTGTGCCCGAGTGTGCCATCTCCCTGGGTCTCCTTCAAAACGGGATACCCGTGTACGGATTTATCTACGACTACGGTCGGGACAATCTCCTCCAGGGCGGTCCTTGCGTGGGCGCTTTGGAGGGTGACCGGGAAGTTCATGCAAGCAATGAACTGGTCAATGAAAAGCTCACCTTCTGCATGCATTTCCCCATCCCCACCGCCGATTTGGATGCCCTGCGCGAGTCCCTGCAGGAGTGGCGCATCCGCTGCCCAGGCTCTGCGGCTATGGGGCTGGCGAATGTAGCCACCGGCAGGCTCGACGGCTGTTTAGAATTTCGATCCAAGCCATGGGACTGTGCCGCCGGATATGCGATCTGCGAAGGTGCAGGTGCAAGTTTTCACTTCGTCCGCAACCCCTCCTTCCCCATGACACACTTCAGTCCGGGCATGGGCGCCTGCCCCTTCCGGGTGGGCTCGGAATTATTCCACCAAAATGTCTGCCAGGCATTAGGGATTACCCACCAAACTTCTTAATTCCACTTGACCGATGTCGCTCCCTGCGGTTTGATATACCGCTTACCTAAGCGGGCATAGTTTAGGGGTAAAACCCCAGCCTTCCAAGCTGGTGTCGACGGTTCGATTCCGTCTGCCCGCACCATTCCTTTAGCCTTAACTAAATAAAGGATTTTGTATCATCTACAGGCAATGTACCGCGATACTTGGAATTATTCCGTTTGACGAAATATCTATTGATAGAAAATATGCATTTCATCTATGATGATGAAGACTTTCTCTAATTTAAAATCGATATTGTTTTTCAAGATCCTTCTCTCATCTTCGGCATTTTCAGCTATTCTTCCACACCAAGGAAGGGTTCTTATAAGTGGCGAACCTTTTGATGGGATTGGCTATTTCCAATTTGCTCTCGTCAGTCAATCTGGGGAATTTAGATGGTCGCATGAAGGTACTACTAAACAGCCCACCAGAGACCTACAAATTGGTGTCAGAAATGGCTTTTATCAAGTAAAGCTTGGAGATGTTTCCGTCTACAACATGGAACCTTTGCCTGATGAACTTTTTGCTTATGACGACCCATTGAGCCTACGCATTTGGTTCAGTGATGGTAATTCAAGCATTTCACAACTCGGACCCGACCAACCCTTACAAATTGCTCCATATGCAATCACTACCCCCTGGACGAAAACGGATGAAATTGCATACCTGCTTTCCGAAGAACTTCAAACACAAGCCACAGAAAAGGACACAACAACTTCTTCTTTACTAGAGAGACTAGTATTAATCGCAGCAAATACACCAAATACCGATTTCAACGGATCTATTCCCTTAGAAATGCTTCTGGAAGGTTCTACGCTTATTGAATATCTAAAACCGTCCTTAGTGAAATCTCCTACTGTACCTCAGAGTTTAGGTGAGGATGGAAATTTAACCTTAGCAGCAGAATTTGATGGAAGGTTTCTAGAATATGAATGGCAATTTGCATCCACAGGTGATGGCACTGCGGTTCCTTCGGGCACCACCAAGTCACTAATTATTGAAAATTTCAACCCCGAAATACATAACGGAGTATATACAGTTACTGCTCGAAATGATTTTGGCAGTGTTTCTAGTTCGGTCACCGTAGAGATATCCACTCCCTAACCTTTTTATAATCGCGATCTGATTGATGTGTTGAAGGTTCTTTTGAAAAAATTTTCAAATAGTCTAACCTACCTGGGTTCCTTATTTTTTTCTCCATTATTGCTGGCTAATTCTCCATTACCACCAGAGAACTACGAAGTTGAATCTGCACTGGGCATGGACTTGATCTGGGTCGATGTACATTCCGGTCGTAATCCAGTTACTTACACCAAGGGAAGCCCTGACAATGAAAACGGACGAAACGAAGATGAAAACCAACACCTTGTAACCCTTACTCAGGGATTTTATTTGGGTAAATTTGAGGTTAAACAGGCGGAATATGAAGCCGTACTAAGAGCAAATAACCCCTACGACCAAGATTCCTTTCCAAGTGGTTTTCCTAGCCCTGAGAATCCAGTTGAGAATATCTCATGGAACGATGCTCTGTATTTTATAGATAGACTGAACGAGATTGAAGCAAACAAAGGGAATCTCCCTACGGGTTGGGCTTATATTTTACCGAGCGAAGCAGAGTGGGAGTACGCCTGCCGGGCAAACTCAAATACGGCTTACACATTCGGTGATAGTTTAGAGAGTAATCAATCCAACTTCAGACCCGCCCCCCTCACTGACAGCGAACCAATAAAGGTGGGCCAATATGCACCCAACGCATTTGGATTTTATGATATGCACGGCAATGTCAGCGAATGGTGTTTAGATTGGTATGTAAAAGACCTCAATGGAAGTTTCAGCGATCCAACGGGGCCAATCTATTCAGCAGACTTCAGGGGAAATTATCGGGACCCAATGGATTTTATTTTTTATGACCCACTAGACACTGTGACTTTTCTGCAACCCAAAAAAGTTTGCCGCGGAGGATCATTTAACGATTCCGTGCTAGATCTCCGTTCCGCCCGCCGCTTCCCTTTGTCAATCAACGACAAGTGGACCTACACCGGTTTTCGCTTGGCCTTAAAAAAGACTGAACCAGATATATCCCTTGAATATGCAACCACATTTTCCTCGGTCACAAACATGGTTTCTGATCTGTATGAGATTGAAGGCATCTGGGAAGATAACGGAGAGTCCCTTGTTTATTCCATAAATCGAAATGAATTAGCTGGTTTACTTCTGCCGGATAACTCGTTGTTAGCAGAATCCACCGAAGACAATTTATCCGTTTGCTTAAGGTTAGAATATTCTGATTTGTTTTCCACCCTTAATCGATTCGGGCAAACCGTGCCCGGGCTTGGTTATGCTGTATATCTAAGTGAAAAAGACAGTCTTGGAAATTGGGTCTACCAATTACAGAATTCAGAATCTTCCGCTTCAGTTGGTTGGATTGACCCCAGTAACCTACAAGACCATTTTAACAGTTTCCTTGGTTATGGATCTGCCCAATGGATCGATGATTCAATGTATGTAGTTCAACGCAGCGGTGAAGCCATTTCTGCCTTAAGGCATGAAAACTTGACTGGGACATTTTCCGAATTCCTTAATCAGGCTGTCGAAATGGGTAATGGCTGGAGGTGGGCAAAATGGTTTGGTTATTACTACGCGAATCAGTACCCCTGGGTGTACCACAAAAACCTGGGCTGGACATTTATTGCCCAGTCTCATTCCGACAATACCTGGCTCTTTCGAGAACACATGGGTTGGGCTTGGACCACGGCACCGGAATGGTGGTTGGAGAACATACGCCCCTCTTCTGTTAGCGAATCGCATTCTCCCTCATTCCCGTATCTCTTCCGCTATGGCCACGATGAAAATGACACCAAGGCATGGACCTACATCAACCCACACCTGACTGAAACCACCCTCTACGATTTTGATCATCAAAAGTGGTTTGAACTCGACCGGCCTTATGACATCCATGTTACTGTTATACCTGAGGGCTCAGGCACTGCCACGGGTACTGGACAATACCATCATTGGAATAAGGTGCCCTTGTTCGCTGCCCCTAATCCAAACTACAACTTTTTGTATTGGTCCATTGACCAAATTCCTAGTACGGAAGCTCAGTTTTTTGCTACTTCAGATCGATCCATTCAGGCATCCTTCATGCCCATCATCCAGCCCAACCAGTCCGGTAGCTCAATCGCTGAGCAATACAAAGAACTCTTGTCTTACCGCGATGATCTTACGGATGTGGAAAAAGAAAAGGCATACTTCGAATTATTATTCTACGGCAATTCGCCAACTGCGGGCATACAATAGAATCTCAGATGTCTTCCTATTTATTATTATTAAGATTTTATCGGAAGGCTAAAAAAGTAGCTTTTTCGGGTCTCTTTTCTTTACTTGTAATTGAGCTTTTTGCCCAAACTCCTCCAAGAGCAAAGGTATTTGAGGACATTCAACAGCGCATAGATTCCATGAAGCAAGCTATGCTGGACTTGGGTGCTTCAAACCTCCCCGAAGCACCCGTTATTTCTCCGAAGATGCAAAGCTATAATTCTCAACCATCTGCTCCCCCTGCCTCATCCAAAGATAATTTCAAAGCCAAAACCTCTACAAAAAGTCTTACTTCGAAAAATGAAAATGGGATTTATTTTATCCCTTTCCTAGGAATCTCTGTAAACTCTGATTTTAATGGTGCTCTCCCCTTAGTGTCGGGGTCTGTAAACCATAAATTTGAACCAGACAACGGGAGTTCAGTTGGACTTCGATTGGGCTATGCTTGGAAATATTTCTTCCTTGAAGAAAGGCTTTCTTATTTAGCTTCTGACATTAAAAAAAGTTCACCACCGGATTTTTCATTTTTGATAAACCGAGATCTTTCCGGCAAGATAAATTCATTAAGTTTTCAACAATCACTTGGCTTCCGCATCCCAATCACCAAGAATATTAGCGTCTCATTAGGTGGTGGAGTAGGTCTTAGTAAGCAGGAAATCACAATTAATATCTCTCCAGCCCTACCAATACCATTGCCAGAAAATAAATTCGACGAATGGCTCCTTACCTACGATGCAATCCTTGGGTTGGAGTATCAGCCATTTGATCATTTGCTAACAGGTATCAATTACCGTTGGATGAGGGTCGAAGAGATGGATCATTTTGAAGCCCGGGACCTTCACTTACTTGAGCTCTCCCTAGGCGTACTTTTTTAGTGCGATTAGTACTCAAATTCATCGTTACCTTTAAGTTTCTTCCTATTTGACTTTTTAGCTGAATTTGAGCGATTATAGAGCTCCCCATGACCATGTTCGGCTCCAGTATCGATTTCCTTACCCATCAGGCTAAGGATATCACCCAGGCAAATCGCCATTCGATTGCCCGCATTGCCACCGGTGGGGATGCCCAAAAACTTGCGGCAATGGACCGCAAGACAGGGAACTTAGGCAAGGTCATCCGTATATCGACGGACAATATGTCCAAAAAGGACTCGATCTCTTTTTTCCAAAATGCAATTTCATACATGAAGTTTCAGGAAGAAACCATCCTCTACGCCCGGCAACTTTACTCCCAAATGTATGCCCTTGCTCAGGAAGCACAAGCAGATGGATTATCGCAGGATGAAAGGGAGATGCTCAATGATAAATTTTTAGACCTCCGCCAGCAAGCAATTGACCTCAATAATCTGAGTTTTAATGGCAAACTACTCTTCGATCAATTTGCTGGATCTGTAAATTATGATGTTTCGGTTGAAGGCTATCATGCAGGTCCAGACGTACCGACCCCGCTAACCCAAGAGTTCGTTTACAATAGAGGAATTTTTATTATTGATGTTAGCCCGGGCGGCGGACCTGACACTTTCATCATCAGCCAATTAGATGAAGCCGGAAACGCGAATCCGATTTTCGAAGCCAATAAGTGGGTAACTGCTGGAGGTGCTGCTAATGGTGATTTTGACCGTTTTTTCATCGAGTGGGGGCCCGATCAGGATACCACCTTTCGATTTATCCCCCAAAGTGCTGGTTCAGCCAAAACAAACGCACGTTTTGATCAAGCTCATACGCTCGATTTCGACGATGAGTTTTACGACAACAAAGCTCGCTATCTGGCTAATTTGAATCTCTTAGACCAGTATAATGAAAACTTCATCAGGGTGGATGGTTCTGGTGAGCCTACTCCCGACCGCATAACCGCAGGCAGCAACCCATACGGGCAAGGAATTGATACTAATCAAGTGTCCACTCCTGAAGATTGGTGGAAAAGTTGGGGCTTAGACAATTACAAAGATCACGAGTTCTCTGATGAATATGCTTATTTGGAAGAGCAAAATCCTGAAGTAGAGACTGAATATGATACGACTCGAAAAGTTTTCTTTGATAAAGACGACTTCGCTACCACTCCGTTTGGCGATATTAAAAGTTCCGCAGGTCCTGAAATAATTACTAAGCGCATAGACCCGCTGAGCACGAAATTTCAATTTTCAATAAAAGACCCATCCTGGCAGCAATTTAAATACAAATTCTATTTTCCTGAAGTACAAGACATCGATGTGGGAAACATCGGAGATATGCCCACATCTATGAAACCTTTGGGGCTTGGTCTTCTTCGAAGTGGAGAGAAAAATGAAATGAAAGATTGGAAAAATTTCATTTTAAATTCCAGGGAAGGATCGCAGTCGGAAAACGCTCCAAAGTATTCCGGCGACTTACCAATTTTAGATATCAGCACTAAGACAGGAGCAGAGTTATCCTCACAAGCACTTGATAACGAACTGCTTGGGCTTACTGAGCAAATGGGCGTACTGGGCAACAACATGGCCCGTGTGGTCACCTCGATGGATGCCGTGGACAAGCAGCTGGGCATTCAAAAAGACTTGGTGGCCGCAGAACCAGAAAAAGTCATTTCCCAGGAACTTGCCAACCTGGCCAAAGCTAAGGAAATGCGGTCCTTCAATGCTTCGTTGATGAGCCGTGTGGTGCAGATGAATCACGACATGATCAACATGTTGTTGATGTAAGAGCTCGCTCTCACCCAGACTGCCCCCAATTGAAGGGGGAAATTGCCTAAACTTATATATAGGCAAATAATTTGACATCCATCACCCGAATAGAAGAGAATAAAGGGTTCATATGTCTATATTTACGAGCACGATTGATTATTTGCTCCACCAACGCGATCCGGTGGAGCACAAATTCGCTCGCTCACTCGCTCGCTTGAAAGCATCTTCCAATTTGGATCACCTATCTGTCCTCGATGGCGACTCCGGATCGGTAAGCAAGTATGTGCATATGGAATCTGAATCTGCTCTGCAGATGGCTTCGCGCAATACCTACCAAAAGGCCATGACCTACATGCAGTTTCAGGAGGAGGGGATTAAGTACGCCAATATCCTCTACTCCGAGATGGCCAAATTGGCCCTGCAGGCAACGGATCCAGATATTTCTGATTCCCAGAGGAGCATTCTCGCCAATCAATTTCAGGAACTTAAGGAGATCGCCCTGGACCTCAACCATTCCACATTTTCAGATAATTACCTATTTGATGAAAGGGCAACGACCACCGATTTCTCAGAACAGGCTAATTGGGACCTCTACTGGAAAAGACACCAGGCCTATAAACCAGATGGTATCATCGATATAGCAAATTCATCGTTCGGGGGAAAATATGTGGAAGATGGTGATGTCGCTGAGGAAATTCAGGAAAGTATCTACAATTCTGCTCTAACCGGTGCATCTGCAACTGGAGATATCAACAACGAAGGTAGAATGATCACCCGCGATGTGATCTACAATGAAGGAGAGATTCAAATTTTATACAACCCTGGCAACCGCGGTGAAGTTTTTGAGATTATACAGGGAGACCCCAACGGTGCACACCGCCTGCTTTTCAGCTCAGGGGATGTCAAAACAAAGGGGGAAGCATATAATTTTGACTTTTCTGGCCTTACTATAGAGTACGGCCCTGACAAGCCTACCAAGGTCACCCTTAAGGACGATGGTAGTGAATCATATTGGTATGCTGATGGTGGTGCCATTCCCTACTGGATCGAGAAACCCGGCGAAATGGAAGGGTTCACCGATCTATCTGATCAATTCGGCAACTCTTTATGGTCAGAAGAAAATTTAAATCACGAAAAGACTAATGATTGGGATACGAATGATCTTCTCTGGCAAAACGGCAAGTATGATTGGGTGCGGGACAATCCAAATCTAATCAATGCTTTATACAACAAAAATGGAGAGCAATTTGCGGAAGAATGGGATCCCTCCATGGAATATGCACAGGGAGATAAAGTCAAAGTTACCAACGATGGCTCAGTCCGTTTCTACGAAGCTAAAGAAAAAGTAACCGGAGGTGCTGGCCCTTCTGCCGATCCTGCAAATTGGGAGGAGGATTTGGTCAGCCCTGCTCTTTTTGTATCCCGGGATTTGTACAAGCACATCGGGCTTCTTGCAGATGATAAAAATGACAATGAATCCTTTAACTTAGATGATCGATCCGCGGTCTACCGCCTAGGTGGATTGGAATTTACATCCAAGAACCCATATATTGTAAACGATAGAGCGAGTGCAGGTGATGGCAGTGCAGATGACTTTACAGACGCCGCTGCTGATTTTACCCATGAATCTGCCAATAAATATAGCTTCGAAATTCAGACCGCTGATCTCCAGGACAAACAAACAGGCACCATTGCCTACGGATATTTTGATGTCGCTGATCCTGCCGATAAGTCAGGATTCAACTTCACACCAGAAGTATTATTTAAGTTAAACCCGGACTTTATCGACGAAGCAAACAGTGGCGACTTCTCTGGGTTTGATGGCAATCAGGCATTAATCAACTTCAATGCACCGAGTGACGATAATGATTCCTTCAAAACAGTAAGTGAGCGGAATAATGATGAATCCTGGCTCCAAAACCTTGGCTATGCAGCCAATGTAAATGTAGGCAAGGCAGTTGAAGGTGGGATCACATTAAAGGCTCATGTGGGGATGACTCTTGGGTCCAACAAAATGAAAGCAAACTTCCTCGATCCCACCACCAATGCCATACTGGGAGAGAATGGAAATGGTATCAAGGTGATCGTCGAAGAAGAATCCGGTGTCGCCGACCGGGTTGAGCAAAGCGGAGGAGATACGGTTAGGATTATCCTCGAAAAAGTTCTTAAATATGGTGCATCGGATGATGCCACCATCAATGATAGCAGTCTAAATATTGTTGATGAGAAAAGACCGGAAGAGCGTGCTAGAATCTATGGTCTTGTTGATGATAATGAAAATTATGCAAGTGTCATATTAGACCCTTTATCTACACCAGGCACCATGAAGGTAACATCCAAACTCCAGGCAAGCCAGGGCAATGGTCACCAAATCATCATCAGTGAAGAAGATGAGCATGCGAACTTCATTAAGGCTTCTGTGGAGGTTGGTGGGGCAACGATCACATCAACCGAGCAAGGCACTCTTGGAAATGGTAAAAAAATCACCATCACAGAAAATAATTTTGCTCAGATTAATGACCCTAGATTAAAGGCAACCTCAAGGCAAAATGGAGAAGATGGTAATGGTGACACAATTAACATCTCGGTGAAATCCACTTGGGATGGAATTCATGAGGTCACTAAAACTGGTGATCAACTTAACATCTTGTTAGGTCTCTCGATCTCTCAATTAAGCAATGATGCCACTTTCAGGAATGAGTTACAAAGTTTTGTAAATGGTCACGCAGACAACGATTTATTCACAGTCACCTTCGATGCCAACTTAGATGAAGGGGACTTTACTGCATCAGGTGGAGGAAATCTTGAGGACAATACGGACCCTGATCACCTTGTAATAAAGACTGGTGGAACCACCATTGAGGATCGGGATTTCATTGAGACTACTTTGGCGGCAAATGGATACGATTTATCCGCCGGCGACATCACTGCCAGCACATTTACTCTTGCTGGAGGATCGGATGTATTTGCAAGTGGCGGAGAATCGGATGACACCAGCATGACGGTGACGGTTAGGACTGGGCAAATCGATGCTGAAAAAAGTACAATTCGCAGTTTGATTAATGACTCTGATTTGTTTGATGCGGAGGCGGGCACCATTGAAGCCGGAACATATACCCTAGATGGCGGCGAAGGCATGGTGGTGGAATCAAAATTGAGAGGGGATGACGGGGATGGTTCACAAGTAATTGTAAATACAATCGCTGGTTCAAGTGAGGTAAACATCGTTGAAGATACCTTAAACCTTACCCTTACGATAAATAGAGGAGAATTTGCCAGCGATGATGATGTTGCAGACAAGATTAATACTTCTTCCCTATTTGAGGTAATTAGCGTAGGAAAAACCGATGATGACACCTACACTGCAGCTGGAGGAGAGCATACCCACACGGTTTATAATTACACAACGGATGATATCGCAACACTGCTAAATGGTTTCCATACGGCCAACCGGGACGACGCATTATTGCGGGATGCAACAGGCTCCTTGGATGCCTTTTTTGATGCCACCCTACTGGAAGATGATGGAATCACACCCAAAGAATATATCACTGATGGGGGCACAAATGAGGAACTAATTAAATACACTGAGGCCGGCCCCATAGGCACATTCACTCTTAGTCGTGCAATCAAAGGGAGCTACGACGATGCTGAGGAAGATCTTAAAGGGGGCTACACAAAACAGCTCCTGGTCGATGCCTGGAATGGCTCCGATGATAACCGTGCCAAAATCTCCGCTGATATCACTGCGATATCCAAAAAAGAGGGGGCTGCCGGAAATGGCGGTAAAATTTTTGTTTTTGAAGATGCTGGTGCTTTTTCGATAAACGAGACAGGTTCTATCCTCGAAATCAGCTTAGAAAAGAAGATTGATGATTATGATGAAAATGAACTCTCCTCAATTATATCAGAGATTAATTCAAATAATGACTTATTTGAAATTACATCCACTCAACTAGTAGTCGGTGAATACACTGCGGAAGGCGGGGGTGACTGGAATGGCACTGGCGGACTCATCTCTAAAATAACCGACCATAATGGAGGTACCGATTTTACTAAAACCCTCGATGTAAAGACGGATGGCGGAGCCTACACCACCTACTCTGCAGAGTCTGCTGATCGCACTCATAAGATGGAAAACCTCAACCGTTGGCTGGGAAGAGACCGTGAGGAGGTCACCTACGAGGAGGATACAGAAAACAACAAGGTGATCATAAAGTTGGGGAAAGATGCCAATGGTGCTCAAATTACAGAGATCGACCCTTTTAAAGTAGCGGATGCCTACTATGCATTTATAAATAAGAAATATCTGGCTGGAGACGACGGTCATACCAAGGTAGACATGAGCCAATTTATGGCTCCCGTAGTAGTGGACTCATCGGGAACCATCACCACTACTTCAAAACTTGAACAATGGGTCATTGGTAAAAATGGAAGCACCCCCATTACCTCCAATGGTGAGTATGAGTTCAATCCGGCAACCGAGAAGATTGCCAAGTCAAATGAGATTACAGTACGTGTAAAAACAGGTGATCGAACCGCCTATGAACACGACAAAGAAGACAGTTTTCAATTGATAGTTAATTACCGACCGCCTGAGGAAAAAGACGATTTAAGTGTAGGTGATGGAGGCGACTTTAATATCCCCATTCTCTCTCTCGCCCTCGGACTGCTTCGGGATGACCAAAAGACTGAATTTGATGTGGGCGGCTTGCATTTGGAATCTGAATCAGCAGGTGAATACACTTTAAGAATCGAAACAAGGCAAGATTCTACTTCCTTTCAAGAGTCCGGCAATGAACTTCATCTAAGTGTTGATAGCTTTACGGAAGATGTGGCTGGTTTGGTTAGTGCCATAAACTCCGACAAATTTACGGCATCGGGAACTGGTAGTTTGGAGATTGATCAAGTCGAGTGGAATGTTGGAGGTCTTAAAATTGAGGGAACATTACCAGGCTCTTCGAATCCTGGGGATTTTGATGAAGCTCTAGAGATTCTTGCCCACCCAGAATGGGACCCTGAGACACCTTGGTTTGAAGGAGAAAAAGTCAAGGTAACCAACGATACGGACGGTAGTGTTAAATACTACTTAGCCATACAAGATATTGATGACGACGCGACCTCTCCAGATTTGAATGGGGCAGAATGGGTTGTCACCGATGATGCACCTATTGTAACTGACTGGAGTGGAAATCTCCAAATTTATATCGGGGATCCCACTACAATCACAGCGGAGGATATCATCGCTGTAAAAGATGAATTTGACTTGGCAAATTTTGATATCACGGTGTCTGGATCAGGTAGTTTAGACCTACCATCCGAGCCGATAAAAACCGGATGGGCTGATTTCTTTTATGAAGAGGGTGCAACCGCAGTTTTTACCACTTCCGGTCATTATGGCGAAGCTCTGAACTTAAATGATGCAGATTCTGCCCAGCGGGCTTTTGAAAATATATCCCGGGAAATTTCTGAGCTTGCCGGACAGGTGGATAAATTGACCCAAAATATGTCCAAGGTTAGCCTTGCCGAAGACCATGTGGGCAGGCAAATCGCCATCCGTAAAGATATCGGACCCAATGTAACTGAGGAGGTACTGCAGGAAGAATCGATTCGTCTAAAAGAGCTTGAGATCTTGAGAAACTACCATATATCCCTTCTTCACAAGGTAATGCGCGTGAATGAAGATATGGTTAGAATGCTCGTTCTTTAAAGAATTCCTCTCCCTACTTTCACCAAGTCACCGCCGCCTCGATCATCGCAGCATGAGCCCTTGCTCGGACTGAGATGTCTCTTTCTGAAGGTGTCTCCAAAGTAAAATTTACCCCTCCACAATGGCGGCATAAAAACAAAGCCTCCGGAATGCCTTCTTTGGGTGGACATGTGGGGCGGGGGAAAATCAAACCACGGGCACACTTTCTTCCATCTATTGTTTTACGTGGATCCCGCGGAATGATCTTCTCCACAGAATCTAAAACCGAATCCGCTCGGGCCCTTACTTCTTTTTTTCCGCCAGGTGCGTAGAGATAAGCACCCTGCCCCTCGTAGTCTTCATGCAGACAGACCGAAACAGAAAAGGTACAGGTCCTTAGCCCTTGCATGATCTTGGCAATTAAGGGGGAGGGAGAAGAAGCATCCCATAATCGGTTCAGATCCTGCCCATTTGCATCCCACCGGGAATTATTTTCCAACCCCCAGGGATTAAGGCATGGATAAATGAGGAGCGGGAGAGAAGATAAAACAGAAATATTGTGCTCCGCCCAGGTTAAGAGCCCGAGAACCGCACCAGGTTCATCCCCATGAATACCAGCAGATAAATAAACACCTCCCTCACCCCGAAGCACAGGCGATGTGATTTGAAAGCAAGGGTATCCATCGGTAACAGCAAATTTTACCATACTCAAACCTGCCTGCCTACAGAGGGCACGCCACCGCTTAATAAGGGGCGAATAGTTGTGGCAAAGCAGGAGATCGCTTGGTTTCATCGAAATTTATAGTAAGATTATGCGGAGGTTGATTGGAATCCGATAATAAAAAACTCAGGATTGACCAATGTGTTTTTCCACTCACTTATATAGAACATGCCCAAGTCACTCCCACTGCTTATCATCTGCCTGATGCTTGCTGGGTGCCTTGGTAATGATGTAAGTGTTAGAAAGAGCGAAGCTTTAACATACTTATCTGACACTTATCGTAAGAGCAAACAGTGGTTCCGCTCCACCGATGGTTCCCCAGTCGACCAGGAAACAGGCCCACCCCCGCCAACTGCTCAGCAACCAAGCAAGCATCAACCCGTGCCTCCCAACCAGCGATTTCAGGTGCAACGGCCCGTTCCCCATAGCCCAAAATCTGTGCGGATGGACAAAAAGGACTATGCCAAGGCGATAAACAGGCTTCAAAACTCCCTGCCGGATTTAAAAAAGAAATGGGGCAATGACCACATTGAGGTGGGAGAAACTTATTACACCATGGCGGCCATGTATGAATTGCGTGGAGACAAGCAGGAAGCCAGAGAGCACTACCAGCAGGCCTTAATTATATTTGCCGGCAGGCTGGGCAATAAGCACCCCAAGGTGTGGAGTATAGAGAAGAAAATAGAAGGACTGAAATAGACTAGCTTCTCCCTGTCTTGCCTACAAAACCAGCCTGTCAAAATCGGGCAATGATAAAGCGGTGGGGGTCTCTAAATTAGTCACCACCTTATCCGCTTCACTGAAATTGTGGTCCAAGGCAAATTCACTCGGAGTGACCACGCAATGCATACCCGCTGACTTGGCAGCAAGCATGCCATGGCGGGTGTCCTCCAAGACGACACACTTCCCGGCTGGCACCCCCGCCTTCCTGGCCACGAGCAAGTAAATATCCGGATGGGGCTTTTTCCGCTCGGTTGACTCTCCTCCGCATAACACGGCCAGTGACTCGAGAAATTCCTGCCCCAAGCCTGCAGTTACAACTTCGACCGCCGCCCACCCCACACAGGCAGTTGCGATAGCAATAGGAATACCAGCATCCTGCACCTCACGGAAAAGACGGGAAATGCCTGGTCTCAGGCCCAGCCTGCCCGATCGCAGATCTGCAGTGATCAGCTGGGCATACAGCCGGGTCTTTCGCTCGTAAAGTTGTTGTTTGGTCTCTTCATATTTCTCCTCCGGTAATCCAAGCCAGGCAAACACCTCCCGGAACTTATTTCCTCCCATAGTCTGCAGGCGGTCCATGTAGTCCTGCTTGGTCCAGTTTCTGGAAAGCCCAAGTTCGGCAAACAAGGCATTGTAAGCCAGACGGTGGTAATCCTCGGTTTCGACAATGGTGCCGTCGAGATCGGAAATAAATAAACTGATTTTTCTGCTCATAACTGACATTGCCTGCGAAATTCCTCCATCTTTTCCTCTCTTCGCCTATTCCTATCGGACAAAGGTTCGACTGAAACAGAAATGGAAACCATCTCTTTAGAAACATCCCCAACCTTTTTTTGCTGATACCCAGCAGCGGCCAAAATGGCCGCCCCCATCGCAGAGTGCGGATGAGCGGGCACCAAGAGAGACTTCTGCAAAATATCTGCCCGGATTTGCAACCCCAGTTCGCTCGATGCCGCCCCACCCGTGGCATAGATACAATTTCCAACCTCTGCACCCAATTGTTCCAGCAATTCGTAGCTTAGGCACTCGACAAAGGCAATCCCCTCGAGGCAGGCAAGCAGGTAGTCCGTTCCCTCTTTTTCTACACCCTTAAAAAAAGGCTCAAAGGAGGAATCGGAAAAAGGCAGGCGCTCTCCTTTGCGGACCGATGGATAAACCAGGGAATCAGGAACATCTGTCCGATTTGCAGAGGCAGCAAGAGCTGTTAGGGCTTGTCCATGCTCACGCAGAATCTCTCCCCCCGCATTGGATGCACCCCCGGGCAACCAGTGACCATCCGGGTGCCGATGACAGTATATGCACCCCTGAGGATCCTCTACTTTCTTTTGCGAAATTCCTTTGATGGCTAGGGTCGTGCCTATGGTGGTGGACCATTCACCAGGCAATCCTGCACCGGATGCATAAAAGGCAGCATTGGAATCCGTCGCCCCGCTGACCAACTTTATTCCTTTGCTCAGCCCCCAGCGGGCACAATGCACGGTAGCCAACTCTCCAATCACTTGTCCTGGAGGAACCACCCTGGGAAGATTGACCGCGGGCATTTGGTCAGACCATTGTCCAGTCTCTAAATCGAGCCCGCTTTTCATCGCATTGGTTGAATCAGTGGGCAGATCCATATGCCCAACCAGCCAGGCATTGAGAAAGTCGGTGGCGTGTAAAAAAAGAGCATAGGGTGGGAGTTGGAGGTTTTCCTGCATCCAAAGAATTTTCGGCAAAGAAAAGGTCGGTGAGCAGGAGCCTGCAAAGACACTGGCACAAGACTCCGCTTGCTTTTCCGCACGGACATCATTGTGAAGCAAGGCATACCCAAGGGCCTTACCCGCCGAAGATACGGGCAGAACGGTACCGGAAGTACTGTCCACTGCAATGGCATTTATTTCACGGTGCGTGGGCGTGGAAAAGAGCTCGCAGAGCACATCGTCGAGGATGGCAATCCAATCATTCGCATCCTGCTCGGAGTGTCCGGCTACGGTGGATAAGTTTATTTTAAGAAGCGGGCGGGACAGATCCGCGAGGATCCCACCCGACTCATCCACCAAAAGGCAACGAATACCGCCTGTTCCCAAATCTATGCCCAAATAAGCCATCTTTCGAAGTGCTACTGAAACAATCTCCAGAACAGACGGCAACTGCCTTTGAAAGGAAATTTGGATTATTGTGTGAGGATTCTATGATTGAAATTAAAAAAAAGATAAAAAATACCAGCAATCCCACCCAGATTAATTGGGATTCTCTTTCATGAAAATTACCAGTTTCCTTGAACAACCGGAGGTTGCCCATTGAACATCAGAGCACACTCAGCCTGATCAAACTGTAGGGCCATGTCAACCTCACCCAGATCAGAAATATATGGTTCGTCGAAAAGTATCTAATGTTAGCATGCACATAGGAACTTGCACCCATCGGTTTCATTTGAAAGATTAAAGAAAATTGATTGTATTTTCATGCCACCGATCAAAAAAGTTAAGGATGTAAAGAAGCCAATTGAGGTAGGAGAGCTTATTGTTCATAAAGACAAAAACTCGGGCAGAAAAAGAATTGGGGAAATTGTTGGCATCCTTGATGGAAGAAGTAGGAAATTTCAGGTTCTTGAGGTCAACTCCCATGACTTCACTCCCATGTTCAAGGAAAATTTATCCGAACTAAAGTTCTTCTCCTGTGTCGCCAGTGAATGCAAGCGGCTCAACCTTTTTCGGCTTCGCAAGAAAGACAGTTACTACCCGGGTGATGTGATCAGGCAGAAAAGGGGAACCAAGTTACGCTTCGGAATCATCATAGGCTTTACTCACCCTGAAGGCTTGTACAGTGACTCCCTCGAAAATGGATACAATGGAAAAGACCTCCTCGAGTGCGTGGAAATTTCGGGACGGGCAGGTCTTCCCCACATGCTCGATTCACTTGGACAGGTGAAGCGTTTTCAAGTGGACCCCAAACATGCAAAATTGTGCGAGGTATTGCCAATGGACAAAAATGGAGGCGTTCGCATAAAGGACTACTGGGAACTCAAGAGGGAAGCGGCCGAAGACTAGACCTTCCTTGCTCCCAAATTAGGCCGGTGTGATTGCAGTTTGCCTGATTCAATAAATCCCACAGCTTGAATACATGATGAGCAGAGGGATTTTTTGGTTTCGGAATGATTTGCGCACCGCGGATCACCCTGCCCTCCTTCATGCTCTGTCGCAGGTGGACGAGCTTATCCCCGTATTTATTTTTGAAGACCGTATTTGGAAGGCGAAACAACCTCCACGCATCAACATCTACAGATCACGGTTTCTCCTGGAATCCCTCAAAAACCTACAAGGTTCTCTTGAAAAAGGGGGGGGGCATCTCTTGGTGCAATCGGGAGATCCCCGGGAAATCATTCCCAAATTGGTAGAAAAATACCGGGCTGATTGCT
>JAYOXT010000035.1:0-17614 GCA_038152995.1 Opitutales bacterium
GCCAAGGGCCTCCCCCTGAGGAAAAAACAGCTGGGCCAGTGTACCTGTTTCGATCCCAAGCAACTCATCGACTAAAACTTCTTCTTTTCGAGGATCTTCGTCTATCATTTCCTCTATTATCCCTTCATCAGACTGAAGGTTGGAAGGAAAAGAGGATACGGGGAAAGCCAAAGATTGATTGAGTTCGGCTATTTCCAAAACCAGTCTGTCAGCCAATAAATCCTCGGCTTTTTTCTGGGCCAGTTCCGCAATCAGCTCACCCACCTGCTCAATTTTCAAATTCTCGGCATTTTCCAGTCCATTCCCTTCAGGTATGCTTTCCATCACCGGCAAGGTTGCAGGTGGTTGCCGATTCGATCTCTCCAGCCACCCAAAGTACCCAATCAGGGATGCAACCAACCCGGGGTATAAATAGATCTTCCAACCTTGAGCCGGCTTAGGTCTATTCTGCGGTTCGGCTCCGTTGTTCCTCTCCGGATCATTAAAATCTTCATTCCTGGAAACCCGCACTGCATTCCCATTTCCCAACGATTCCTCCCTTGTCGGGTAAAGCTCATCCACTTCTCCCCAACTCACCTTGGCATTTTCAAGCAATTCGAGGGCAATACCCACTTCCACCTTGATGGCTTGCCAATCCGGATGCTCCCTGCACTTCCTTTCCACCTCCAGTCCGTTCTCTTCCTCAAGGCAGAGAAGATACGAAATGACTCTTGTCAAAGCCTCCGATTTCTCCTCAAGGTTGATCTGGGAATAGCCATTTTCATGTTCCCTGGAAAGTTGCATAAAAAATGCCTCCAGGGTGGTTGCCCATAACCTTTTTGACGAGTCAGACCCCAGAAAGAATCGCTTTCTTTCCTCAACCTGTAGACTGCCGATAAATACACGGGCCCGGGCAAAAAGATGCTCTTTCTTCGCTTCTTCCTTCGGGTTCGCACCTGCAAGTTCATTTTCAGCAAAGAGCTCAAGCTGGGTCTCGCCATTGGAAAGATTGCCTGCTCCAAGGGTGCTTTGGTACTCCTTTTTCACAGCGAGGAAAAGTTCAGCAACCCGATCAATTAGAACCCCTCCCTGATCTTCATCATTGAATTTCACACATCGGGAGACAAGTTCTCTCGCCAGGACAGGACAGTTCACCAGCAAATGGGCATAGTGCAGAAGCTGGTTTTCCAAATCAACTATTCTCATCTGTGATTACTCCCATTCCTTCACTTAACAATACCTATTTTTCGGTGAGACCAGTACCCTCTTTCCCCGCAGCATTGAGGGCAAGTGAATGGGCTAAAATTGCCTGCACCATACCGTTGCAGAAAGGGTTTCTTCTTCCCCTGCCTGCCCAACCAGCCTCTTGGGCGATTCCCCGAAATCTTTGCGGGCAATCCCCCGCCGGCCAATGATACCAGACCGCAAATGCATCCACCTCGTGCAAGGCACAGTACAAGGGCAGCGAAGCATCCACCCAAAGCGTGTTAGACCGGTTCCCTCCAAAAATATTTTTCAGAATGTGATTTTGCCAATTTTTCCTGCAATCCCCCAGGCCAAGACTGGAACGGGTCGCAGAAACGGGATCTTCAGCTGAGCAAAGAGAAAAATCTTTCAGTCCGCTCATCCAGCCGGGATTTTCTAAACATAGCCTGTGGTATTGCCTCAGACGGTGAAGCGGATGATTAATCGGCCTGCATCCACGCAATTTCCAGTCCTTTTGCGAGCGAAATACATCCTCGACATTCAGGGATGAATTCTGCCAAGAAGCCGGCGGATTCTCCAGGGCAATCTTGGTCATAGGGGCACGGTTACGGCGATAGCCAAGAACCTCTATGAACCATTGATGGCACGCCGACTCCCATCCCGTTTTCCTGATTCTCAACTTCGCAAAATTGAGCTTTCCCTCCCACCTCTGCCTCGCCAGTTCATATACATCTGCCTCCATCAACCCACTTAGTTCCTCCCGGGAAAAGTAGCCTGAATTCTTACCGGATAGCTGGCGCAAGGCAAATTCCTCTGCATACTCCTCTACCCCCTGCGTCAGGCAGGGCAGAAAATGCAGCACAGGCACTTTTCTGCAATTCTCGAGCATGCAGAAAGATACCTCCTTGCGATCGGTAAATAAGCAGATGTGGAGAATGACCTGGTTAAAATTGGGGTTCTGGTGATGTCCGTGACCTTCCCAGTCCTTTGGCCGGAAATGAATTTCGATATCTCCGGCACAATCCTTGTCTCCAATACGCAACTTTGCATTTCGGAAATCTGGCCCCTCTTCCCCACGGTTCCACTCCCCCCGGCTAAGCACGGTGACCCGCTTCCCACATAGAGTACATAATGCCGCGGGGTCGAACAACTGTTCCTCCCATATTTTCTGGATCAGGGATTCTTCGATTTTTAACTCCCCATAGAGACCTGGGGCCTCCTCCAGATGAAGCATCGGGATATTGGTATTGCTAAAAACCATCCGGAAAAGGAATCGGGTTCTTAAAAGAGTGATCTTCATTCCTGGGAACTTTCGAAGTTCGCTCGGCCCGTCGGGTAACCTGGGATATGGAATGGTCAAGTTTCTTGATCATCTCTTCCACCCGCATCGCAGAGGCTCCATTCTCATAGGCACAGTTACGGATCAGGGAATCATTGGTCACCACACAAATCGCCTCGGGGAACTTTGCAGCCATCACCATTCTTTCGATGACTCCATCCGCCCCTTCAAAGGAGGAGGAATAGACCACATCATAGGCATCCATCCCCGGTCTTTTCTGCAGCGAACCCCGGCCCGCCCGGCCATCAAAAACCACGGTGACACGAAAACCATCTGCGGCAAAAGGTTCCAAAAACCGCAACAAGGTATCGCGAGCATGATTACGGTCTTTGGCCAATTCAGTGGCAATTTCCGCAATAGCATGCATGGTATTATTCCCGTCGACTATCAGATGTTCTTGCATTTTATCAGAGCATAGATCAAGCAATGTACCTTTTCACAGGGTAAAGAATATTTGACCCGCAACGCAATATCAGTCCTTATTTTTTTATGAGTTTAGCCTTTTTATTTCCTGGTCAGGGCTCCCAGTCCGTTGGTATGGGTGCCGAAGTTTTTGCCCGCTATCCCGAACTGATCGAGGAAGCAGATCAAACCCTCGGTTACTCCCTTTCTTCCATTTGCCTGGAAGACAGTGGTGGGCAGATAGGAAACACTGAATTCACCCAACCCGCCCTCTATCTAGTTAGCTTCCTTGAAGCCAAGGCAAAAATTGAAGATGGGCAAACTCCGGCCTTTGCCGCCGGTCATTCTGTGGGAGAATTTGCCGCTCTTGCCGTTGCTGGCTGCATGTCCTTTGCCGATGGATTGAAGATGGTTTCTAGGCGCGGACAAATCATGGCAGAAGTCAGTGGAGGGGGCATGGCTGCCGTGATTGGACTGGGTTCCGACCCCATCCGGGCCACTCTTTCCGAAATTGGCTCAACCGAGGTGGACCTGGCCAACTTCAACTCTCCCGGGCAAATTGTCATTTCGGGACCGGCCGAACAAATCGAGGTCAGCCTCGCTCCCCTCAAAGAGGCAGGTGCCCGCATGGTGGTACCCCTAAAAGTGAGTGGAGCCTTTCATTCCCGGATGATGGAAGAACCAGCGAGAAACTATTCCAGGTTTCTCGAGGGCATTACATTTTCCGACCCTACCTTTCCCGTGTATTCCAATGTGGAAGCGAAGCCCTATCCCGGCGGGGATGGCATTACCGCCCTTCTCACCCGTCAAATCCACAGCCCGGTTAGATGGACGGAGCTTATCACTCAGATGCGCTTAGACGGAGCGGATGAATTCGTGGAGTGTGGTCCCGGCAATGTGCTGACCAAGCTACTTAAGCAAATCCCTTGATCATCAATCCTTGGATTCGCCCGGCTATCTTGCCTTGGTATCGAGGCTGAGCTTCGTCAGGTTACGCTCCTTTAATAAATTCACCACATCTATTACATTCTGGTAGGGTAAGGAACGGTCTGCCCGGATATGAACCGTAGGAGAGGGACTTTTACCGGAAAGAGAGTCGAGCCGCAGATTTAGTTCGGTCGGAGAAACGGCATCATTGCCCCAATAGTAGGATCCATTTTCTGCGATGGTAATAAATTGGTCATCCACTGGAGGCGGTGGCTGTCTCGCTGAGCTCTTTTGTTCCGGCAGGTTGATCCGGTTATACTGCTCGATCACCGGTGTGGTGATCATAAAAATGATCAAAAGAGAGAAGGCCAAATCAATCAAAGGAGTGACATTGAGATCCGAGATCACTGCCAACTTATTTTTTCTTCTAAAATCCCTAGCCATCCCCTACTCCGGCTTGCTGTGAAAGATCAAGCCTTGTTCTCCAACTCGATCCGGTCTGCGAGGTTACTGGCAAAGTTCTCCAGCTTGGTCATCTCACCCCGCACCACCCCAGACAGCCAGTTATAGATAAAGACAATGGGAATCGCCACGCAAAGGGCAGCCACTGTGGTAAGAAGGGCACCGGAAACTCCAGGAGCAAGGTGTTCGATTGTCGCCCCACCAGAATCCATTGTGCCAAAAGCATCCATTACCCCCCAGACCGTACCCAGCAAGCCAACAAAAGGTGCCCCGGAGACGATGGTGGCCAACCAGTACATTTTCTCCTCGTAGGTGTCCTCCACCTCTGCGAGAGCACGTCGGATGGCATTTTCCACATAATTCATTTTTAACTGCCCCGAGCTCGCCCCCCGACGCGCCGCCCCCATCGCACGGGAACAAATTCGCAGGTAGGGACTACCAACTCCAGCAAATGCTTCGTCCTGATAGTCGAATATACTCGGTAAATCGTTAATTCTCTGCTCGTCCCGCTGGTTGAGTTGCTTGGCCTTTTTTAACTGCTTCGATTTGTACCACATCACACTGATTGCATAGCAGTTCATTCCTGCGAGAATGAAAATAAAGGCCTTCCCCGCCAGGTTTGAGTCCATAAAATATTTAAAAACACCTCCATCCGCCAAAATGGGCGAATAGGTAAACATACTGATCACACTTCCCATCACATCATTTCCTCCATTAAAAAACCACGACTCTATGTTTCCAACTTTCCCACTCTAAAATCAATGAAATTCGTGTATTCAGACCAATCTATTCAACGTTTTCCGATTAAGTTTGCACGCTCTAGCAAAGACGCTTAGGGACAATCTCTAGATGCAAATACCGGACAAAATCCTCGAGGAAATCAAAACCAAGTCATTTTCCGTATCCAACAAACATGCGGTGGTCGGGTTGGATGGCTTTGTGGACAAAATCGTTGCTCCTGTTGAAAAAAGGCATGGCCTGGGAGATCAATTCGATGCCGTTTCCACGATCGCTGAGATGGGAACCAAAATTTCGGCGGCGGCTGGAAAAAGTGCCAATATCGAACTTTATCCACGCTTCGAAAAACTTGGAGGGAACGGTCCTATCATGGCCAATGCCATGCTCTCGCTCGGGATGAAAGTTCGATATATTGGTGCACTGGGGCAACCCAATATTCATCCTGTATTTGAGGAATTTTCCTCAAAAACCGCTGCCATCTCCCTCTGCGAACCAGGCATCACCACCGCTCTGGAATTCAAGGATGGCAAACTCATGCTAGGCAATACCCTCAGCCTGGAGGAAATTGATTATGCCCGCATCATTGAGGCTGCAGGGGAAGGGGAGTTTATCGACCTTCTTTCCAAGGCGGACATTGTCTCCATTGTCAACTGGACCATGATTCCAAAAATGACCGCATTCCTTGAGGAATTGGTCGACAAAATCCTGCCCAATCTGCCCCCCCGGGACACCCGTCATTACTTTTTTGACCTCGCTGATCCTGCCAAGCGCTCCTCGTCAGATATCCACGAAGTCCTTCAGGTCATCTCACGCTTTCAGGCCCATGCCGAAGTAACCCTTGGTTTGAACTACAATGAAGGTATCCAGGTTTGCGAGACCCTGGGCTTGGAGGTACGGGACAAAGACGAGGAATCCCTCAAAACCACCGCCACCGAAATCCGTAGATCTCTTGGCATATCCACCCTGGTTTTGCACCCTGTGGAGTCCGCCGCCTGTGCAACCAAGGACGGAGCTTATTGGGTGAAAGGCCCCTACTGCGAAAACCCGGTCATCACCACCGGTGCGGGAGATCATTTCAATGCGGGATTTTGCTCGGCCCGGCTTAGCGGTTTTTCCCCGCAAGCCTCGCTCGCCCTTGCCACCTGCACATCCGGGCATTATGTGCGTACTGCCCAAAGCCCATCCACCGCCCAGGTGATTAATCTTTTACAATCCAATTAATTCTCTTTTAATTTATCACCCATGAGTCACGAAAAAGGCATTCTTATTTCCTTTGAAGGTTCCGAAGGTTGTGGAAAATCCACCCAAATCCGCCGCATCGCGGACAGACTGGAAGAAATGGACCACCGCGATGTGGTTGTCACACGGGAACCTGGAGGCACCGTAATCGGCGAGGATATCCGCCACCTACTCATGCACGCGGACTCCTCACAGAGCATCCTTCCCGAAACGGAACTTTTATTATTTGCGGCCAGCCGGGCACAATTAGTCAGGGAAATCATCTTTCCCGCGATTGAGGACGGTAAAATCGTCCTTTGCGACCGCTTCCTTGACTCCACCACCGTTTACCAGGGGGTCGCCCGCCAGATTGCCGATGACCCCGTGACCATGATCAATGCCTTTGCAGTGGGGGAAATCGTTCCCGATCTCACTGTTGTACTCGATGTACCGCCTGAAGTTGGATTTGAGCGCATCAAGCACCGGGTCTCCGATATGCCTGACCGTATGGAACAGGAGAATATTGAATTTTATGGCAAAGTGCGCAAAGGCTACCTCCATCTCGCGAGAAGCCTGCCCGACCGCTTTTTTGTAGTGGATGGCAATGGGGACGCCGATGATATCGAGCTGGAAATCTGGAATGAGATTCACGCTCGTTTCTACGCACAGGACTGAGTATTATTTCCGGTTAATCCTCCGCGGGTGTCCTCGCTTCCCACAGACCCCATCCAGACCCTAATCGACCGCCACCTTGACGGTCGCCTGCACCACGCCATCCTCTGCATTGGACAAAGCCTGTCCGCCCTGCACAATAAGTCCTATCGCTTGGTTCAGCATGTCCTTGGTATGACCAACGACCAGGAAGAACACCCCGACCTCTTTCACCTGCGTCCCAGTGGTAAGGCCCGAATCATTACTGTGGAGAAAACCCGGGAACTGATCTCCAATCTCTACCAATCGTCCAACCAAGGGGGTGCGAAAATTGCTCTCATTCATGAGGTGGACCGGATGCGCAAGGAAGCCGCCAACGCCTTTCTAAAAACACTTGAGGAACCTCCCCGCGACACCTTTCTTTTTTTGCTTACCACCCGCCCCTACTCTCTCCTCCCCACGATCCGCAGTCGCTGCCTGCAGGCACGTATTTCTTCACAGGATGAGCCGAACCCCGACCCTTCCTGGTCATCATGGATCTCCAGTTACCGGGACTGGATCCTTTCCCTGCTCGACCGCGAAAAACTGAAGCAAGACCGCATCAGCCCGCTTTTCCAAGCCTATGGCCTGGCAGCCTCCCTTCTGCAAATCATCCATGCGCAGGCAGACAATGAATCCAAGGAAGCAAAGTCGGCCATCACCGGGCTGGACGAAAAGGAAAAGGATGCCCTCGAAGCCGGCGTTCGCAGGGCGGTGCGCACCCGTCTCCTCAAAGATGTGGCCGAGGCCACGCGTGCGGTGGCCACACTGGGCAGCAACTCCCTTTCCTCCACGGGACTCAAACTGGCCCGAGCCCTTTCTTCCCTCGAGCGCTGCGTCGGCCTAATGGAGGTAAACCTCAAGGATGAAACGGCCATTGAGGAGTTCTATCTTTCCTCCCTGCGGATATGGACGGCCAAATAAACTAACTTCCCCTTTAGCATGAGTACACTTTTTGAAAAAATCATCGCCCGCGACATTCCCGCGGACATCATCCACGAGGATGAACATTGCCTGGCAATTCGTGATATCGACCCACAGTCCCCAAGCCACTTTCTGGTCATCCCCAAGCAGGTAATTCCGCGTATTGGGGAAGCTTCATCCAAAGATCAGTCTCTTCTCGGCCACCTCTTACTGGTGGTTGGCGAAGTTGCCCAAAAGGAAGGATTGGGAGAGGGCTTCCGTGTGGTGATCAATCATGGTGCCCATGGTGGGGAAACCGTGCCCCACCTCCACATCCATGTTCTCGGTGGCCGGCAAATGAAATGGCCCCCAGGCTGACCCTATGATTCCCCGTCTTTTCGCCACCGTCCTCGCATCTGCTTGCCTCGGTCTCCCCATCTGGGCAGACCGATTGGAAACCCAACAGGGATCCATTCTCTATGGTACCGTGGTGGGCATTGAGGATGGCAACCTTACCTTCGATACGAAGTATGCCGGGCAATTGACCATTTCAACCCGTTATGTAAAAAACCTCTTTTCCAATACTAACCTCATTCTGCGGACAGATCAAAATTCCACCTTCTCCGGACAGTCCGTGCCGGTGGAAGACGGCAAACTTTCCCTAAGGAATGCTCAGGAAACCCGGCAGATTTCTTTTTCTGAGATTGAACAGCTTTGGCCAGCTGATGAGGAGGACCCCGTTGTGCTGGAACAACTCGCCTTTGAGGAAGCCATGCGGATGAAATGGGAGAACTCGCTCGGACTTGACCTCAGTGGTGCCTCCGGTAACACGGACAACCTCGGTATTGGCCTCCGTCTCGATAGTGTCTATTCCAACAAGATAAGTGAGCTCGATATGTATCTCGCCTTCATCAAGGTAGAACAGGATGGCATCACCAACTCAGAGGAAACCAAGTATGGAGCCGAGTACGATTCCCTTTTTCATGATAGGTGGGCATGGTACCTCAAGGCAGATTTCGAGCACGACCCAGTCGAAAAACTGGATATCCGGTTTACCGGAGCATCCGGTTTGAAATACGATTGGATCGAGGAGGAAAACTATCAGGTATCCACCCGTCTTGGGGCCGCTTTTCGCTATGAAAAAGCCTCTCAGTCCAGTTCTGCTACCAGTGAGGAACCTGCCCTCGATCTCGGCTTGGATTACTCCCACATCCTCAAGGAGTTCCTCTCCATTGAAAGCAGCATATCCCTCGTGCCCATTCTCGATGACTTCGAGGATTATGTCTTTCAACATGACACCGCCTTGGTGCTTCCAATTGACTTGGACAACCAGTGGCAACTACGTACCGGTTTGGCTGGTACTTTTGATTCTACCCCAGCGGAAAGCTTGAAAAAAAACGATTTAAGGTACTATATGCGTGCTGTCTATCAGTTTAAATAGAGTGCTTAATTGGGAAAAAAAACTTGCTTCACAAGAAAGAGCAGAAGGGTAATTAGGATGAGTAAAATGATCCTTTTAGGAACTTCAATTTTCACATCTCTTCTTTGTGCTGTAGATCAAAAAAGGTGATTTGCCATTAGGGTCACTGCAACTTCAAGAGCATCGTACTCGGTTATACCCAAATCATTCCCTTTGGAATTAACCCAACGATTTGAGTACCTCGTACCAATATCAGCGTTCAGCCAATCAAGAATTTGCCAGGATAAATTCAGACTTGTGTAAGCCAACCAATCGACTCGACCTTCATTGCCATGCTTGTGGTAATTCGACCTGCTTAATCCAAGACTATTGACCAACATAAACTGCCCCTCAGGTCCAAAAATTTTAACAAGACCCAGATTTACACCAATCTGTAAATTATCACCGTCATCTTGCTGAATCGGCTTTTGACCCTCGGTCAACGAATACCTAAGCATCCCATCAAGCATAAGGATCGATGTTTCACTAAGCATGAAAAGATTTGATAATTGAAGAGAAGGAACAACCGATTCAAATTGTTTATCAAAACTCCTTAAACCCCTAGATGCTCCAAATTCAATGGCCGGTGTAAAGCTAATGTCGTTTGAAAACTCAAAGCTAAGCCCCGCTTTAGCCATTGTATAAAGATAATTGAGAGCCTTAGGGTTTACCTGCTCGGTCTCCAAATATGCGGCTGTTTGTACGAGAGCATCAAGTTTAGGAATCAAAGTAAGATATGAACTTATACTTATTGGATTGGATAGAGAAACACCGAGCGAATTTTCCCAAATAACTGTATCAACCACATCGTCTTCAACCTGAAGAACATTGGTATTATAAACAGGTCTTGTGCTTGCAAAGGATACTACCGAGAGGCCAAGATCATCTCCCTGATCATTTCCATCCGACGACGCAATCGCTGAATGACTCCTTTGTAAACCACGAAATCTTTCGCCAATTGAACCCAAGGGAACAATGCCAGGAGCAAGAGCATCAGGTTTCGGACCAACCCATCTTACACGGTTTTTCTTTTTTTTGTGAGAAGTGAGGTCATGAACTGCTAAAGACTGGAAATTTGCATCCCTCATCGAAACAATTGCCGAACCGAGACTAATCGTTGGGTCCTGTTTAATAGAATGCGATTCATTCTCAAAAATATACTTGCGGTCACGGAGCGAGCCAAGGGGAACTGACCCTGGTGCAATTTCTTGCGGAATTGCCCCGACCCATGTATTGGCAACGGACACAATCTGCTGTTCGCCTAAATTCGACTTAAAATCAGATGGATTTCTAGGAGCACTAAATTCGGAAGCAGATAGAAAATTACAAATCCAAAGATACAATATAGCTGACTTTAAATTACGGCCAAATTTCACCCTAACTTTCACTATCCTTGCATAGCATTTCTAGGAAAAAAGACCAACTTGAATATTTAATCATTCAAAACCCATCAATTTTCTACTTGTAAAGGCCAAGTGATTCCATCCAATCCTCTGCCCGGTCGGGCCATTTGGAAACAGCGTATTTACTTGGGCGCCGACCATACCCATGCCCTCCAAATGGATAGACATGAAGTTCGCTACCCATCACCCCAGTTGCTTCTAGGGCAAGATAAGTAAGTACACTGCCCTCTGCATGGATTTTATCATCGCCAGTGTGAGCAAAAAACATGGGCGGGCATTTGGCGGAAATCTTTATAGTTGGATCAAGTACCAAAGGCTCATTTTGCAGTGTGAGGTAGGCCGGATAAAGTAGCAGGGCAAAATCGGGCCGGCAAGATAATTGGTCTGCCTGATCGACACGATCATAGGTACGCTGTTCAAAAGAGGTAGCGGTTCTCACGGCAAGGTTTCCCCCAGCAGAGAAACCCATGATGCCAAGTTTGGTCAGGGGTACCTCCCAAGACTTGCCCGCCTGGCGGATCAAACCCATTGCCCGCTGAGCATCCTCAAGCGGAGCGGCATGAGGTTCTCGGTTTTTCCGCCTTGGTACTCGGTATTTGAGCAGCACTGCATGCACACCAATTTCATTCAGCCATTTACAGATATCCTCCCCCTCATGCTCAATGGCTAAGATTTGATACGCTCCACCAGGACAGATGATTACGGTGGTACCACTGGCTTTTACAGAATCAGATAAATAATAAGTGATGGTGGGTTTGGTCACATTGCTGACCCGCTTTACCCCCTTGACCTCCACGGTCTCCTCCCCCACTTCACCTGGCATCTCACCCGGGGCATCGCCGGGCCACAAAGCCTCCACTTTTTGGCCGTACAAGCCCACCGCAAAGACAGATAAAATGGATAACAAAAGAGGCTTTTGCATGGCTAAATATGAGGTCAAAGAGAAAACTTTTGATTCACCCTATGAGGATTCTTTCTTTTCTTTTTTTGGCATATCATTGTTGGCAAAACAATAGTAGAGCCCCAACCACAGAAGTTGGCAGTAGCGGTAGGAGACAATGGGCAAAACCAGGGCACCACCCAGACAAAGGCCCAGCATCCATTCCAATGAAAAAATATCAAAAAACCACAGCATTATGATCGGTAAAATCCAGAAGGTGCAAATCAGGGAATAACTCACCGGAACCCCGCCCAGGAAAAACCCATCTTCCCCGCGGTCGTACTTTAAATCACAGACCGGACAGGTGTCTCTTCTGACAAACACCCCATCCAATACCTTGCCTTCCCCACAACGGGGGCATTGGTTGGCTAAGGTCCTTTTCAGATAGATGGTCTTCATTGAACAATCCATATTGGTGAAGACCAGGCCCGGTTGCCATCTGATTGTTCCAGTTCCACAAAATAGTAATCTTCTTTGCCATCCAACGGATCCGGCACCAGAGACTGCTCAAAGTGAAGAGACTCTTCTTCGGGATTAAAAGTTTTCCAGGGCTTTCCATTCTTGATCACCCGAACTTCCTGGACGGGTCCGGTTCCGGAAATTTGCAGAGAGAGGGATTCTCCCTTTCGGTATTCCACCTCTTCCCCCATCCAATTTTGCCCATAGCGAAAGACCACGCCAATCCGGTCGGTTGCCCCGTAGGTTCTTCTTGCCTGCAGGGAGCGGAAGATGGATTCCCGTTCCCGCTGCGGAGACCACACGCAGGCAAAACTGCGGTGGGTGGAAAGGTGATCACTGCTAGCAATCAGCCCAAAGCGGTACCCCTTGGAATAACCGAGGCGAACCATCGCAGCCATGTTTTTGTCTGCATTGGCGCGGCAACCCTGAAAAACTTCCATTAGTGGACGCTTTTCGTGATCGTGCAAAGACCATAGAGCCTGGACCATCGCAGGAGAGTTTCCGGTGTTGTGGGGGATAGTAAATGTGTCACCATCGATCTCCTTCCAAAACTCCCGCAGGTGGGGCTCAAACGGGCGTAAGAGATCATCGCGTAAGGAAATGACATTGTGGTCGGTCTGCCGCTGGCTGCGCTCATAAGAAAAATACGGAATAAAACGACCACGAAGACGGTGCCTCGTCACCTCCTTAACACTTCTTCGCCAAACCAGGCTGTCCACCTCACCATTGGATAGATCCCGGGCATGGTCGGTAATGCCAACAAAATCATGCTCCACGACCTCAATAATGTAACGGAACTGGTCATCATAAGTGCCATCAAAGAAAGGAAAGCAGAGGGAAAGATCGGTGTGGCGGTGGAGATCGCCAAAACTCAGGAGGTAAGACTGCCCGCCAATGGTTGCCTCCGTGAGGGTGGTTGGAGAGCTCGATTGCACCAACCTGGATGGTTTGATTGAGGGTAAGGAAAGCTGCTTTTCCTCTGCCTTAAAACCATCCATCGCGACCGCTCCAAAGAAGACCCCACGATGCTCGGAGGGAGCATCACGATGGGTGCGACCGGTATTGTAAGTAATCGAAAAACCATTGGGTGCAGAAACCACTGACATTCTCTGCAGTCCATCCCGCTGGGGATATTCAAAGGAGTGAAGCTTGGACCATTTTTCACCATAGAAGCAGCGTGCCTGCACCTGCCAACCCGATTCAATATGGTGAGCCACCGCTTGAGTTGTACGAACATGGGGAGCATGAAAGGACCGGTGTACCAACCATAACCTACCCTGCCCGTCCGTCACAAACTGACCACGCTCGTAAAAGACCCCAAGTTGCTCGAGGTTATCCCGCCTGTCTTGTTGAGCAAGAGCATGATCGAGCAAGGTATGGGGAAGACTATTCGAAAGCAATACCGCCTGACCATCGACCACTTCTGCAACATGGATCAGACGGAATTTGTGCAAGGGACCATGGTGGTCCTCGATATCGGTCCATTTGCCAAATCCACCTTCATAATCCTTTCCCCAATTGGCGGCGGCTTCTTCCCAGAGAACAAAGAGTTTGTCTCCCACAAAAGTAACATCCGTACGAAATTGAGCCAGGGGACCACCGGCAAGGACAACTGGTTCATCCCCCTCTGCATGCACCCAGTTTCCCAAAACATTGAAACTCTGCCCATCATAACTATCCCAGCTCACAAAGCTCTTTCCATCTGCGTTGGTGGCAATGCGGGGTGCCCAGTCTCCCCGAGGGTTTTTGCTAAGAAGCTTCTGCTCGGAAATCTTTAACCCACGGGAGACCCGAGCATGGGCGACATCGAACTGCCCGCCCACATCCTGCTGCCAGACGATGGACAACCCGCCGTGCGGATGTGGGGCGGTGGCATGGTTAATCCCATTACCGAAACCCCTATCTCCAGAAGGGGCTTCGGGATTCCCAGAAAAAGATGCGGGATGGTTGAGCACTTCCATTTGCTCAGCCTGCCCATCATCAAAACGAGCAACCATCACCTGCCAGCGATCCTCCTTAAACTCTTCCCAACTCAGGTATGACTGCCCCTTTGTATCCACCGTAGCAGTGGGGTTCTTATAAGTACCCAACACCGGAAAAACAGGGCGCCCCCCCACCAACTCCCCATCAGTAATTTCTCCGGTCATCAAGCGGTCTCCCTGACCTGGAATATGTTCGAGAAACACGACTCTGGTTTGTCCGCTGGATACAAAAATCGAAGAGTCGTAGAAATGGGCAGAACCCAGACTGCTCACAGAATGTTCATGCTCCGCCTGCTCGAAACGAAAAAGACCCGACTTCTTCAGCTGGCAAAGCTCAGAATGGCCAAAAAGAATGGAGGGAAGAAGAAGGATGCAAACTAAGAATCGAAACATCCTCCCATAAACAACACCCGGCCCTCGATTGACGAGGGAAAAAATAAGCTTCAATCGAGATTAATCACTCGGCGTATCCACCGGTTAGTTTCACTCTGGGTTCCAGTTTTAATGCTTCTTTACCGAGCCCATTGAGTCTAACTTTAAAGTGCTCACGGGAATGCTCCTTTATACTGGTTGTAAGGCTGGCTTTTGCTTCATCCACAAAGTTACCTTCTTGATCAAAAAATTCTGCCTCCACCATTACTGCCTTCCACGCATTTGCGCTCTTGTTTTCCACCACTCCACGAAGTTCCAAGGTCAATCCATTCAAGGAAGTCGATACATCCACCAGCGAGAGGTCTTCAGTGATAACCGGCTTAAAATATACAACTTGGTAAGTGGGAATGAAGAAAAGAAGTGGTAGTACAACGAGAAGAATAACATACTTCCAGTTTTGTCTGACCGTAATCTGATTGGCAGATACAGAGATTTCCTTATCACAATGCGGGCAGGTAATTTTGGGCTTCATTTGTTTTAAAAGAGGACCACTAGTAAAGTATACGCAAACCAAAAGCAACCGAAGCCGCCCCGAGATTCAGGAGATAATCTGCTTGATCGGCTCAGCTCCTTCCACCCCGACGAGGCTCTTGTCCAAACCACCATGAAAGAAGGATAGGTTATTGGGATCCAAACCGAGCTGGTTGAGAATGGTGGCGTGAAGGCGCCTGACATGGAATTTATCGTCCACCGCCATGCTTCCAAGCTCATCGGTCGCACCCACGGATACTCCCCCCTTGATACCGCCCCCGGCCATCCACATAGTGAAGCCATAAGAATTGTGATCGCGCCCGGTACCTTCCTTGTATTCTGCGGTGGGCTGGCGCCCAAATTCGCCACCCCAAACAACCAGAGTTTCATCAAGCAAACCACGCTGTTTTAAATCTTTGAGCAAGCCAGCGATCGGCTTATCGGTATTGCCCGCATGCAACTCATGGTTTTTGACCAGATCGCCATGGGCATCCCAGTTCGCATCATTGTGGTGACCGCCCGAGTACACCTGGATAAAGCGCACTCCACGCTCCACCATGCGGCGGGCAAGGAGACATTTCCGACCGAAATCATCGGTGCGGGATCCATCCACCCCATACAACTCTTTGATATGGGTAGGTTCTTTATCTATATCCACCGCTTCGGGAGCCGATGATTGCATCTTGTAAGCAAGTTCATAGGAGGCTACCCGTGCCGCGAGGTTTGTATTGTCGTAACGGGTGGACAGATGGTCCTCGTTCATCATCCGCAAGTGGTCAAGCAGAGTGCGCTGTTGGGCACCAGCGATACCTTTAGAATTTTGAAGGTCGAGAATAGGTGTACCCTGAGAGCGAAGAACTGTGCCCTGGTAACTCGCAGGCATGTACCCACTCGACCAGTTTTTCGCACCGCTGATGGGCCCCCCTGTTTTATCGAGCATGACCACAAAGCCAGGTAAATTCTCATTCACACTACCCAAGCCATAATTCACCCACGAACCAATGGAGGGATGACCGGACAGCAAATTGCCCGAGTTCATCATCAGCATGGCGGAGCCATGAATGGGAGAATCCGCAGTCATCGAGTGCAAAAAGGCGATATCGTCCACACACTCCCCAACATGGGGAAAGAGATCAGACACATGTTTCCCACACTGCCCGTATTGCTTAAACTTCCACTTGGGCCCGACCACCCGGCTTTCGTTGCGGTGCCCTCCCCGACCAAAGGTTTTTACCTGTATCGTTTTCCCATCGAGCGGATACAGTTCAGGCTTGTAATCAAAGGTATCCATGTGGCTGGGCCCACCGTACATAAATAAAAAGATGACCGATTTTGCCTTGGCTGGAAGTGGAGCTGGTTTGGGAGCGAGTGGGTTGACAAACTCCGGTACCCGGGCCATCGCTTGGGAAGCAAAGAAACCATCCTGTGCCAGCATCCCGGTAAGACCAAGGGCGGCAAAGCCTCCCCCAATGTCTTTGAGGAATTCACGGCGGTTTAACTGGTTACAAAAGTTTGGTTTGTTTGGTTTCATGGTTAGTCCAGGTAAATAAATTCATTCAGGTTTAAGGCGAGCAGGGCAAAACGGTCGAGGGCGTCCTTGTCTGTCAAGTTTCCTGCTCTTTTTACTTCCTCCACCATCCTGACACCTGCTTCAATCTCCTTGGGCTCAGGAGTACGTGAAAAAACAATCGATAATCCATGCCTGATTTGATCATGCAAAGTATTGCCCCCTTGCTTGCGGATACGCTCGGCAAAGGTAAGGGCCGATTCATTGACAAACTCTCCGTTGATCATAGTCAGTGCCTGTGTGGGCACAGTGGTGGTAAAGCGAACCGGACAGGTGGCATCGGTATCGGCAGCGTCGTGGCTTTGTAAGATAGGATCCTGTAAAGAACGCTTTACTTTGACATAAACACTGCGCCGGTTGGCTTGAGCGAGTGTGGATTTACCCCATGCCTGATCCGGCTTGGAAGCGGTAGCCAAAACAAGGGCAGGAAGGGGCGGAGTCACACTGGGTCCACCCATCTGCAGGTTGAGGCTACCCCGGGCAGCAAGAATAGAATCGCGCACCTCTTCCGCCTGCAACCGGCGCATATCAAAGCGCCAGAAAAGGTTGTTTAACGGATCCTTCACCAGGGACTGATCCTGCGGAGTCGAAGATCGCTGGTAGGCATCCGACGACATAATCAGCTTGTGCATCGCTTTGATATCCCAACCGGATTCCACAAATTGAGCAGCTAACCAGTTAAGCAGATCCGGATGGGTGGGATCATCTCCCTGGAGACCAAAATCATTGGAGGAACGAACAATCCCCCGACCAAAATGATACTGCCAAATCCGGTTGACCATCACCCGGGCAGTCATGGGATTCTCCGGGGAAGCCAACCACTCGGCAAGTACCCGACGTCTGCCGCTTGAACTTCCTTTTTTATAACTCGCTGGGATGGCAACCTTGGAATCACTCAAAATACTTGGGAATGCTGGAGAGACCAAAGGGCCGGGCAAGGCAGGATTGCCACGGCGGAGAACATGGATGGGATGATCCCCACTCTCCGCGACCGCCAGTACCGGATATTGAGAAGCCGATGGCTCGGTTTTCAGGTG
>JAYOXT010000036.1:0-17165 GCA_038152995.1 Opitutales bacterium
CGGGCAGGAATGATGCGGTCGGTATCGATGTCGTCGCCGGGTACATGAATTGCACTACCGGTCACTTGGTTGATTTTTGCTAAAGCCATGTCGGTAAATAATTTTTAATTTTGAAATACTTTTCTGGCGTCGGATACTTTGCCTGTTACTGCTGCAGCAGCCACCATAACAGGGCTCATCAGCATGGTTCGCCCAGTTGGACTACCCTGACGGCCCTTGAAGTTTCGGTTGCTGGAACTGGCACACAGCTGATCTCCAATGAGTTTATCAGGATTCATGGCAAGGCACATGGAGCACCCTGCCCCACGCCACTCAAAACCGGCTTCAATAAATACTTTATCGAGCCCTTTCTCTACGGCCATTTGGCTGACAATCTGTGACCCGGGGACCACAATTGCCTTAATTCCTTCCTTCACTTTGTGGCCGTTCAAGTGTTTGGCCACTTCTTCTAGGTCGGATAATCTTCCGTTAGTGCAGGAACCAAGGAAGGCAACATCGATTGGCGTCCCCTCCAGCGGCGAACTTGGTTGGAGTTTCATGTATTCCAGTGCCTCGATCGTACCTGCCCGTTCATCTTCAGAGACAGAATCAGGTGAAGGGATGGATTCATTTACACCGATTGCCTGCCCTGGATTAATACCCCAAGTGACCGTGGGAGGGATATCTTCTGCAGCGATTTTGACAATATCGTCATATTCGCAACCTTCATCCGATGAAAAGGACTTCCATTGTTCGACTGCCTTTTCCCAATCAGCATCTTTGGGTGCGTAAGGACGGCCCTTGATATAATCAAAAGTAGTCTGGTCGGGGTTTACATACCCTACCCTAGCTCCACCCTCGATGGACATATTGCACACGGTCATGCGTTCTTCCATGTTGAAACGGTCAAATACATCACCTGCATATTCGTAGGCATATCCGGTGCCCCCATTGACTCCTAATTGGCGGATTATGTGAAGGATGACATCTTTGGCATATACACCGGGTGCAAGGTTGCCGTTTACTTCAATCCGACGGACTTTAAGTTTGCCCAAGGCCATGGTTTGGGTGGCTAGGAGATCGCGAACCTGTGAAGTTCCTATACCAAAAGCGATGGCTCCGAAGGCACCGTGGGTGGAAGTGTGGGAATCGCCACAGGCAATGGTCATACCTGGTTGGGTCAGTCCCTGCTCTGGGCCCACTACATGCACAATACCCTGTTTGCCAGTGGAAACATCAAAAAAGGTTACGCCAAATTCTTCGCAGTTTTTGCGAAGTTCTTTTATCATGGCATCAGCCAATGGGTCTGAATATGGCTCGTTGCTTTCATTGGTCGGCACAATGTGATCAACCGTGGCAAAGGTGCGTTCCGGGTAGCGAACAGGAAGCCCTTTTTCACGCAGCATCCCGAATGCCTGCGGACTGGTCACCTCATGTATCAAGTGACGACCAACGAACAACTGGGTCTGACCATTGCTTAAGATTTTAACGGTATGGGCATACCATACTTTCTCAAATAAACTTTTTTTGCTCATTTCAATGCTAGCTGAATAGATTACTTACCAATACTCAAACGAGCAAGATGGTAATCGGCAAATTTGGGCAGAAAATAAGGGAATTATCTGCGGTAAGCTTTCGTTATCCGATTGGTAAGCGTGTTGGGAGCATCAATAACGGATTTTTTATCACTGCCTTGAACATGGAGCTTGCGAAAATTCTCTGTATTTTTTGCCTGATGTTCTAAGACATTTTTGACTAATGATTCTAATTCAGGAAATGGTTCGGTACTTTCTTCGACTAGATTTTTCGCCGAAATCAAGAACTCTAGACTTTCATCCTTTTTAATGAGGATGTCCTGAATGGTAGATAGGTCTTTGGCTGAAATTGCTTGGGTCTCGGCGTGTAAAACTTGGCTGTGAAGCTGAAGTGCCCGATTAAAATTTTCTTTGATACTCACTTCAGGTTCAAAGAAAAGAAAATTCTAAGCTTGTAAAGAAATAGAACTCGATTGGCCAGATGGGGGTGGCTGGGAATCTCCATCTGGGTTTTGTGCTAACATCTCAGCCCACGCATCCCGTAATTCATTGATTACTTTGTCTGAGTGAGCAATAAGTTCGCTTTCCTTATTCAGATTAGCCTGCTGAAGATTATTCAGACAATAATCGTAGAGTCTGTAAAGTGTCCCCGGTAAGTCTCCGGGCACACTCATATCAAGCGATGATTGTAACTCGGTTACAATATTTTGGGCCCTGATGAGATTGTTGTTAATTCCTTCATTTCGTTTTGAGAAATCTGGCTCATCGAAGGCTTTCATCGCAGCCGCTGTAAACCTAAGGTAACCATCGAAAAGCATAAGAACCAACTTGCCTGGACTCGCAGTTTGGACGGACTGAGTCTTGTATGACTTAGCGATCTTTTCGTAGGACTGCATCATTGAAAGCTTAAGATTATAGCTGGTCCGAATCGATTAAACGCTCTGCGAGAACTTCTATGTTAGAATCAGTTAACCAGTTTGGATCGTTTAATAATTCTGCACCTCTAGCCAAAGCCTCAGGGCGGATGTCAGGTGAGGAAACTGCAGCTGCCTTAACTAGTGAATCCATGCTATTAAGGGAGGAAGGAGCGTGGATGGTACTATCAACAGTGTCGATGTGTTCTGCAGGGTGTGTGTCTTTTTTACCCACCGACCTAGGGTGAGATTGAAAAGGGGAATTATTGCCAATGATGGGGTCCATTTAATACAAAGTTAAGCTTAAAGTGTGCCAGAAGTGACAGATTTGCAACCAGTTAATTATCGTGAAGGTAAAGACGAGAAAAGGGTATGTGCAACAAACTTTGTGAAATTACGAGGAGAGTGAAGGACACTGCCTGAGGTTTTTTGAGATAAGGCATGCACATGCAAGCGATTCTGGTAAAGTTGTGCAGAGGCGATAACTGGTGCATGAGCCGAATCTATGGTTTCATCGACCGCCCACATGAAATCTCCGGAATTTAAGTCAACTAGCTTTGCCCGAACGCCCAAAGACATAGGTTTATATGGTTGGAAGTTTTGGATATCCAAAAAAAGAACACCATTCGCCTGAGTTTCCGATTTAAGCAGGGTTAAGAAATTGTCAGGTAAGGATTCAGAAGAATTGATTCTTTCTTTACCGAAAAGCCTTTTGCAGTCCTGTGTCGATAATTGGACAGACTCGAATACGCGTGCTTGGGATAGCTCTTGAAGGAATAAGTCGTCCGCATAATCCAAAAAAGTAATAGCACTTCCCTCGTAAAAACAAGGCATTACAACAACACGATTAAAATAAACTGGGAGGCGCTCAATGGGGTAAAGATTGGACACAGCAAAAGGTTCAACATTTTTGGCAACCTCATTTTTGGAAAAAGGATTACAACCTGTGAGCAACGAGTAAACTCCCCCGAGCAAGAGTATGATTATACTTAGATTTTGAGGGTACATTATTTTTTATTAAGGAAACTATTTTGGAGCGTCTGCATTTGTGAATCCATCTTTGATTGCATTTCCTCCATTCGCATGAAGCCTTCACTAAGAATTCTCTCCCTAGATTCGAGATATTTATCAATGGATTCCATCTTTTCGTCGATTCGTTCATTCCTGTTTTCAATACTATCAAGAAAAGATTGGTAGGCACCTTTGTAGCCAAGGTCCTCATCCCCTGAAATGAAATTTTCTATGTAGTCATTTAAGGTGAAGGTGATTCCCTGATAGTCGCGATTGGATTGACTGATCGTATCGTAAGCGTCCTCGACTGGGAGTTCAGAGAAGAGGGCAAAAACTTTTTCGGGATTTGCCTCGAGCTCCTTCATCAGAAGAGAAGAGTCAGTTACTTTTAAATTATTTGAACTGATTCCAAAATCTAGACCAATGTTAGAGAGTCGAAAGACACTAAAAGTGGGGGAAGTCTCTACCCATGTACTGCCGTTCCATTCAAAATAAGCTGGTTTTCCTGTCTCGCCTTGATTCAGAACCTTGACAATATACCCAGAATCACTTTCACCGAAGCTCATTTGATCGCTAATTTGCGTAATCGCATCGTTGCTAGAATTGTTCGAACCGATAGTCAAGTTTGAGCTATCAGAGGTTGATTGACTCTCGGAGTGAGGGTAGGAAGATCCAAACACAGATCTTCGTAGTTCGGACGCCAAACGATTGATCTCTTGATTCCCGGTAAAGCGGCTAGAGGTAACATCCTCACCCGATTGATCTACTCTAGTTAGGCTGGCTATATAGTCTTGGGCGTCATTGAACTCTTCAACAAATTTATCAATGGCCGATTTTGCTGCTCCAGAATTTTTGTTAACTGTGAAGCTAACATTCGCACCAATGGATACATTCACCACATCAAACGAAATTCCTTCATATCCATGCTCGTTAGATGTGAAATTCGTAGACGAACTGTAAATTACTTCACCGTCATTGATACGAATAGATGAGTTTTTACCCAACTCCGAAGGCATAGTTCGCGAAACTCCTGGGATCACCTGCAACCACTCATGACTATCTGCATTAGGTTGCTCTGTTGGTGATTCTATGATTGCCTGCCAATAGGTGGTGAACCCACTTATTTCGTGGCTTACCAAGTCCCCTTTAGTGTAGCTGTTTGCTCCATCATACACTGCATCGATAGAGGAAGGAGGAGCTAGCCCCATCAAGTTCAGTAGGTTCCCATTGCCATTGTTCGCACTAGATACGCTATCCCATGTAGAACTTTCATGCATGACTATTCCAATAGCTCCCGATTCTTTGTTCCGCACAACGAATCGGTCGCCGATAGGGTCGTAAAACATGTGAACATTTCCATCAGAATTGTTCACGCGGTCGATAATGTCGGAGAGACTATCATTGTTTACATCATAATCAATGCGTACTGTACCCTCCCCTTCTCCGATAAAGAAGTTACCCAAACCAGAAGCTAGACCATCAAAAGCATTGGCAAAATTTGAACTTGCCAATGAGACCGTCATATCGATGGAACCTAAGGGGATTGTACTCTCTATTGTGCTGAGGGAATTGCTGCCGATAAGCTTTACGGCTTTAAGGAAATTGGAAGAATCAGTGGAAGAGCCAAGTACAGTGAGGTTTGGAGAGTCGGGAGAAAGGGCTGTTGCATCCAAAACAATTTTGTCCTTGTCCTCGTCGTACTTGAAGAAAACTCCAGATGAGTCAGATTCTGGGTTCACTCCAGATACACCGGTTCCGCCAACCTCGCTATTTAACTTATCCAATAATTCTTGGAGCGATATGTCCAAGGAACTTATGTTGAATGTTTTGCCCGCGACCGTGAATGTACCTGTGGTGATGGATGTATGCAGTGCAAGATCTGATAATGACTTAGTCGGGTCAATCTTAGCACTTAGTCTTGAGGAAGTGCGATTTTTTGAGGAAATCTCGGTTTGGCTGGCAAGAGATTCAACTTTGATGGAGAATTGTCCAGTTAATGCACCCACTGCCGCATTTGCCGTAAGACCAGAAAGGGGGTTTTTAATCTTTACGCTTCTGCTGTCAAAAAGTCCTTCATTTTGAAGTGCAGATGCAGCGTTTTTGAGTGTAGTGAGCTGGCTTTTAAGGGTGCCAAGATCAGAGATTTTAGCGGCATTCTCTTGTTTTTCTCTTTCGAGCCTCTGCTTTGGAATAGCCTCTAGTTCCAAAAGCTTTTCTACAATGGGCTGCCAATCCATGCCGGAGGCTAAACCAGTTAATCTCAAATCTGATCCCATATATGTCTATTGTGAAAAATTTCCGCAGCGATTCATCTCGAGAAAAGCATGAATCATGCCACTAGGCTTATCTAGTGACGTCGGCAGAGGAGTTTTCGGGTAATTTTTCTTCGAGCATCGAAAGAAACCAATGAAGACCTTCACTTATCGCCCAAAAGTACTCTTTGTTTTTTTGTAGAGCTGTCCAATTTTTATTAGAAAATTCAATTTCTCTGGCAATTCGCTTGTAAATTGCCAATTCAGATTTCGTTTTTCCATCTAGGATGCATTTCCAAAACAACGGATTAGAGTCAATAAGGTGGTTAACCTTTGAAGCATTCTTGACTAGACCTGTGACTTTTTTGTTTTCTGAGTAGTTTGTGCCTGAAAACTTTTCCGGGAGTAGTTCTGTTTCTACCGCCATCGATAGGCATAATTCCAGCAGTTTTTCCGCAAAAGAACGTAGAGGTTTAAGAGATTCGACTAAGTTGGAATGAGGACTTTCATGCTTGAGCAATTGATTGACCTGTTCTGTGAAGACTTCGCTTGACCTGGAATTTTTTGCCCAAGACGAAGCTTCCTGGTAATGCATGTATGGAGCACCTTCTATCCTGACTCCCGTTCGGGCAAGATTTCTGTATTCTACATCAGGATTCTCAGCGATAAATTTTTCAAAAGTTTTGAGGTACACAAATAATCTGCCTTCGACCAAAACTTTTTCTTGCGTGTTGCCGGGCAAGAGTTGTCCTTTTTTATTATCTGAATAATGGGCACCAGAGTCAGCGTAAGCAGAATCGTCAGTATAATATCTTCCGTCATCCCGTATACACATGTCTTGCCCCACGAAGAGCACTTTTTTGCATCCAAGCACTTTTGATATATCAAGCACACAACCGGAAACCGTACCTTGTTCCATAATGGGAGTGCCAGGTTTCTGACCCCATTGTAACTTTAGAATCTCCACTATAGGATTCACATTGAGCCAGGAGAGGATTCTGCCTGAGAATCGACGAACTATCTCTGGGTATGCACTATAGGGGCAAGCTAGGGGCACATGATCGAGACGGACATTTTGAAATCCTGCGAGAGTTGGACTCATCGGGTCGGCAGTGACAACAAGATGGGGTCTTATTCCAGAATTGATAAGTTTTCTGTAGGGAGAGTTTGAGGCAACGATGATTGCTCGGTTTTGCATCTCTTTGAGAAAATCAATGGACTCGTCCAAGCTCGGTCCTGCCCCGATTAAAATAAAGGGAATATCTTCAAACTGCCCGGCTAACTCCCCGATGTCAGGAGATTTTGCCATGTGTACCAAGTTTTCAATCGTATTTTCTTGTAAATTCACCCCAGTCCTTAAGTTGACCTCCATTAAGGGCCTGATCACCAAGTATTGACGGACTAATTCATTCCGGACCAGGTCATAGTAGCTTTCGTCAGTGCAGTGAAATGGAGAGAACACAATACTGTTCACATCAAAAATGTTGAGCATGGCAGCACCCTGGATATCTTTGAAAAATAAATCATCAAAAGTGCCAGTGCCTAGCATGAAACGGTCATTTTTGAGGATGTCGGAAACATCAAACCTGGCAAAGGTCTCTCGAAGAAAGGAGGGCTCTTTTTCAACAACAATAAAGTTGGTTCCTCCGGAGGTATTATTCATGAAGTGCCGAATATGAGAACCATCTCCAAAACCCGTAATCGCATAGAGAGACTCTGACTGCATCCTCAGGTTCTCAAACCATCTTTTGATTAGTGCATCTTTCTTATGACTACCATAGGCAGGATAGGAATTGCTTGCTTTCCGTACCATAAGTTTAGGGGGAGATTGGGCGTCATCGTATTCGTAGTGTTGGGAATTAATCCCAGCAGTTTGTATGATACGGCTAAGGACAACCGGAAATCTTTGTTGAAGAACTTTTAGATTCGCTTCAAGCATTTGACTTTTCGTCCGACTCTGCCTGTGGTTGCACCAAGTTTTCAAGGTGGGGGATTACCTCATCCCTGAAAAACTTTGAAATTCTTTTAACTAGGGGAACAAAATGTATGTTCATTAGGTCTGATAAGCCCGCTGGATCTCCATTTTCAAAGCTTTTAAGCATTGAAGAAAGGATTTCCCCCTGGAGGGAAGCGAGATTTTTTATGCCGTCTGACCAGGGTGGTGTGTAAGTATTGGCATAAGGAGAAACATTATCAATCAGATCAGCGAATGGTTGAATTTTCTCAATCAAGCTATCCATCCTTTTAAACACCTCAGACCATGGTGTGTTTAAAATGTTGCGAGAATAAGCATCAATCTGGGCACAGAGATTGTCGATTGACTTAAGATTTTCCTTAGCTAGCCGAAGCGTAATCTCATGGTGTGACATACTTTTGGCTTTTATTTCCTCGAAAGTCGACGGAAATTCACTGCCTTTGAGGACATCTTCTCCATCAACAATATACTCAACAACTGCCCGACCCTGCTCAGCAAGGGCGCCCATCATCAATTCATAGATTCGCTTTGGATCGGTTGGTATCCCATCCTCAAAGATCACTTCCTCATTATCAGCCCAGACTGTTGGCATGTGTGAGTTATTATATATTTAGAGGTGAGGATCAAATACAAAGCTAGGGACGATATTGAGTAAGCATTCTACTCATGATGCTTTCTGCTGAGGAACATTTTAAAACTGTCTTTTTCTATTTTAATCACCCAATAAATATTTTTATTCAATTTTTATAACCCTCATAGTCAGCGAGATAAGAAATAATAGATGTTTTTTTTAAAAAAAATTCTAAAGTATTCATTTCTCGTGTCGATTATCCTAAGCGTCGGAGACAAGGAGGTCGACGATAAGGGACTCGAAACCCTTTCCAAAAATTCGAATCAGGTATCAAGGATGATGCCTAACACAGAGTCAAGGAGGACAAATAGTGAGTATTATAATCAATTCCAATTTAGCGACTTCTCAATCGTCGCTCAGCCTGAAAAGGGCAAGTGAAAGGCTTTCGAAAAGCCTTCAACGCATATCCAGTGGCAACCGGATCGTGACCCCGTCTGAAGACGCTGGTGGTCTTGCCGTTGCCATGAAGTTGGAAAGCAGTCTGCGTCGTGCTACCGCTACCATGAATAACACCCAAAATGGGTTGTCATTCCTTCAAATGCAAGATGGTGCACTCAAAGTTGCTGGTGAGATTGTTGACCGAATGGCAGAATTAAAATCTTTCTACAACGATGTTTCAAAAAACTCAGAGGATCGCGAGAACTACAATTATGAGTTTAAGGAACTCCAGAAAGAGCTCGCCTCCTTGAAGTCTCAAAAATTTAATGGTGTTTCTCTATTTGCCACGGATTCCAACACCGCTGGTATTAATATAATGACTTCGGACGACGGGTTGGGCGATCCAATAGAATTGTCCAGGACCGGATTATTTGAAAACTTAAAGTCCAAGTTCGGTGCCGATGGTAAATTGAATACTGGTTCTTCCGGTGAATATCGTCAGCTCATTGGGAACTACTCCGTGGACGGTGGAGTCAATGATGCAAACCCCGGTTACACTACTCGCGATTACAGTGAGGGCGATGTAGTTTACCGCAATAATGGGTCTTCGGCAGATTCAGGCTATTTCATGGCTTTAAAGGATCTAGTATCTGGTATGAAAATTGAGGACACCGGCGACATGACCTCAAGCTGGATTAGAATTGCTGATGGTTCGGGTAACGGTTTTTCGGAGGCCTATCCAGATTCTCCAACATACGACATGAATAATTTGCGCTTTAATGCACAAGGAAAGCCAATGGCCTACCTCAAGGGTGACACCATCAAAGTGCAAGCCCATTGGGATGATGCAAACAGTTTTATATTCCTGAAAGCAGAGAATGATGTGCCTCAGAACATTTTAATTGATGAGCTTTTACTAAATGGCATCGGTCAAGGAAGGTACTTTGATTATGTAGGTCTCAATCAAACAAGTGATGGTGATGGAAACCCAACCAATCAGTTTAGAAAACCCAATTCCAAGTATGCATCTCCGCTTGAATGGGATAAAGGTGCTGATGATAAAGATGCAAACGCACTCTACTCTGTTTTAGTAAACAGCAAAGGTGCGATTTCAACACCGTCCTTTGTCGAGGATAATGGAAATATCTACAGCCCCCTTCAATCTGATTGGAAAATTAAAGATTGGGATCCTCAAAACCCACTTTTAGAACCTGGGGACCTCGTCCTTGATTCTTCCAAATCAGAGGATGATGAAGGTTTTCTTTTTAAGCTAAGTGATAATGTCAAGGGTGCCTTTGTCTCCGGTGCAGAATATGAAGCAGGTGATTTTGTCCTGCATCGCGGTGACTGGCAAAAGGTAGTCACATCTGGTGTTGTAGAAGAGACAGATGATGGTTCTCTTTTCAGCAGTAACCTTGGCGATTTAAAGGGTGCGTTTCCTGAAGACGGTTCCTTTAAACTTGGAGGGGTTTACTTTTCTTCTGATGATCAAAAATATTATCGTATCTCCCCTGATTTAATTAATTCTCAAAACATTTCTGTCCAGGATGGAATTTACATTCTGGACCGAGGCGACGATCAGGCACCGCTTGAAATTCGTCAACTGGATACTGTTATTGAATTAGGTTTTGCAGATGAATTAAGCGGTACTCCAGGAGGAGTTCCATCATCGGAAAGTGATTGGTGGACTGCGTTAGAGATTCTGGAAGATCCACTTACTGATACCGGTTTTGCAGAAAACCATACTCAGGAATATTCCAATTTGGAGAATACTGAAATATGGTCAAAGAGCTATTACAGTGTGCTTAATGAAATTACTGTAAGTTCAGACTACAATCGAGGGGACAATATTTACTACCAAGGTAAGCACTATGTGTATGTTTCCGACCGTCCCTCCAGTGATGAACTCTTTGGGGGCGATGAGGGCGTAAATGATTTTGAACAATTACTCCTCAATGGAGCGATTAAAGAACTTGGGGTCTATGTTGATACAACTGGCTCAGGCGGTTCTTCAACTAAATCCAGTGACTCTTTCTACCAGGCGAACCAAGACCTTGAGTTTGTCGACCGCCTGCCAGGTTCCGGTCTGGTTCGTACAAGCGGTGCCGAACGCCGGGCTAATCCGGCTCAGGGCGGGGATGGAGTGTTCAATTCTGTAGATGATTTAATCTTCAACCAACTGAATGCGGGAAATGATGGCATCTATGGGACAGTTGATGACTTCTACAGTGCCACCCCATATCGCAATGTCGCATTGAATGCTGGTCATACCGATTCGGATGCAGACAATAATAAGGACTTGCTCGATCTCTCGAACGATTTGAGTGACTTCAGTGTTGCTGATTTTGTTGACTACACCCAGTCGGTTGCAAATTTCAGGGCGGTGAATGGGGGTACGATGTCCCGCATCAACTACGCCAATCGCATACTTGAGGAAAATAAGATTAACCTCGAGTCTGCACGAGGTCGTATCATGGATACTGATATATCATTGGAGGCATCTAAAATGGCCCGACAAAATGTCATTATGCAAGCCAGTGCAGCAATGGTCACTCAGGCAAACCAGATGAATCAAATGGTCCTCCAGTTGCTGCAATAAATTCTACGCAAAAGTATTATTTAGCAAAAGCGAAATTCGGAACTTAAGTGAGAAACCTATTCCAAGTTTTACCAAACCTACCAAGTAACTTTCTTCATTTTTGGTGGGGAGGGAATCCGTCCAAGGTATCAAGCAGTTCAGGAATTCGCCAACTTTCTAATAATCACAATAAAAACTTCGGCGGCAAGGCGGAGGCGGTTTCTCTCCCTCGTGGAGGTGATTCCACTCCCCTCGCCTACGAAGAGATTTTTCAAAAGTTTAATAAAAAGAAAGGCAAATCATCATGAATCAATTACCAACATTATCTCGCACTTTCCCCGCTCGTATATCTGCCACCCCATCCTTCCAAGTAAACAGGTTTGGCAATCCAATGCTTCCACATTCGAGTACTATTGAGGAAAGAATCTCATCGGCAAATCTTGAGGCAGTTATCGAAAACCAAATGGCGGATGCTTCTGTAAGGTTGTCCCAAGTAAGTTTGGCTTATCGATTTGGGGCTGCGTCAGCAGTTCGCTCTCCTCAATCAAGGATATCTTCCTTCCGGTCTGCCTTCCTCGGTCACCAGATCCAGTAGTAGCTGAACTTTCTTGAATGAATTCAAGCACGAGGAATATTTTTTTAAAAAAAGTTAAATAAAAATTAAAGTTAAGTTAACATTGTCCGACTATACTCTACAGACCAATAAATTATGAAATATTTACACAACGATGAAAAACAGACTGCTGAAGCAACCAGCTTTCTTTTTTCTCCGGCAGTTAAGCCTTTGTTTCCTTCAAAAAAGTTACTAGCTGGTTTTGCAAAGGTTCTGGTCAATGGTCGTGTAGTAGGCGTGGATTACAACAAACCTTTCCATGCGAGGATGATCGGCGATTGCATGGGGGACCAAGCTCCTGGTTCCGATATTGTAAATGGGGAGGCATTATTAGAGGCAGTTGCTGCCAACCTTGAGGCGGGTATGCGACTCTTGGATAAGCAAGAGCTGGTTTTGGCTAAATTGGGTGGTCGGCTTTCTGAAGTCGCCTTGGCTCTTAATCAATCTAGGGAATTTGAAGATAAACAAGATGACGCCCAGGATCGTTTCATTCTTGCCCGTGATCATATCAGAAAGTTGGTGAAATCCACTTTTGATCATACCACTCTATTTTCCAACGGTCCATCCGAGCCCATCGCTGTGGCCGTACCAACTCTTGGTACATGGGAGGGCTTATCTATCAATCGATGCGACATCTCCACTCCTGGCTTGAAATCTGTGGATGTTGGCAAGGTGGTGCCAAGGGAGTATGGCCTTCTACTCGAGCCCGCTTCAGTGGAGTTGTCATTCTCCGAGTGGCGTAAACTTTGTATCCATAACAGACTCCAGTGGAGTCTACTTTCCGAGCGTTTATACCAAGTAACGCATCCTATGATGCAGAGTGCGCGAAACGGTCTCTGGAGGTCGCCCGATTTCCCCGAGCAGTTACCTGATGGTCCTCTTCGCCGTCCTCATCGCAACAACTAGATCTTCCGCGATGCAATTCAAATCATTTTTTATCAAACAAATTTTTAACCATCAATTAGGAGATGTAAGCCATGCCAATTGTGATTAATAGCAATCCGACCGCGACTTCAGCCGCCAGCAACCTATCAAGAGCAAGCGATGCTCTGAGGAAAAGTCTTTCCCGCCTTTCTTCCGGCTATCGGATTGTTAGCCCGGAAGATGACGCCGGCGGTCTTGCTGTAGCCTACAAATTAGCATCCCAGCTTAAGCGAAATAGTGCCATTAAGCAGAATGTACAAAATGGCATATCGTTTCTTCAGGTCCAGGATGCCGCACTGACATCCGCGGGGACGGTGGTCTCCCGCATGGCCGAACTTCGGGCCATGGCTCAGGATGTAACCAAGAATACTTCTGATATAGAGAATTACTCCAAGGAGTTTCTCGAGCTCCAAAAGCACCTTGGTCAGCTATACCGGGAAAAGTTTAACGGAGTTTCCTTGTTTGCTGTGAGTGGTGCGGATAGCAAGATGTACTCGGGGCAGCCCAACCTTTACAAGGGTACAGCCCTCGATGGGGATGGAAATTTGATTACTAAATTTTCCCGCCGTATCTACACGCATGACAGCGGCCAGGCCGCGGATGGAAATGTGTCGATTGGCGTTATAAATTTCCAAGATGTTTTTAAACTTGGGGCTCTTGATTCAAGGTATGTTCAGAACTTCAGTGGCAAGTTTGCGAACTTGGCAAATGCCGGAGGGTTGAATGCTACAAATTATTCTACCGCTGGTGCTGGCATAGTTGAGCAAGATCCTGTTGATGAGGTTGTTGCTCCTGAAGTAGAAGTAACGCCATCAGGAGCAGTTTCTCTTTCCAGTGCTTTTTATCCGCTCGTCGACATTTCATCGAATTCTGTATCGATAAATTCAGATGGTAGCGTTGTTGGCTATTATGGTGCGAGGTTTACTGCAAACGAGGACCTCGAGGACGCAGTGAATTGGCGCTTTGCCATTCGTGAAAGGATGGAAACAACCAATGGAACCCCGAGCTTATCTGTTACGCAGGTGGGGACTCAAAAGTTGCTTCTCTTCGATTTGCCCGGCAGCACCTATGATTACACCCTCCAGGAGTTTGCCGATATGTCCGATGGGATGCTGTCGTTGAATATGGGTAGTGATGACGCAACTCACTATGGAACAAATTTGGGCACCTATTTCGAGTCTTATTATGAAGGCGAAGGCAATACTTTTGAGGGCTCAGGCGGGATCGGAGTCTATCCATCGATTGCTAGCTTTGCTGACATTATGTCAGAAGTGACCACAGACTACTCTGGCTCATATCAGGTTTCAATCGGTTCACCGTTTTCTGGCGGTGACTATGCACTTCGCTTTGATCGCCCAGGTGCACCATCCAGTAGTTCCACTGATTCAATCGGGGCAGAGGAAGACGACACGACAACCATAGGAGATGTTTTGGAAGCTTCCAGTATCGGTGATGCTGAGACTGCTGATTCAATTGTATCAGAAGAAGTTTCGTCGCCCGATCAAAACGCGGAGGTCTTTACTGATGAAGGCTTTCTCTCGAGCATCCTCTTTGTCTCGATGGAGCAATTTACTGATATTATTAACCGAATTGCTGATGCCCGTGCAGAAAACGGTGCCGAACAGAGTAGGTTGATGAAAGTCGAAGATTTACTGTCGAGCAAAATGTCCAACCTGGAAGCGGCACATGGTCGTATTATGGATGTGGATGTCGCCCTCGAGTCAAGTCGGTTAGCTCGAAACAATGTGCTGGTGCAGTCCTCCGCAGCAATGGTGGCACAGGCCAATCAGCTCACAGGCATAGCTCTTACCATCCTTAATGGCTAATAGTGCATGTAATAAGCGATTTACTGAAAACTAATTTTTATATTTTGAACACATTATTAAAACAGAAACCCACCCATTGGGGTACTGAGCATCCGGCGAATCTCATCATTCAGCTGAGCTCACCGCAAAGAGGCAAGTGTGCCTGGAGTGTTTCGAAAAAACCCATTCACCCCGTTGGCATTTGTTATGACTATTGTTTTTAACACACTCCCCTTGCCCTATTTATCGTCTCATTTTCGGGGTCAACCAAGCACATTGTTCTTCGGACTTTGCCTGCATCCGTTCAATCCAAGCAGGCTGATCAAATTCTAAAAAATCCTCATTACAACCTATTTAAAGTTACATCCTAATTGTTAAGTAAAAACTCATAACCAATTAATATTATGCGAAACGAAAATATATTCTCCGGTAGTTCGTTTACCAGTGACCCCGCCACGGACTTAGTCGACTCATCGAGACTAGGCAATGAGCATGCGGCGGGCAACTTCCTGCAGAGCCCCCCTGCTAAACCCGCAGTGAATCCGGACAGTAAGGTTTTTTCTTCCCGTTCCCGTTATGTGGCAATTCTGGAAAACCTCCACAAATCTGCAGATTATGTAAGGGAGCAGCAAAAGGTCCTCAATGAGATCATGCAGCAATTTCAGTTACTTTCAGGCTACCTTGAGCAAACCGATCGGGCAAAGGGGGTAAGTTCTCACGCTTGGTCGGTCTATCTCATGCATGCCCAAGTTGTTCGTGACTGTATGAATAGAAATTTTAAGAGTAAGCCTCTCTTTGCTCAGGTGTGCGATACTCCATTGCGTATTCACATTCCAGTCAACAACGAGATTGAGGCCTACGATTTACCCCTGCCCTCCCTCCGTAGCATTATCCCTCTCGGTGCCTTTCTTCATGGAGTATCAGGGCGAACCTTGCCAAGCATAGGGTTGATCGAAGACTGCATGACTGCAGTTACCTCATGTCTACTGGAGATACAGGGTGCTAGGATCCTTATATCTGATGCCACTCGTGAGTCTCGAATATTACGTGATAAGAAAGCGATCTCTACCACAATGCCAACATCGAAGCCGCTTTTTCAGGTGGAACCGGACTACTCAGTGGCAACAGTTGACCAACCTCGACGGTCTTTCGTCTCTTGGATACAGGGCTTAATTCCGGGCAGGCAATTTGCCGCCTAGTCGCTCAGGTTACCCTTTAATAAACTACATATTATAACCAATTTTTCATTCATGTCTTAACATAAGCTAACCACTTTGGGGACAGCCGGTCCTAAAGTAAATACGGCAACATCAGCAAGGACGCTGATTCACAAAATTAATCAAGGAGGATTAAACCATGTCAATCGTACTTAATACCAATTCAGCAGCAACAGAAGCTACATTTAACTTAACTAAAAATAACGATAACCTGCGTCGCAGTATTGCCCGCTTATCATCAGGCAACCGCATCACCAAGCCCACCGATGACGCTGGTGGCCTAGCCGTTGCCTACAAGCTGAACTCCAGCATTAAGCGCACTGAAGCCACGCTCAATAATCACCAAAATGCACTGTCTTACTTGCAAGTGCAAGATGGAGTCCTTGAAGTAGTGGGCGAAATTGTGGGTCGGATGGCCGAGCTTCGCACCATGGCCGCCGATGTAAGCAAGAATACTGCGGATATCGAAAATTACTCTAAAGAGTTTCTTGAGTTGCAGGACCAACTCAACCAGATGAAGCGGGAGAAATTCAATGGAGTAGAGCTCTTTGCCGTAGAGGAGGAGTGGGATTCCATCCAAGGGCTCGATAAGGGTCAGCTTATTGTCAATGGCTCGGATTATGTAAGCGGGCAGAGCTCACTTGGGACTAAGCAGGTCTACGAATACTTTGATCACCCGCAAGCATCTGGAAGAACAAATGTGAGCTATGATAAGTATGAAATTGAGCTTTTCACCCATCCCTCTGGCGTAACAGATGACGGAAACATTAAACTTAATGTTGTAAACTTACAGTTTCTTTTGGGACTCAAAGACCCAAGTCCTATTGATAACGATTTAAACCCAGCCTCGGGGACACCTGCGACTCTTTCGATTGCCGCCACGCTAAACCTTGGAGGTTTTAATCAGCCTTCCCTGGATCATACTTCTTCCACTCCTGCCGGTACGGATGAGAGTAGTAAACTTACTAACAACAACGGAAGTGGATATATAAAGGATATTACTGAGGTCTCCGTAGAGGAATTTACGAATATTATCGAGAAGATCGCGGATGCCCGTGCCGAGAACGGTGCGGAGCAACAGCGTGTCGTGCAATCGATGGCCATCCATCAGAATAACCTGGTCAACCTTCAGGCTGCTCATGGACGGATCATGGACACGGATGTGGCCTTGGAGTCTACCCGACTTGCCCGTCACAGTGTAACCGTACAAGCCAGTGCGGCGATGGTCGCTCAAGCGAACCAGATGACTGCGATCGCCCTCACCTTGCTGCAATAATTCCAGCAATAAGTAACAACCAACAATTTACCAAATAAGAGATTAGCACGGATGCTAATACCCAACTCACAAATCAT
>JAYOXT010000037.1:0-16980 GCA_038152995.1 Opitutales bacterium
GGATTAAAAAACAGGTGGAATTAGATGAGGCATTACAGAGTGATTTAAAAAAACTTGAACCTGTAACCTCCTGCACACCTTCGGAACTCAGAAAAAAACAACGAGACCGGGCAGCATGTTGCTAACGATAAAACCTAAATCTTTATGACAGAACAAAAATTAAAACTTCTTTTCTTATGCACCGGCAATTCATGCCGTAGCCAAATGGCGGAGGGATGGACCCGGCATCTAAAAGGCGAACACATCGAAGCCTATTCGGCAGGTATCGAAACGCACGGGCTCAACCCGCACATGGTAAAAGTAATGGCGGAAGTGGGTGTGGATGTGACTTCACAAAAATCGGAAAATATTCGGGACTTTGCCGATACCCAACTCGATGTGGTGGTCACAGTATGTGGGCATGCTCATGAAACCTGTCCCGTATTTCCAACCAACTGCAAAGTAGTCCATGTGGGTTTTCCTGATCCTCCCAAGATGGCAAAGGAACTTGCAGAAAATGGAGCCTCAGAGGAAGAACAGCTGGAGTGCTACCGCAAGGTGCGGGATGAAATCCGGGCATTTGTGGAAACCCTTCCGGGTTCTTTGGACAACCACTAAAGGTGAGGCCCTAAAATATGAGTGAGACAGAACCAACAGATCAACCCAAGCCTGCCCAATATATCGCTGAATTTCTAGGCACTGCTTTTCTTTTTTGTGCCGTGGTTGGATCGGGCATTATGGGTGCGGAGCTAAGCATGGGGAACGATGCGATTGCCCTGCTCGGAAATACCTTCGCCACCGTCTTTGCCCTGTATTTTTTGATTACGGTGTTTATGGAGCACAGCACTCATTTCAACCCGGCGGTTTCGTTGGTGATGCGTTTGCGTGGGGAAATCTCCTCCGCCACCCTGATTAAATTCTCGGTTCTCCAAATTGGAGGAGCCATCCTTGGGGTCATTCTGGCCAACTACATTTTTGGAATCGAGCCTCTTCAGTTTTCTGACAAAGATCGCTCGGGTACCTTCAAGTTTGTCAGCGAGATCTTTGCCACTTTCGGGTTGGTTCTGGTCATCCTTCTTTCATCCAAAGAGAAAGTTGCCATGACGGTGGCAGCATACATTGGGGGGGCTTACTGGTTTACTTCATCCACCTCCTTTGCCAATCCCGCTGGAACCATAGGCCGGTCTTTTTCCAATACCTTTGCCGGAATATCTCCGAGCGATATTCTGCATTTTTGCATCGCTCAGGTAATCGGTGCCTTTCTTGCCTACACCTTGCATAAGAATTTTTTCGAAAATCGGTAAATGCCCGTATCGGATACAAAGTTGGAAACGGATGAAGATTCCTTTTCCCGGGGGGAATATTTAAAGGATGTATTTCTTTGTTCCCTTGTAGCTTTTGGTGGACCAGAGGCACACTTGGGGGTCTTTCTTGAACGTTTGGTCCAAAAGAAAAAATACCTCACCGAAAAAGCCCTGCTTGAATGGATGGCCCTATGCAGTTTTCTTCCCGGGCCTACCAGTACGCAGGTAATCACTGCGATTGGATTGGAGCGGGGTGGTCGTACTCTCGCCTTGCTGACCCTGCTAGTCTGGGCTCTGCCGGTAATCCTGTTTATGAGTGCGGTATCGATGCTTCCGGCAATGCTGGGTCAGCAGGGGCTACCGCAGTGGTTAGGCTTCCTTGCCCCTTTGGCGGCGGCTTTTGTGGCTTGGGCGGCTTGGTCGCTTGGTCGAAAAGTAACCACGGATCTTTTAACCTTTGGATTGTGGGTGCATGGACTTGCGGTGGTCATGTTGGCAGAAAGCCCGTGGTCTATACCGCTCGCTTTTGTTGCCGGAGGCGGGTTGGCGGTTTTTCTGGATCGAGAAACTAAACCTACCGAACAATCTTTTTCGATTCGATTATCAATCCCTTGGGTAGTGTTCGGGTTATTTATCGGGTTTCTTTTCCTCGGAGTCATTGGCTCGGTTTACTCTGGGCATTCTCTCTTTCAAACCTTTGAGCGGTTTTACCGATATGGGTATTTGGTCTTTGGGGGTGGTCAGGTGGTGGTTCCTTTGATCCAGGGTGAACTGGTTCAATCGGCCAAGCTGATGACCCAAGATGAATTCCTTGCCGGTTTTGGTTTGGTTCAGGCATTGCCCGGACCGATGTTTTCTTTTGCGGCTTATGCCGGTGGATTGTGTGAGCAGGGGGGTGGTTGGATCCGCCAGTTTTGTGGGGCAATGATCGGAGGGTGGGCGATTTTTCTGCCAGGCACGTTACTCTTATTTTTTGTTTATCCCTTTTGGGGGAAATTAAAATCATACCCATGGGCGGCGAAAGCCCAGCGGGGAGTGAATGCAGTGGCAGGTGGATTGGTTGCTGGTGTCCTCGTTCAGATCCTGATGAATATGAATTGGGCTGGGGAGAATGCAGTGGCCTTTGTTCTAACCCTTGGTCTGCTCATGGGCAGGAGAGTGTCCGCACCCTTTATTGTGGTCGTGGTCGGAGTGCTCTATGCGGCCGTCTTCTATTTCGCAGATAAATAATCTGCTTGTCTGAAATCATTTCATTGAAAGATAGTATGGGTATGAAACTGCCCAAAATTTTACCCCTTATATTTTTAATTGGATGTCTCGCTCTTTCAGCTGGAGAAAAAGATCGGCTCAGTGATGCCCAAAAGCATTTATTCAAGCAGGCAAAGGAATTAATCATCCCAGAGGTTATGTTTCGGGATACCCCTTTTTACGATGCAATCGGCTATATCCGGTCTAAAGCAAAATGGCTCAATATTGTAGTGGTGCCTGATGAATACATAGACGAGGTCGAGGTAAATTTGGAGTTAAGAAACATCTCTCTCTACGATGCCATCCGCTACTTGGTAGAGGTCAGTCATTTGGATGTGCGTGTCGATGAAAATGCCGTGGTTATCTTTGTAGATGAGGAAGAGTGGTGGGACGAAGAGGAATGCGAAGAGGAGTGCGACGAGGAAGAAGATTGGGAAGAGGAAGAAGAGGAGGATTAATTCTTAGGCTTCCACTTCTTGCGGGCCTCTATAATTAACTGGATTGAACTATCCCGATCCATGTAGCCATAAAAGACCATCTTGCCTGGCTTTTTGTAGTTAAGAAACCATGATTTCAGGATTTCCAGAACGGCAGGCTTCTCGAGTAACAGTTGTTCGACGGATTGTATGTGTCCAAAGGTGCCACTTGGACTTACTCCGATAAATTTTATATCTGCTTCTTTTTTATCCTCAAAATTAAGGGCACCAATGATTCTTACTTCTTTAAGATCTCCTCTTTCTCCTGCTTCATCCAATCGATCACATCGATAGGGTCTCCGTCTCCCGCAAGGGTTTCTGGAATAAATCCATAATTTCCGGGGTAGGGCAGGAATTGAATAATTCTTTCTTTTCCATCCTTGTAATCTTTTTCCATTTCACCGGTTTCGAAATTGAACTCCCACCTCTGCTTGGTGCCAGCAGGGATTTCGATCCGGAAGTGAAGCGAGTCTCCTTCGACAGATAAGTTACTGTCGTGCGGGTGTTTTGCTTTGCTCGTCGAAAAAAGTGTCAACGCGATTAAGGAGAGGCAAAATTTCATGGTATTAAAAAAAGTGAATGGAAGCATGTTGAAGCCAAAATACATTCTATTGCTTAGCAATTTGGTCACTGAATGGAAAAAGTTTTGTAAGAATATCAATGGGATGGGAGTTTACCAGTAAATGAGTGATGAATTGAACGCAGATCCAAGAGGTGCGTTTCCCAGATTGTGGGCAAAGCACTGAGATTTGAGCAGATCATCAAGATCTAATAATCCCGGATAATGGGTTGATGAAATGGACTGAAATCGACTTTCAGACTCATTGACTTTTTGAAATAAAAGGATTATTTTTGTATTAGTTTGAAAATAACCATTCAAGTGCTCGTTTTATTGAGCTTTCTTGCGGCTAGCTTGTTGGAGTCTTCCAAGATTAATCACGATGTATTATGTGCAGATGTGACCGATGAGTTATTAGAGGAATCGGTTCTTAAAGGTTGCGAAGAAAACTTGCTTCGAGGGGAAGTTTTGGGAGGCTTATGTAAAAAACAGTATTTTTTGATAGACCAAGTTCCCAATGAAATTTGGATTAATATTTCGGAGACCAGAAACTTCCCTGATCAGTTTTATTACGAATTAATGGACGAAAGTGTCTGAGGTTTAAGCACCTCTTCCAAGCCGGGTTCATATAAGAGAGAACCCGTAACAGATGTATCGTCTGCACTTTCGTAACCATGAAAAAAATAAATTTTAAATCCAAAACATTTCGTAATTTTCTGTATATTTTCAGCCTCGGTCTCTTAGGAGTCTTCCTTTTAACTGGGGAATCTGGCGAATCGATCAGCACCATCCGCATATCGGAAGTTGTTATATCCACAGTTAGCCTGATGGGCTTGACCTTGGCAGACTTGTATTTCTCTGTATTCGGAAAATAATCCCACTGGCAAAGACCACAAACGATGGAAAATGTTATCATTGTTGGAGCAGGAGAGGTAGGTTATTACCTCGCCGACTACCTAAGCAGAAAAAGATCCTACAATGTCACCTTGCTTGATAATTCTGAGGAGCAGGCAAATTTGGCTGATCAGGAACTAAATGTTTCCGTTATTCAAGCCAATGGAAGTTCTGCCAAAGAGTTGATGAATGTAAAAGTTGATTCGTGTGATTGTTTTATGGCCATGACATGGGATGATCGGACCAACCTGATTGCCTGCTCACTAGCGAAGGCATTGGGGGCGAAGCGGACAATTGCCCGGATTCACGATCAGACTTATATAGACCAATCCGTCCTTAATTACGAAGAGCACTTTGGGATCGATGGGCTTGTGAATCCTGAATCGCTTTGTGCTATAGAAATTGTTCAGCCAATCCGTAATCAATTGCGTTTTATAATGGAACTCTATGCTCAAGGCGAAATTGAAGTGGAATTTCTTCAAGTTGATGAGTCTTCGAAATTAAAGGGTAAGGAGATAAAAGAGCTTGATTTGGGCTCAAACCTTAGGATTGCATACCTGCAAAGGGATGACCGTATTTATGTGGCCTCTGCACAGACAAGAATATTTGCCGGTGATTTACTGATCTTCTTTGGTGAGCCTAAGGCACTCCGGAATTATGAGAAAAAGTACTTCAAAAAGGCATACACCAAAATTAAGTCTATTGTTTTATGTGGTGCCTCTGAAATAGCTATTGCGATTATTCGTCTTTTGCAGAGAAAGCACTACCAAGTGCGTTTAATCGAATCATCAGAGGAAAAGTGCAGTCATTTTGCAAAACTTTTCCCAGACCTAACGGTGCTTCATGGATCTCCTGCTTCCCATCGATTATTAGAGGAGGAGCGTGTGGGCGAGGCGGATTTTTTCATCGCATGTAGTTCTATGGACGAAGAAAATGTGATGGCTTGTCTGCAGGCGTCCCGTTTGGGTGCTCAGCATATTCAGGTTGTTCTCAACAATTCAGACCATGAAGATGCATTGAGGTCACTTTCCGATGTAATAGGCTTAAAATCTATTGTTTCTCCCCGCGTTGCTACTTTGAATAAAGTACGGGAGTATCTCTCTGATGAAAACTACAGTCGGATTGGAAGCCTGCCCGATACCCATATTCAAATTATTGAAATCTTCATTGGGTCCAAGAGCATTTGCCTGAATCAGGAAATTCGTGATATCGGAATCCCAACAGGATGCATACTTTTGGGATTACGTCGGTCATCTGAGATTTTGGTTCCTTCCGCAGAGAAGGTTCTTTGCGGAGAGGATCGATTGTTATGCCTAGCACCTGAAGACAAAATCGATTCTTTACTAAGGGTCTTTTACAATAAAACAGTAAATGTGGATCAACTTTTCTTCCAAAAAGAGGGCATAAAGAAGACTATGATCGCGTAGATCTCGACCCTTCCCATAATCATAAGCATTGAAAGGTAAAGTTTACTGGTATCATTTAGGAAGCTGTAGTTATCGGTCGCACCTACCTCTGCAAATCCTGGACCTACATTAAAAAGACAGGCAAGGACCGCACTTTTTACACCTTCCTCACTCATTAATGGCTCCATGAGAGAGAGAATTGGCATAGCGGCAAAGCAGAGTGCTGCAATCAGAAAAACATAGTGTAGGGTATCATCCCGTTCCTGATCCGATAAGGTTTTTCCAAAAATAGTCAGACTGCGCCGAATATTGGGACGAAAAACCCTTTCAACATTGGCCAGGCAGATGCGAAAAGCAACCAACACCCTTATGCTCTTCAAACCGCCCGCTGTAGATCCTGTGCATCCACCCATGATCATAGCGGCCAGCAGAAACATATGCTCAGCGGGAATCCATTTCTCGTAATCTGTGCTGGCAAATCCTGTACTCGTCAAAAGGGAGGCCACTTGAAATGCACTTTCACGGAAACCTTGGCTTAAAGAAACGCTTTCTTTCCCAAAGGATTGCATAGTAAGAAGAATCAACGCGGTTATGGTGAAAAAGGTAGCGTAATAAAAAATAGTTTCCGGGTTAAGAAAACTCCTGCGATACATGATCAAATTAATCAGGGCGACAAAGTTGGTGCCTCCCAAAAGCATAAACACCACGCAGGTCCATTCAACCGTAGCACTGTTGAAGTATGCTATACTATCGGAGTGAGTACTAAACCCACCAGTGGATACGGTCGCAAAACTATGGCAAATGGAATCATACAAATCCATTCCGCAGAGATAGAAACAAGTCACGCAAGCCATCGAAAGTAAGAGGTAGGTAATGGTGATATTTCGGATCCCAACCTGTACATTGCTTGAACCTAGGTCTCGCATTTGCAATGAGGATTCTCCTTTAAAGAGGAATTTTCCTCCACCACCTTCAATCGAGAGAATAAAGACAAACATACTGATCATGCCAAGTCCGCCAATCCACTGAGTAAGGCATCTCCAAAGTAGAAGATCTAAGGGTAAAAGCTCAATCTCGGAAAAGATAGATGCCCCTGTTGTAGTAAACCCAGAAGCGGATTCAAAAAAGGAATCCATTGGTCCTGTACCAGCAATCATGTGATATGGTACAGCTCCTACAATGGAGCAAATCAGCCAAGATAGACCGACAATAGCCAACGCTTCTTTACGCAATATGGAAGGCTTTGCTCTTCTGCCCATAAGTTGGAGAGAGACCGAACCAATCAATGAATATAAAATGCAGTAAAACCAGGCGGTTAGATTTTCAGGTGGTATACCATGTTGAAAGACTGCAAAAAGCAGGCATCCACTAAAACAAAATGCTAGAACGAGAAGGTTGTAGCTAAGGATTTTCGAAATAATGCGAAAATTCATCTTATTTTAGTTTGTTTCTTATCTTAAAAGATCAATTTTGGGCAACCCAATATGCATCCTATTGCTTAGCAATTTGGTCAGTGAATGGAAAAAGTTTTGTAAGAATATCGATGGAATGGGAGTTTACCAATAAAATGAGTGATGAATTGAACGCAGATCTAAGAAGTGAATTTCCCAGATTGTGGGCGAAGCATGATCCCAGCATTCGGGCATTTGTTCGTGCTTCCTTGCCGGATCCTCATGATCTCGCTGAAGTGATGCAGAATGTCAGTGTCATTGCTTGGAAAAAGTTTTCTGACCTGGAGGATGCAGAGACTGGATTTGGGCCTTGGGTATCTGTGATTGCCCGATACGAGATCCTGAAATTTAGGCGTACCAAGGCGAGAGACCGCTTGGTGCTGGACGAAGATGTGGCGGAGAAACTCCTCGACGAACCCTCGGATAGTTTTTCGATGCGGTCGGAATGGTTGCTGTATTTAAGCACCTGTTTAAAGAAACTGAAGAAGGAGCATCAAAGTCTTCTGCGGGAAGCTTATGCATCTGATATCTCAATCAAGAAACTAGCGGAGCAGAGGAATAAAAAGCCCAATGCTGTTTACCAGACACTGTCGCGTTTGAGGTCTGCTTTGGCTGATTGTATCGAGAAGGAAATGTCAACGAAAGGTGCCCAGTGAAGAACAAACACGATAAACTTTTTTACAAATATCTGGATGGCAGGCTTTCGGAAGAGGAAAAGTCAGAACTCAACAATCTTTTGCGAAAAGACAATGAGGCATGTGAAAGGTTGAAACTCTTAGCCACCGTTTCAGAAGGTTTAAGCGAGTATTCCTACAACCCTCAAAACAATGTAACCAAGCCGTCCTTAAAATATGTTCCTTGGCTCATAAGTTTGGCGGCATCTATTGTCGCCGTGCTTTCATTTTTGAAACCTGAAGCAAAACCTGGGTCTGCAGAACCAGAAGTCTCTACCCCTCAAACTCCTTTTTATGCTTTGCTGGTTGATCAAGCCGGGGCGGAGTTTGCGGATGGTGCAGGCCCAGACCAAGTTAAGTTCAATAAGGGGCTTTACCAATTGGATGATGGGGTCATTCATTTGAGGTTTAGCAATGGAGTGGACACTGTGATGAGAGCACCAGCTACTTTTGCGATTAGGAATGACTATAACATCCGATTGGATCACGGTGATGTATGGGCAATTGTTCCTCCAGGTGCCGAAGGTTTTACCATTTCCTCTCCCAGTATCGATTATGAGGATCGTGGCACTGAATTTGCGATCTCGGTGGACGGTGTAAATGGATCGAGTACTCTGCATGTGATCGATGGCCAGGTCGATGCCAGGAACCCAAAATCCAATGAACTCCTGTCTTCCGTATTTGAGGGGCAATCCACCGAATTTTCGGAAGGCGAATTAATTCCAGTTGAGACTTCTGACCTAAGCAAATTTCCCAGCCCCAATTCAATCGGGTATTTGCGCTGGCAAGAACAGCTTAGCTTTTACACCAATCAATCGGATGAACTGATCGGTTATTTTCCCTTTTTTGAAGAGCCTCACTTGAAGAACTATTCAACCAACCCAATTGTCGGTGATGGCGAGATTCATGGTGCGAGATGGGTAACGGGGCGCTGGCCTGGCAAAAAGGCCCTGTTGTTCGATCGCGATGATGATTATGTGGAGTTTAATATAACCCATGAATTTGATGAATTATCGATGTCGACCTGGATCAATATTGATCGTTTTGATAAAACCCTAACCTCTGTTTTTGTTTCCAACGACTGGGATGTTCCAGGAGATTTCTTCTGGCAAATGACCCGGTATGGGCAAATTTGGATGGGCTATCGTGGTGGAAATCGAATTAATAAAACAAATACCCAAGTTATTCCAACAGGCCAATGGGTCCATCTCTCAGGCTCGGTATCAATTCCTCAAAAACGAGTGAAATTATTTATAAACGGAGAAATGATGAGTTATGCCGATCTCGATCCTTCTTCCTTCAATAAAATGGTTCCAGGGATGTGCAGAATGGGCAACTGGCATACCACGAATATAAACGAAGGAAATAAGGTGCGTGCACTATGCGGAAAGATAGACCAGTTTTCGATCTGGCAAAAAGAACTTTCTCAGGAAGAAGTGGAAGAGCTGGTTGAATTAGGGAAACCAAGCGTTCTTTGGGCGATGAGTTCTCAATGATATTTCCCCATGCTGCTTCTTTTGAGTTAACATGCCTCCGCTTGTGTTTTTGAATCAATTTTAAACAATGAATATCATGCGTTTCGTCTCCTTTTCTTTACTAATATTTCCATTTTTTCTCTGGGCTGAAGAGAAAGTGGATTTTAATACCCAGATCAAATCCATCCTCTCCAATAAGTGTATTGCTTGTCATGGGCCGGATGAAGAAAATCGCGAGGCTGGGCTAAGATTAGATACTTTCGAGGGAGCGACTAAAGATTTGGGAAATTACTTTGCCATTGTTCCAGGCGATCCCGAGGAGAGCGAAATGATTTTCCGGATGGGTCTCGATCCGGATGATAAGGAGATCATGCCACCAGAGGGCAGGGGAGATCCCCTTACGGAAGAGGAGCTCGAATTATTTTCAAAATGGATTGAGCAGGGAGCAGAGTATGACAAACATTGGGCATACAAACAACCAAAGCGTACGGAAACTCCTGATGGAGTTCATCCGGTGGATCATTTTGTGAGGGAGCGTTTGGAGGAAGAAGGTTTGGAACCAGCGAGCCCGGCAGACAAAAATACTTTAATTCGCAGAGTCTTTCTCGACCTCATTGGCTTACCACCCACTCCGGCAGAAGTGGATGCATTTGTTCAGGACTCTTCGCCGCAGGCTTATGAGAAGGTGGTGGATGATTTGCTCTCCCGTTCCACTTACGGAGAACACTGGGCAAGAATGTGGCTCGATCTTGCCCGCTATGCAGACTCCGCAGGATATGCCGATGATGTGCCCCGTACCATCTGGGCATACCGGGATTATGTGATCCGTGCACTCAATGACAATGTGCCCTTCGACCAGTTCACCATTGATCAGTTGGCGGGCGATCTTTTGCCCAACCCAACGGAGGACCAATTAATTGCCACGGCCTTTCATCGGAATACCCAGACCAACAACGAGGGAGGAACCAATGACGAAGAGTTTCGTAATGTTGCGGTAGTTGACCGGGTAAACACCACTTTTGCCACCTGGATGGGAACCACCATGGCCTGTGCCCAGTGCCATACCCACAAATACGACCCCATTACCCATGAGGAGTACTTTCAGGTCTTTGACATTCTAAACCAAACCGAGGATTCGGACAAAAAAGACGAGCGTCCGGTTTACTCCATTTTTTCTGACCATCAGAAAAAGAGACAATCGGACCTGAAGAATCAGATATCCGAATTGGAGAGATCTCTGAAGCCATCTACTGAGAATGAGCTCCTGCTGGCAGAACTGAAAAAATGGGAAGTTGAGCAAAAGCAAACCAAGTGGAATGCCTTGATTCCCACAAAAGGAACCGCTCAATCAGGTGCAGATTTAAATATCTCTGAGGACGGAACCGTTTTTGTATCGGGTGCTAAAAAGCCATTGGAAGAATATGAACTCTCCGCAGTTTCATCGCTGGATAAAATAACTGCCGTTAGAATTGATCTTCTCAAGGACGCTCGATTGCCTCAGAACGGCCCAAGCCGAATACACAACATGGTTCTCAATGAACTGATTCTTAATTCCTTTGGTGATGCGGCAGAGAAAGGTAGCACCAAGCGTGGTCGTTTTGTGCGTTTAGAACTGCCCGGTAAGCACAAGATTTTACATATCGCAGAAGTGCAGGCTTTTGTGGGGGACGAGAATGTTGCTCTTAAGGGCAAGGCTACCCAGAGTTCGACCGACTATGGCGGGGATGCTAAATTGGCGATCGATGGAAATGTGGACGGGAATTACAATTCCAAGAGTGTTACCCACACCGCCAACTCGGATGAAGAGCCCTGGCTGGAGATTGATTTAGGCAAGGAGTATGACCTTACGAAAATTGCCGTTTGGAACCGTACCGACAATAAACTGTATGCCCGGCTGGATGGGTTCCGCCTACAGGTATTGGACGAAGAGAGGATAATTCTTTGGGAGAAGACTTATGACAAGGCTCCCCAAAGAGAGGCAGTTGAATCATTGGACGGAGCCACTACCGCCCGCTTTGCCCGAGCCACCGCCAGTTATGAGCAAAATAATTTCACTGTGGATGAAGCGATTGATGGGAAGCAGGATCAGGAATCCGGCTGGGCAATTGCTGGCGGGCAGGGTAGGGACCACTATGCAATATTTGAGCTAAAGGATCCATTGCCCGGTGGAGTGCTCAATTTCCGCCTTGTTCAGAATTACCCCAACCATGCAATTGGCAAGTTTCGTTTGTCTGTAACCAATGCGAAAAATCCAGCCTCGGCCTTTTCCCAATCTCTCACCTCGATTCTGGAAAAGCCCACCGAAAAGAGATCACCGCAGGAACAGAAGCAACTCTTGGATTATTTTGTCAAGCAAGGGCCAGCCACCCAGCGAATCAGGGAACAGATCGCATCTCTTCGCAATCAGCTAAACCAGATCAAGCCTTCCGCAACCGTGCCCATGATGAAGGAAGTGGTGGATGCAAACCGACGGGAATCGTACATCCATTTACGTGGGTCCTATCTGAGCAAGGGACCTACTGTGCATGCGGGTTTTCCTTCTGCCTTAGCTCCAAAATTGAAAAATATTGATACCCCAACCAGGCTTGATCTTGCGAAATGGTTAATGCAGGAGGACAACCCCTTGACTCCTCGGGTAACTGCTAATCGGTTCTGGGAAAAAATATTTGGAATCGGATTGGTGGCTACGAGTGAAGAGTTTGGTGCTCAGGGGGAGTTGCCCAGCCATCCAAAACTTCTCGACTGGTTGGCCACCGAAATTGTGGCAATGGATTGGGATGTGAAAGCATTTCTTAAATTGTTGGTCACCTCGGATACCTACCGTCAGAATTCACATGTTACCAGTGAGATGGCAGCGATGGATCCGAATAACCGCTTGCTTGCCCGCGGGCCCCGCTTGCGGTTGTCTGCCGAAATGGTGCGCGATCAGGCATTGGCAGTTGCCGGGTTGCTCAGTCCCAAAATGTATGGCCCCCCGGTGAAACCTCCGCAGCCCAATATGGGCCTGAAGGCTGCCTTTGGTAGTGGGATTGATTGGAAAACCAGCGAGGGAGAAGATCGCTACCGTCGTGGGATTTACACCACCTGGCGCCGCTCCAACCCCTACCCATCCATGGCTACCTTTGATGCACCAAATAGAGAAGTATGTACTGTCCGACGTGACCGTACCAATACTCCACTACAGGCTTTGGTAACTTTGAACGACCCTGTCTATGTGGAAGCCGCTCAATCGCTTGCCCGGACCATGGATCAGTCGGGTAATACACCTACCGAGAAACTAACTTCTGGTTTTGAGGCATGCCTTTCTCGTTCCCCATCGAAACAGGAACTGGACCGTTTGGTCGCACTCTTTAATGAGATGCTTGATTCGTACTCAAAAGATAAGCAACTCGCCAGCAAGATGGCTACCGATCCGATTGGGCCAGCTCCTCAAGGAGCAGATGTAAGTGAGTTGGCTGCCCTCACCGTCGCCGGCAATGTGTTACTCAATCTCGATGAAATGATGATGAAGCGTTGATTTCAGACATCTCTCTTCAATTTTCACTCTTTTATACCAATGAATCCAATACTCGAAAAAATTCAGCTTAATACTCGAAGGCACTTCCTCAAAAATTGTGGCGTAGGTCTGGGCATGGGGGCTCTAGCTCAATTAATGTCGCCTGATGCCTTTGGTCTATCCGCTCCACAGAACCCGCTTCTTCCGCGTGCTCCTCATTTCTCGCCCAAGGCAAAGCGGGTGATTTATTTGCACCTGACCGGCTCTCCTCCTCATCTCGATTTGTGGGACTACAAGCCTGAGTTGAACAAACGAACCGATCAGGAATGCCCGGATGAATTTGTAAAGGGGAAGATGTTCGCTTTCACCTCGGGCACCCCAAAGCTTATGGGTACACCCCGTAAATTTGCTCAGTATGGAAAGTCAGGCATGTGGATGTCCGATGCCATTCCGCACATGCATGAGGTAGCCGATGATCTGTGTGTGATTAATTCGATGCACACCACGCAGTTCAATCATGCTCCTGCTGAACTTTTTGTGCATACTGGGTTTCAGCAGCCTGGCCGTCCATCCTTCGGTGCATGGACCACTTACGGGCTAGGTTCCGAAAATCAGGACCTCCCTGGATATGTGGTTTTAATTTCCAGTGGTACCCAACCCAATGGCGGTAAGAACTCATACAGTGCTGGATTTATTCCATCGGTATATCAGGGCGTACAGTGTCGCTCCAAAGGAGATCCGGTTCTTTATGTATCCGACCCTCCGGGGATGACCCGTGGGTTGAGGCGTTCCAGTCTCGATGCACTGCGGGATCTGAATAACCAGGCTGCCCAAAAATTTGCCCACCCAGAAACCCTTACCCGTATTGCCCAGTACGAACTGGCTTATCGGATGCAGGCCTCGGTACCTGATGTGATGGATATCAATAAGGAATCCAAAGAGACCATGGAAGCCTACGGAGCGAAACCGGGAGAGGCCAGCTTTGCCAACAATTGTCTGCTTGCCCGCAGGTTAGCCGAAAAAGGGGTGCGTTTTGTGCAGTTGTTTGACTGGGGTTGGGATTTCCATGGAACCAATCCAAATGAAGACATTCGTGATGGATTGACCGGAAAGTGTGCCACCATGGATAAACCCATAGCCGCCCTGATCAAAGATTTGAAACAGCGTGGATTGTTTGATGATACCTTGGTCATTATCGGTGGTGAGTTTGGCCGTACGCCTTTCCGCGAGGGGCGCACATCCAAAGGACAGTTGCTTGGGCGTGATCATTATCCGGATTGCTTCACCATGATCATGGCAGGAGGTGGAGTAAAGAGTGGTCATGTCCATGGAGCGTCCGATGAGCTTGGCTTCAATATCGCCAAAGACCCTGTGCATGTGCATGACCTGCAGGCCACCTGGATGCATTTGCTCGGCTTTGATCACGAACAATTAACTTACCGTTTTCAGGGTCGGGACTATCGATTAACAGATGTCCACGGCCATGTGGTCAAAGACTTGATTGCCTGAGGCCCTAGAGGTCTTTCTGCTCGAAATATACAGAAGTTTGGCTTTTGGGTTTGTTTCCAAAAAGCGGACGGTTAGGTTGATTTGGTGAAAATTTTATCTTTCTCCCCATTTTTATCTGTATTTGGTTTTTGTTTTTGTCTTTTCGCGACTGCCCATGCCCAGCAAGCCGTGAAGGATTTCGTGCTGCAGGATCCAGATCTCGAAATAACTCTCTGGGCGGAGTCGCCCCTCTTTTTCAATCCAACTAATATGGATGTCGATACGAAGGGGAGAATCTGGGTTACCGAGGGGGTGAACTACCGTAGGAGTCATACCCGCAAGGAAGGAGACCGGGTGGTTGTTTTGGAGGATACCGATCAGGACGGCGTAGCCGATCAATCCACCGTCTTTGTGCAGGATCCATACTTAGTCGCCCCAATGGGGATTGGGGTGTTTGATAATCAAATCTTTGTTTCGCAAACACCGGATATTATTAAATACTCCGATGTGAACCGGAACCTGGTCTTTGACGAGGGGGACACGCGTGAAGTCTTTCTCACCGGATTCATTGGGAGCAATCACGACCATTCCACCCACTCGGTCATTGGAGGACCCGATGGTAAGCTCTACTTTAATCAGGGAAATTGCGGAGCCAAAATCACTGATGGTTCCGGACGGACTTTTTATGTGGGTAGCTTTTACTACAACAAAGGAGGACCCCAAGTGGGTTGGAATTTGAACCCCACCACCTTTGCTGGAAAGCAAAGTGATGACGGGCATGTCTGGGTGTCCGGATTTACCGGTCGTATCGATCCCGATGGGAAACACATGGAAATTGTGGGCCACGGGTACCGCAACAGCTATGAGCAGATTTTCACCTCCTTCGGGGATATGTTTCAAAACGACAATGATGATCCCCCTGCCTGCCGAACGAGCTTTGTTCCCGAAGGTGCCTTTTTTGGATTTTGTTCCGAGGATGGCAAGTTCGGTTGGTCGGCCGATCGCATAGCTGGCCAAACCAATGCCGAGGCGGAGTGGCGCACCCATTTGCCGGGGACTTTTCCTCCGGGCGATGTTTATGGAAGCGGTTCTCCGACCGGGATTACCTACTATGAGAATGGTTGTTTACCTGCAAAATATGAGGGGTCTCTATTTTCTTGTGAGCCGGCCAGACGGATGATCTTCCGCTACCACCCTAAGCCTGATGGGGCAGGGTATGAATTGAAAAGAGAAGAGTTTATCAAACGGGTTGGTGGTGCCGATAACCGGGCTGGTGCATTTTCCGATGTCTTGGTGGGCACGGATGGTGCCCTCTATGTCGCCGATTGGTTCGATCCTATGGTGGGTGGTCATGGTGCGGCGGATCGCCAGCACTTGGGCAAGATATACCGCATTGCCCCCAAAGGATTTAAACCAAGTGGAGAAAGCCCGAAGACAGCCGAGGAATTGATGAGCAGTCCAGCTCATAATGTTCGCTTTGTCGGCTTCCAAAAATTTAAGGCCCAGGGAGCAGCTGCCTTCGACCGCGTGCGGAAGCTAAGTCAACAAAGCTCGTGGATGGAAGGGCGTGCAACTTGGCTTTATCCCTATCTCGGAGAAAAGGGAGTGGCTGAGTTGAGAAAAATCGCTTCCGCAGCCAGTGGATACCGATCCCGGTCCGCTGCACTACGAAGTGCCCTTCGCTATGACCTTGGCGGCTTGGGATGGGAGTTTATAGAGTTGCTGAGTAAGGATGAGTCTGCCCATGTTCGCCGGATTGCCCTGACTCACCTGCGAGATTTTCCTTACGAAAAGAAACAGGAGGTTCTGCTGGATCTCATTTTGGCTGGGTCGATGGAAGACCGCACTTATCTTGAGTCAGTGGGTTTGGCCTCGGATGGAGTGGAGGATTTATTGTGGGCAGATTATTGCCAGCACCGAAACATTTCCGGAGCCAAGGACTGGGACAGGCAGGCCCACCTACTCGCCTGGCGTTTGCATGGGGACTCCATCGTCGAGCAAATGGTTGCCCGTATGCTTTTGCCGGAAGTATTACCCAGGCACCGCATGGAACTGGTGGCCTCGCTGGCAATGAACCGTTCTTTGTCCGCCTTTGAGGGAATGAAGAAGGTGTACCTTGAGACCAAAGACGAAGGAGTCAGGGATCTCGCCAAGCAGTTTTTGGTTAAGAGTATGGTGCACCGCTGGAAGCCTTATCCGGTTCGTGAATTTTTAATTAGCCAAAATATTATCGATGCGAAGCCCAAGCCGTTGGTGCAGGTCCCTGGTCTGAGCAGGGATGATGGGAACCTACAGGTTGCCAATGTGACCAAGCTCAAAGGGGATGCTACCGTGGGCAAAATGTCGGCTGCCCGGTGCTACAGTTGTCATCAGTTTGATGGACTGGGCGTGGAGTTTGGACCGAACCTCAAGGGTTGGGGGCAGAGCCGTTCGAGTGAGGAAATTGCCCGGGCGATCATCCATCCATCGGCAGGCATTGCCCATGGGTATGAAAGCCAGGAGATCACCCTGGAGCCCAAGGGAGAAGAAC
>JAYOXT010000038.1:0-16784 GCA_038152995.1 Opitutales bacterium
CTAAGATCAACTTCCACTTTCCTTCGCGGTATCCAAAGTGGCCGGAGATGGAGTGGTGAATCACTCCTTTACGGGTCGATTTTATGGGTTTACCCGAGAGGGCAGGGAGGAAACTGACACTGTCCTCTCCCATATCGGGGGCTTGAGCTCCGGTGATTTCGGAAGCGGTGGCAAATACATCGACCAAAGTGATGAGCTGGTCTGATTGAGATCCTGCCTCGACCTGCCCAGGCCAGCGAACGATGAAGGGAACCCGGTGTCCGCCATCCCAGCTGTCTGCCTTCGATCCACGGTAATGAGCACTTACATGGTGGCCCTTCTTTTTCAGATCTGGAATATTTGCGGCCTTGGAGCATCCGTTGTCACTGGTAAAAAGAACGAGGGTATTGTCCGCAAAACCATGCTTTGCCAAAGCAGAGGTGATCGCCCCGATGGTGGCATCGGTCTGCATAACAAAGTCCCCGTAGGGGCCAAGCCCGCTTTTTCCCTGCCATTCTTTAGTGGGCACAATGGGTGTGTGTGGGGAACCCAGGGGAACATAGAGAAAGAAAGGCATTTCCGGGGTCTTTGCCCGTTCCTCGATGTAGGCGACTGATTTCTCGGTAAGCCGAGGGAGGTTGAGGATCTCATCCAACCGTTCGATCACCCGGTCATTCTCAATGATCGTATCCATATGGCCGGCATGGTGGTTGCCGTGGAAATAATCAAACCCCCGATGAATAGGGCCGTCGGGAATGGTGGCTCCGATCGGTGCACGGTATTGTCTTTGGAGGGTTTTTCCGCTCTTGGGGTCCTGATACTGAAAATCCAGGTGCCATTTGCCGATGATGGCAGTCGAATATCCTTTGGTTTTGAGTAAGCCAGCAATGGTCAGGCGATCCTCGGCGATTAAGCACGGGGCGAAGCCTTGGACTACTCCATTCTGAAGGCGTGTCCTCCAAGAGTAGCGGCCGGTAAGAAGGCCGTAACGAGTGGGGGTGCAGACGGATGAACCGGAATGAGCATCAGTAAAGATCATTCCTTCAGCGGCGAGTTGGTCGATATGGGGGGTTTTGATTTTCCCATTCTTGGGATTGAGACATTGCACATCTCCGTACCCCAAGTCGTCACACATGATGAGAACGATATTGGGCTGGCTTTGACCAAGGCAAGCCCCAGAGATGATAATTGTGCTTAGGAGACCTAGGAAATTTTTGAGTCCTGAAAATCGCATTCCTGAATATTACTTTCTGAAAGATATTTCCAGCTGCTCGATCATGGGCTTGGAGGAATTCTCCGTGGTGTCGGTCAGGCGGATTTCGAACGATAACCCATGTCCGTGCGGTAATTTACTGAGGTCCATGGATGCGGGGATGCGCTTGATCTGCTTGGAGAAACCAGCGATGTGATCATATTGCTCCTTCACATCTGCCCACTCGCTCCAAGTGTCCGCTTTTCCATCCTTGCTGGTATCGATGCCGACACGCACCTCCACTCTTTCGACCCATGGGCCGGGACTGACATAGTCCTTTTGGGTTTGGTTGATCAGATAAAACTGTCCTTCGGCAAATCCAATGTCTGGATCCGGGTGACCATTTCCGAGTTCACCAATGAACTCAAATTTCTGATCGAGGCTTGGAGATGTTAAGATCGCTGTACGGATGGACTGGTGGGCTGGGTGAAAATCCCCGACCAGATAGTACCTTCCGCCTATGGCAATCGCTCCCCAGTCTCCATAGGCATCTTGTACTGGTTCATGAACCTCGTAACGAGCATAAGCCTGCTTGGTTCCTTCCTTGGCAGGAAACTTCTCGGGATGTTCTGCATGCCAATGGGGGTGGGAGTACTCCTTGAACACCCCGGTGGGTTTGGTTCGGTAGTCAACTGCCGGGGGGAGAATTTCAAAGCCTCCTATACCGGTATCGCTCACCGCATGACCGGCAAGAGGGGAGTCCCATGAATGGCTTCGGGCATTGATCGGGCTGTGATCCTCGTAAATCAAATGAAACTTGCCGTCGAGGTCTCGAATGATGGCGCAGTCCGATCCATCCGAGGGATCGAGGAAGGCCAATCCCATATCCTTCCCAGGCATCCCGTCGGTAAGGTCCTCATCAATGTATAGGTGAGGGTCCTGATCGTTGGGGAAATCGTAATAGATATACGCTTTCCCGTCGACTAACTCTGCGGTGGTGGACCATTTGGCATGCCGATCAGTCACAGAACCATGGTGTACCCAGTTTTTCATATCTCTGCTTTGAAAAGCATGATATCCACCCAGATCTTTTTTCAACCCGCCAGGGGCAGTAAAAAGATTGGAGTCAGGAGTACTGAGCAGCGGCATGTCAAACCCTTCCATGTTTACTTGTTGGGGTTTAAACCCTTTGGACTTTGGATTGCCTCCCTTGTATCGACCAAAGAGCCAATAATCCTTGGGTCCTTTGACCAAAAAAATGGGAGCATCTCCAAGAGCCCGAGGGGCCACTTTCTTGGGGGTGGCCACCCAATTATCCCACCTAGGGGAGCAGGAGAGGGTGATGGATTGAAGCGAACTTTTTTTGGAGAAAGGAATCAGCCGGCTGCGGTAAATCCCTTTCTTCCCAGTTGGGTGCAGGGCTCCGCCTTCGACCGATAATCCATCGATCTCTTGAGCATGCTCCTTCCAGTCCGTCGAACTCTCGAACTTGATCGATTGAGGAGTTTTGGCCTGAAGCAGGCAGCCGAAACTGCAGGCCAAAACTAAAGAAAGGAAAACGGGTACAGAGGGGAGCCAGTTCATCGCTTTAAATAAATTCGTTGATCAGATTTTCCAGCATTTCCTGTCTTCCGCTGGCTAAGCTGGGCTCACCTTGGGCAAGGGCATGGGCTTCCAGATCCTCGAAACTGCAGGTGCCGGCTTCGACCTTGGCTCCAATATCCGAATCAAAGCTGGAGTAACGTTGCTGGACAAATTCGGCCAGACGGCCATCCTGACGAATCGCGTGAGCGATCTTCAGCCCTCGTGCAAATGTATCCATTCCGCCAACATGGGCATGAATCAAGTCGATGGGTTCATGGGATTCACGGCGTCGCTTGGCGTCAAAGTTAAGTCCTCCGGTAGTGAAACCGCCCATTTCTAAAACCACCAGCATGACCTGGGTGGTGAGGTAAAGATCGGTGGGGAATTGATCGGTATCCCACCCAATGAGGGTATCACCTCGGTTGGCGTCGATACTGCCTAGCTTACCCGCGTTTGCAGCCACGGTCAGTTCATGCTCCATCGTATGACCGGCGAGGGTGGCGTGGTTGGTCTCTATGTTGAGGGTGAACCGGTCCATCAATCCATATTCACGGAGGAAATTCAGGCAGGCTGCTGAATCGCTGTCATATTGGTGAGTGGAGGGCTCGCGGGGTTTGGGTTCGATGTAGAAGGGACCGTCAAATCCGATCTTATCCGCATGGGCTACGGCCATGTGCAGGAAGGCGGCCAAGTGGTCGAGTTCCCGTTTCATGTTGGTGTTCAGCAGGGTGGAGTATCCCTCGCGGCCTCCCCAGAAAGTGTATCCGAGTCCGTCGAGTTCCTTGGTTGCCTCGAGTGCTTTTTTGACCTGAGCACCTGCATAGGCATAGACATTGGCATCGGGAGAAGTGGCGGCACCTTGGGAATAGCGGGCGTGGGCAAAGAGGCAGGCGGTTCCCCAGAGAAGTTTCACGCCGGTTTCCTCCTGCTTCTGCTTCAATTTCGAAACTACCTGGTCGAGAGCGGCATTGGAGGCAGATAGATCATTGAGCTCGGGAGCAATATCGCGATCGTGCCAGCAGTAATAATCGATCCCCATTTTTTCTAGGAATTCAAAAAAGACATCCACCCGTGCGAGGGCATTTTCCACGGAGTCGCTCCCGTCATCCCAGGGCATTTGGGCGGTTCCTCCTCCAAAGGGATCGGCCAGCACATTGCGCATTACATGCCAGTAAGGTGCGGCAAAGCGAAGGTGTTCCTTCATCGACTTGCCGTCGATTTTTTCCTCTGGGTTGTAATGCTTGAATGCGAGTGGGTTTTTAGAAGAGGGTCCTTCGTACTGAACTTTATCACAGGGGAAATGGGCCATAGCTATCAATAGGTTGAGGGTTTGATTTTAGGAAAAAGAAATTATGCTAGATAGATTCCTTCCTGGGTAAATCCGCAAATTGCGTAGAATTTCTGTTGTATTACGCCAATAATTGGCATCTTTTATTTGGATGAGTCAACCAGTTGCAATAGTCATGACCGAGGTTTTTCTTCGCAGGCTTACCCCGTCGCTTGCTTCTTTTGCGGGTCGGGTGCAGGACTACCGTATTCTAAGCATTCATCGTAAACTGGAAGAATTGGAGGAATTAATTAAACAGATCAATCCTCGTGGTTTAATCCTTGAGAGGTTGCCCAATCGCGAGGAATTGCTGGAACTCGCAGGTAAGGTACCAACCATTTTATTGGCCACGGATGAACAGCATCAGGGATGTGTTTCCTTAGATGTCGATGACTGGGCAGTGGGAAAAGAGGCGGCGGACGCCTTCTCTTCGGTAGGTTTTAAAAGTATCGCCTGCCTCGGAAATGGTACCCCTTATTCCGACCAGCGAATCGAGGGATTTAAAAAAGCATCCCAATCAATGAAGGTTCCTCTTTCCATCTTTAATGAGGAAGGATTTGAGGATTCACGGTACAGCGAATCTTTTCGTCCACCCAGTAAAAAGCTCCAGCAGTGGCTACAGAAATTGCCCAAGCCTGCGGGTGTCTTCGCGGTGCATGATCCCTTAGGCCGTTTTCTTTGCGGAACCTGTTCACAATTAGGTATAGAAATCCCGCACGACATTGCGGTGATTGGAGCCAATGATGACCCCCTGGTTTGTAACCTTACTTATCCTACTCTTTCCAGCGTTTCCATTCCCTGGGATGCTCTGGGAGAGAGGTTGGGTATGGAAATGGATCTGCTTTTGAAGAACCCGAAGGTTCTTGCTAAGTCGATTCGGATTCCACCAACCGGCGTCTCACTTCGCCATTCGGCCAACCACCTTGCCGTAGAGGATCCTATCTTGCGAAGGGCGATGTCATTTCTTCATGAAAGGATGCAGGAACCCATAACTGTGGGACTGATGTGCTATGACTTGCGGATTGCCCGTAGAACCTTGGAGCGTCGGTTCAAAGAATACTTTAAGAAAACACCCTGGGAAATGCTTTGCCGCATGCGTGTGAACCGAGCGAGGCAGATGCTTGCGGAAACCAATTATTCCATTGCTCTGATTGCGGAACTTTGTGGCTTTAATGATGCGGAACGAATGTCCGTGGTTTTTAACCGGGTGCATGGATCTTCTCCTTCAGTATTTAGAAAGTCGATTCGCAGGGGCTGTTCCTGAATTTTTCGATAAATTTTTGCTGCCCCGGTAGCAATCTAATATGAACCGTATTTTACGCTACGTTCCTTTTTTAATCATTACTGCCATTCACGGAGGGCTCAGAGCAGATGCTCCTGCAGTTGTCAAATTCGGGGTGTGCAACGACGAGGAGCAAATTCTTCAGACCTCGGGCACCCGAAAGATTGCTGGGGTTTATCCTCACTTAACCACTTACTCGCAGAGCCGAAAAGATGGCAGGTTTTTCAAGGCGGGTCATGAAGAGTGCGGCATTGGAGCGGTGGTGCCGTGGGCGAACAAATTATGGATGGTTACCTATGCACCCCACAAACCGAGGGGTTCAGATCATAAGTTATACTCCATTGATCAAAATCTAACCATGACCGTACATCCGGAAAGTGTTGGGGGGACTCCGGCAGGTCGGATGATCCATCATGAATCAGAACAGCTCTTCCTCGGCCATTATGTGATCGATAAGACCGGCAAGATTCGGATCATTAGTCCGCAGAAAATGCCTGCCCGGGTAACCGCAATCATGAGGCATCTCAAGGATCCTGAAAACTTCGTTTATCTCTTCGATATGGAGAATATGTTTTATGAAATCAATGTGCATACCCTAGAGTTCACCAGATTGTTCGAGGATCCCATCCCCGGATACCATGGAAAAGGTGCGTATACATCTCAGGGCAGGGTGGTGGTATCCAATAATGGTGAGACTACTTTTGGTCATCTGGACCACCCCGATCACTGGCAGGTTTCGAAAAAGTTCACCGATCGGGTGAGCGAAGACCGCGGATGTCTGGCGACCTTCGACGGGGATAAATGGGAAGTCATCGAGCGGAGGCAGTACACCGAAGTAACCGGCTCGCAGGGCATTCACCCAAGAGTCGATGGTTCCAATGATCCTGTCTGGGCAATTGGTTGGGATAAACGCTCCTTACGCCTACAGGTTATGGAGGATGGAAAATTTCATTTATTTCTTCTTCCCAAGGGCTGTCTCAACAATGATGCGGCTCATGGTTGGTTCACGGAGTGGCCAAGAATTCGGGATGTCGGGCAAAAAGATCTGCTCATGGATATGCATGGCATGTTTTTCAAATTTCCACGTAATTTTTCCGCTGCGAATAGTGCAGGGATTGAGCCAATTGGATCTCATATTCGTTACCTTCCTGATTTTTGCTTTTGGAATGGCAGGGTGGTTCTGGCAACTGATGAAGCAAGTATACAGGGGAACCCTTTGGTTGGCCAGGCACAGTCGAATTTATGGTTTGGTGATTTTAATGAATTGAGAGAGTGGGGACCGCGAAATGCCGCCGGTTCGATTTACATAAATGATCAGGTAAAAGCTGGAAAACCATCCGATCCTTTTTTGATCAATGGATTTCCGAAGAGAATGATTCATTTAACATCGAATCAGCCCGTCACCTTCACCCTGGAGGTCGACCGTGAAGGAAAGGGGATCTTTGAAACCTATCGGTCCATCAAAGTCGATCGGTTTGCCTATCATATTTTTCCGGAGGATTTGGATGCTCAATGGATTCGGGTTCAATCGGATAAAACCTGCATTGCATCCGTATCCTTCCAGTTTTCGGATGTTGAATACCGCAATCCATCATCAGGAGAAAACTTGTTTCGCTCCATTGCTAACCATGACGATGGAAATGTAAGTGCTGCTTTGCTTTTTCCCAATGCACACAATCGGGATTTGTCCGTGCTCTCTTCCAATGGAAAGGCTTATGCCCTCGATCATGTGACATTTGCATTCAAGCCGTTTGCTAGGGAGCCTCTTGCAGGCGATTGTATGAGCCCAGAGGTCGCCAAAAAATTGGGAGCAAGAATTTGGGGGGAGAAATTTAAGAAACAATCTCTCCGCGAGTTTCTTACTCCCAAAACCGAGTTTAAAGTGGATGATGCCTCGGTAATTTTGGTGAGCCGAGAGAATCGTTCTATCGTCGGGAAAAAAGGAAATTACACAGTACTGAGATTGCCCAAGGGGGCAGATTCCTATGATCAGCCTTTTGTTTTTGGACATCCGAGAATGCACCGGGAAGTTGAATCTGAGCGGATGCTCGCTAACATTCACGGAACTTTCTACGAGGTTCCCTTTTGGATCGTGGGTCAGGCACCCCTCTACACCAAGATGCGTCCGGTTAGCACCCACAATAAGCAAATCACAGATTTTACCACATGGAACGGTTTACTGGTCTTAGCTGGTCTGAAGTCTGGCTTTTCCACTGGTGACCCTCGAGTCTATTCCTCTCATGACAAACAGACTGCTTTGTGGATGGGTGGAATCGATGAACTCTGGAAATTTGGTAAACCGGTTGGGGTGGGGGGACCATGGAAAAACACATCTGTCAAAGCGGACACTTCCTCTGACGCTTATCTTATGACCGGATATGACCGTAAAACACTTATGCTAAAAGCTGATAAGGAATGCACTATTACTGCGGAAATCGACATGGATCACTGGACTGGTTTTCATCCCTACAAAGCTTTTCAGCTGAAAGAAGGCGAAGAATTGACCTATGAATTCCCTGATGGATTCGCCGCTCATTGGATACGGTTTCATTCAAATGAGAATATTCGTGCTTCCGCTCAATTAATTTACAGGTAGAGTTATGATGTGATTTTACGCACGGCCTTTGTATTGATTTCATTCTGCTTTTGCCTGGAGGCAAAAAAAATAAATGTAGTTTTTATTCTGGCTGATGATATGAACCGGGATAGTTGGGGAACTTATGGGAATCAAGACTGCAAGACCCCGCATATCGATCGGCTAGCCAATGATGGAGTAAGGTTTGAGCGGGCTTACTGCTCCGTGGCGATGTGTGCACCTTTTCGCCAGGAGCTTTACAGTGGGCGTTCTCCTTGGCGTACGGGTACATTACCGAATCATTCCAAGTCGGTTGCAGGAACAAAAAGCATTGCTCATTATCTTAAGCTCCTGCGGTATGAGGTTGCCTTGTTGGGTAAATCACATGTTGGCCCCAAAGAATGCTATCCCTTCGAGATGCTGGGGGATGTCAGCAAGGCAGTCGATGCCAATCCAGAACTTTTGCAACGCTCACAAAAATTCTTCGATGACTGCGAGAAAAAGGAGCAACCGTTCTGCCTCTTCATCGCTTCCCATGATTCGCATGCCCCTTTCACCACTGGAGACCTCTCTGCATACGATGCCAACAAATTAAATGTTCCATCTTACTGGGTGGATACTCCCGAATTACGTGAGGAAATGGTTAAGTATTATGCTGAGGTCACCAACTATGATAGCTTGGTGGGAATGGTCCGTACGGAACTCGAGAAACGAAACCTTTGGGAGAACACCATTTTCATCGTTTGCAGTGAGCAGGGGACACAGCTCCCCTTTGCCAAGTGGACCTGCTACGACAATGGACTCCGCACTGGTTTGGTGATGCATTGGCCCAGCCTTTGCCGAGCCGGATCGGTTGTGGAGCCACTCGTTTCCATTCAGGATATCGTACCCAGTCTGGTCTCTTTTTTAGGAGGTGAGTTATCCCCTGGCGACTGCGATGGACAAAGCTTTTTATCTTTGCTGGAAGGAGGTTCCAAACCCATTCATTCTTATCTTCTGGGTGCTTTTACCAATTGCCGAATTAACGACAACAAGGACCGGGTCTTTCCGATCCGCTCGATCCGGGACGAGCGGTATTCTTTGATTTATAACCCCAATTTTCAGAACGGGATTACTTCCAATATCACCCTTTCAAGAGCTCTTGAAATCCTCAAACCGGATAAAAAGAAAAAAGCTAATTTGGATCCCCCATCATCATGGGTAATGAAAGCAAACTTAACTACTTCTGAGGAAGAACTCGTTCATAAATTGCATCACCGCCCTGAGTACGAACTTTACGATTTACTCAATGATCCCTTTGAGTTGGTTAACTTAATCGGTGATGCAAAATTCAAGAAAGTAGGGCATAGGCTAAAACAGGCTTTGCACAAAAAACTTGGCGAACTAGGAGATGCTGATCCAGTAAAAACAGAAAGAAAGCTTCTCTGAGGCAGGGCATGAAGAAACTGGGTGGGGTCATCTTTGATATGGATGGGGTTGTGATCGATAGTGAATTCACTCATTATTCTGCCATTTGTGAAGCGATGGGCGAAGGAGCCACCGCGAGCTTCGAACAGTTTCTGGAGCATTGTACCGGAAGGGATGAGGTCTATGCGATGTCTCGCATGGCCGAACTTTCTGGTATGCACTTTGTGCCAGGTGATTTACCGAAGTGGGGTGTTCGTAAAGGCGAGGCCTATGCCAGGTTGGTGGGGGAGCAGGCACGGCCGATTCCTGGATCGGTGGAACTCGTTTTATCGGTGGCGAAGGAACTTCCCGTTGGCTTGGCCACGGGTTCAAGGCGCCATGATGTGGAGTCCGCTTTGCCCGTTCTCGCAGGTGGGGCATTAAACGGAGTGTTTTCTGCAATTGTCACCTCCAGTGATGTGGATGCACCTAAGCCAGACCCACAGACTTATGAAAAGGCGGTAGAGGAGCTTGGAGTATCTGCAACTCAATGCTGGGCGGTTGAGGACTCTCCTAATGGAATAAGATCAGCAAGTACCGCTGGACTACGGGTCATTGGAGTGCTTGGCACGAATGATAGGCAGGGTTTATTGGATGCTGGTGCAGAACGGTTGGTAGAAGACCTAAGAGATCTTTCTCTCCCAATTCTTAGAGACTGGTTTAGAGAATCATAATCTCCTCTCTTTGAAAAAAGCTTCCGGCTTTCTGTCTTTCGTCTCGTCTAGAAAGGGCATGGGAGGTTAAAGGTTATACTTCATATGCTTCGACGCCTTCTATCAATCTTTGCACTGCTTGCTATTTTTTCGGCAACTAGCTTGCCTGTTGCGGTTCTTCAGTTGGGTATCTGGGCCAAAATGATGGAAGGATTTTATGAGCAAACCGGATCTCTCTCGAATGCGGTTGAATGGACTTTTAATGGTGAGAATAGGTGTGAGGGTTGTGAGTGGATCACTTCTCTTAGTGGCACAGCAAGCGAAGTGGTGGCATCTTCTTTTTCGCAAACAATGGATTTGAAAATAGCACCCGGTGAACTTTTGAAGATCATCCTCTCACCCCCAAGTGGCGAAGTTTGCGATGAAGCACCTAGGAGTTGGTCCTCGGTTCCAAAATTAATAAGTACACCTCCTCCGCGAGGATTGGTTTAAAACTACCTTTTAAGACTGGGAGTATGTAGCCCAGTTTATTTGTTCGTTTCTTTAAAGGGAGGCGAACCCCTTTTGTTTTTAAACCAATTTTTACTATGAAATCTATTTACTTTTTATTTTTATCCGCCCTTCTTACCTTATCTTCTTTTGCTCATAACGAGCCATGGACAGCTTCCCGCCCGGATGGTCATGCACCTATCTCCGTGATGGGCGATCATATGCACGCCATGGGGGAGTGGATGGTTTCCTATCGATATATGACTATGGATATGCAAGGGCTGTTGAAAGGTTCGGATTCTGTCCAACCAACAATGGCAGATACTGGCTTCATGATGACAGCCATGCTTCCCAAGGATATGACCATGGATATGCATATGTTCGGTGCGATGCATGCCATTTCTGATCAGTGGACATTGATGTGCATGATTAACTATTTGGACAACGAAATGACCATGCAGAATGGCGATAAGATGGAAACCAGTGGTCTGGGTGACCTTAAAATCGGTGGGCTCTATGATCTTGCTCGTTGGGATGATGGCAGACGAGCCCACCTGAGTTTAGGTCTCAGTGCACCGACTGGATCCATTGATGAGAAGTCTGGAGCAAATACTGCAGGCTATGGCATGCAATTAGGTTCTGGCACCTGGGACTTTCACCCAGCCATCACTTATTTAGGACAAACTGAGAACTACTCCTATGGTGCCCAATTGGGTGGGGTTCTAAGAATTGGCGATAACGACCAGGGATACACCCTTGGTAATCGTGTGGACGCAACAGTTTGGGGAGCACGCAAAATCACTGATTCTCTGAGTGCTTCGGTAAAGATCGATCATACTTGCCAAGAAGAAATTGATGGTAGTGATTCAAGAATTGATGCTCTAAACAATATGATGAAATCACCGAGCCTTGAAACTGAATCCCAAGGACGAGACCTTACCTCAGTTGGACTCGGGCTAAATTATTACTTTCAATCAGGTGCCCTGAAAGGTCATCGTATTGCCGCGGAGTGGGAAACTCCGATCAATCAAAAAGTTAATGGTGTGCAACTCGAACTTGATTCCAGTTGGACCCTTGGCTGGCAATACGCTTGGTAGAGTTTTTGCAAAAATTTTGCAAACTAACCCTTGAGTCCCTCCATCTAATTTTTCAGTAATGAAGAATTATGATGAAACGATCCATTTACTGGCTTCTGTGCCCTTTCTATCTTTGGGCACAGGAGCCTGATCTAAAACCTGATGCTCTTTCCCCCCTTGTGGTAACCGCACAGGGAGGGTTTGCAGAGCCATTAGCTGAATCGGCATGGTCTATCACTCAGATAAAAACAAGTGACATAGAGGTTATCTCGAGATCTATGCCCGAGGCTCTATCTGGAATACCTTCTGTGATGATTCAAAAAACCGCTCTTGGGCAGTCATCACCCTATATCCGCGGGTTGACTGGATATCACAATGTTTTACTAGTCGATGGGATCCGGCTTAATCATTCCGCGATGCGCTCTGGACCTAATCAGTACTGGAGCACCGTGGAATTATTTGGCTCCGATCAGATTGAAGTTCTGCGAGGAACACATGGAACCATTTATGGATCAGATGCGGTGGGTGGGGTTGTAAATCTATTATCTTCCACCCCCCATTTCTCTGCTGAATGCGATCAATCAATAGAGTTTCTTGGACGACTGTCCTCAGCAGAAGATTCCTGGACGGTTGGTCTATCTGGAGAAGTATCATCACCTGACTGGTATGCGGAGGTTTCCCAAGCAGAGAGATCGTTTGGTGATTTAGAGGGAGGGGGTAGGGTAGGTACCCAAAAGGATACCGGCTATGATTCAAGTGGTACACAGTTCCGGGTTGCAAAGAAAATTTCTGATGATGCTCGATTTACCTTAGGTCTCCAGCACGCATTCATGGAGGATGTACCCAGGACGCATAAGACAATAAATGGTTTAAGTTGGGAAGGACTTTCTGTTGGAAAAGAGATTTGGCGGCGTCTCGATCAAAAAAGGAATTTATATTACGGTAAGATTGATTGGTCGGATATCGGGGGCTGGGCAGACTCTGGGCAGATATTTCTTAGTAAACATAGCCATGAGCAGGAAAGAAGCCGAAGGCGTAAAAAAGGAAATGATTTCATCGATGATCGACAGGGTTTTCAACTGGATGATTTTGGCTTGAGTATCCGTTTTGAAACGGAAGAAATTCTTTCTGGTAAATTTTCTTACGGCTTAGATTTTCATTTCGAGGACCTGAGTTCATTTGGGTCAGACTACAATAACTCTTCCAATATCAAACGAACCTATGCCCAAGGGCCATTGGCGGCAGATGCAACTTATGAGCGATATTCTGGCTATCTTCAATACGGCCATGAGATGCATTCTGGTTGGTTTATTCAGCCTGGCATCCGCTACTCTTCTGTGCGGGCAAACTTGAAGAAGTTCTATGAGAAGAATAGTGACACATCCACCATGTTCTCTCCTGAGATTAACAACTACGATGAGCTGGTTGGCAGCCTTAAGCTAACCAAAGAGATCAGCGATGATCTCTTTATTTTTGGCGGTTTATCCCAGGGGTTTAGGGCTCCAAGTCTTTATGATCTTACTTCAACCGATGAAACAAGTGCCGTCGAAAAACCTGACACCAAACTTGATCCTGAGGATTTTTTACAAGTTGAAGTTGGGGTAAGGGGAAAGAGTGGTTCATTGGACTGGCAGACTGCCTATTACTACACATGGATCAAAGATATGATTGTACGGTCTCCTGTTGAATCCGGAAAATCTGATGTGCTCAAATCAAATGGGGATGGTTACATTCAAGGAATAGAGCTAGAATTGGGCTACCAATGGAATCCCTCTTGGAGATCTGAAGTGTCTTTCTCGTGGATGGATAGTGAAGTAGAGCAGTTACTTGATGATAATACTTCCGGCACCGTAGCAATAAATGGGAGAAATTATCTTCCTGTGGATCGATCAACAACCCGCTTGATGCCTTTGCAAACGAAGTTCGTCACAAGTTATGATCCGATTTCACAACCATGGCAGGGTGAGTTTTCTGTTTTGGCGGTTGGGAAAGCAGATAATCTTTCTCTGAAGGATGAGACGGATCGTACTCGTATTCCAGAACGCGGCACGCCCTCCTATGTTTTGTTTGGCGTAAAGGGAGCGTATGAGTGGAATGAAAGCTTGCTTCTAACTCTAGCAATTGAAAATCTTACAGATGAGGACTACCGCGTCCATGGTTCAGGATTAAATGGTGCGGGCCGTAATTTTGTTCTTTCCTTCAGTCAAAAATTCTAGGTTTTTAAGGTTTATCGTTATACCACATGATTCAGGGCATGGACCACATTGAGTGAGTCGTTTCCGATTCGCTCCATCTCGTTGAGGATGTCCACATAAATCATCTCTGCCTTTAGGTTCTCGGTCTCCTTCATCCGGCGAACTGCATTTTTACGAAGGGTCTTACGGGAGGCATCGATCCGGTCTTCAATCTGTTCCGCTTTTTTGATGTCGGGCACGCCTGTTCCTTCCCCGAGGTGGGACTGGTAGAGTTCCATAAAATCGAGAATCTGTTCGGAGAACACTTTGATTTCACGCTTGGTCTCATCGGGAAGGATGCGATTCTTTCGATACTTTCTATGGGCCAGTTGAACCAGGCGGTGACAGCAGTCCCCGATGTCCTCGAGTTCGGCAGCGACACGCAACAGAGACGCGACTCTGAGGGCTCGTTCGCCGGCTAGGCTCTCGGTGGTGCAGTGGATCAGGGTCTGAGTGACCTCAAAGGCGAGTTCGTCGCATTTTTCTTCCAACTCCTTAAGTTCACGGATGAGCTTACTTTTGTCTTCCTCAGGATTTTCAAAGACTTCCACAAATCCCTCGAACATATAACGGGTGATGGCGGCGAGGCGGTTGACTTCTCCCTCGACCAAGGCGAGGTTGAGCTCCCCAGTTTTGGGTAACACGCCGGATCCCTCATAGTGGAGGGCAGCCAAGCTGCCCGGTCTGGGTGCCTTTCCATCCTTAGTCTTGGGCTGGACGATGCGTTCGACCAAGCGACCCAAGTGCGGAGTAAAACCGATCAAGAGAACAATGTTCGTTAGGTTGAAGAGCGTATGGAAAAGGGATAGGTGTAGCGGGATATTTTTGTCCACGATCGCCTTTTTTGCTCCTGCAAGATCCTGTTCCGATGGTTCTCCAGTAAAGCCACTGGCAGAGAGATAAGCTGCCGCTTCCTGCTGGGTAACATCTTCGGTGTAAATAGCTCCAGGCATAAGGTCGTCGAGCATGCCTATGAAAGGATAGAAGAGAAGTAGCATCCAGCAGACCCCGGCAATGTTGAAGATAAAGTGGGCCCGGGCAGCGCGTTTCGCATTGAGGTTGGCCCCAAGCGAAGCCAGCCAGGCAGTCACGGTGGTGCCAATGTTTTCCCCAAGTACAATGGCGGCGGCGATCTCAAAGTTAATCCATCCATTGATCGCCACAATGATGGTGATCCCCATGGCGGCGGAGGAGGACTGCACCAGAATGGTAAGAAACACCCCGATGACCAAAAAGATCAGCACCGAACCAAACCCATAGCTGTTAAGTTGTTCGATCACTCCCTGGATACTGGCAACCAATGCCTGGTCCCCAGGGTCCGCACTTTTAAGCAGGCTCTTAACATCGGGCACTGCATTTTTGAGTTCGCTGAGGCCAAAGAAAAGAAGTCCGAATCCGACTAGAAATTCACCCGTGTGCTTGAACTTTGGCTTGCTCATGAATACCAGCGGTAAGCCTATACCAATGATAGGAAGTGCAATTTTGGAGAGGCTGAATTTACCGATGGTTGCGATGATCCACCCGGTCAAAGTGGTGCCGAGATTTGCTCCCATAATTACACCGATGGATTCCATCAGGGTGAGCAACTGGGCATTTACGAAACTGACCACCATTACGGTGGTTGCGGAAGATGACTGCACCAGGCAGGTCACAAGCAAGCCAGTAAAGAGCCCGAAGAAGCGGTTCTGTGTCATCGTTGCCATAATGCGACGCATGCCTTCACCGGCTACTTTCTGAATCCCTTCACTCATGACCCGCATGCCGAATAAGAAGATGCCCAGTCCACCCAAGACATAAAGCAAGCCAACGATGAATTCCCAAGTGGTTACATTTCCCATGATAGTGATCAGTTAGTGATTAAATTTTTTGCGAGTATTTGCGGGGTAAGTGTTTTTCGTGTTCAGAAAAGAAATTGGAGGCGTGCTCGGAAACCATCGATATCTTGAGATCCACCGTTTTCCTCTGTGTCTTTTAATTCATTCATTTCGTATCCGAGCATGAATTTAATATCATGACCATCAAAGAGATAGTTGACCCCAAAGTAGTGTTGGTTAAATTCATCGACTAACTCCCATGGACCACCATCATCATCTTTGGTGAAATTAGTGCGACGAATAATTTCTTTGGCACTAACAAGATCTTGGTCTCCTTTACCCTCTACAGTTGAATATCGGTAGACGAGTTCCCATGCACCTGCATCTGAGCGGTCAATGGTATAGCAACCCTGGATGGAGTAACCTTCGTGGTCATGATCACCACTGGCAGTATCCGCAGTACCGGACATATATTCTGCTTCCAATTCGAAGGGGTCTTTCCCAATCCGAGTGAAGATATTCCATGCGGAAGTTTTGTCTGCTTTAGTAGCCTCGTTTTGCTGAACCCCTGCATCTACACCCACGAGATAACTCAAATCGTCCACTTCATTTTCAAAGCTGATTCTGCCAAAGTATGAAAACTCGTTGGAGTCATATCCATAACGTCCTTTATTGAGACCCGAGTCTTTTGAATTGTGGTTTTGGCCAGAGTTCACAATCGCCGCAGCGGCGGAGAGACCAGAGTCACCAAGAGAGCCGTTGGCAAAGAGACCGGTGTGCCGGGCATTAAATTTGAGCCTCTCCGCAAACTGACGGTTTACTGCGGATCGCTCGATGGTTTTCATCTTGGCGGAGGAAGTGGTCTCTTCCAAACCGAAGGGAACTTTCTTTTGCCCGACATCGATACGATAATCATCCGTTTTGTACCAAATCGAGGCACTCTCGATGAATACTTGGTCTGCCTCACCATCTCCCTCATTGTTAGGAGATGCAGCAAAATCTAGAACGAGATCCCCTCCCCAATTTTCTCCCATCTTGGCATGTCCGCCCAGAAAGAGTCGGCGAAAGTAAAAGTGGTTGCGGTCTTCCTTGGTGCCATCGGATTCCAAACCGTCCCACTGGCCTTGAATACG
>JAYOXT010000039.1:0-15784 GCA_038152995.1 Opitutales bacterium
TTCAGGGAAGGAATCTTTCCATTCTGGGAAGTGGGTGTCCCCCTCAAACTGGGCAGCAATTTCGGTGAGGAAAAGCTCGTTCGCCAAGGGGAGTGCCTCTTTGTAAATATCGTACCCGCCACAGATCCAGATCGTCTTTCCGGATTGCCCGGCGAGAGTCAGTCCCTCGCTCAAGGATTGAGCCCGGCGGGCATGTTCGAATTGGTAATGGGGGTTCCTGCTTAGCCCGATGACCTCGCGCTGGGGGGCATAATCGACGAAATCCTCGTAGCACCTCCGTCCCATCACCAGGACGCCTCCCTCGGTTTGTTCAAGGAAATAGGTCCAGTCTTCTGGGATGTTCCAGGGCAGCTTTCCCTGCCGGCCCATCACCCGGTTTTGGTCACAAGCGGCGATGATCTTGATCATCATGTAAGGAAAATCTCTGGAGGCACATTTAAAACTGTTGCAGGTTGGGAATGATGAGAGTACTCCGTACAATGCAAGGGGTAAGCGGGTAGAATGCAAACGAATACCGAGGAGTTTGGAGAACATATTTTTTTGCCGGATCCATGGCAAAGGAAGGCACTGGGTGCTCTACGTAATGGGCACGATGTGGTCTTGCATGCCCCCACCGGTGCCGGAAAAACCTTCGTCTTCGAACAGTTGATCGAGAGTGGTTGGAAGGGGAGGGCAGTCTACACCGTGCCCACCCGTGCCCTGGCCAATGACAAATTCAGGGAATGGAATGAACGGGGCTGGCAGGTGGGTTTGGTGACCGGGGATGTAAGGCACCGGCCTGATGCCCGGGTAGTCGTGGCCACACTCGAAACCCAGCGGGCTGCCATGCTCGGTGGACATGCTCCAGATTTATTTGTGGTCGATGAATATCAGTTACTTGCTGATTCTCAGCGCGGGCCTGGCTATGAGGTCACTCTGGCCATGGCACCTGCTACCACTGCACTCCTGTTGATGAGTGGCAGCGTGGCCAATCCACGGGAAGTGGCGGAGTGGTTACACGGACATGGGCGTGAAGTCCGGGTGATCACTGAGGAAAAACGGCCCGTTCCGCTCGAGGAAGTGATGGGCGAATTACTCCTGCGCAAGGGTGCTCAGAATAAAAAAGTCCGCGGGCATTGGCCAAGGCTGATCGAGGGGGCACTTAGTTCTGGTCTCGGTCCAATACTCATTTTTGCCCCCCGCCGGCGGGCAGCAGAGGAGCTGGCCAGGCAGTTGGCTGCGGAGTTGCCAGAGCCTGAAAATCTCGAGCTCACACCCGAACAACGCAGGATTGCTGGAAAAGAATTATCCGGATTGCTCCGTCGCCGGGTGGTCTACCACCACAGTGGGCTGGACTACTTAAAGCGGGCGGGTCTGATCGAGCCCCTCGCCAAGGCCGGACAGTTACAAATTGTGGTGGCGACTACCGGCCTGGGGGCGGGGGTCAATTTTTCCATGCGCTCGGTGCTGGTAACCGACCGGGAATACCGCACGGATGATCAACTTCTCCAGGTACGGCCCGATGAGTTGTTGCAGATGTTTGGACGGGCGGGCAGGCGGGGCAAGGACCCCCGTGGCTTTGTCATTGTGGCCTCCCGGCAGACTCGGCTCTCGGATGCCCGGCCTCTCAAACTCCACCGTTCTGCCACCCTCGACTGGCCCTCTTTAATCGCGGTGATGCACCAGGCAAAGGTGAATGGACAGAACCACCTTGAAGCGGCCCGTTATATGGCCGCCCGGTTGTTCTCTGAAGACCGTGTGCGGTTGGGTTTTCATGAATCTCTCGGCAATTTAAAAAGTGTGCTGTCTGCACAGAAACAGGAGCCACTGCCAATCGATGGTGATCGAGATGAGGTTGTGGAAATGCTGAATACACGGGGGCTATGGGAGCGCCAGGGCGGAAAGGTGCGTACCACGCTCGCCCATGCCTGGGCCCGGAAAGGGGAGGAGTGGGTCAAGGCATTGTCTTTGCCTGAGACTCTAAGCAAGGTAAGTGCTGGCAATCCCTGCCGGTTTGGCACCAAGAAGCAACCCACCTATGGACGTGAGCTTCCAGTGGCGATGTTTGAGGAAGAGTCAGGAAAAGACCGAGTGGTCTTAATCAAATCCTTCCGTAAAAAACTGCGGGCAGTGATCGCCGAAAAAAAGAACTCAGGGCTAAAACGAAAGTTTTCCCGCAGCACCTGGAAAAGGGTGGGCATGGAAGATCATTTCTCCCCGTTTTTTCCTGAGGTTTCTCAGGGAGGGGTGCTGGTCGAATTTGTAGAGCGGGGAAAAGTGCTTTGTGCGAGACTTAGCTACGAGCAGGCCACGGTGCTAGGCTGGAAAGATGGCGGGGGGCGGGTATTGCTCAACCCCAAGTTGCGCAAGAGCCAGCGGGTCTATGAATCCCCATTTTTAGAATCTTCAAATAATAACCAGGACCTTGGCCTGCTCACTCCAGTGGAGGCGTGGTTCTCTCTCGGGTTAGTGGATGAAGGTGCATGCCCGACCAGGCGTGGCCAAATTTTCAGCCTCTTTTCTCGGGGGGAAGGACTGGCGGTGGCGGTGGCATTGGAAGACACCACTTACCCAGTGGATGAATTAATCTACGACCTGGCCAACCTCCGGGCCGGGCACCGTTTCCGCTCATGGGCACAATCAGAGTCGAGGCTCGCTGTACTCTGCCGGCAAGCTTTTGGGTTTAAGGACTGCCCTGGCTACCTCAAGGCGGGACTCCCCTTGGACTATGGGGAGGGTGCGGTTGACTTTCTGAGGCAGCGTGCACTTTTGGAAAAAGCGATTTCATCGGACCAGGATGAAATTCATAGTGGTGACCTTGAGCGCATTTCCATCGAGTGGAAAAGCTTATTGGGCCTGATCGCCCATGCTCCGCAGGTCGACGATGCCCGTTGGGCGGAGTTGCAGGAAGCGGCCCGTAAGATGGTAAGTTTTGGAGGGCAGACCAACGAATTGCCTGAACTACCTGAGCTACCGGTGAGGCAGCGCAAGCGGTTCGACCGGGTTTCTCGAAACTAGATTAGGCGTGGGGAGCTTACTGCAGGGCAGCGAGTGCGGCCTGGGTTTCCTTTAGTTTTTCCTGGTTTCCAGACAATTGCTTCCGGGCACCTTCCACCACCTGCGGGGGTGCTTTATCGGTAAATGAGGCATTGCTTAGTTTTTTCTCAACCGAAGAAATCAGCCCTTCCAGATGGGCGACCTCCTTGGCGAGTCTCTTTTTCTCTGCTTCCACATCGATTCCGCTGGAAAGATCGAGGTAGACTGAACCAAAGTCGGTGACCAGGGCGGGCATCCCCGATGGTGCCTCCAGCACACGGTGCAGACCGGCGGCCCCGACCGAGCTGAGGATGGATGTTTTGTGAGCTTCAAGTAAAGCGGCCCTATCCTCGTCTGCGAGGTAGGAAAATTCCACCTTGGAATTGTTGGCAAGGTTGCGGTCTGCTTTGAGTGCACGCATCGATGTGACCAGTTCGCGCACGGCTAGCATTTGTTCAAGAGCGGCTGGGTCGAGTACGATTCCCGCACTCTTCATGGCCACGCTTAGTTCCGATCCTGTGCCCGGATTGATCCACTGAATGGACTGTCCTTCCGAAAACCCGAGCACTTTCCAGAGTTCCTCTGTGATAAACGGGGTAACGGGGTGGAGCAGGAGTAAAACCTGGCGCAGGCAGAGGTCCTGCACCGCCAGGCATGTGCTCTTACCATCCCCGCCGCGCATCCGCGATTTGGAGTTTTCCACATACCAGTCACAAAGGTCATTCCAGAAAAAGCGGTAGATCGATTGGAGGGCGGAATTAAATTCATACTCCACATAGAGACGATCCACCTCGTCGAGAGTTTCCACTAGACGTAGGAGGATGGCATGATCGTCTTGGTTAAGTTGGGCGGGATTAATCCGTTTGATGATCTCGTCCAGGCTGGACTCCTTGGTCTGTTCATCTGCCATTTGGCGGAAACGGGAAACATTCCACAACTTGTTGCAGAAGTTTCTTCCCTGCTCGATCCTTTCCTCGGAAAAGCGGATATCCTGCCCCTTGGGAGCAATGCTCATAATGCCATGGCGCAATCCATCCGCTCCGTACTTTTCGATCAGGTCGAGCGGATCGGGGGAGTTACCCAGGGATTTCGACATTTTCCTGCCCTTGGCATCACGGATGATACCGGTGAAGTAGACATCCCGAAAAGGAATGCGCTTACGGATTTCCTCATCCGAGAGGGTGGTCGTTGGATCTACAGGTTCTCCCTTAAATTCGAGCCCGGCCATAATCATGCGGGCCACCCAGAAAAAGATAATATCGGGTCCGGTGACCAGGGCGGAAGTGGGGTAGAAGTAATCCAGTCCCTGCTCCTTCATGGCTTCTTCATTGGGCCAGCCCATGGTGGCGATCGGCCACAACCAGGAGGAGGCCCAGGTGTCGAGTACATCTTCGTCCTGTTCCCAGTTTTCAGGATCTGCGGGCCCGTCTACGGAGACATGCCAGTTTTTCGGATCCCTGCGGTTTTCTCCCTTTCGGTACCAAACCGGTATGCGGTGCCCCCACCACAACTGCCGGCTGATACACCAGTCCTGAATATTTTCCAGCCAGTGGAGGTAGGTTTTGGTCCAGCGCTCGGGGAAATAGCGGATCATCCCCTCGGCGACCGCCCGTTTTGCTTCTTCCACCCTGGGGTAGCGCAGGAACCATTGTTCGGAGAGGCGGGGTTCGATGGGCACATCTGCCCGTTCGGAAAAGCCCACATTGTTGGCGTGGTCTTCCTCGTCAATTAAATCTCCCTGCTCCCGCAATTTTTCCACAGTTGCCTTGCGTGCCTCAAACCTGTCCATTCCTGCAAAGTCCGGTCCGGCTAGTTCGTTGAGAGTGCCGTCTTCATTGAATACATCGATGATTTCGAGATCATGGCGCTGTCCAATTTCAAAGTCCAATGGATCATGGGCGGGAGTGATCTTGAGCATGCCGGTCCCGAAATCCTTTTCCACTGCATCATCTGCAATAATGGGGATTTCCGCGGTTTGGAGGGGGCGGCGTACTTTTCGTCCTTTTAACGCGGGCCACCGTTCGTCTTCCGGATGAATGGCGAGGGCAACATCCCCCATAATGGTTTCGGGCCGGGTGGTGGAAACATATAAATATTCACCTGGAGCATCGGTCAGTTCGTAGCGAATCTTAAAAAGCTTCCCGTTCTGGGGCTTCATGATCACCTCCTCATCGGAAAGAGCGGTGCGGCTTACCGGGCACCAGTTGACCATACGCTTTCCGCGGTAGACATAGCCATTATTAAACAGGCGGACAAAGGCCTCGAGAACCGCGTGGGAGTAGTCCTCATCCAGGGTGTGCACGGTGCGTTCCCAGTCACAGGAACAGCCGAGCTTTCTTAATTGTTTGAGGATGATGCCCCCGTGTTTGTCCCGCCACTCCTTGGCGTGTTCAAGAAATCCTTCCCTGCCCAGATCGTACTTGCTTTTTCCTTCCTTGCGAAGTTGTTGCTCCACCTTGGTTTGAGTGGCGATACCCGCGTGGTCGGTGCCCGGGAGCCAGAGCGTGGCGTGCCCCTTTTGGCGTGCCCGCCGGGCGAGGATGTCCTGGATGGTGTTGTTGAGCACATGGCCCATGGTCAGTACTCCGGTCACATTGGGCGGGGGGATGACGATGGAGTAGGCAGGTTTCTGCCCGTCTGGACGGCCCTGGAAGGAACCGTCCTGCTCCCATTTATGGTAGAGACGGTCCTCTACTTCTTTTGGTTGGTATGCTTTTTCCATGTGCTTGATCGAAAGCGATCAAGCTTACCGGAATCCACGGGGTTGGCGAGTAAAAGAGCGTGTCCGGCCGTCCTGGAAGAGGCGAACCCCCGGTTTGCGCAGAAATGGGGTCAGTAGAAAACCGGCCGCAAAGCCGCCGAGGTGGGCGGCAATGGCCACACCACCCGCCTGTTTCATCGACTCGGGCAGGGCGATGATCTGCTCAAATACCCACAGGCCCAATACTAGGTATGCGGGTAAGTAAAGCGTGCCAACAAATAGAAAGAACCAGTAAAAAACCCGGATGTTGGCCCGTGGGTAGAGCAGGAGATACCCGGCGATGACCCCCGAAATTGCTCCCGATGCCCCGACCATGGGTATCTCGGAAAGTGGGTTGATCAGGGACTGGGCAATGGCGGCAAAAAAACCGCAGGCCAGATAAAACAGCAGGTAGCGTACTTTGCCGAGGGCGTCTTCCATATTATCCCCATATAGATAGAGGAAAAGCATATTGCCGAAGAGATGAAGGAGGCCGCCATGGCTAAACATTGAGGTGACGACCGACCCCCATTCCCAAGCGATTACCCCCAGGTCATTCTGTCCAAACTGGGCAAAGAAGGCGGCGGGAATAAATCCGAAATTTGCAAAATATGCCTCCTGTGCCCTGGACCCCAGAGGAAGCTGATACGCAAAAAATACCCAGATATTGGCCAGGATCAGTACCCAGTTGACCAAGGGGAAGGACCGGGTGGGGTTGTCGTCGCGGTAGGGGAAAAAAATCATCAGCTTGGTACTTTCTAGTGTGCAGGTGGGTAACTTGCAATCGCAGGCTTGATTGCCGCCTTGCTATTCTGTTTTCTTGAAATTTATGGAAAGGCAGTGCAATTGAACGACCCCCACCAACGGCTTGCTGTGTTTCAGTCAGATTCCGGAATTACGCTCTCATTTGGAGAGGCCACTTACTTTATTGAGACCAACGATCCATTCCACAACATTGCCAGCAAAGCACTGGCCAAGAATGATTATGTTCCCTTTTACATTGAAATCGCCAAGCGGGAAGGTGTGGGGCCAGAATTTCTTGAGGCCCTGCAGCGGCAAATTCAGGAAACAGAAACTGGGGATTAAAACAGGCGGGTCAGCCGGGGCGGGTTTGTAAAAAGGGAGTCCGGTTCGGTCGGTGCATAGCGTGCACCGGGTCCAAATGTGCGCGAGTGAATGGCGAGGATAACAAGGTCTTCCCCGTCCTTTTCGTAGATAAAGCGAAGTTTAAACTTTTTATCTTCTGGCCCCAGGAAAACGAGGGCGTCATAGGTTTTATCCTTTAAGTTTCCGGTTTCCTGAGTGCCCTGCAGGGTTTCCTGCCAGTAACCTTCCAGTTCTACAGTGCTGTCTGGGAGGATACGCAGGGTAACCTCTCTTTTCTTCCCAATCCTTCCGCTGTACTGCCCTTCATCCAGAGCGGCACAGCCAAACATCGACAGGAAAAGAAAAGAAGCAAGAAGGAGTGAGGTGCATTTAAACATCGATTATATCGTCTGAATTTTTCTTAAAAGAACCAAAGCCCACATTGGACCATGCTTTACCTTCTTTGGTTGAGGAGAGAAAAGAGGCGGAAAGTTTTTCACAGAGTGCCCGGCGGATCGGGGCGATCAGCAGGGAAAACCCAAACAAATCGGTGAGGATGCCCGGGGTCAGCAAAACAATACCACCCACCACAATCAGTGCACCCTCCAAAAGTTCCCGGGCCGGAGCCCGACCTTGCCTCAATTCATTTTGTATCTTCGATAAGGTGGACACGCCCTGTTGCCTGGCGAGGGTTGCTCCAAGAATCCCGGTCAGTACAATCAGGCCGATCGTGGGCATCGCTCCAATGCGGGAGCCCAGTACAATCAGCAGGTAGAGCTCCACCATCGGTAGAAATATAAAAAGAAATAAAAGTCGTGGAAACATGACAGAATCTATCTAATCACATTAGTTTGTGACAGACAAGAAAGGACCCATTTCCAGCAGATAGGAAAATTCGTGACCCCACAGCCCCAATCGGGTAGAATACTTCCTTTTTACCAAAATTACCGATGCACAAATTAGTACTCCTTCGTCATGGCGAGAGCCAATGGAACCAAGAAAACCGCTTCACCGGGTGGCACGATGTTGACCTTACCCAAAAAGGGGAGGGCGAGGCCCGCGAGTCCGGCCGTTTGCTCAAGGAAGCTGGATTTCAGTTTGATGTCGCTTATACATCTGTACTCAAACGGGCCATCCGTACTCTCTGGTTTGCCCTGACCGAGCTTGATCAGGTATGGATACCGGTGCACCGCGAGTGGCGCCTCAATGAACGCCACTATGGCGGGTTACAGGGTTTGAACAAGGCCGAGACTGCGGAGAAGCATGGGGATGAGCAGGTGCTGGTCTGGCGCCGCAGTTACGACATTCCACCCCCACCCATGTCCAAGGACGATGAAGGCTATGCCGGGAAAGACCGCCGCTATGCCAACCTTGCCGAGTCCGATATCCCCCTGACCGAGTGCCTAAAAGACACCGTTGCCCGCTTTCTTCCCCTCTGGACCGATACCATTGCCCCGCAAATCAAGCAGGGTAAAAGCGTGTTGATTGCTGCCCATGGAAACTCCCTTCGCGCCCTGATTAAGTACCTCGACGGGGTTTCTGAAGAAGAGATCATTGGCATGAATGTACCCACCGGTATGCCCCTTGTTTATGAGCTCGATGCCGACCTCAAACCCCTCAACCGCCAGTACCTCGGAGATCCTGAGGCGGTGGCCAAGGCGATGGAAGCCGTCGCCAACCAGGGCAAAGCGAAGTAGTCTCTTCGGTTTGCATCTCTTTGGGAATTCGGCAAAATTGTAATCATCATGGATACCAAGTCCGACCAGCCACAAAAGCTCAAGCGCGAGTACGACGCAAATTTTCAGGTCACTCCTGAATACCGCAAGTCTCTGCCCGATGTACAAAACTCAGGTTCATCTGATATGCAGGGCTCGAATGTGCCCATCCTGCAGGTGGGTATATCCGGGTTCCGCCTTCCTTTGCGCTTTGTCGGGCCCGACGGGGAAGATCTTACCCTGGAGTCCCGGGTGACCGGGACGGTCAGCCTGGATGCCGACAAGAAGGGCATCAATATGTCCCGTATTATCCGTATTTTTTACGAGTATGAAAAAGAGGTGTTCTCTCCGGAGACTCTCGACCGCGTGCTTCGCCACTACAAAGACAAACTCGATTCCCGCGAGGCCCGCCTCAAGGTGGACTTTTCCTACCCCATGGTGCAAAAGAGCCTGCGCAGCGGGCTGGAAGGCTACCAGTATTACAACTGCAGTTTTGAGGGTTTTATTGACCGTGCGGACCGTGTCCGGAAAATTATCAATTTTGACTTTGTCTACTCCTCTGCCTGCCCCTGTGCATCTGAGCTTTCTGAGCATGCCCGGCAGACGCGTGACCTCCTTGCCATTCCGCACTCCCAACGCAGCCTTGCCCGGGTGAGTGTGGAGGTGCACCCCGACCGCGAGCTCTCCATGCTCGAACTTCGCGATATGTGCATCAATGGGCTGGCTACGGAGACCCAGGTCATGGTCAAGCGGGAGGACGAACAGGCTTTCGCCGAGCTCAATGGGGCCAAGGTCAAATTTGTCGAGGATGCGGCCCGTCTGCTTTACGAACAATTGGATGAGGATGGTCGCATTATCGACTTCCGTATTGTCTGTTCCCACTTTGAGTCTCTGCACTCCCACGATGCGGTGGCGGTGCTTTGCCGAGGGGTGGACGGTGGTTTCCGCGCAGAGTACGAGGATTTTTCCAACCTCGTCATTTAATCAAGTATGGTGCCCGTTCCGCCGGGCTAATCGAAATACCCACCCAAATCGTGAGCTCCCCCAAAGCACGCATTGAGGTATCTCGGGATGTTGCAACCATCGCTAAGATTGCAGATCAGTACGACTCCCTGCTCGAGCATGCCGATTGGATAAATCCCTATTTTTCACCCGCGTGGTTGCATGTATGGTGGGGTAGGCAAAAACAGGACCGTGCCCCGCTTTTCCTGCTCGCCTATGATGAGGCTGGCTCATTACTAGGATATTGGCCTTTGGTTGAACGCCCGGGTTTACTCGGCTCGAAAGGGCTTTGGCCCTTCGTCTACGACGAGGCAAACTATCACTTCCCCACCTGCACAAGTGCAGTCGGTCCATTGCTGGTGCAGGAACTCAGCCGGCTCATCGGTCGCTTTCTTTTTGTTTGGTTGCCTCAGCTCCCGCAACCCTTTTGGGATGCCTGCATCAAGGATGAAGTGACAGGTGCTCGGCACCTCAATATCCTCCGGTGCGTGCGTTCCGCTTCCACCATAGAGCCACAAAGTGACCAGTCATTTGCCAATTTTTGGGAGGAGAAAATGGGAGCGAAAACACGGAAGTCCTTTCGCTATGATCAGCGTGCCCTTGCCGAAAAAGGAGAGGTAAACTTCGAGACCTTTACCACCTTTGAAGATGTTCGTTCCGCCATGCCCGCGACTTGCCTCGTGGAAGTGGCATCCCACAAAACTCAGGAAAACGCCGGGCTTTACACCATTCGGGGAAAGCGGGCTTTCTTTTTTGAGCTCCTGCCCGAGCTTGCTCAGGGGGGGCGTGTGCGTGCTTCTTTTTTACGGGTAAATGATCATCCCATTGCCTGGCAGCTTGAGTTGCTCAGTCCCGGGTATTCTTCTTTGCACCACCTCGCCTATGATGAGGAGTGGAAAAAATATTCTCCGGGTAAACAATTACTCCGGCATTGCCTGGAAAGGTGCTGGGATGAAGGGCGTGTATTCGACTTTTTGCCCGCTCCGTTTTCCTACAAAGAGGATTATGCGACCCATTCCGTGCCCACCCATGAGCTTCACTGGATACACAAATCAATCCGTGGCCGGATCGCCCGTCGGTTGATCAGGTGGAATATGGAGTGGAGGCAAAAAATGCGTGCCCGTTCCCCAGGCCTCGCTGCCACTGCCGCCCGCCAGCAGGTAGCTGAGCATCATTCCTAGGATTCGGTATAATCAGCTTTGCCGAAATCCTCATTCCCTCTACAATGAAATCCTGTAATGAATGATTTTAACCAAAGCCTGCAGGACCTTCGGGAAAGCTACGACCAGGAACCCCTCCGCCGTGCCCAGCTTAATGGGGATCCAGTTGTACAATTTGAGCGATGGATGCAGGATGCCATCGATGCCAAAGTTTATGACCCCAACGCCTGCAGCCTCGCCACTGTGGATGAGGCCGGTCGGCCTTCCGCCCGGGCTGTTTTGCTGAAGGGCTTGGAAGATGGGAAATTCGTTTTTTATTCCAACTACAACAGTCGCAAAGCTGGCCACCTTGCGGGTAATCCCCATGTAAGCATGCACTTTCCTTGGTTTTCCATGCAGCGCCAGGTCACCGTGCTGGGCGAGGTCACCAAGGTGGATGATTCCCTTGCGGAGGAATATTTCCAGTCCCGTCCCTACCTAAGCCGGATTGGGGCTTGGGCATCCGAGCAGAGCCAGCCGCTTGATTGCCGTGAAACTCTTGAAAAATCCTTCCTCGAAGCTAAAGAAAAGCACGGGGAAAATCCACCCCGGCCACCTCACTGGGGAGGATATTATCTGCACCCCCGCTCGATCGAATTTTGGCAGGGCGGGCCCAATCGTTTGCACGACCGTTTCCTTTATCAATATGCCGAGAACCAATGGACAATCACCCGACTGAACCCATAAAACAATCCACCGCTGGCGAGTTTGATGACCAGCCGCTTGACGATCTTCTCTCCCTGCGGGGCAAGCCCTTTGCCAACTGGAAGGAAGAACGCCTCTACCTTCGTGAAAAGTGGGGCATGCAAGGCCGCAAGGTAGAGCCGGGAGATAGCACACCCACCTCCGGCAAGGAAGAGGAGGGCGAGGTATGAACTGGGAAGCAGTCGGCGAATACGAGGATATTCTCTACCACAAGTCGGGAGGCATCGCCAAGGTTACCATTAACCGCCCGCACAAGCGCAACGCTTTCCGGCCGAAAACGGTCAATGAAATGTACAAGGCCTTTCTCGATGCCAGGGAAGACCCCAAGGTGGGTGTGGTTTTACTGACCGGTGCCGGCCCGCACACCGATGGCAAGTATGCCTTCTGTTCGGGGGGAGACCAAAGTGTGAGAGGGGAGGCCGGTTATGTGGATGACGAGGGCGTGCCCCGGCTCAATGTGCTCGATTTACAAAAACTGATCCGTTCCATGCCCAAGGTCGTCATTGCCCTGGTCGCTGGCTATGCCATTGGGGGAGGGCATGTTTTGCATGTCGTCTGCGATCTTTCCATCGCTGCAGACAATGCCATTTTTGGGCAGACCGGGCCCAAGGTGGGTAGCTTTGATGGCGGGTTTGGTTCGTCCTACCTCGCCCGGATTGTCGGGCAGAAAAAGGCCCGCGAGATCTGGTTCCTCTGCCGCCAGTATGGTGCCCAGGAAGCTCTTGATATGGGTTTGGTCAACAAGGTGGTACCAGTGGAACAACTGGAATCAGAAGGTGTACAGTGGGCCTCAGAAATTTTGGAAAAAAGCCCGCTGGCCATCCGTTGTTTAAAGTCTGCCTTCAATGCAGATTGCGACGGCCAGTCCGGCCTGCAGGAACTGGCGGGCAATGCGACCCTGCTCTACTACCTGTCCGAGGAAGGCACGGAAGGAAAAAAAGCGTTTCTGGAAAAGAGAAAGCCCGAGTTCGATAAATACCCCTGGCTTCCCTGAGGCTGGCTTGTTTTACCTCCGTTCGCGGGCAAACTCGACCGCTTCTCCCCGGCAGTCCGTATTGACCTTACCCTTTTCGTAGGCGATTTTACCGGATACAATTGTCCGCTCAATTTGGTGGGAAAATTTTTCTCCGGCAAAGGGGGACCATCCGCACTTGCTCCACAGCTTGGAGTCGTCCACCACAGTCTTAGCTTGCGGGTCGACCATGACGATGTCCGCCCAGTAGCCCTCCCTGAGATGCCCGCGCTCGATCACATCAAAGATCCGGGCGGGTGCATGGCAGGCACGCTCCACCACTGTTTCCAGGGAGAAGCAGTTTTTCTTCACCATTTCCAGCATCAGTAAGAGCGTGTGCTGAACGAGGGGCAGGCCCGAGGGGGCGGAAAAATAAGTACCCTGTTTTTCCTCCCAAGTGTGCGGGGCATGGTCGGTTGCGAGCACCGATATCCGGCCATCGGCCACTGCCTGGCGGACTGCCTTCCGGTCGCTTGCCCGCTTAATTGCCGGGTTGCACTTGATTTGCGAGCCCAGTGTGGCATAGCTTGATTCCTCAAACCACAGGTGGTGTACGCAGGCCTCCGCGGTGATGCGGTCGTGCCCGGCGGTGAAAAGAGCCAGCTCCTCCTCGGTTGAAATATGGAGCACATGGAGTCGGGCATTTTCTCTCTTTGCCAGTTCCGTGGCCAGGGTGGAGGATTGTAAGCATGCCTCCCGCGAGCGAATATTGGGATGTTCTGAAAAGGGCACCTTCTCACCGTATTTTTCCCGGGCGAGCCGCTCGTTTTCGGAAATCGTAGGAGTGTCCTCACAATGGGTGGCGATGGTGGTGGGCGCATGGCGGAAGATTTGTTCGAGCACCGCCTCCTCATCCACCAGCATATTGCCGGTAGAGGAGCCCATAAATACTTTGATGCCGGCAATCCGGGTGGGGTCGGCGGCTTTGACCGCCTCGATATTTTCATTACTGGCCCCCAGGAAAAAGGCATAGTTAGCCACGGAGCCCCGGCTGGCAATCGCCCGTTTTTCTTCCAATCTCTGCATATCGAGAGTAGGGGGGGAGACATTGGGCATTTCAAAAAAAGTGGTCACCCCGCCGGCCACCGCAGCCTGGGCTTCGGAGGCAATACATGCCTTGTGGGTCAGCCCGGGTTCACGGAAGTGCACCTGGTCATCAATCAGCCCGGGAAGGATCCATTTTCCATCTGCTTCGATCACCCTGGTGCTGGGAGTAGAAGAAATGGACGGGCCGATTTGCTTGATCCTGCCATTGCGGATAAGGATGTCCGCCTGCTCCCGCTTGCCATCCGAAATGAGGGTGCCCCCGGTAATCAATAATTCACTCATTCTAAATTCAAAAAGAGTGTTTTGTGAGAAGAGTAGGGGAAGTGGGTTATTTCCACTGCCCGCTCCCCTCGATCAAGAATTTATAAGTGCATAGTTCCTCCAGTCCCATGGGCCCACGGGCATGCAGGCGGTCGGTGGATATTCCAATCTCTGCCCCCAACCCAAATTCAAACCCATCGGTAAACCGGGTGCTTGCATTCCAGTAGACCGAGGAAGCATCCACCTCGCGCTGGAATTTTCCCGCCCGTTCGGCGGAAGGGGAGAGGATGGACTCACTGTGCCCGCTGCCGTAGCAGTTGGTAAAGGCGATGGCCTCGTCCACGCTGTCCACCGTCTTGATGGCGAGGCGAAGGTCGAGAAACTCCTCGGCATACTCCTCTTCGGTTGCTTCGGTACTGGGTACATCTCCCAAGGCCTGGGCTGCCCGTTGGTCGGCAAATAAAGCACAGCCTTTTTCATGCAAGGCCTTCCCGATTTCGGGAAGCAGCGTAGCAAGGTGCGAGCTGTGTACGATAAGGTTTTCGATCGCGTTGCAAACACCGGGTCTCCCGCACTTGGCGGACACGGCGATGTCTTTGGCCATTTGTGGGTCGCATCCCTCGTCGAGGTAAAGATTGCACACCCCCTTGTAGTGCTTGATCACTGGGATGCGGCTGTTTTCAGCAACAAAGCGAATCAGGCCCTCGCCTCCGCGTGGAATGATGCAGTGCACATACTGATCAAGAGTGAGTAAGTGGTTTAATGCCGCCCGGTCGGTGGTGGGGATGAGTTGTACCGTCTCCTTGGGCAGTGCAGTTCCCTGCAGGGCATCAGAGATGATTTGAGCAAGGGCACGGTTGGAGTGCAGGGCCTCTTTGCCCCCGCGCAAAATGGCTGCATTACCAGATTTTAAGCAGAGGCCCGCGCAGTCAATGGTCACATTGGGCCGGGACTCGTAAATAATTCCGATCACCCCGATGGGCGTGCGTACCTTGCGAATGATGAGTCCGTTGGGCCGTTTTTTGTCCTCGATCAATCCACCTACAGGGTCGGGCAGGGAAATTAACTGACGGAGCCCCTGGGCCATCGCGTCGATTCGCTCATGGGTCAGGCGCAAACGGTCGATCATTGCCTCGGATAAACCATTTTCCTCGGCGGCATGCAGATCCTTTTGGTTTTCCTCGATCAGGGTCTTCCGGTTGGACTCCAGTTCGCGGGCAATTGCCTGGAGGGCATCGTTTTTCTGGGCCGTGGTGGCGGCACTGAGTTGCCGGGATGCAAGTTGGGCATTGCGGGCAATCTGCTCGACAGTGGAATGGATATCATCGCTCATTAGAAGAATTACCCTAGCCAATGTGTTTTTTTAAGCAAAGCGTAATTCACTTATCTACTGAGGTTGAACTTATTTCCGTATTTTCATCAGAAAAAGACCTCTCTCCACATCGGTCCCTGCTGAAGCTTTTTATTCCCTGTCGTGCCAGATTTAAAAGAACAAATAAGACATGTAAAGCGTCGTACAGTGTTTAGGGGAGGTTCGATTTTTGATGATTAATTTAAATGAATGTAACACTAAACGAGTAGAATTTTTTGATATAATATCCTTTGTTTATTATTAAATTGTAGATTAATTCATTTTTGTTTAATAAAATAACTTAAAATTTTGCAATAGTTGTATTATTCCTTTTCGTTGAGCTAAGTATCTTAATGTTATCTAATGCACTGCTCGATGATTCATCCCTCCCGTCAAATTATTTCTTCCTCTTTTTGGATTTGAATCATGGTTTGTTCACTTGCTCTCTTTCGTTTTACATCCCGGTTTTGATCATCACTGAAAAGATATCCCGGTCCTTGCGTGCCGGTTCTCCCTTTCACCGGTTTGGAGTCAAGTCTCTTTCGCTGACTATGCTTGCCTCCAAGGCAACTACCACCCTTACTGCCTCCCCGGGTTTTCATTCTGCATTTATTAAATCCGATGGCTCCCTGTGGAGTATGGGGGAAAATG
>JAYOXT010000040.1:0-15644 GCA_038152995.1 Opitutales bacterium
TAATTACCAAAGATGCCCTGGAGAAAGATCCCCAGAACATTCTCCTTGCCCGATCTTCTTCTTACCGATGGCCTGCGGAAATGATCCGGGATTCTGCTCTCGCTTACGGAGACCTGCTTCACCAGAAAGTCGGTGGACCAAGTGTACGACCCTATGATCTGCAAGCCTCATTCAAACCAAGCAGGCCAGACACTCCCCCTAACATTCATCGAAGAAGCTTGTACACCTATTGGCAAAGAACTGCACCTTCGCCTGTGATGATGGCTCTCGATTCCTCCAAGAAGGATATATGTATGGTGAAGCGGGAAAGAACCGATTCTGCGGCCCAAAGCCTGGTACTATTAAATGGACCACAATTTGTGGAAGCTGCCCGGGCAACCGCTGAAAAACTGATTCAAAAGCACGGGTTGGATAATGGTGAAGCTCTCAGCACAGATGCATTCCGTATGCTTACCAGTAGAAAACCTACAGTAAAGGAAGCTGGAATCCTGAATCGTTTGCTTAGTGAACAGATCGAAGCCTACCAAGACCAAAATCAATCCAAAGCGTTTCTAGGGGTTGGACAGGTCAAAACCCAGACTGAAAACCCTTCCTACACTGCAGCCGTAACCTCATTGGTATCGACTCTGATGAATTTTGATGAAAGTACCTCCAAGCGATAACCATTAATGATGACCCAATGAAAACTCCTTCAGATTATTGCACCGGATATGATTCTCCCTTGGGTATGAACCGTAGGAGCTTCCTGCAAAGATTTGGCGGAGGCTTGGGTGGAGTAGCCCTAGCCAGTATTCTTCATGCGGACAGTGGAGTTGGCCTTCATCACATTCCCAAAGCAAAACGAATCATTTATCTTTTCCAGTCAGGAGCCCCGTCCCAAATTGATTTATTTGACCACAAACCCAGATTAATCAAGGAAACCGGACAGGAGCTGCCCGATTCCATCCGTCAGGGACAACGGCTCACGGGAATGTCCGGAAACCAGTCCAGCCTTCCCCTCGTTGGTTCTCCCTTCTCTTTTGCCCAAAATGGGCAAAGCGGACACTGGATGAGTGATTTGCTCCCCTACACCCGCAAGGTGGCGGATGATCTTTGTGTGATCAACTCCATGCACACCGAAGCGATCAACCATGGCCCCGGTGTTACCTTTATGCAGACGGGTTCGATGTTTCCAGGAAGACCGACCATCGGTTCCTGGCTATCGTATGGATTAGGATCCATGAATGACAACCTGCCTAATTTTGTAACCCTGGTTACCAAAGGTGGAAAAGGTCAGCCCCTGGTATCGAGATACTGGGGAAATGGATTCCTTCCTGGTAAACATGCAGGAATCCGCTTTCGTTCTGAAAAGGATGCCATTCTCTACCTCAATCGTCCCGAAGGTGTATCTGCAAATGGCCGCAGACTGATGCTTGACCGCCTAAAAGAACTCCACGAAATTCAGCTTGAGAAAACGGGAGATCCTGCCCTAGAAACCCGTATTGCCCAGTACGAAATGGGCTACCGCATGCAGGCATCCATTCCCGATGTTACTGATTTTTCCAAGGAACCAGAATCAACTTACAAACTTTACGGCGAGGATGCCCGCACGCCCGGCACTTTTGCCGCCAACTGTTTACTCGCGAGAAGATTAGTTGAAAAAGACGTAAGGTTTGTACAACTCTACCACCAGGGATGGGATCACCATGGAGCCTTGCCCAGTAAAATTAAGGATATGTGCAAGCAGACCGACCAGGCATCGGCTGCTCTGATTACGGATTTAAAACAAAGGGGTTTGCTCAAGGATACCCTGGTTGTATGGGGCGGGGAATTTGGAAGAACCAATTATTGCCAGGGAAAATTTAACGAAAAGAATTTTGGCCGTGACCATCACCCCAGGTGTTTTTCTTTATGGATGGCAGGAGGTGGAGTAAAATCTGGATATGCCCACGGACAAACCGATGAATACAGTTACAATGTGTTGAATGATGGTGTCCATGTACATGATTTCCACGCCACTCTCCTTCATTTGCTCGGGATCGACCACGAGCGTCTGACCTATAAATTTCAGGGACGCTACTTCCGCCTGACTGATGTCCATGGACATGTAGTAAAGCCGATTATCGCTTAAGTACTGGTTCATATTTCAGGCTTTCACCAAGGCTTGGTTTCGCTAGGATTTACCTATGCCCTGCCCTTTAAAACACTGCTTCTTTTTAGTTAGTTTTCTGTGCACATTTTTCTGGGCACAAGGAGAAGCTGAATGGACACAATGGCGTGGGTCAAATGGGGATGGACATGCTCCGGAAGGCAGCTATCCCATTCGCTGGGGCGAACATCAAAATATTGCCTGGAAAACTTTTCTCGTTCCAAGCAAAGGTCATTCCTCCCCCCTAGTTGAAAACGGAAAAATCTGGCTCACCAGTGCGGTGGAAACTCCAGCTACTGAAGAAGAAAAGGCAGCTAGGGTCAAAGAAAGCAAATTTCCAGGTGCCGCCAGTTTGCATTATTTATCCAAAGTGGCTTTCTTTGCCATCCAGTTAGACCTTAGTAGCGGGGATATTCTGAAGGAGGTGAAGGTTTTTGAACAAAGAAACCCTCAGGCGATTCACCGGCTTAATAGTTACGCATCCCCCTCACCCCTCTTAAGCGAAGGGAGACTGTTTGTTCACTTTGGGACCTTTGGCACTGCTTGCTTGGATGCGGAATCGGGGAGTATTTTATGGAAAAACCAGGATTTAGATCTTCAGATCCATCATGAAAACGGACCAGGGAGTACCCCTATTTGTTGGGAAGGGTTATTGATTTTTCATTTGGATGGAACAGATAAGCAGAGCGTGGTAGCTCTGGACCAGAAAACGGGGAAGCTCATCTGGCAAACTCCAAGGAGTGGGAAATTAAAGGAAAATCCACAGACGAAAAAGGCGTATGCAACTCCAGTGATTGCTGAGACCGAAAAAGGCCCCGTGCTTATTTCAACCGGTGCAGACTGGGTATATGGCTATGACCCCAAAAGTGGAAAAGAACTATGGAAAATAAACTATGGGGTTTTAGGTTTTTCCAATGTGGCCAAGCCCATCCTTCATGAGGATTTATTCATTATTTCCACCGGTTTTATGAAAGGCGAACTCCATGCCTATCAATTAAATGGCCTTAACCAACCCGAGTTAGTTTGGAAATTATCCAAGGGGGCACCTAAAAAACCTTCCCCTATCTTAGTGAATGGGTTTGTCTATGTGATCAACGACGGCGGCATCCTGACCGTGGTAAGGGCAAGGGATGGTGATTTGGTTTGGAGGGAAAGACTGCAAGGAGAATATAGTGCGTCCCCAACCTACGCCGGTGGACATATCTATTTTTCCAATCAGTCAGGAATGACCACCGTGATCAAACCGGGCAACCAATTGGAAATTGTGGAGCAAAACCAACTCAGAACCGGTCATATGGCAAGTTTTGCACCTATCCCTAAGGGACTATTGGTTCGAACCAACGAAGCCCTTTATCGGATCGAATAGCAAAGTTCTTTAAAACTATTTCAGGACATTTTCTGCACGAAGAGCCGAAAACACGGGACCGGAAGGAGTCGCTGGTAATGTTTTTTGCCATTCCACAATTAAATTTTTGAGTTCCTCGACCACCTCCGGCTGAGTAGAGGATAATTCTTTTGATTCCAGAGGATCCGCTACCAAATCATACAGTTCGCACTTAGAAAAATCTTTATTCGCCACAAGCTTCCAATTCTCATGAACGATGGCATAGGAAAGACGACTCAGCGTCATCCTCCAAAACAAAGGTTTTTTTCGGGTCTCTAGTTTCTTACCCTTTAAGGCAGCGACCTGACTCACACCGTCTGGGCGGTAGTCTGAAGGAAGGTCGATTTCAGCCAATTCACAAAATGTGGGAACAAGGTCTACAGCAGAAAGAATATTCGTTTGATCGACTTTTCCAGCCGGTATTTTGCCGGGCCATCTCGCTATAAAAGGAACCCCAATCCCTCCTTCCATCAGAGAACCCTTGTACTCCTTGCGCCCTCCAGTAATCCCCTTGGCCGCTCCAAGGCCATATCCAAAGCCAGTAGCCGTGTCGTAGGTAAGCGAAAGGGGGGTATTCGGTGCACCGCGGGCAGGACCGTTATCAGAGGAAAAAATAACTAAGGTATCATCCGTGATCCCCATTTCATCCAGTGCATTTAAAAGCTCTCCGATACGGATATCTGCATGTAGGAGTGTCGCAGCATAAATTGCATCCGCTTCATCTAGTTCTGAGAATTGAGCTTGGAGCTTGGGGTCTACATGAAAGGGGGTGTGAGGTTCATGCATCCATAAATTGATAAAGAAAGGCTTACCCAACTCATGGCTTCTTTCAATAAAAGGGATAGCCATCTTTACATCATCATGGACAAACATTTGCGGCCCCGCACAATTAAAAGCACCATACTCATCGATCCCATAGGCAGTAGGGAGAGGAGAATCAGGAATCATGTCGTTCGCCAAATGCCACTTTCCATAATGAGCGGTTCCATACCCTCCTTCTTGTAAAAAGCGGGTAAGCAAGGGGGCCTGTGGGTTTAACCAATCTGGCATATTGCGCTTTTGGTTGGAAGGGACCCATGCAAAGTGGCCATCAATTGAATAGCGGGCTGGAAAGTGACCAGTCATCACCGCGGTTCGACTGGGTGAGCAAACCCCACTGGCCACAGAAAAACGGTGAAAGTCGGTTCCCTCCTTGGCCAGGCGGTCGATATTGGGCGTCTTGAGATAAGGATGACCATGGCAACCCAAATCTCCCCACCCCCAGTCATCCGCAAATATGAATATTATGTTAGGGCGTTCATCTGCATGGGAGTAAAACACTCCCAAGAAGAGAATCAAAAGGAACTGAAATTTTTTCATCACAAGATTCAGAGAATCAAGTTTTTGCCTCCATTCGTAAAGTCCAATTGGCGCTCTTGATCTTTAAGGGCGTAAAGTACACTGATTGAGGCCTTAGTTGAACGGACCCCAAACCTCCCCTTCCGATCCAATGAAATGAGCCCAAACTCATGGTCACGGGAAGCCCCCTCTTTCATTAGATCGATGAGGATTTTTTTTAAGGGAACCCCGTCCCGCAGGCGGTAGATCACTTGAGCAGCCACTGCCTGGTTGATAATATGTTCCCCCTTGCCAGTGCAGGACACCCCGCCCACCATATCGGCATAGGTCCCGGCTACGCTGGCACTATCACTGACCCGCCCAGGAGTCTCATTTCCTATCCCGCCGGTGGAAGTGCCCGCGCAAACCACGCCCTTGGCATCCAAGGCCACAGCCCCGACGGTACCGAACTTCTCCCGGTTTCTCAGTGCCTTGCGATACTCGATAAAACGGGACATGGTGATGGGATCATGAAAGGGAAAACCCTTTCGACGGGCAAACTCAGTCGCCTCACTCCCCGAGAGCAAGTGATGAACCTCCCCACGCAATTCATCGGCAATGGAGATCGGATGTTCGACATCATAAATATTGATCACCCCGGAAAAAATTCCGTCCTTCGAGTCCATCAGGGCGGCTGACATCCTTACCCGGCCATCGCGCTGTAGCTTAGACCCAGTACCGGCATTAAAAATCTGATCGCTTTCCAGCAACCGGATGGCGTGCAAAACCGCGGCCCGTGCCCCTTGCTCAAGCAATGTCTCGTAAGCCGGGTGGATCGCTTCCTGCAACCCGATCCGGTATTGCTCCTTGGTGGCTACTTTTCCCTCGAGCCTGCCCGCACCCCCATGTATGATTAATTTACAATTCCCATTTCCCACGGAGTTAGTTCAAGAGAATTTCCGCCATTTGGTCGAGCTTAAGATCAGCCCCGTTAAAAACTGGAGCATCGGTAAAGTTATTGAGCTCCCGGATGTGAAGCGGGGAACTGGAGCAGACACCGGATATGGCATCAGGAACAAGGTTGAATTTGGTTTTCAGGACATGAATGCCTCCGACCGCCCCAAGGGCATCCGCTGCACAAAAAATCAATTTGTGAATGCGGGAGACAATTTCTGGACACTCCAAGAGCATCGCCGTTTCACGCTGGTTAATTCCATCCGCAAATTCCACCACCAGGTAGTTTTTCCCATTGCTACCGAGTTTGCCGTCCAATGTATGGAAGGTATCAAGCATCTCCTGCAAGGACAGCTTGTAAGTGGATGGGTGCCCCAGATAAGTAAAGTCCGCAAACTCCTTGGCCCCGGCATCATTCATATGAAGGATATCCTTGAGGCTGGCGGTTCCAGTCATTTTACAACCATTTACAGCATATCCCATTTGATGGAGAGCCCGACAACATGCTGCTGCAGCCAGGCTCTTACCTGAGTTCATCGCCGTTCCCACGACCAGCACCAATTTTGCCTTTCCTTTCTTAGCAGGGGTTTTCTTGATTTTAGGAAAGTCTCTGGTATTTAAAACTTTGCCCTGCTTATCAACCAGATATCCCTGGATACGAATTCTCGTGGGATCCTTGAGCATAGCATTTTTGGTGATAACTGTGCCTATCATTCCCGACCGGGCGAGAAGATCGATATCTTTGGTCAGTTCATCCGGAACAATTCCCTCATAATGATCGGGGGCATACCGGTTACCAAAAACGAAAACCGCTTTGGAACCGTTGTGGACGGCGTGGATACGTCCGGATACATTCTCAAGGGAGGAGTGCTGACCAATCCGGCGAATGGAACCAAAAACAAGGTCACCGGGCTCTGGTGATTTGTCCAGCATCTGATAGCCGGCGATGGTGGATTTCTGTAAACAAAAAGCTGCACTTGGCACAATTAATCCTGCAGGGATCTTTTTCATGCAATAAAGGAGGTAAAGGGGTGAACTTAGGCAGAGTGCCTAATTTTATCCTACTCATCTATCGTTCGCACCGAAGATGTAAAGCCGAATTGATCGATGATTTCCGACCCTAAAAATAGGCAAAGATCGAAGGTTGTGGATAGATCAGGGTTTTACCCTGCAGCTTGAAAAATCTGTAGCGTTTTTACCCTGAAAGAGCCGGTCGTAAAAGAGCCTTAGTCACCCTTTTTCCTTCGTGCCTTTTCGATCTGTTTTTCCTGAAGAAACATAACAATGTCTCTCTTGTTTTTTTCGGATATTTTCTGAAACTGTAAAGAAACGCGGTTGCGGGTACCACCAGTGGATACAACCTTTACCACATCACATCGAAGAATAACAATGGGGGTTGTTGCATCCAAACGGTAGAGAATATCTACTTTATCTGATGTGGATAAATCCACATTGGCAAAAAACCCAATCCCAGTGGCACTGAGGTTGATCCATCGCAAAGGAACCTCCTCGTTTTGGATGATCGAGGCAATGCGCTCACGATTGATTTCCACTTTTTGCTCGAGCAAACGAAAGACCTCGGCAATTTGAGGAAATTCTTCATTCAGAGCAGATACCTTTCTAGAAATCACTTCATCTAAATGCTCAAGTTCACCAGCAATATAATCGGTGAAGTAACTATAGTCAGGGAAACTTGGACACTTTATTTGATCTGCATCCTCTTTCCTGACAACCCTGTAAAGAAAAGGGATTTGAACATCCATACGAACGAACTGTCGGTTGTCTTGAGTACTCATAACTTAAGGTATTAATAAATAAGATAAGTAGTTTTAAAGGTTGCAAACGCTAAATCCAAAGAATTCACCAAGGTTGCTTGGTCGTGCTTTTCCTGTAACCAGAGCGGATGGGGTCCGAAAGTAAAACATGCGTTTTCTCAACCGTTTCGGCTACCTTCAACTGGTTTCTACCTTCTTGCTTCGCTTGATACAAAGCGGTATCAGCTGCTTTCAGCAAGTCTGTAAGACTATCTCCAGGCTGAGGCACCAAGGTGGCTAATCCAACGCTGATCGAAACATAATCACCCGTGGAAGAGGTTTTGTGCGGGATGTGCAGATCTGCGACCTTGTCCAAGCAATCCTTAGCCACGGATTCAGGATCACTCGTGTTAGGTAAGATTAAGCAAAATTCTTCTCCACCATACCTGCCAACCATATCAACGCCCCGGGACGCCGCTGCTTGCAAAGCTTGGGCGACTTCCTGTAAGCAACGATCTCCAGCTACATGTCCGTAGGTGTCATTGAATTTCTTAAATTCATCCAAGTCGATCATGCAAATACTCAGGCTGTTTTTGTCACGCAAACATCGATCCCACTCATGGTTAAGGTAGTCGATAATACCCCGTTTATTTGCCACATTGGTCAAGCTGTCTTGCAAACTCAACTGCTCAAGTTTCTGCTGAACGGCAAGCATGCGGAAAAGATACCCAAAGATTGAAATCGAGAGTATTCCTCCAAGTGCAACGACTAGAAAAGGAGCATAACTTCTACGCTGGCTGACATAACTCTCAAAAGGCACTCCCTTAACGCCCCAAGTTCGATTCGCAAAAGTTAGCATGTCGGTCTCGATAAACTTAGAAAGCTTAGGAAAAATTTCAGACTGATCTTCTGAAGATTTATAGATTGTATCAAACAATCCCGCATCTATGTTTTTTATGGCAAAAGGAGAAGAAAAATTACCCTCCAGCAATTCAAAACTTAGGTTTCTAACCGCTGTACTTTTCATCGCTTGGTCTGCCATCTCACCCACATCGAAAACTCCAACGACAACCCCTTTAAAAAGTTCACGTTGCGATTCAAGGGTGATGGGTTTGCCATCATAAAGCGGAGCAATTACCAGAACTCCCCGTGTGTTTTTTTGGACTAGGCTAATCGTAGGAGTTGCATGTATCTGATCGGTATCACGGGCAGCTTCGATTGATTCTTTCCTTTGTGCGTTGGATGCAATATCAAAACCATGGGCTTTTTGGTTGCTCGGATAAGGTTCGATATAGGCAACAGGAATAAAGAAGTCATCCTTCCTTTTCTTAACATCTACATGAACCAATTTATTTTGCTCATCTCTTTCGGTAATTTCAAAGTCTGGAAAATCTTTTCGAATCGATTCAAGAAAGGAGGGATCGTAATCCAATGCACTTTCATCAATTTGATTAGCCGAAAGACGGGGGTTCCATGAAAGACCCTGTATTCTTTCTTCATGCCTTAACAGGAAAGAGTCTACCATGGTCTTAAACTCACCATACTCAACACTTTCAGAGCAATCATAGAGACTCTTTAATCCATGAACGACTTCCTCCGTCAAAAAGAGCTCCCGCTGCAAAGCTTGAACTTTATCACTAAAATCACCACGAAAAGAGAGTTTAATCGCATCGCTTTCTCGGTCATAGATTAATTTCCCCGCATAGACCGAGACCACGACTCCAATAATCAAAAGAATCACCAAAGCGGATTTATTTTTTAAAAGCTGTGAGACACTTTTAATCACTACCTACCGTATTAGTAAAAAAAGGAAGAAGACAATCTCAATAAAAGCATTCGAAGACAGATCATTTAAAGTTCTTTCCAAAACTGGATGCTTGATTAAGTTGAATGGACTTACACTAAATTGAGATTCATGAGGAAGACCTTTTATTTTTTATTACTAAGTTTTGTGATTTCCTCATGCATCGCACAAACTTCATTGGCTCGAAAGTTTGAAGATTTATTCAACGGGAAAAATTTATCAGGTTGGAAGACAAATGGAAACTGGGTGGTTCAAAAAGAAGGTTCCCTATTGATAGACCCTCTCCCCGAACAAACGGGTTGGAAGAGGTTCGACGATTATTTGATTTCGGAGAAAACATATGGGGATTTCATTTTGGAAATGGAATATAAATACCCCCCCAAGGGAAACAGCGGTCTTTTCTTTCGCATTGGAAACCCTCAAAATCCCGTAGGCACAGGTACGGAGATCCAAATCCTTGATTGCTTTGGTCAAAAGGATGAGTCCATGACCCATCATGACCACGGAGGAATTATCATGTTCAAAAAGCCATCAAAGAATGCTTCTAAAAAACCCGGTCAATGGAACCATCTCATTATATCCTGCGAAGGGCATCATATCCGGGTGGGATTGAATGGCGTGGAGGTGCAAAATGTTTACCTCGACAGTGAGCCAGATAATGGACTGCCTCCCTACGATCTTTCCAAGCGACCGATGCGTGGACACATCGGTCTGCAGGACCATGGCGTTCCCCATCGTGTGGAATTCAGGAACATCAAGATTCTCGAACTTTAAGTTTGAAGGTACACCTCGTCCAATTCTCACCCATTTGGGAAGATAAGGAGGCCAATTTTGCCCGGGTTCAGCACTTAATTGAGTCCAGTTCTCCGGAGCCCCACTCCCTGGTGGTTTTGCCAGAGGCATTTGCTACGGGGTTCAGCCTGAACCTACAGGTGACCTGTGATGGTGAACCAGAGAAGACCCATGCCTTTTTGAGTAGGCTTTCATCCACTCACAAGGTTTGGATATTGGCTGGTTTGATCGCACCCGATCCAGATAGTGCCATGGGAAAAAATCTTGCTGTCCTCTTTAATCCCGAAGGTGAACGGGTCGGCGAATACCAAAAAATGTACCCGTTCACTCCAATGGGTGAGGATAAGGTTCACTTGGCTGGGCATGAACTGCAAATCTTTAGTATCGGAAGTTTCCACCTCTGCCCCATGCTCTGCTATGATCTGCGCTTCCCCGAATTATTTCGTGCCAGCGTTAAAAAGGGCGCGAATCTTTTTATGGTATTGGCTAGTTGGCCTGATTCGCGAATGGGCCACTGGCATACCTTGCTACAAGCCCGGGCCATTGAAAACCAGGCTTATGTAATCGGAGTAAACCGCACAGGCTCAGATCCAAACCACAAATATATCGGTGGCTCCAAAGTGATTGATCCCATGGGCAAGATCCGAGCAGAAGCCGCTTTGGAGGAGGAATGGATCTCCTTCACTCTCGAGCATAGTCTGATCGAAGATTGGCGAAGTTCCTTTCCTGCCTTGCTGGACATACGGGAAGATTTAGGTTGTTAGACAAGGAAGTCAATCGGTCGCCCAAAGCGATTTGGGCAGGTTTATCTTAGCAACGATTCGATCGATTTTAGTTAACTCCTCATTGGTAAATTCAATGTTTTTGACCGCCTCGAGGTTTTCCTTGATTTGCTCGGTGGTACTTGCCCCCATCAGGGCACTGGTTACATTCTCTCTTCTGAGAACCCAGGCCAAGGCCATCTGGGCAAGAGTCTGTCCCCGGGCAAGGGCTAAATCATTTAACTCACGAATGACCCGTAGGTTTTGTTCATTGACCTCATTCTTACGCAGAGGAGAAAGGGGTTGATTGAACCGACTGCCCGTAGGAATGCCATTGAGGTATTTATTGCTAAGCAAACCCTGAAAAAGCGGGCAAAAAGCAATCACCCCCAGGCCTTCCTCCGCACAAAAGGAAAGTAGTTCCTGCTCCACCCAACGGTTCAGCATGGAGTAGTTGGGTTGGTGGAGAACTGGAGTGGACAAACCAAGTTTTCGGCAAAGCCCAAGAACTTCGCTTGTTTGACTGGTGGAATAACTGCTTATCCCAACATAAAGGGCTTTGCCCTGCCGGACCGCCGAATCCAATGCCCCCAGAGTTTCCTCAAGGGGAACTTCAGGGTCAAAGCAATGGGAGTAAAAAATATCAAAGTAATCCAACCCGGCCCGGGAAAGAGACTGATCGAGACTTACCAGAAGATGCTTGCGGGATCCGCCCGAGCCATAGGGCCCGGGCCACATATCATAGCCCGCTTTGCTGGAGACGACGATTTCATCACGGGGAAGATCATGTAAAATTTCCCCAACATTCCGTTCAGCGGATCCATAAGGAGGGCCATAATTGTTGGCCAAATCAAAATGGGTAATTCCTCCATCAAATGCACAACGAATCATTTCCCGCTGGCTAGGGGTCGCTGAATCTCCCCCAAAATTATGCCAGCATCCCAAGCTTAATAGCGGGAGTTTGAGACCCGTTGAGCCAGACTTGCGATAAGGCATACGACCATCGTACCTCGATGGGGGCGGATTCGCTGAAGTCATCTTTCAGCTATCAAAGAATGGATAAAGAAATTAGGAATCGGCCGATTCAGTCACCGGCTGATCTTCGACAGACTGATCGCCCTCTTCCTCTTTCCCTTGGTTTAGGTATTCATGCACACTAAGATCGCCAACGAAGGACTCCCCTTCCCTGCGCTCGACCACATGATAACGCTCCACATATCTTTGCACCACATGGATTTTTGCATCGAGGGGCTGAACGATCAAAAGTTGCAGATGAAACTCTTTGAATAGATCGAGTAGATACTGGGAAAACTCGTCGTCTGTTTTACTGAACATTTCATCGACCGCGACCAGGCGGAAGGTCTCCGTCTGCTTGCCCCCCACATCAATCCCGTACTGATATGCAATGGCCGTAGCCAGAATAGTTGAAGCGAGGCGGTTTTTCTCACCGCCGGATTTCCCAGCAGCACCACTGTAGCTTTGACGAAGGTTGCCTTCTTCCTTGTAAAATTCATCGGCACGGAACTTGAACCAGTTTCGTACATCAATCACTCTTTCGGTCCAGCTGGTATCTTGCTCGAGTTCGCCAAGGAATTGTTCGACGCGGTGATAACGCTCACGACGGCGCTCATCGTCATCATCCGATTCGAGATCACCCTCGAGTGCATGTCGGCGAAGTTTCTTAAATCGGCGAACCCCATCATCTCCCGCATCCTCAATCATTAGCTGAATGTAGGTCTGTTCCTTGCGGTCAAATGTTACCCGAGACAAGTGCTCATTGAGTTCATTGATCCGTTTACGGATGCGGTCGCGGTGGGACTCCAAAGCCTCACTAAAACCAGAGACTTCTTCAGGCACCTGAACTCGAAGAAGTTCTTCAAACCGAACATGATTTTTGGCAAGATCCTCTTCTTCAATCTGCTTTCTTACTTGTTCAAAAGATTTGTAAGTCTCATCTGTGTAACCCTCTTCAAGGTCCAGAACCAATTCATCTCTAAATGCCTGGTTTCTACCATCGGCAATGAATCGTTGCATCGCAGCAACATTCTTGTCCCGAAGCTTATCTAAAGAACTTTCTAACTTCTGTATTCGGCCTTCAAGTTTGTGAGAGGCTTCCCGGGCAGCCTCTTCAATATCATCAGGAGATTGTGGAGGAGCTCCAAATTCTTCTTCAATTTGTTTGTAAAGAGTATCCAAAGCTTCGTCTGCTTCATCCCGGGCATCCTCTTCATTATCGCCAGTGATATATTTGGATAACCGGTCTTCCTTGCACTTTTCAAGTAAAGTACGAATGGCTTCCATTCTTGTTTCGTTGCGTTCAGCACGAGCCTCTACCCCGCCGATTCTTTGAAGGATTTGATCTCGTGCCACTTGTACCTGGTCAAGCTTTTCAGCCAATTTGTCGTGTTCCTCCTTGAGTTTCTTCAATACATCAGACCCCCCGACGATGACACGCTCTTCTTCTTCCAAGTCTGCAATGCGAGTTGAAAGGCCAAGGACATCAATATCAGAAAATTCATTTGCACATGCCTGCAACTGAACTCCTGCTCTCAGTTTTGCACGAAGAGTTTGTCTTTCAAATTCAGATTCACGAATGGAACGCCCAGCGTTATCTGATTCTTCACGCCATTTTGCGAGTGCTTCATCGAGAGATTTTTGCTTTGGACTTAGATCCCAACCAAGAACCCACGAGGATGCATCTCCAAGAAAAAAGGTGTCGTCTTTCTCACGTAACACACCGTTGGTCTTGACAAGGCCTTCCAAAGTAAGTGCATTTTTTGCCTGCTCAAACTCTTTGCCCCTTTGGTCGAAACATAAGTGCGGGAATCGTTGATCAATTTCCCATCGCAACCACAATTGCCTGGATTTTTCGACCTCTGGACGGACCACCAATTTTGCGAGCAACGAATCATCGTCCGCCTTTACTTTAGAATTTCCGGTGCTTGGGGTTATAATAGCCACTCTTTCCCCAAGATGATTTTCCTCAAGAAATGCTTCTACTTGGAGAACTAACTTAGAAGGAACTACGATAGACAGGGCAAAGGAACGCATGGCTCGCTCAATCGGGCCAGACCACTTTGATTCATCTGGGACAACCTGAATGAGCTCTGCAATAAAGGGCAACTCAGCAAGATCACGGTCTAATTCAGATGCCAAAGAAGCCCGAAGTCTTGCTAAATCAAGTGGTACATTAGTATTTGCTTCGAGAAGATAATTCCTTTCGTCTTCCAAGGTTTCCACACGCTCATTTGATTTTTTAAGGAGATATGAAACTTCGACGATTTTTTCATCCAATTCGGCAATCTTGCCTTCCATTCTAGGTATTTGGGAATCCAACTCCCTGCGAAGGGTAAGAAAATCATCTTCTTGTTTAACAAAGGAACCTTTTTCCCAAGCACTTAAATGACGTTCAAAATTGGCGGACCGCTTACTCACAACTTCACGCTTATCTCTCAAGCGGTCAATTTCTGCTCCTACCTGCTCGAGCCTACGATTTTCATCACTATCTGAAAGGGCCCGTTCAAGATGGTTCAATTTTTCTCGGTAACGGTCCACTTCACCTCGAGCAGTCTTCAGTCGGGCACGCTCTGCTTCCTCTTGGTGCTTTAACTCATCGACCCATTCAGTACGTCGCTCCAACTCTGCCTGTGCATAAAAAGGCTCGATGGCCAAGCGAATGTCATCTGCATTGGTGCGCTGATGCATAGCATCTAGAAAATGTTGATGAACAGACTTTATCTCGTCCAGTTGCTCAATTTGATAGGATGCAGTTTCAATACGGCGGTGAGTGCTTCGTAAGTCATCAAAGCGCTCTTGAAGGGCAAGTAACTTTTCCTTTGCTCCACCATCATCGAGCATATGCTCACGTATAAACTGGGTAAGATCCTTAACATCTTTAATGCAAACCGCTTGGTTGAAAATCGACATCGGTGAACGGGTACCCAGATCCGCATCCAAAAAGAGCATAGATTCGAACTTTTTGTGATAGGCGGTAAAAGAGTCGAAGATGTTGTAGCCACGCTCCTTGAGGATTCGACGAAGATTGTCCGAGTCACCGAGTTGATTGAAGTCATCCTCGATCGTGAGCTTTCTTTTTTCGACCATGTAGACCTTATCCACCTTACCCGAAGGCAGGCACCAGAGGACCTGGGCTATAGTCACCTCAGACTGATAAGCCTCGTTGAAGAAATGAGCCAATAATACGGTGTAAGTCTCTCCAGGTTTACGCAGGGTTTCCTTGCGGCCCTGACCAGTGGCCGAGTCATGAATTTCAGAATATGCTCCCAAGACATAGTCTCGTTCATTTCTTTCCCGACTACCCGCCTGACTGGATGCAACATTGTAATTTCGTACCCGGTTGGGAACCAAAAGGGTTAGTAGAGCATCGACCAAGGTTGACTTTCCCGAACCATTACGCCCAGTAATCATGGAGGTTCTGCCATCTGGGCGAATGGTATAAACCCTCTCATGAAAAGTTCCCCAGTTTAAGAGGGATAATTCGTGCAGACGATAGCCTGCGGTTGACTTATCGGGTGTAAATTCTAATTCAAGTTGTGATTCAAGCATCATCTTCCTCCATTTCTTCTTCCAATTCCGGAGCTCTTCTCTTGATTTGATTTTTAACTTCAGTCAATTTTTCAGGAGGGAGCTTCGCCTTTATAATTCGCTCCACCCGATAGAGACCTTCGTCTTTATCGCGCACTTTTTTTATGATCCCCCACTCTTCAAACTTATTAATCAGACCAGATAT
>JAYOXT010000041.1:0-15471 GCA_038152995.1 Opitutales bacterium
GTTATAGCTTAACTCATAGGTGCCGGGCGTGGAGATATCCACTTCGCCCTCCTTGATGAGTACTCCTGTACCATCCACATTATCGGTCCATGTAGCATTCTCATCGAGGTACTCAGCACCTGCCTCATGAGTTAAAAGACTATCGTTATTGATCGCGATCACAGGTGCAGTTCCATCCTTCAGATTGACCACGAAGCTTTGTCGGCTTGAAGCACCATGGGGGTCACTAACCTGTAGAGTTAATTCGAATGATGATGAATCAGTTTGAAGATTGAATTCTCGATTGGAAAATAAAGATCCGTCGTTGGTAAGAATAAAGGGCAGATGAGAAGCGGGCACATCACCTGACAAACCCCATTTCAAGGCTAAATGTTTCTCAATATCCAACTTGGTCGCATCACTCAATTTATGGTTCACAAAGATCATTTCACCAACCAAGTACTCTGGGTCCGTACTGTGATTATCCGGGCCTGGAAATGTAAAAGGTCCGGTTATATCTGTCTGTACTACATCACCCGATGCAACCATTTCTCCATTTTTGTAAATCTCACGCTCATGAGTTTCAGAGTAGTTGTGTAGGGAAAGAAGCATGGTTTCCTGCCCATCTGTCAATTTTCCAGAAATTCTATTGAGAACGCTATCCTTCCTGATATCCCAATAAATATAGCCATTATCCCACGGTAAATGCCCTGCCCAACCCACACCAAAATTGGGTATTGTTGTACGTTTATTTTCAAAGAGATGAATCACTACAAACCAATGAGCATCGCCCAATGAATCACCAATTGCTCCGTCTGTCCCAAATGGGTTCCAAAAAGCACCGGTTCTCTCGCTGGACATGAACTCGTTCTTACCAAACCGTAGAGCGTTCAGCTCATTGATCGACCCTCCTGATTTTGGCATATGTTCTTTTGGTAGGAGCTGAACGTCAGGATCTATTTTATTTGTCCAACTAATGACTTCATTGCTTTGCGGTTTAAGCGAAAGGGAGTCAAGATCCGAGGCATCAAACCAGGCAGTCACACCATCCACAATAAGGGGGTCAAAAAAGATTTGTTCATAAAATAGTTCATCCTCAACATCAGCGTCGATTGCCAGCAACTTACCTAAATGGAATCCCACCGGGGAATTATCCAACATTGAAAAGGACTGCCCGGGCACAAAATACGGAATGGCATTGGCCAAGGAGGTTGGGTCCAATGGGTCGGAACCATAAGCAATCTCCACTTCATCGGAAAATCCATCCCCATCGTCATCCAGATCCCAGTGATTTTCCACTCCGTCCCCATCCATATCCTCAACCACATTAAGCACGGGCACCCCGATTGATTTTTCGAAAGCTTCCCCGTATTCATCAATTACCTGTACGCGTATAGATAATTCATCTCCCATCTCCTCCAGGTCAAAGCTTTGTAAGGCCAGCAACTCACCTGTTTCAGATAAGGAGAATCTATGATTATGAGTATCTCCGGAACCTGCTACTAATGAGTAGCGAAGTGGATCAACCTGTTCTTTTTCCAACGGTATACCAGGCCAATAATAATCCGAACTTACTACCAAATCGCCTGCGGTAATGAAATTAAAAAACCATGCCTGAGCATCCGTAGGCAGATCAACTTGGGCCTGAAATTCACCCTCTCCCAAGTCATTGAGATTGGCATCCAGGGTGATCCATGTACGCCTTGGACCATCGTTGGCATATGGCGGGTGTTCAGAATCAGGTGAGTAAACAAATTTCGCAGAGACAAAGGAACGGTCGGACTGCATATTTGCCCACGCGGTTGACTGATCGTGACCTTGCTCAAGCTCTTTGGCCCAGAGCGTGCCTTGATTGACCACGCTTTGGGCAAAGGCATAACTTTCATCCCGGATCCAAGCAGCACCGTGACTATGCCCCATACCGGGAACCAGCGAAACCATCCGCTCACCACTTGCTTTGAAATACGATTTGGCCTGAGCTTCCAAGGTGAAATGTAAGTCTCCATCCTCTGGCCAGGAATACCAAAGACCAGGCATCTCCGCACGATCCAACCAATGAGATGGGTTCCAGTATTGTAAGTAGGCAGGGTTAGCGGAGAGTGTACGACCATAACTATTATGACCCTGTTCATCCAGGAAACCACATCCATAAGTAGGAATGGCAAAAGCAAAACGGTTATCTATTCCCATGACCGTGGAGGTAATTACCCCACCCCAGGAAACGCCCATCACCCCAACCTTGGATTCATCCACTCCTGGGGTGGATCGAAGCAGGGAATTCGCCCGGGCAATAATGGATACAGCGTGGTACATCCACTGGTCCGACAGCGGTTCCTCGAAATCTCCATAGATGCCTGATCTTGCCGGACCACCCCAGTCATGCCGCTCCCATTTGTTTTCAGTATTTTTTCTATCGGTTTGCCCTTCCACTGCCACACTGATGGCCGCAAACCCACGATCATTCCATAATTTTACCCATTCCTTGAATGCGGTTCCACCACCGCCATGAACCAAGACCACGCCAGGCACAGGTCCATGGATATTTTCTGGCACGCCCATCCAAGCAAAGGCACGGGTTGGCTGACCTTTCCATGGCACCGAATCGAAGAAGATAGGCTCAATACCATCCGAACTTTCAAATCCAGAGGCGGCATAAGTTTGAGGCACGCTTGTATCCTTACCAATGGCAAGAACCTTGCCTAGCGTTGCATCGATCAATCGATATCTATTGGTTCCACGGTTTGGAATATTGTACACCACCTCATATGTTCGGGAGTGTTCATCGAAACCAGCCTGCCAAAAATCCTTACCAATTACTGACTGGTCGATTTTTTCCCAGTTGCCATCTTCCAGTTTTTGCAGTTCCCACCCATCGTGAACCGGTAATCCTTTGATGGTTACCGGGACATAACCCAAGCCACCGGTGATGGAGAATTCAGCGGCATAGTGATCGGGGACCGCCTGGATTTCAACCGGTTGTGTGCGTACAACCTCACCTATGGATGCTTCCACCTGCAAACGATTATCGGTTGCCAGTTTCATCATCATCCTGGTGGATTTGTAATCCCCAACTGGCATTGCGGTTAGGTAGTCGCTATCTCCATAGTAGCTGTCTTTTATCGAGGGAATCACGAGGTACTCCACCGTTGCCTTTACCTTAGTGCCTGCCGGAACCGTAGTGATATTTCGGGGCAGACCCAACTCGAATCCAATTTGAGAAATTCTTTGGCTATGATGGAAAAGGTTGATGTGGGGAGTCTCCAATTTCTCGGTACCCAAATCCGCCTCGAATGAGCGAACCACAAACCCAATATCAGCAAAATTTTCATTTGGTTTTGTGGGGTTTTGCAGGGGCATAGCATTATCGAAAAGCATAACCCAGGGGGATTGTCCATCTATGGGGATACCACGGTCTGCCTCACTTCCGTACCCAAATTTTTTGTGGTTGGTTATAGCAGACTCCCGAATAACTTCATTTTCATTTCCATAAGCGAACTTTTGGAAACCATTGTCAGAATAATTATCCGCTGCTACCTGGAAAAATGCCAATCGTTCATATTCCACGTCCTCCAGAAACTCATATTCCAGATGGTAATAATTTCGGACCAGATCATCGGTCCGTCCAAGCTGGGAAGTTATTTTTGCCAGAATTTTCCCGTCTCCACTAATCCCACTATAAACCACCTTGGTTAAATTCGGTGCCTGATCATAGTAGGAACTACGCACCCGGGTTAAATAAATAAGGTGATCGGGATAAATCGCGGGATCCGGATAAGAAGCATTTGAATACCGTAAAAAGTCGGCACCTCCCACATTTCCAGTCCAGTTCCACTTTGCCCTAGACATATCACCATTGGCCTTGCCCGCCTCAACAAGGAAAGGACGCACATCATCAACCATGGCACGATTAAGAGAAACGGCGGGGTCGTAGGTAATACTTTCTCCAAATGCACCAAGTGCAGATTCATCCCAATGCCCACCATTTGCATTAACATATCCAATTAAGCTAAGCTGGGCATGAGATGCCGCATAGGTCTCTCCCCATCTTGAAGAAGCAATAGTTAGCTCGAAAGTATCGGCGTCTAGGCTTTGAAAGATTGGTTGGGTGTAAAAGTGGTAAAAATTATTTCCTGGATCATGCCAATTCTTGGAAATTTGTAGGGGCACACCAAGTGGATTACCAGATTGATCCCGTAACAATGCTGCACCTCCGGTAATCGATTTACTAAGCGATGTAGAACCAAAAAAAGCAAGGGGTATGGCAACCGGATTTTTCCCCAATGTTTTGACCGAAATTTTGTGCCTTCCATAGAGGTTGTGCAGTTCTGGGTTTTCATCATATCCGTTGGCTGACTTTTCAAGATCCCAAAGGTCTGCTCGGTATGCACCTAAACTTTCATCCCAATTTACGGCCATAACATCACTTCGGGGAATGCCCTGCCCGTCCAATGGTTGGTACGAAACTGTGGCCGATTCGTCGGGGTTTAGATAGAGGGCAAGTTCTGCCCGGTTGACTGAATGTGCCGCAATTCCAACCAAGGAGACGGATTGTCGCTCGGCAGGCAATTCGACAGCCGAGCGCTGTGCGATTAAGACCCCATCTTCAAACACAAGAGTGGTGTCAGCTCCCTCCTTATCATAAACAGCAAACACCCAACCACGCCCAAGATTATCCGTCATTTTTAACGCTCGACCATCAATCAGCCAATCAACATTTTCAAACTGTTCAAAGGCAACCCCACCCCAACGAATCCGAGCGATTGAACTCTCCTTAGAGGCAAGACTGGCCGATATTTCATGGGTTATGGAAAAGTGCCTGGGCATGGATGCCACCACCACCCGACCGGTCAGGTTGAGGTCAGCATTTGATTCGCGGTACTTTAATACGGGCAATTCAACCCGGTTCATAAATCTACCCCCATCAATCAAGCGGGCAATATCATCTCCCTGCGTAAAGGCTTTTTCAAAGTCTTGGGCAAGCAAGGATGCATTCAACTCGCCCACCTCAAAGCTAAGCTCGGTTGATGGCAAAGTATCGATATCCGAATTGGGCCGAACGGATGCATCCTCCATCGAAAATTCATCCGAAAATATGCCCAGACGCTCGACCGCACCGGTCTCCTCATTCATGCGCAACCCGTAATAGGCTGTCAGGAAATCCATACTCTTGTGCAGTTCCACATAAGACCTGGAAGGTTGGCTAAATGTTTTTTGCCTGTTGTGCTTTTCTGGCCAATACCAGAATGAATAATCTAAAGCATGGGTTTGTGGAGTTGCGGACTCCGCATTTTGATCAGGGTCAACCCCACGCAAGTAGCCAACAGATGTTCCTGGTTGAGCATTTTCCTCGATGCTAAAGACACCCTTGGTACGAAGATCCACTGGAGCCGCATTGGATATGGAATTTTTGTCCTTTGGGTTGGATCCGTAAGCAATTTCGAACTCGTCTAAAAATCCATCGTTATCATCGTCTGTATCCAGATGATCCTGCAGACCATCCCCGTCCCAATCCTCATAGAGATCAAGCAGGCTAACCGATATATCACGGGCAATGCTTGAACCAGTGAATAAATCTGTAGCTTTTGCACGGATGGAAAATTCCGAAGCATCGTTCTCGTAATCAAAAGTACGATTGATGGTAATTTGCCCGTTTTGATCGATATGTAAATCCTGCTCTGCATAAGGGTGCGACTCAGGCAAGAGATCGGACATTTTCCATTTATGGGCTAAATAACCTTCGATTGCTTTCCTATCATCGACGGTTTGATCCCCCCGTACAAAAACCATTTCACCCACAAGACATTCCGGGCTAGTTTTTTGGTGGTTATCTGAAGGAGGAAAAGAGAATGGTCCAGTAATTTCTGTGCGGAATGATTCTCCGGATGTAATCGGTGAACCGTTTTTGAAAATATTTCTGTTTGAAGCGGCATAAGATTGATGCAGAGATACGATCATGGTTTCGTAACCGTCAGTAAGCTTACCAGTTATTCGATTTGATTCACCATCCTGCCAGATATCCCAGATTGTTGACCCATTTGACCAAGAGGGAAAGTTAACCGACCACCCAACACCAAAATTGAGTCCCTGCGTTCGTTTATTCTCAAACATTTTGACGACCACAAACCAGGAACCAGAAGTCATATATCCCCCGATATGACCATCTCCGGAAAATGGATTCCAATCCTGACCCTCTTTCTGAGTGATCATAAATTCATTAGGTCCGAAAAGAATCGCATTCTTCCCGTTTATTTGGTGACCCGATTCTGGCTTGAGTAGACCGGATGTCATGTAGACATCCGGATCGATTCCATTTTGCCAACTCAGTACAGATTCTCTGTCATTGTCCAACGCAATACGGGAATGATCCGACGCATCAAACCAAGCGGAAACATCAGGCAAATCACTCAGGTCAACCACTTCCAACTCGTAGATAATTTCCTCATTACCAGTTAGATCATCCAGCAATAGTTGAGCAATCGTGGTACCAATAGGAAGGTTTTCGTCCATCACTAAGGGGTCTACTGATGGGCGCAAACCTTCCATCTCATTTCTGATATGAAGTGGTAAAACACTCTCATAAGTATATCCATGTTCATCAGCTACCTGGGCATGAAGCAGGAAGCTGGAACCATGGTTTTCATAATCCAGTGAAATCGAAGTGAGCACAGATCCATCGTCCAGCACCTTAAAATATTCTTTTCTTGAGAATATTCGGTTGATAACTGGAGAATTTGATTCCCGCTGCCGGTTAAGGGCGATCAATTCCTGAGCACTGCGGTAGCCGTTAACCACATGGGCTTCGGCATGGAAATGTAAGCCATCCTCTTTTTGGTTTATGATCTGGTCGGCGGTTTCAACCAGAGAGATCATCTCATCTTCTTTTGCCACTTCAGCCTGAGCTTTCTGGATTTGGGCAATGCTTACAGAGTCAAAGCCCTCCTTCGTGACCTGGGTTTGAGAGATAACCACGGGCAAGTCTGGCACTCCAATGTAGGTACGAACATTCGCAATCAAAGTTGTGAGACGATCCTTATAAAGAGGTGCATTTTGGGCATTGGAATCGCTTTCCCCCTGATACCAAACCATCCCCTTCCACGATATCTCATACCCTAATCGCTGGAGATCTTCCTGGAATTTTTCGATCGACTGAGTGAGCCCATCAAAGGCATTAGTTGTGCCGGAATCTGTGACCAGATCGCTCTGCTCTTTGCCATAAAGTTCGATCCTCGCACCATCGACAAAATATTTAAGAAGGGCGGGCTTGGCGGCAGAAACGGTTCCCAACGCATCAAGGAATGAAATTTCGGATCCGAACAATGCTTTATGATATTTGCTTCTGGTATTTCCAGGCACTAGCTCGCCTAATCCAAGATGCAAGAGTTCCGTGTAGGAATGCTGGGTGGTATCGTGATGACTAAGGGAGAATAACACTTCATCCTGCACATCTGCGAGGGTACCCTCTCCGGAAATTGAAGGATAGTTCTTTAATTCCTCTATCCGTCCGTTCCCACCGGCATTGCTCTGCCCGGCAAGTAAATACGCATGTACAACCCGATTGTTTGGATCAACTGGTACTTTTTCCAAAACATCAACAAGAGAGTAGAAAAGCTTGGCTCCGACATCACTATCCAGCCCCTCAAGCATGCCAACTTTCGTACCCATTGCTAGGTTCTCTGATACCGCAAGGGAACCATCGGGAGAGAATAAATCGAAGGGAGATGAATTGGTAATGGAGTCAGGATCCTGAGGATCGGAACCATATGCGATCTCCTCTTCGTTGGTGTATCCATCTCCATCGACATCATCGTCCAGATGATCCTCCACTCCATCCTCATCCATATCCTCAAACACATTTTCTAAAGTTAGTACGATGTCTTTTTCAATGGATTCAAAATGTTCGTCCACCACCCGCAGAGAAAGATTGTATTGATGATGGTCGGACTCAAAATCAAAGGTCCTGTTGGTGGTGATCGACCCATTGGCACCAATGAGGAATTCCGGTTCAGCATAGGGATGAACATAGGGTAGTTCTTCCAACAGCCCCCATTTTTGAGCTAAATATCCCTCGATCTTTTGTCTATCTGGTTTGGGCAAACCACGATCCATAAACAACATTTCCCCGAGCAGATACTCCGGTCTACTATCAAATCTGTCGATTCCTGGAAATTGAGCCGCAGAACCAATACTTGTTTGTATGGGTGTTCCCCGAATCAGTTGAGTTCCATTCTTATAAATTAATCGACCCCATGTCTCCACATCCATGGAGTGGTGAAGAACCAACAACATGTCTTCCTGTCCATCCGTTAGCCAAGAGTCTACACGATTTTGATTTTCATCCTTCCAAATATCCCAGTAGATAAAGCCATTTTCCCAAGGCAGATGCCCGCCCCAACCCACTCCAAAATTGGGCATTGAAGTTCTTTTATTTTTAAAAGTTCGTAGAACCATATAAACGCTGCCATTTCTGAAATCATCCGAAATCTTGCCAAATGGACTCCACTCCAGGTTTCCTGCCTGAGAAACCAACTGTGAGCCAGGAGGAAAACAGAGTGCCTCTCGCTGATTAATACTACCGCTTAGATCCGGATGAATCTCCCCATTCGCAACAAATGATACATCGGAATTGACCAGATTTTTGAGAGCTTGCACCTCTTTTGTGCCTGGTCGTAGTTGCAAGGTCGTACGATCCGAAGCATCCAACCAGGCAGTTATTCCCCCGACTTCACTGGGAGTGATTGATTCCAGTTCAAACCTAAGATTCCCTAATCCATCTGCATCTACGGCACTAGCTCGGGCAATCTCGGTACCGAGGGGAAGGTTTTCACTAAAGACAATGGGCTCAGTCACCAATAGTTCAGAAGGAGACGCATTAACATATTTGTAGGCAACCCGCATACCACTTGACCGATAAGTAGCATTTGCCTCCCTTGCTAATCTGTTCCAGGACCTTAAATAATGGTCAAGGGTATCAAAAGAGCCTCCCCTGAGAATATGTAAGTCTCCCTTTGGCGGGCCTTGGGGATCAATAATTGGACCGTTTTCATAATTACCATACCAATCTGCCACCCATTCTTTTGCGTTTCCATGCATATCATGAAAGCCCCATGGGTTGGCTGGATATTGCCCAACTTGAAGAATTTTTCGGGTATTAGAATAGTCGTTCTCATTGGCCAGAGAGGGATCGTACTCATCGCCCCAGAAATAATTCGTCAAGGTACCCGCACGGCAGGCATACTCCCACTCGGCTTCAGTGGGCAGAACATATTGCCAACCCGACAGTAAACGACCCGCTTCTTCTTCTCTCTTATTTAGCTCAGCTATAAATGCACTGGCATCGTACCAATTTAAGTTGAGAACAGGATATACATCATTTTCAGAACTGAACGAGCTGGTATCTATGGAATATTCACTGCCCTCCATCACTGCAATATACTGAGCCTCAGTCAGCTCAAATTTCCCGAGGTAGAAACCATTGCTTAAGGTAACTTCTCTTTGGAAAGGCTCCCATGGTCGAGTTACATCGGGACTGCCCATAAGAAATGTGCCTGGTTCTACCCATATCATTTCCATATCCGATGCCGAAGTCACAAAATGATTATTGCCGTCTGGTTCGTATAGGTCGGTAATCTCCACATAAAATTGTGCCTCTGAAAATGCTCCCCATTGATCTGCCACCCGGACAGTTATTTGATACTCGATTGGATCACTCTCATAATCAAACGTCTTAGCCGAGGTCAGTACACCAGTGGCCGAATTAATCTCAAATACTTCAGTATTTGGAGTACCGATTAATGTGTAAATCAGACCATCCCCGTCCGGATCCTTGGCATCAAAAGATCCAACCACACTACCAACTCCCTTATTTTCACTGATGCTTAAAGAGGTGGCTGCCTGCAAGGCCTCTGGAGAGGTATTGGCCAAGGAGGCAGGATCATAGGGATCTGATCCGTAGGCAATTTCTGCCTTATTTGAAAACCCATCTCCGTCAATGTCTTGGTCGTAAGCATCCTCCACTCCATCCGCATCCAAGTCTTCAAACTGATTGAGTAAATGGATGGTAAATTCTGCCTCCGCATAGTAACCATCCTCATTACTCGCAACCACTCCAATGGTGTAGTTGGTATCGTCTTTCTCGAAATCGAACCGAATCTTGCTGGATAAAGTTCCATTTTGATCGAGATGGAATAATGCATTACCTGCATTATTTTCTGCAGAGGATAAATGATAAAACACACCTGGTTGGGAATTGCCCAATGTGGTGACCTCGGTAATCGCCGATCCCACAGGCAGGTTTTCAACCATCTCGATGCGGTCGATCACATGAATATACCGAAAGACCTTTTGAGCGGCATTTCCGGCGGCATCCTCATAGTCAAATGAAAGGCTGACCACTCCGGGCACATCTATTACTCCCGTATTCTTTCCAGGAAGTGTTCCCTCACCGTCGAGGGAATCTGCCCACACTGCTCCGGGTCCGGCAAATTCTGCACCCACTTCCAACACCACATGTGCATTACCAACTAAAGTAATCTGCGGAGGGATGGTATCGGCCACGGTAACGGTCCGAGCGACTGGATCGGCCGCATTGCCATTTGCACCAGTAAATTCAAAGGTGATCGAATAAACACCCGGTGTTTGTACATCGACTTGCCCACTGGGTAGCACAACACCTTCTCCCTCGACTAAATCACTCCAGTACGCACCGGCATCTTCATAGGGTTGACCGGCTTCATGCTCCACCTCCGCCAGGCCAATCAAAGAAATGAGGGGCTTGGTATTATCCACTACCGTAATCGTACGCTTGACTGAATCCGCCTCATTACCCGCAACATCAGACCACTCGTAAATCACTTCATAAACTCCGGGTTTTTCAGTATTCACATCACCTGCACCGAGCAAGGTACCCTCACCGTCCACCAGATCTGTCCAGGTTGCACCGGGATCACTAAAAGGGGCAAATAATTCAAGTAAATAATCCTGTTCTCCGATCAGTGTTATGACTGGGCTCGTCGTATCCACCACAATTATTGTACGTGTAACCTCCTCAGCAGAATTACCTGCCGTATCAGTGTAATTATAATTCAATGTGTAGGTACCTGGTATGTTTGGTTTCACCTCACCTGAAACTGTCGCGGCACCTTCGCCATCTACCACATCTGTCCAAAAAGCACCTGAAATATTGTAATTACTCCCAGCCTCAAAAATCATTTGGCTATCTCCCGTGAGTGCGATTAGGGGAGCAGTTGTATCCACTACCTTAACAATACGTATTATTTCTTCCGCAATGTTTCCATTTGTATCCGTGTAGTTATAGAAAAGTTGATATTCTCCAGGCACTGATGTATCCACCTCCCCGGTCGCAAATACCACACCACTTCCATCCACGATGTCAGTCCAGTTAGCATTCTCATCAATATATTCTTCACCTGCCTCGTGGGTGATGAAGTCATCTCCGTTTAGAGTAATTAATGGAATGGTAGTATCCACTACTGAGATGGTGCGGACCACAGGAATCGCAACATTGCCCGCAGTATCAGTGTAACTATAGGTTAGAGAATAGGTAGCGGGCAGGCCTGAAATTACCTCTCCGGAAAGAGTAGCTGTACCCTCCCCGTCCACGATATCTGTCCATAAAGCACCAGCATCAGTGTAGCTACTTCCAGCCTCCAGAGTAATTTGGTTATCGCCATTTAGCGAAATTAGCGGGGCGGTCGTATCCACCACATTGACAGTCCGAATAACAGTTACTGCCGTATTACCTGCTTGGTCAGTGTAATTATAATTTAATGTATAAATACCGGGTGAAGTGATATCTACCTGGCTCTCCGCGATAAGCACACCGCTTCCATCGATGATATCAGTCCAAATAGCATTCTCATCAATATATTCACCGCCCGCCTCGTGGGTGATGTAGTTGTCCCCATTCAGCGTAATTACTGGAATGGTTGTATCCACCACATTCACCGTGCGGGTTACGGTGGCTGCGACATTGCCGGCCTCGTCGGTGAAGTCGTAGCTCAAAACATAATCCCCGGGTGTGGCAACATCCACTTCACCTGTACCAATGACTACGCCCGCCCCGTCCACGATGTCACTCCAGATCGCATTCGCATCAGTGTAAGCACCACCCGCTTCGTGTGTGATGTAGTTGTCTCCATTCAGCGTAATTAACGGAATCGTCGTATCCACTACATGGACTGTACGGGTTATGGTGACTGCCGCATTGCCGGATTGGTCGGTGTAACTATAACTCAGTTCATAGATGCCAGGAATAGAAACATCTACCTGCCCCTCTGCAATCACCACGCCCGTTCCATCCACAATGTCCGCCCAAGTCGCATTCGCATCATGGTAGGCACCACCTGCCTCGTGGGTGATGTAATTCTCTCCATTCAGGGTGATCACTGGAATGGTTGTATCCACCACCGCAACCACACGAGCAATTTCCTCAGCTATATTACCCGCCGCGTCTGTGTAGGAATAACTTAGAATATAAGTACCTGGATTTTGTGGATTCACATCTCCCGTCACAACGGCCGTGCCCTCCCCGTCCACAATATCTGTCCACAAGGTTCCAGCATCACTGTAACTACTGCCCGCCTCGATGGTTATTTGACTATCCCCCGTAAGCACGATCACAGGTGCAGTTGTATCCACTACTTGGATAATTCGTATTACTTCTTCCGCAGTGTTTCCATTTGTATCCGTATAGTTATAGAAAAGTTCATATTCTCCAGGTGCTAATGTATCCACCTCCCCCGTCGCAAAAACCACACCGCTTCCATCCACGATGTCAGTCCAGATCGCATTCGCATCGATATACTCAGCACCCGCTTCGTGGGTGAGATAATTGTCTCCATTCAGCGTGATTAACGGAATCGTCGTATCCACCACATGGACTGTACGGGTTATGGTGACTGCCGCATTGCCGGATTGGTCGGAGTAATTGTAGCTCAAAACATAAGTACCGGGCGTAAACACATCCACTTCTCCCGTGCCCACGACCACGCCCGATCCGTCCACAATGTCTGCCCAGGTCGCATTCGCATCATGGTAAGCACCACCCGCTTCGTGGGTGAGATAATTGTCTCCATTCAGCGTGATTAACGGAATCGTCGTATCCACCACATGGACTGTACGGGTTACCGTGACTGCAGCATTGCCGGATTGGTCGGTGTAACTGTAGCTCAAAACATAGCCCCCGGGCGTGAAAATATCGATTTCACCTTCTGCGGTTACCACCCCGCTACCATCCACATTATCTGACCAACTGGCATTGGCATCGATGTAAGCATCCCCCGCTTCGTGGGTGATGTAATCATCCCCGTTGAGCGCAATTACCGGGGCTTCATCATCCAGGTCTCCAATGTGGACAACAAATTCTCCCATCACTTCGGCTCCCCGGCTATCCCGGGCTAATATTTCCACGACTAAATGTGGATACCCTTCGTAATCATAGGTACTCGCCGAGCGTAAAGTTCCATTGAGATCCAGACTGAATAAGGAGTTATTATTCTCCCCACTTACGAAGTGGTAAGTTACCACATCCCCATCCGGATCGGTGGCATTGAACTCGCCCACCAGGGTACCCACATCCTGGTTCTCTTCCACCGATAAGGTGGACAGGCTACCCAACTCAACTGGGGCAAAGCCATAAGATGAATCTCCCGCCCCGTACTCCGACCAGGTAAAATCGATAAACCCGGAAACCGATGCATTTACATCTTCGGCCAGCCACAGGTATTCACCTGCCACCAGGTCGGCAACCAATGCCGCTTCTTTCGAGCCCGAGGCAGAACTTTGCGGAGATTGCCCCACCTCAGTGGACCGGTAGTGCTCCTCCCAATCATCATTTTCGGCGAGCAGTTCCCACGCTTGCTCGTTTTCATCCTTTCGAAACAGATGAAGTGCGGGATTGGTCAGGGCATCGGTTATACCGTAGGCCTCTAAGGTTTCCTTCCCCTTGGCCATACTGAGAAACCTACCTGCTAAGGCCCCGTGCAATTCAACCGCTTGGCTGTATCTACCCCCTGCACTTACACGACCCGTTGTATTCAGGGAAACAATTCTGCCCCGCCCGTCAGGATCCAGGTTGACCAACTCCAGGGCAACACTCCCGCCCAATTGCCATTCACTTAGCACCACGGTGTAGGTACCACTTTGTAGGGAGATAATCTCGGCAGCTTCATAATCTTCTGTGGGTGCCTCTCCCAGCGAAGTAAGGGTGGAAGAATTTGCACCTCTCTGCCAATCATCATTGGTGGCAATTTCTACGCTTTCTATATTGTACACACTCAATGCAGGATCAACCGCTGCGTCGGATATTCCCTCACTGGATAAAGAGGGGCCCAAGGCCCGCACAAGCACAGAAACTTCACCCTCCACACTCACACTAACAAATAGGGACTCTCCCTGATTAATTTTGGATAAGATGCGCGTTCTCTTTAATTCAACCAGGTTATCCGAAAGATCATCCTCCAAACTTACGATAAAGTCTTGTTCGCTTGTTGCGTTGTATTCATCCTTTGCCTGTACCGTGATGATGTAAGAACTGTGGGTTTCGTAGTCGAGGGTGGCTGCACTTCGGAGCGTCCCGTTCGTTTCCATACTGAACAGGGAGTTATTATTTTCCCCTGCGGGCAGGTGGTATGTAATGGCATCCCCTTCCAGATCGGTGGCATTGAATTCACCGATGAAGGTGCCGACTGGTTGATTTTCGGTGAGCGTAAGTGCGGTGGACGAATTGAGGTCGATTGGGGCGGAGTTGGCCAGGTGTGGTCTCCAGTCCATATCCCAGTTTTCATTGGCAGAAAAGGCGAGATGGATGGCACGCTTGTTTAGGTTGGATAATGCCCTGACTTCAACTCCAAAATATAGATTTGTCATCGAGGATACATTCCAGTCACTCAAGTCTTGATTAAAGTTGTCGGTGTATCGGAACATAGCATTCATATTTACCAAGGAGGATGTATTCCAAGTTGCAATATTTCCGTTAAATGCGGATGCGTATTCAAACATTCTATTCATCACGACAACCGAAGATGTATCCCAACCAGAAAGATCCTGATTAAAAGACTCAGCCTCACTGAACATAGTATTCATACCAGTGACAGAGGAGGTATTCCAATGCCCGATCGCCTGATTAAATGCCGTCGCTCCGTAAAACATTTCACCCATATCGATAACATTTGATGTGTCCCAACCTCCAAGTGGTTGGTTGAATGAAGTAGCGGCATTAAACATCGATGTCATTTTGGTAACTGAGGAAGTGTCCCAATTACCAATCGGCTGGTTAAACGATGACGCTCCACTAAACATTAGTTCCATATTGGTGACCGAAGAAACATCCCAATTTCCGATAAGTTGGTTAAAAGCAGAAGCTCCACTAAACATGGAATTCATGGATGTGACCGATGATGTATTCCAATCTCCAATTGGTTGGTTAAAAGCAGAAGCTCCACTAAACATGGAATTCATGATTGTGACCGATGA
>JAYOXT010000042.1:0-15231 GCA_038152995.1 Opitutales bacterium
TCATCAGGTCGACAATGAGCTTCAGTTCATGCAAGCACTCAAAGTAGGCCATTTCAGGAGCATATCCCGCTTCGACCAAAGTCTCAAAACCAGCCTGCACCAATGCAGAAGCTCCACCGCAAAGAACGGCTTGCTCTCCAAAAAGATCGGTTTCTGTCTCTTCCTTAAAGGTAGTCTCCAAAATACCAGCACGGGCACCGCCCACTCCTGCCGCCCAAGCCAAGGCAATTTTCTTCGAATCTTTAGCAGAACCCTTCAGTACAGCAAAGAGTGCAGGCACGCCCTTTCCTTCCTTAAACTGAGAGCGAACCAAATGACCAGGACCCTTGGGGGCTACCATAATCACGCTGACCCCGCGGGGAGGTTTAATCAGACCAAAGTGAATCGCAAATCCGTGGGTAAAGAGGAGGGTTTTGCCCTTGGAAAGGTTGGGTTTGATCTCGTTTTCATAGACCTCAGCCTGCTTCATATCAGGTACTCCGACCATGATAACATCGGCTTTTTGAACCGCTTCAGCGACCTCGAAGACCTCAAAGCCCTGGCGCTTTGCTACCCGAATGGACTTGCTTCCCTTGTAAAGACCAATGATCACATTTAATCCACTCTCTTTCAAATTAAGAGCATGGGCATGTCCTTGGGAGCCGTAACCGATAACGGCGAGCGTTTTCTTTTTCAAAGGAGTAATCTTAGCCTCCTTGTGCGTATATACTTTCGCAGGCATTGCTGTATTATTTTGTAATTAGGTAGTAGAAAAGTTTTGAGGGAATCAATCTTCGCTCATTCCCCGCCTCAGTGAAACCACTCCGGTTCGTGCAAGTTCTGAAACGCCGAAGGACTCTAGAAGGCTGAGGAATGCTTTGATTTTATTTTCGTTTCCAGTGGCTTCAATGATCAGGCTAGCTGGGGCGACATCGATAATTTTTCCACGGAAGACATCGCAAATCTGGGTAATTTCGGGACGGGTCTTGGAGTCTGCGTTTACTTTGAGCAACACCAATTCCCTGCCCACTGCTTCATCCCCATGGTAGTTCACCACCTCGATTACATCGATGAGCTTGTCGAGCTGCTTGATACATTGATCCAGAGCTTTGTCATCCCCATTTAAGGTGGCGGTAATTCTTGACCTTCCTTCGGTATGAGTCGGGGCAACATTGAGGGTATCGATATTAAATCCACGCCCGCTGAACAATCCGGCTATCCGGGCAAGGACGCCAAATTTGTTTTCAACGATAACAGAGATTATATGTCGCATAGTGATAGGTAGTGGTGGACGGCACAGGACTCGAACCTGTGACCTACTGGGTGTAAACCAGTCGCTCTAACCAACTGAGCTAGCCGTCCGTTACAATAAAAGGTTGGTTATATTATAAACTGGTTAGAAGTTAGCAAGCGATAATCAATCCCCTGCCCCAACATGAACCCGAATCTCTTTCGGGCCCAATAAGGGCTGGGGAGCGGATTTGAAATTTTTTGCAGGCGGAGAGTCGCTTTTTACCTCCGGAAGCTCCCGACTGCGGGTCTCCATCTTCCTAGGACTCATCCAATATTTTTGTGCCGGCAGGGAAGAGGATCGTTTGACTTTTTCGGGAAGACCGGAATCCACCACCTTGGTTTCACTGGGGGAAGAGTCACCCATTCCAGCCCCTGCACGCTGCACGGGAAACCCGGGCTTTGATGGACGACCTTTGCGAAACTGATAGCGGTTGATGTCCTGCAAAGACATATTGTTCACCTTGGACATCCAGTCATCTACTCTCTTCTCCAACTGGGCATAATAGGCGTCTCTAAATTCGACGGACTGGGCGGCGGGCTGCCTGTTTTCAATAAAGTGCTCATCTAATTTCATCTGATTTTCCCTAGCTCTTTTATCGTTGAGGGGAGTCTCTACAGGCAAGACCTCTGCGTCTACCCTTTTAACCGACCATTCGTTGGTCTGCTGATCCCTGAATCTTTTCCCGCCAAATGAGGAATATTTTGAAGGCCACTCCCGGATAGTAAATCGTTTTTGCGAGAAAGAGTTCATTTTCTGAAGGGAGGAGGATCGACTACTAAGCGAGCTCAATTTCCCATCAAATGCCTGCACCCGCTTGGTAAAGTCATTCGCTTTCTGTTGGGCGGATACAGAGGACAGAAAAAATGACAATAGTGCACCCAAGGATAAGGATAGCCTCGACTTTAGGAAAGCACTCATGGATAAGAAGAGTAAAAGCTAGCACCATCTCTTACAAGAAATAATAAGAACGGAATATGAAAACCTACTTAAATATGCTACGGCACATTATGGATCACGGGGTCTATCGGGATGATCGTACGGGCACGGGAACCTGGTCTGTTTTTGGCGAGCAGGCAAGGTTTTCTCTACATGATGGATTCCCTCTCCTCACAACCAAAAAACTTCACCTCCGCTCGATTATCCATGAACTTCTCTGGTTTCTCAATGGGGATACCAATGTCCGCTACCTTCAGGAAAATAAGGTGAGTATCTGGGATGAGTGGGCGGACGAAAACGGAGACCTTGGCCGGGTTTATGGAGCGCAGTGGACTGATTGGAGGAAATCTGACGGAGAGGGGTCAGTAAACCAAATCGAAGAGGTGATCCGCTCAATCCGGGAAAATCCGGACAGCAGGAGACACTTGGTCTGTGCATGGAATCCTGGCGAACTTCACCTCATGGCCCTCCCCCCATGTCACGCCCTTTTTCAATTCTATGTGGCGGATGGAAAACTGAGTTGCCAACTCTACCAACGCAGTGCCGATCTTTTTCTCGGCGTTCCCTTCAACATCGCCTCCTATGCCCTCCTCACGATGATGATTGCAAAAATATGCAACCTGCAAGCCCATGAATTTGTGCACACCTTTGGTGATCTGCACCTATATGCCAATCACCGTGAACAGGCAGAATTACAACTTTCCCGAACGCCCCGCCCCAAGCCAACCATGCTCATTCACGGCAACCAGAAGGAAATTACTGACTTTCACTTTGAGGATTTTGAGCTGGTTGAATACGATCCCCATCCCGCCATCAAAGCCCCCATTGCGGTTTGAATGCTTTTCCCTACAAGGCCATCGTTGCGGTATCAGAGGATGGAGTGATTGGCCGCAGAGGCGACCTTCCATGGCGTCTGCCCGGCGACCTGAAATGGTTCAAAAAAATCACCCTCGGGCACATCGTGCTCATGGGAAGAAAAACATGGGAGTCCTTACCCCGAGCCCTTCCCGAAAGGCAAAATTGGGTACTTAGCCGGACGGCAAAAAATGAGGAGGGGATGCAGGTTTTTAAAAGCCTCGAAGAGGTAAGGGCACAAATTGAGCCCAACGACACCCTATTTATCATTGGCGGAGGCGAAATCTATTCCTTGGCCCTTCCCCTGTGCCATGAACTCTATTTAACCGAAGTCCGGCAAAATGTTCCCGATGGGGATGCCTTCTTTCCCCCATACCGAGACCGTTTCGAGCCCGTGGAGGTTTTGGAGGAAAACGATGATTTCCTGCTCCGCAGATGGCAGCGAAAAGAAAATTTGTAGGACTAAATTTTTAAGTCAAATGGAAGGAAGCTTTCCTCCAGGTCATCGCCCACTTTGACTTGTGCCCAGAAGCGGTATTGTCCCGAAGATGGCGATTTAAAGCTGAAGGTCAAAGGTCCAGCCCATGCATCTTCAGTAGATTTGGGGGGCTCAAATTCCAAGGGGTGCAAATGGGCAAACCCATCCTTCGCCGAGTCAAAAGCGACCATATGAGCAAAGGCTCCCATCACGGGCTTGAGAGGCAAATTCTCCCCATTCTCATCCTTCGCAGAAAATTTGAAAAATATTTCTGCACCCTCTTTCTGCTGAGGCATAGTGTCAAGGTGGTAGGTTCGGTTCCCGATCCTGAACACTGACCCATCGGTTCGGGAAACGGGAGCAATCTTTTCCCCCAGAACGGCAAAAGATGCCCCCAATAGCACACGGCGAGGACTCCGCAGTGGAATCAAGTCTAAGTAAACCTGGTAATTCCCTGCTCGCTTCGGAGTGAGAGTAAATCTCCAAATCCCATCAAACAAGGGATCGGGTTCCGGGTGCAGGTGTTGATAATCCTCCAGACTTGGATCGATGGCAAGCAGGTGAATCTTACGGGTGTGGCTGAGAGCGACATCCTTGCCTGCCAGAGGGGAACCATCTGCCTGCTTGATGTTTAATTCAAAGCGGCAGGGCTTTCCAATCTCCAAGCGGTCAAGGGGCCTGAAGTCGAGGCTCATCGGCCACCGGCGCACTGAAAGATCGATAAAGCCCGCATCTCCCGGTCCACAGTAGTCCAATTCCCCTTCCAAATTGTAGGTCTCTTCGTGGAGAAAATCGCAGGGTTCCACCGGTAGGGCCCTCAAAAAGAAATACAGTGCTATGAAAGGAACCCCCAGGTACAGTGGAGATAGTTTGGATGTCAGCACGGGTAGCATTGGGTTATCCCTCCACTCCTTCGGGCAGGCGGTTGAGAAAGTCTTCCACTGCCCAATGACTGCCAGGAAACTGATAGATGATCTGCCTTTTCGAATTGATGATCATCGTACGCATGGTGTGGTCCAAGGGAAGATCCTCAACATTTTTGCGAAAGATACCGAATTGTCGGGTAAGGTCATCGATCACCTTTTTGTTAGCAGTTCCCAACCGGAAATTCCCCTCATCTAATCCATAGGCTTCAGCGTAGGATTTAAGAATGCCCGGAGTGTCGAATAGAGGATCCAGGGTAATGGAAAGAAAACGAACATGGGGCAGTTGAGTCTGCTTAGCCAGCTCTTGCAATTTTTTCATCCGCAGGGTGGACGCTGGACACATTTCAGCGATTGAGCAGCGGGTGAAGATAAAGTTCAGCACAGTAACCGACCCGTCAAAGTAATCGGTGGTCAGAACCTGGCCATCCTGATCGTAAAGAGCAAACGGTGGCAGGCTATCCCCCACCGAACGAATCAGGTCGTCCCCAAGGCTGAGGGTATCCCGCCTCAATAACCTGTTGACATTATTAACCCGGATACGCTCCGCCCGGTCATCTGGCCATACTTCGCTCAAAAAATAAACCTTCGCCCCCCCTTTGGACTGACTGGTGTTCACCCGAGCCCGGAAGGTTTTCTTCGAAGACAGCAATTCAATATCGCCAGGTTGTACCGAAAAAGTAGTCTCAAATCCTGAGAATTGACCCCACTCTCCGTGCAAAAGCTTTCCGCAGGCTAGAACCTCGGTACGGACAGAACTGGTATTTGCATCAACATGGATAACCGAGGCCCGAATCTGATTTCCCTCAAGAGTCGAACTCCCCCCTGGGGTATGTTTGCTATCCGTGCTACAGGACGAGTGTAAGCAAAGAAGCAGGGTCAAAAGGATGAGGGGAAATTTCACGGTTCGAGTCCTATTGCGGAATCGTTCTTCATGCAATTTCAATCCCACTGAAAAATATGTACTTAGAACTAAAGGGTTCTTATTTCATCATCGCAACCTAAGTTCTCTTTGATGTACCTATTAAAATAAACTGCACCCAATTATTAGCTGAGCTTTCAATCCTTAATAATAACCCTATCACCTTGATTGCTTTTGTTTGCCAAATCATAATCAGACGATTAGAAATTCTTCTGACGTGAGTCTAGGAAAACCCATACCAGCCAAGCCCCACCCCGGCTCGCTTTCAAGTTCGCCGGGTTTCTCTTTGCATGGAATGTACGAACTTACCAAACCAAGACTTAGTCTACTTTCTGTTTTCACTGCCTCCCTTGGCTACCTTGTCCGCGAGCCTTTGCAGGCTGACTTTTCGATCTTTGTTTCCCTGACCATCGGTACGGCCCTTGCTGCCGGAGGAGCTGCTTCCCTTAATCAATGGATGGAGCGTCGTGAGGACGCTTTAATGGCACGAACGGCTTCCCGCCCGCTTCCTGCTGGTCTGGTTTCTCCTGAGTTCGCGGTCTTCTTTGGTATCGCGCTCTCCTCTCTGGGTCTCTACATCCTCTGGGCAGGAACCAATCCATGGGCTGCCATTCTTACCCTCGCCACTTTGGCGGTTTACCTGCTTTTATACACGCCTCTTAAAAAACGCAGTCCTTACGCCACGGAAATTGGTGCTGTCTCGGGTGCCCTGCCTCCCCTGATCGGTTGGGTAGCGGCAGAGGGTGCCCCCACCACTTATGGTTGGATTCTCTTCGGCATCCTCTTTACTTGGCAACTACCTCACTTCATGGCCATCGCATGGAATTTCCGTGATGATTACTCCAAAGGCGGATTTAAGCTCCATCAGCTGGGTGACTCAGATGGTCGTGCCCTTGCCCGCAAGAGCCTCTTCTACTCCGTCCTTCTTACCGCTTTCGTATTTTCCCCTTACTTTTTACCCCTTCAACAATCCACGCCAGGCACCTTCTATCTTGCCTCCGCCCTGTTTCTCTCTCTTTATCTTCTCATCCCTGCCTTCAGGTTTTTAATTTCTGCCAACCGCGATCAATCTGCAAAAAAACTTTTCTTTGTAACCATTATCTATCTCCCTCTCCTGCTTGCCGCTCTTGTGATCGACAGATATCTCTAATTTTACCATGACCTCGATTCTACCAAAACTCCTCTCCTTCCGGCACCTCATGGTCGGTGCCCTCCTCATGCTCGCTGGTAGTTGCTCCCGCATTGACCACAAACAGTCTGCCCTCGACCCCAAGGGACTCGTGGCTCAGAACCAATACGATGTCTTCATGCTCTCCGTCTGGATCACCATCTTTCTTTTCTGTGCGGTCGGGGGCTGTCTCCTCTATGTACTTTGGAGATACCGAGCCAAAACGGCCGAAGAGGCCAAAGAGGTGCCTCCCCAGTCCCATGGAAACTCCATGGTGGAAACCGGCCTGATCATCGCTTCCGCCATCATTCTTGTCATCCTCGCCGTGCCCACCCTGCAGGGAGTGGTCCTGCTGAATCGGGTGCCCGATGCCAACAATGCTGAGCATCTCGAAAAACTTGGTCTCGATCGCAGTCAAATTGATGGTGCCATCACCGTGAATGTGACCGGGAAGAGATTCTTCTGGGTATTTGAATATCCCCAGTTTGGAATCGTTACTGCCAACGAACTTGTCTTCCCCGCATCCAAGGCGGTTCGTATTAACCTTCGTACCGAAGATGTGATTCACAGTTTTTGGGTTCCTAAGCTCGCTGGTAAAATGGACTTAATGCCCGGTCAGGAAAACTTTATGTGGTTCATAGCTGACCAAAACAAAATTGTCGGTGATTCCGACACCGCAACGGCTATGCCCTCCGTGCATGATGGAAAAATGCGTGCTCAGGTTTTCGCCAAGCAAAAGTTTACTGACGAGTTTGAACCGGTCGGCGGTCTTTTTTACGGGCAATGTGCCGAATATTGCGGAAATTCTCACGCCTACATGTCCTTCCGTGCCCTGGCACAAACCGATGAGGATTTTGATCACTGGGTGAAACGCTTTCAAAACGCCCAGAATCCCAACCTCCAAACCAAGCCATTTGACCCTCAGTCTGCTTATAATAAGGGAGATGTTGTATCATTTGCAGATCCCAAACTTGGCTCCGGTGCAAACCGGGAATACCGTTCCATCCGCAAGACTGCTCCAGGTCAATCCCCCCAACTTAATCCGGGTGCATGGGAAAAGGCCCATTCCGACGACTATGAGTTGGGTAAACAGTTGTTCGGCTCCCTCCAATGTGTACAGTGCCACGCGGTCAACCGCACCGGCCTTGGTGCTAAAGGACCCAACCTTACCCTCTACGGCCTCCGCACCTCCCTTGCCGCCGGTTGGATGCGCAATGATGAGGAGAGCTTGTCCAAGTGGCTCAAGAATTCAAATGATATCAAATATGGAAACCTCATGTGGAATGGAGAAGGGGTCGACGATCGCCACCCTTTGCGCAACCTCCAGGATGACGATGAGAAAGTGAATCAACTCATCGCCTACTTACTCGGGCAATCCTAACTCCCTTATCAGTACTGACTAACCCAAAGAATTGCTATGGCCACTGAATCGATCAAGTACCTCGCTCCCGAAACCGAAAACAAGGCGAAGACCCAGGTCTTCCCACGACCCGGACAGCACACCACCGGTCTGGTGGACTGGCTTACCACCATCGATCACAAAAAGATCGGGCTGATGTACGGTCTTACCGCTCTCTTTTTTCTAATCATTGGCGGTATTGAAGCTCTTCTCATCCGCTCCCAGCTTTGGGATCACAACATGTCGGTACTGACCAACCGTGAATACAATCAAATGTTCACTATGCATGGAACGACCATGGTGTTCCTGGTCATCATGCCCTTAAGTGCTGCATTCTTTAATTTCATCATGCCACTACAGATCGGTGCCCGGGATGTCGCCTTTCCCCGCATGAATACGCTCAGCTTGTGGTGCTTTATTGCTGGAGGACTGATCCTTAATCTCAGTTGGTTCTTCACTGGGGGATCGCCTGCAATTGGCTGGTTTGGATATGCTCCCCTTACCGATACCCGCTTCGCGGAAGTCATAGGGGACATGGGACCGGACTTCTGGATCTTTTCTCTTCAAATCCTTGGGGTCGCCTCTTTGCTCGCTTCCTTCAACTTTATCACCACCATTATCAACATGCGTGCCCCTGGCATGACCATGATGAGGCTTCCCGTGTTCACCTGGATGACTTTGATTGTCAGCTTTCTCATCATTTTGGCCTTTCCAGCAATTACTATCGCTTTAGTGGAATTGATGTTTGACCGGACTTACGGTACTAACTTTTTTGATTTTCTGGAGGGCGGCAAACCGCACCTTTGGCAGCACCTCTTCTGGATCTTTGGTCATCCCGAGGTTTATATTCTTATCCTTCCTGCGATGGGTATTGTTTCCGAGGTCATTCCTGTCTTCTCCCGCAAACCATTGTTTGGTTACGGATTAATCGTTTTTTCCGGTGCAGTCATTGGTTTCATGGGATTTGCGGTCTGGAGCCATCACATGTTCACTACCGGTATGGGTGTGGTAGCCACTTCTGCGTTCGCCATGCTTACCATGTTAATTGCCATACCCACCGGAGTAAAAATCTTCAACTGGATCGGCACCATGTGGGGCGGTCGTATTCGCTTTGACACTCCGATGCTCTTCGCCCTTGGGTTTATCACCATGTTTATGATCGGTGGCTTCACCGGCATTATGCACTCCTCCGTGCCCATCGATGCCCAGCATCAGGACTCTTATTTCGTGGTTGCTCACTTCCACTATGTTTTGATCGGTGGTGCCCTCTTTGGTCTGTTCTGCGGTTTCTACTTCTGGTTACCCAAGATGACTGGTCGCATGATGAACGAAAAGCTGGGGAAATTTGTTTTCACCCTCATGTTCATAGGGTTCAACCTTACCTTCTTCCCCATGCACTACTTGGGTATGATCGGTCAACCCCGACGCACCCACACCTACAACGAGGGTCACGGGTTCGAGACTTGGAATCAAATTGCCACCATAGGTGCCTTTATCTTGGGCGTTGGAATTGTTATTGGAATCTATCAGTTCGTAAACTCATTCTTTAACAAAAAGCTCAAACCCTCTGGGAAAAACCCATGGGATGCCCGCACACTCGAGTGGACGCTTTCCTCCCCTGTCAAGGAGTACAATTTCGCCCGCACCCCCATCATCAAAGCTCGCGACCAAGCATGGGAAAACAATTATGGAACTAAGGAGAATCAGTCCGAAAAGGAGCCTCTGGACGATCATGGTGTCCACATGCCTGATCGGTCCTGGTGGCCCTTAGTTACAGCATTGGGCTTATTTGGACTTACGATTGGCATGCTCTTCCATCGTGACATTAGCCCAAGCGGCGAACTCGTTCGCGACTACACCTACCCAATCATTGGAGGAGTTGTGATGATTACCGGTATCATCATGTGGGCATTGGAAGGTCCTGGTGGGTACCACTTATTCCCCAAAGAAGACGAAGAATAATTTTTTACTCTATCCTAATTTTTAATTTTTCATTATGAGCGACGCTAGTGCACACGCCCTTGAGCATCACGAACCTGTAACCAGCACAGGTATTCCCAATAAAAAAGTCCTGATGTGGGCCTTTCTCGGTTCCGACTGTATGTTTTTCGGCACCCTGATCTCCACCCATTTAATTTATCGTAAGATCTCCGCTACCGTAGGTGGTAACTACTTGGACATCCGGGATGTTTTCGATATCGAACTGACTTCTTTCAGTACCTTCATTCTGCTCGCTAGTTCTCTCTTCATGGCTCTTGCGGTTTCTGCCATTCACAAGGGAAACCTCAACAGCACCCGCTGGATGCTCTTCGGCACTATCGTTTTTGGTTCGATCTTTCTTGCCTGCCAGGTTTATGAGTTCACTCATTTCGTGCATGCTCCTGGCAACGAGCTCACTCTTTCCACCTACCGGGGGGAACCCCATGTCTTTGGGTCGACCTTCTATGTTCTCACCGGCACACATGGCACGCACGTAGCCATTGGCGTCTTTTGGCTGCTAGGTTGGCTCGCATACTCCTTTACAGGTAAAATGAGCACCGCTCATGCCCTGGATGTGGAAATTTGCGGTCTTTACTGGCACTTTGTTGATATTGTATGGATCATTATTTTCCCCGTCATTTACCTGATGGAATATGCCATGTAATCCCACTTCATTTTAATTTATAAAATCATGAGCGGACATTCCGAAGACCCAGTAGCAGAAGAAAGCAAACGCTTCTTCACATTTTTTAATTTATCCATGTTTCTTGTCGCCATCACTGGCGTAGAGATTGTGATTATTTATGTTAAGACATTTGAGAGTGCTTCGATCATTGGTGTGTTATTTGCCACCTCTATCATCAAGTTCTTCGGGGTGGTATGGTGGTTTATGCATCTTAAGTGGGACAAAATTCTCAACACCATCCTTTTTCTAATGGGCTTAATCATCGCCCTGGGTACCTATTTTGCTGTGATTTACATGGCCGACTCTCATCCCGTGGTCGAGAAGTTCGAGGTCGCCAAGATCGAAGATGCGTGGGAGGCCGATCATTCTTATCAAGCCAGTGACTATGTCTTGCAAGGCGAGGCCTACTTTCAGGCCAGAAAAGATCATATCTCCAACAAGAGCTTTGAGCCCAAGCACTGGAAAAAAGTGGATGGAGTTCCCCACGCCATCACTTTCCGAATCACGGGTGGTGCTGATATGATCGAGATCAATTCCAAAAATCCGGAAAACCCCTATTTTCATCTCTCCCACCCAGACGGCGATGAAGAAATTGAAGAATCCACTACCGCTCTTCTCGCAACTACCGCTTCCACCGCTGACTTCCGTATCAAAGTCCGATCCGAAGCATTCTGGACGGAGGTCCAATAGGTCTTCCCTTCCCCTCCTGCCCTTGCCTGGGGCAGTTTTACCGCTAGGAAATCCTACGGCATGATCAACTCTCCAGTCACCTTACTTCATTGGCATACTGAACCGGCTCTGATTGGAGGAATCCTCTTTGTGGGGTGGGCATACGCCCTTCTTTGCGGCCCCTACCGTTCCCAAACCTGCACCAACCTTCCTCACTCCACCAGGCAATCTCTTTGGTTTGCCGCCGGGTTAATCACCTTTTATCTCGCGGTTGGGTCCCCGCTTGATGCACTGGGCGAGAATTTTCTCTTTTCTGCCCACATGGTACAGCACAACATCCTCATGTATGTCTGCCCCCTATTTATCCTGCTTGGCATGCCTGCTCCATTGGTAGATCAATTTTTAAGTAATCGCCCTGTGCTTGAAGGAAGTCTCCGTTTTCTGACCCATCCAATTATTGCCGGTCTCCTTTTCACTCTGGTCTTTTCCTTTTGGCATGTGGGCGTATTTTATGAAGCTGCCATCCGGGACAAAACTATCCACATGGCCGAACACCTCTCAATGTTTTTTGTCTCGTTGCTGATGTGGTGGCCTATCTGTGCACCCTCCAACCGAATCCCGAGCATCCAATTTGGTCCACAAATGCTCTATGTGCTCGCCCTTATGCTTGGACAAACTCCGATCTTTGCCATTCTTACCTTTTCGAAAGATGTGTTGTACGATACCTATTTTTATGCCGAGCGTATTTTGAACCTTACTCCGCTGGAGGACCAAAAAGCCGGAGGTGTCTTGATGAAGATCGCCAATATGGCGGTTTCTGTGGGTGTACTCTCCTCCATCTTTTATCGATGGAGTAAAAATCAGCCTGCTGCCGGACAAGTAGCTTAGTTAAAGTCTAGAAACTAAAAGTTCCCGCTCAAATAGCATTTCCTTGGGGAGATATTCGGATAGTTGCAGGAATAACTCCTCGTGCCTCAGCGTTTGCATACGCAGACTTTCTGGATCAATACTCATGAGTGCATCCCATTGCTCATAGGTAAAGTCCATACCTGACCAGTCAAGATCCCGTTGCCGGGGTGCCCAACCGAGTGGGCTTTCCACTGCACGGGCCTTGCCCGATGTGCGTTCCACTATCCAGCGCAACACCCGCATATTCTCACGGAATCCGGGCCATAGAAAGTTCCCTTCCTCATCCTTGCGAAACCAATTGACATGAAAGATCCGGGGCTTGGTCTCCAGTTTCTTACCCATTCTTATCCAATGACGGAAATAGTCCCCCATGTTGTATCCGCAAAAGGGAAGCATCGCCATCGGGTCCCTGCGTAAATTCCCCAGTTTTCCCTCAGCGGCTGCAGTGGTTTCCGATGCGAGCGTGGCCCCAAGATATACCCCATGGTTCCAGTTAAAGGATTGATAAACCAAAGGAATATCCGACATTCTGCGACCACCAAAAACAAAGGCGGAAATGGGCACTCCCACGGGATTTTCCCAGTCCTTATCGATAGTCGGACACTGGCTGGCCGGGGCGGTAAAGCGTGCATTGGGATGGGCTGCCGGAGTCCCTGCATCTGGACTCCATTCATTGCCCTTCCAATCGATCAGACCTTCCGGAGGTTCCTCCGTCAACCCTTCCCACCAAACATCGCCGTCTCTGGTCAGGGCCACATTGGTAAAGATGGTGTTTTGTCTCATCGACTCCATCGCATTGGGGTTGGTTTCCCAGGATGTACCCGGAGCCACTCCAAAAAAACCAGCTTCCGGATTGATCGCCCTGATTCCACCATCCTCATCTGGCTTCAGCCAGGCAATATCATCTCCAACGGTGGTCACTTTCCACCCCTTCATACTCTCGGGGGGTACCAGCATGGCCATATTGGTTTTCCCGCAGGCACTGGGGAATGCTCCCGCCACATAGGTTTTTTCTCCATCCGGATTTTCAACCCCTAAAATAAGCATGTGCTCCGCCATCCACTCATTATCGCGGGCCATGCAGGACGCGATGCGCAGGGCGAGGCACTTCTTACCCAGCAACGCATTCCCACCGTACCCACTTCCGTAGGAAACAATGGTCCGTTGTTCAGGAAAATGAACAATGTATGTATTCTCCGGGTCGCAGGGCCAGGGCACATCCTCGACACCCTCCGACAGGGGCATTCCTACCGAATGAAGGCAGGGAATGAAAAAGTCCCTTTCCCCCAGGCAATCAAGCACCGATTGTCCCATACGGGTCATGATCCGCATATTAAGTACCGCGTAAGGGGAATCTGTGACCTGCACTCCATATTGGGAGATGGGTGACCCCAATGGCCCCATACAGAAAGGAACGATATACATCACCCGGCCTTCCATGCACCCCTTAAATAAGCGTCTGAGCTTGGTGCGCATCTTCCGTGGCTCCTCCCAGTTGTTGGTCGGGCCTGCATCTTCCTGTCCATAACTGCAAATAAATGTTCTGCTTTCCACACGGGCCACATCCCGCGGATCGGAACGGACAAGGAAACTGTTGGGCCGCTTTTTTCCGTCCAACCGGATCATCGATCCGTTCTGCTCCATCAACCCGCAAAGGTCATCCCATTCGGCATCGGATCCATCGCACCAGCACACACTTTGCGGTTGGCACATTTCAACCATCTTATCCAACCACTTGAGAAGGGCTACATTTTGTGTTCTTGTACGATCATAAGGCTCGGTGACATTTCCCATATTTCATTCGGTACGGAGACTTGCCTGTATAGTCAAACACCGATGGCTAAATTCCTTCCTTCTTTGTTTCATTTTCATGAAATTGGGAATAAATCGGGTTTGCTTTGCATTGGGGCTCCTTTAGCATGCGATCCCGAGCATATGAGTTGGCAACCCAAAACAAGAAACGCCGTCCTTGCCCTAGAGGATGGAAGCCTATTTCGCGGATTCGCTTTTGGAGCGAAAACTACTGTTACCGGAGAAGCGGTTTTTAATACCAGTATGACTGGTTATCAGGAGACCCTGACTGATCCGTCCTACTTCGGGCAGATTGTCACCATGACGACTCCCCAGATCGGGAACTACGGGATCAATCTCGATGATGAGGAATCAGACGGACCTAAAGTTGCCGGCTTTGTGGTGCGTGACCTTAGCCCCGTGGTGAGCAACTGGCGGGCAACGGGAAACTTGTCCGACTATCTCAAACAACATGGAATTCCAGGAATTGAGGGAATCGACACCCGTGCCATAACCAAGCGTATCCGGGTACATGGTGCCCTTAAGGCCTGCCTGAGCACGGAGGATATTTCCGATGAGGAAGCCCTGCAAAGGGCAAAAAACTGGGAAGGTATTGTGGGTCAGGACTTCGTTAAGGAAGTCACCTGCAAGGAGTCTTTCGTCTGGGACGCATCAGGTGAACTCAGCCAACCCTTCTCCGTACCGGGCACATCTCTTTCTACTTCTGAATCATCCGACGGGCAGGTTCACCGCCTGGTTGCTTTTGATTTCGGGGCCAAGCGAGCGATTTACCGAAACCTTAGGCGCAGCGGTTTTGAGGTCACCGTCCTGCCGGCCGATGCCACCGCCGAGGAAGCCCGCTCGCACAACCCGGACGCGATCTTTTTATCCAACGGGCCAGGAGATCCTTCCGCTCTCGATTATGCCCACTCCACCATCAAGGAGTTGATTGATGAATATCCTATTTTCGGGATTTGTCTTGGCCATCAGGTCCTCACCCATGCCATCGGAGCATCGACTTACAAATTAAAATTTGGTCACCGCGGAGGGAACCAGCCGGTCAAGAATGTGGAAACCGAGAAAGTTTCCATCACCTCACAAAACCACGGCTTTGCCTCCTCTAAGGAAGAATTGGAAGCCCACGGTGCCGTGGTTACGGAATACAACCTCAATGATGATACGGTATCCGGTATGCGGATTGAGGGTAAGCCAGTATTTTCTGTACAGTATCACCCGGAAGCGG
>JAYOXT010000043.1:0-15016 GCA_038152995.1 Opitutales bacterium
ATCTGCCTGCCCAAAAGAAAAAGTGGCGTCCTGACGGATGGGGGTGGATCCATCCTCTCCATTCCCCGAAAAGAGCAGGGTCCATCCATTGGGGCACTCCCGTCCGGCAAGTTTCTTTTCCGCGTAACGGGGATCACCGCCCAATTGGTTGGGAAGCATCCAGATTTGATAGAGTTCAGTACGGTTTTCTTTGGAGGGATTGAACTCGCTATGGGTCACGCCCGATCCGGCACTCATGTATTGCAAGTCGCCCGGACGGATGACGGAGCCATTACCCATGCTGTCCCGGTGCTCCAGTTCACCGGAAATTACATAGGTAAAAATCTCCGCGTCCTTGTGGGGATGAGTGGGAAAACCGCCACCTGGTTCGATAATATCATTGTTCATCACGATCAGGGAATGAAAACCGCAGTGGTTCGGATCGTAGTAATTGGCGAAAGAGAAAGTGAAATTTGCATGCAACCAACCGTGTTCTGCTGTTCCCCGTTCATTAGCCCTGCGTACTTTAATTTTCATGAATATCTATACCTACTGCCGCGAATGGATAAAACCAAGAAATCATTTAGTGGAGCCAAGGGTTTCCCTTTTTAGGAAAAACGGATAGTTGTTCTTCTATGGACATTGTTGTTATTGGTGCTGGGATTTCCGGATCTTCTTGTGCATTTACCCTGAGTCAGGCTGGGCACAAGGTTACGGTGGTGGAAAAGGGGCGGGGTGTGGGCGGTCGTATGGCCACCCGGCGGATGGAGGGTGCACGGATTGATCATGGTGCCCAGTTCTTTACCGCCCGTGATGATCGCCTGCAAAGATTGAACCAGCGATGGATCAAAGAAGACCGAGTGGTTCCCTGGTACGATCAGGTACCGGGTCGTACGGATTTACCAACCGATATGAGATACCGTGGAAAGTCTGGGATGACCGGTCCGGCCAAGTCCCTGACCCAAGGCTGTTCTCTCGCCTTAAATTTTTTTGTTGAGAAAATCGAGCAGGGTCCAAGGTGGAAGATTTATGAGCGTGGAGGGGCGCTGAGGGTGCTGACGGCCGATCATCTGGTCATTACCATGCCTTCGGTACAGATGCTTGAGTTGTTTGAACGGAGTAATCTCGATCTGGGGGTGGATGCTATGACTGGGCTGAGAAAGATTCGTCATACCCGCTGCCTCGCCCTGCTCGGCATTCTCGACCGGCCTTCCGACCTCGTTCACCCTGGGGCGGTGACCCATCCAGCAGATCATATCGACTGGCTTTCGGACAATCATATCAAGGGTATATCCGAGCGACCCGCAATTACCCTGCACAGTTCGGCGGAATTTTCAGAACATAATTGGGAGGTTCCTGCAGAGGAGTGGGCACCTGATCTGATTGGCTCTGCACAGGAGGTGATGGGCGCTGAGGTGATCTCTTTTGTTTCTCACCGTTGGGGATTTGCCAAGCCATTGCAGACCTTTGGTGCGACCCATTATCACCAGCCTGAGATTGCATTGACTCTAGCAGGGGATGGGTTCGGGGGTGAACGGGTGGAGCGGGCAGCTATCTCCGGATTGGACGCGGCCGATGCAATTCTAGGAAACAGCTCTTAGAAACGAAAACGATATCCGATTTCGAAACTAGGGGCACTTTTTACATCAGTATCCATATCTAAACCATTACCTTTAAGGGCTACTTCTCTACCTAATTCTGCCCCGATGGAGGCAAAAACTCCGTGTTTTTCGGATGGGTTCCATTGGACGGTGGTGTACAAACGATAGGCGGTCATCGCAAATTCCCTTTCGACAACTCCTGCACCATAATCAGCTTCCGTTAACCACCGGTTTCCGGAGAATTGCCCGCCCAAAATCCAATCGACTGAATCAGTCAAACTGTAACGGTAACGAATGATCGGGCCTGCGAAAACAAAATCCATATCATCAGATGGTTCCCACATGAAACCAACGGCGGGCAGGAACATATCATCATCAAAGCCAGTGGAGTAGTAGGCTCCGAAAATCCATTGAAAGGTCTCACTTTGCTGCCATCTCACTCCGGCTAAGGCCATGTAGTTCATCGCATCACTGCCGGTGGCATCAAAGTCTCCTGACATTCCAGGAACAAAAAGAGCGATTCCCTTTAGTGTATCGGAGTAGTCCTTGCTCAGGAAGAGAGCGAGCTCGAGAGAGTGCAATTGATCTTCGTTGAGTAATTTGTCATTGGAAAAATCGATGTCCGTGCTTTGGTAGCGCAGTCCAGCTCCAAAGGACCAGTTGCCTCCATTGTGGTAATAAAGCGGGGTCATTAATTCCCACTGACTCGCCCCAATCTCGTCATTGGTTCCTTCAATCTTGCGGTCGGGGGTGGATCCGTATGAAATTTTGATTGCAGCAGAGTCAGAGATAAAATCCTGTCCAAAAGTAATAAAGGGAGAGAAAAGGGCGAGGAGGAGCAGGGCAGTTTTGTTCATAAGATCAGCTTATGTAGGCTTGTTGTTATGGTCAAGCTGGTTGCCCTGTCAAAAATTTCCATTAGACCAAGACATATGCACCGTCTTTTCCAAGAACAAATTCTTCCTATCAGTCGCGAAACGCTCTGGGATTTTGTCTCCGTCCCCCAGAATCTAAATCAGATCACTCCGCCCGATCTGGCCTTTCGTATCAAGGGGAAACCACCCGAGAAAGCCTATCCCGGCCTTATGCTTGAATATGAAGTAAAAGTGCCTTTGCTCGGCTGGACACCCTGGCTCACAGAAATCAAGTATGTGGACGAAGGGTTTTCTTTTATGGATGAACAACGGGTGGGTCCCTACAAGCTATGGCTCCATACCCATAAGTTGGAAGAAGTTGAGGGAGGGACTCTTATGACAGATGAGATCATTTACCAGGTGCCCTTCGGTATTTTTGGATCGATCGCCCACCTGCTCTTTGTCCGCCGTACCTTGGAGCGCATATTCAGCTATCGGAGAGAGAAGTTGGACGAGATCTTTCCTTCTGGCTAAACTACTTTATTTCGTCGTCTATCGAGCTTAATAGATGAGTTCGACCCTTATATTCCTTGACCGTTTTATGTCCCAACGGTGGGAAGACCTTGTCCTTTTGCACTATGAGGCAGACCCCAAGGTTGTACAAGCGAGCCTGCCAGGCGACCTCACCGCCGATCTTTGCCGGGGTAAGGCTTGGTTGAGCGTAGTAGCCTTTCGCCTGACCGGACTACGAATCCGCCCCCTTACCTGCTTGCGTTGGAGTGATTTCTGGGAGGTCAATTTGCGCACCTATGTCCGCCACAAAGATGGACGAATAGGGGTATGGTTTTACTCCCTCGATTCCACCGATCCACTAGGTGTTATGGGGGCACGCATGCTCTATGGATTGCGCTACAACTCCGCCCAAATCAGCAGGGATGGGGATTCGGGCGATGGGCACATGCAATACTGTAGCAGGCGACGGGGTGGGGAGGAATCAATGATTCATGCTCAGTGGGAACCTACAGAAACTCCCCAGGCTTCCTCGGACCAATTGGATCACTTTCTTTTGGAGCGGTATCGCTTCTGGGCGAAGAGAAGGTGGGCATCTTCTTCCTCGTCGGCTTGCGTACGGCACCAGCCCTACGAAACGCTTCCATTATCAAAAGCTCATTACCAAGGTGATCTCTTCTCAAGTCAGGGCTTTGGAGAACCGACCACCGGCCCGACACGGGCACACTACTGCCCCGGTTTTTCGGTGGAAGCAACCGCTCCTTCCTGGATGTTTTCAATTTCAGGCCAGGTAAACCAGAGGTAGGATTTGCCATCCATTCTGCTCTTCCCAAAGAAGGAAGCCTCGGAAAGTTCACCAATCGAATGATGAGGAAATCCACGGCTCATGGAATGACGAAGCAGGGACCAGAGACATGAGTCCTTGGAAAGCCGGTCGTGGGTGGATTGAAGATCGGAAGTCGAGATAGCGGAGAGTTCGGCATCTTTGGCATCGTCAACCTCTGCATGCACCACTGCGAGGGCACAACCGGGAATTGCGTCCTTGATTAATTCCAGTTGAAAGCCACCCGATGACGACCGGTTGGCCATCAAGTTGGCTAGGCAGTAAAGGTTGGAATCATACTCCGCAAATTCCACACATCTTTCACTAATTGGACCTTCAAAGAAATTTCCGCAATTTGCCAGACCCGAAGAACTGAAAAATGCATGCCGGGCACCTGTCCATTTCTGCCGGAGTAAGTGGGTTCCATGGAGTCGGATCAGTTCATCTTCAGCAAGGCGCCCGGGGTCGAGGTCGCGAAAAGAAGCCCTCATAATCTTAAGTTGATCTCGGCAGAGATAAAAGATGCGCCTTATCTCGCTTAGCCCAACCTTACCCGAGCCCGCAATTTCCAGAAAGTGTAGAAGGGAGGGCAGGGAGGCGAGCATAGACCGCTGAACCGACAAATCCGCAAGATCTTCTTTGGGTGAGAAGGCTGAAGCGGAGCGTAAGGGGTTAAGACTGCCCGTGAGATGATCCTTTGCAAATTGGGAAAGCGGAGCAAAGTCACCAAAAGCGGCAGGGGAATCTCCACTGACCATCGGGAGAATAGAAAGTAGGTTCTCGTAGGCTCTGGAAATGATATCCTTAGCTTTGGGGTCTTTGACATCACTTAGATCAACTGTGGCCTCACCGCCCGTGTAGCGCTGGCTGGGTTTGGAGTAGTTTTCACGAAGCCGGGCTAATTCTGGGCACTCGAGGAGTGGCGAGAGGTCTTCAGGTTCCTGGGTGAGCAATAAAGTGCGCTTACGCAGATCAGAATCAGGAGAAGACGGGCTGGAGAGGAGGGCGAGGCTCGACCAGTCATCACTCACTTCAGCAACCAAGAGTCGAGCGGATTCATCCGACTCCAGTTTAGACTCGTAGATTAGGCGATCTTCTTCCGGCATAGAACCGGTGAGGTAATCGATAGCTTGTTGTCGTTCAGGATCCAAAATCAAAAATCAATTTCTATGGTTGGGGAGAGAACTTCTCAAATTCGTCAGGGTAGTTTTTTGGGTAAGGATTCATCGGCACTTTTTAATTGGGTAATTGTAGCCCAGATAAGGACCGACGTAGTTTTTCCATGCCCAAGCGGATACGTGATTTTACTGTTCCTAAGGAGATGTTGAGAGAGTCAGAGATTTCCTGATGGTTGAGCCCCTTGAAGTAGGAGAGCTGCAAGACCACGGATTGTTCCTCAGGTAACTGATTGAAAGCGGCTCTTACTTGAGCATGTTCATCCGAGCGTGAAGCTTGCTCGGCACCATCGGTTGAGCTCGGGTCGTGACGGTTACTGAGCATTTCAATGGGTTCATCATGTACCACCTTTCTCTTTCTTGAACGAAGACGGTCAATGCAGCGGTTGCGGGTAATTACCAAGAGCCAGCTACTAAACTTTCCCTTGAGCGGTGAGTACGAATCCGGTTTTTTCCATACATAGGCAAAGACATCCTGCACCACCTCCTCCGCTTCCCAACGGTCGCCCAACACCTCGAGAGCAAGGGAAAACATCACTCCGGCAAACCCGTCGTACAATTCTGCGAGAGAATCGGGTACGCGACCGCGAATTTTTTCCCAGTGAGTATGATCGATTGGTGCCATCAGTTAGGGTAGTTATCCCTTCCTTAGAACTTGGCGTTTGTCGAGAAGAAGTGATCCGTATTCTCCCGATTTTTTCTGAATTAGCTTTATCTTGTCAGCACTTGGCAGGTTTTATTAACCCTTCATTACTCCTCCAGTGCATGATACTTCAAATCTTCTAAACTCACAATTTCGAGAGCAGACTCCTCACAGGCTTCGAGTTTCACTTTGGGGGCCATTCCTGCTTTGAATGCCTCCTGCCACCGCGCAGCACAAAGACACCAGCAATCTCCATCTTGTAATCCCGGGAAATCATAAGCGGGGACAGGAGTGGAAAGGTCATTCCCCATGCTTTTACTGAAAGCAAGAAATTCGGTAGTCATGACTGCACATACTACATGCCTGCCATGGTCGCTTGGGTCTGTCTCGCAAGAACCGTTGCGATACCATCCTGTGCTGTTTTCCAAACAGCAGGGGACGAGGTCCGTACCGAGTACATTTTGGGGGCGGTTGGATTTGATCGGAGCAATCATCGTGTGGAAGAATATTTGAATTCTTTGGTTTCGTTAATAATCCGAGATGTTTTGTGAGTCAGAAGTGGTAATTGCGGGTAGCCCAAGTACACTTCTGCATTCATCCAAAATTTGTCGGGTGCTGGATGTGCCGATCCGGGAGGCACCGATACTTCGCATTTTTAGCAGGGTGGATAAATCCTTCACGCTCCCAGCTGCCTTTACCTGGGACTTGCCCATGCAGGAACGGACCATCAGGGCAACATCATGCTCGTTTGCCCCCCGGGCCATCATATTCCCGCCATCCTGGCGGACATACCCAAAGCCGGTGGAGGTTTTGACCCAGTCGGCCCCCGCATGGGTGCAGATTTGACAAAGTTTTTCCTTTACCGCATCGGCACTCAGGCCAGCTGCGCCTTGTGTCCAGTAGTCGTTCTCAAAAATTACCTTCAACTTGGCTCCGGCGGCATGAGCGACCTCACGGACTGCACTCACCTCATTTTGGATGTAGTTCCAGTCGGCATCCGCTGCCCGGCCGAGGTTGAGCACGAGATCGACTTCGCTGGCTCCCTGTTGACAGGCGAGCTGGGTCTCCCTCACTTTGACCTCCTGAGTATTGGCCCCGTGCGGAAACCCGATAACCGTACAGACCTCGGTGGATGAATCGGCGAGCAACTGCGATGCCCGCTCGACATCGCAGGGCTTCACGCAAACCGTCGCGGTGGAGTAGAGATGGGCGATGTGGCATCCCTTAACCAGTTCTTTTTCGGAAAGAGTAGGGTGGAGGAGGGCATGATCGATCATCCCGGCAATCTCCTCATAGGTGTACTCTTCCCTTTTCACAATCAAAGGAATCTGTATGGATGCGGGAAAGTCAGCAAGCGTGGATTGTACTCATCGCTAGAATTGAAAAGATATCAGAGTTGCCGTTTCGTTTGCTATGGTAGAAGTTTTGGGGAAGAAAATTTAATAGTATGTCGAATGCTCTGACTAAAATTTTGATTGGTGGTGGCAACCGACCTTCCCTCAGATGGATGCTTGTCTCATGGATCGGTGGATTTCTGGGCATTTTTCTAATCGAACAAATCGGACGAATGATCGATTTGGGTGACCGGGCCTCCCTCTTCTTGATCGGTTCTTTCGGAGCCTCTGCGGTACTTGCCTATGGTGCCCCCCAGGCTCCCTTCTCCCAGCCTCGCAACCTCATCGGTGGGCACTGCATCTCCGCACTGGTTGGCGTCTCCGTTTATTTGTTGTTGGGTAATCAAGGAATGTTTGCCTGCCCGCTGGCGGTCTCCTTGGCCATCATGGCAATGCAGTTGACCAATACTGTACATCCGCCAGGTGGGGCCACCGCTTTGATTGCGGTGATTGGTGGAAGCACTGTACACGCCCTCGGGTTTTGGTATGTATTGTGTCCCGTGGGTCTTGGAGCGTGTATTATGGTTGGAGTTGCGATGGTGGTGAACAACCTCTCTGGAGACAAAGCGAGAAAATATCCGATCCGGCCCAATTAAAGTTCTACCCATCTGGTTCATTTGCATTTGCAAAGGGGACTCGGGCTGTACATTTTGTAAGCACAAATCCTCTTGAGGATTACGCCGGGATAGCTCAGTTGGTAGAGCAACGCATTCGTAATGCGTGGGTAACTTTATCCAAATACAAAAAGTTTAGATTCCGTTTGGCTGTTCAATATGTCCCTCAAGAACTTAGATTCTACAACCGGTAAGTGGATTTGGACTAACGATGTCGTATTTCCATTTTTCTACATGAAGATCAATCATCTGGAAGCATCCTACCAGTTGTCCCTCGAGTATCCTTGGACATGGACTTACTGGAACTCCAAGGCTTCCAATGCGTCTACTTTTTATGACTATTCATAGAATCGCTGGTTAGACTTGGGGCGGTAATGAGCATGAACCAGATGGAGTCGTTGTCAGATAAGATGGGGGTGGTTGAACTTCCGTTTGAGGTGCGGGCTTAATCGCACATCTTGACGAACCTTATCCATGTGGTGTATTTAAGAGGCGGTGAAAGTTGTATTATCCGCTTTGTTATTTATTTCGTCTGTCTGCTGGGCAAATTTAAATGCGGATCATGAATTAAAAGAACCAAATCTTGGCTTTTGGTTTCCTGGATCAATCGCAAACTCTCCTCAGCCAAAAGCTGCAATAAATGAAAAAGATTTGTGGGAAGAAGATTTTGCTAACTGGTTGATGAATCCTAAATCATACGGCGGCAAGGATATGCTTTTGCAAATTAAAAAAGCGAGAACGAATCAGACGGAGGAGCTTAATTTAAAATATGATTCTTACATTTCTGACTTATCCCCTATTGCTGAATTAACCCACTTAACAGCTCTCTCACTTACAGGTTTTAATAGACCTATTATACGAACAATACACGGTCCAATTCGAGACAAAGCCCAAAATGCAGTTCGCGACCTTTCACCATTAACTAAACTTGTAAATTTAAAGCTTCTTTCCCTTAACAATCATAACATATCCGACATTTCACCTTTGGCTAATTTAACTAATTTGGAACACCTTAGCCTAGGTAAAGGCACATCGGCTCTGTACAGCAACTCGCTACCTGTAATTTACTGGTCTAATATTATTTATATTATTGATAAAGAAACTGCTATCACAGATCTAACTCCACTTTCTACTTTAACAAGTCTTGTGTCGCTAAATCTTGCTCAAAACAATATTTCAAACATTTCAGCTTTAGCTAATTTAACTAATTTGGAAATCTTGGACCTTAGAGAAAACCCTATTTCAGATATTTCACCTCTTAATAGTATGGTTAGTTTAAAAGTGCTAAAGCTTAATGACTGTAATCTGAATGATCTTTCACCTTTGTTTGAGCTTAAAGGATTAAATTACATCTCCCTTACTGGAAATAAAGTCACTAAGTCAGAATTAGAGAGACTGAAGGGTTATCTGCCCGAGACAGAAATAGTTTTCCATGAATCAATTCGAGGCGGAGCCGCCTTAGTACGCTCAGACTTTGAAGCATCTGCCGGCCATTATAATTCGATTGCAACGCATCCAAACGGCGAACCATACATTAAAATTCGATCACAGGAAACTATTCAGGATTTAGAGGAAAGTGAAGAAGAGAGAACACTATCCGAAACGGAAAAAGAGGAAGAACAAGTTCCAAGTTTCAATGTAACTGATTTAGGTAACAGATGGTACGAGCACGAGCAGTTCGGTATATTTTGGCAATCAAACACTGAAGGCTGGTACTACCATTCAGATCACGGTTGGATATATGTAGATGAGTGGGATGATAACGGTACTTGGTTGTATGTACCATTAAACGGCAGCAGTAAAAGTATAAGCGATTCAAATGAATCCGTAACTACTGAAGAGGTAGGACTTGGTTGGATGTGGTCAAAAGCAGAACACTATCCCCATTTGTATAATAACGAAGTCAAGGATTGGATGTACTTCAACAAAGACAGGAATCACAACAGATACTATTCCCAGTCAATTAAGTCCTATATACCTGAGAAAATTGTGAAGGTATTGATTGACGATGATAATACTGAGAAATGGAAAGAGTTGATAGTGAGGAGTGCTGAATTACTTGATATAAATGAAGGTCAATCCCCTATCAGAAGCATTAATGAATCTAAAACAGATGAGTTAATAAAAAGTTTAAAAGCGGATTTAGAGACAAAAAGTTATAATGAACCATATATACTGACTCGATGCTTTGATTGGGTTGATGATGAAGATGTAGTGACTTTAAGAGCTGTGCAATTTCCGATAACTGAGAAAGTAATGCTTCGTTCAAAGGTAGGTGAATTAAACTTTAATCCCACTCCTATTGCAGGATATGTGAATCTCTACAACTCTGGCCATGAATCAATTCGAGGTGGTGCCGACTTAGTACGCTCAGACTTTGAAGGATCTATCGGCCATTATAATTCGGTTGAAAAGCATCCAAATGGCGAGCCGTACATTAAAATTCGCTCACAGGGAACTATTCAGGATTTAGAGGAAAGTGAAGAAGAGAGAACACTAACCGAAACGGAAAAAGAGGAAGAACAAGTTCCAAGTTTCAATGTAACTGATTTAGGTAACAGATGGTACGAGCACGAGCAGTTCGGTATATTTTGGCAATCAAACACTGAAGGCTGGTACTACCACTTAGATCACGGCTGGATATATGTAGATGAGTGGGATGATAACGGCACTTGGTTGTATGTACCATTAGTGGAAAGATCGGCGATCCACCCCTATTACCATTTTGATGGCGTTAATTATTCACCCGTTATTGACTGGAATGAACTTGCAACCTCTACAGGACTTTCTTTGGAGTTTCTAAAGGCTTTGGGTTTTATCGATCCGTCCCTATTCGAAAATGAAGGAAATCAAACAATTAACATTACTGATAAAGCTGAGCCGTTTGGCTGGGTTTGGACAAAAGCATCAACACAGAATTATTTTTACAACAACAGGCTAGAAGAATGGCTGTTTTTCAATAAAGACAGACTGGAGTCAGAAGCTCGATATTATTCTTACAAGCACAAGCTTTACATAACTTCTAAAGAAATAAGAAAAAGAGACTATGCCCAAGATGTTTGGAAAAAAATGCTCTCTCGTCACGGTTTTGAATCTTTCGTAAATCCGGGAGAACTGAACGGTATCGAAGTTATTCCAGACGTGGACAAAGACCTATTAGATTGGACTGATGGTGCCCCTATTATTATTAGCGTCAATATTCCAAAAACCGAGATTCAAGAAGATGATTTTTGGTTTCCTCTGATAAAAAATTTAACGGAATTGCATGTAGATTTAAAAAAGTATTACAGATTATTTGAAGATGAGAACTTTTACAGATTAGAGATACGATCTGTGCTTTTGAATGAAGTCATTAATAACTCATCTCATGAATCTACAAACGCTTATAACTCATCTCATGAACCTACAGACGATACTAATCAAGAAGTTGATGCACCTGATGATGAAAGACAAGCCTCTGCAAGAGGCCTTGATGATAATGGTTCTGAAGAAGCGATACTAGAAAGGGCAGGAATAATAGACCTTGATGACGCTGATTACGAAAGAGTGGATAAGTATGTTGAGGTTGTAAAGGCTGCCTCCACTCTATTTGAAGAGAAAGTTCAGGGTAGAGACGCCTACTGGAAGGATGCTGATAGATTCACAAGGGATTTAGTTTCAAATTTTGATCAAGTGGTAGACCTTATTATCGTGGCTGATTCTGTTGGAATCGAAGATGGTGCTATCTTGGATAGTCTTCTAGAAAATTCTGATTACGCGAAGGAGGTTTATGAAATTCAAAAAGAGGCTCAAAATTTAGGGATTCGAGATAAACAAACGCTCGAGGCAGTCTTCCGTAATGCGGATAAGGTTGTAGAATTAAAATCAGTTATAAATGATGCTAAGGCACTCGATATTTATGACCTAGATCATATTGCTCCCGTTCTCTTAAACGCATACCAGGTAGTATCATTAAAGAAGGTTATCGAAGCTTCAGACGAAGTTGGGGCAAAAGATAAAGAAAATCTAGGGGCTGTCTTTCAAAATGCAGATAAGGCCGATGAGTTAAAAGAAGTAATTGATGTGGCTAGGGAAACTTTAGATGCAAATGATGGTTTGGGAGGAAAAAAATTTGATTATTCCAAGGCCTCTATTCTTTCTAGCACGCTGAAAAATGCAGACAAAGCCGCCGAGTTAAAATCAGTGTTGGCCATTGCAAAAGATTTGGGTGTGCAAGATGAAGAACATTTAACCTCAGTTTTTGTTAATGCCGATATTGCATTGGATTTGAAGTCAGTGGTTGATTTTGCACAGAAATATGATCTAACGACCGATAATCTTAGGGATGTATTTCAGCAACCAGAGAAAGCGGAAGAGTTAAATGAACTCATTTTAGCTGAAACTCTCCAGACTATTGATGACTTAGATGAGGAGACGATTCAAGAAATTCTGCAGTCGCCAACAGCAATAGCTTATACCCTTCCTGCTCGTGAAATCTTAACAGCAAGCATGACTAAGCTTAGAGCCATAGAAAAAGAAGATGTAGCTCCTGAAATTAAAACAATTGCAAGGGGTATTAAGATTGGCGACATCGACATTGGTGTTATTGCTGACATTGCGGTTTCTTCAAAGGTTAATGCAGCTAATATTCCCTTATCAGAAATTAAAGATCGTGCCGAAATTGTACAATTCCCTTCTCAATTAGCGGTGCCATCAGGTAAGGAATTGACGAAGGCAATTGCTGAGATTGAAGACTCGAATATCGTACAGACTATTTTTAATGAAAAATCAGGTGGGGAATTGACGAAGGCAATTGCTGAGATTAAAGACGCTATAGACGCTGCCAAATTGAAAAGGTTAGAAGATATTACGGACTCAAATACCGCAAGCGTAACCGTACAGACTATTTCTAATGAAAAACTCGCTGTCAGAGAAGTTAACCCCGCTGAATCAGTCATACTTGAATTAAATTCAACCGCCTCTGTTCTTGTCGATAATCTTGATAGTAACTAAGACTAACCCTTAACCCCTGAAACCCTCCGTCCATCTCTCCCGTGCATTCGGTTACCGAGAACTGGGAATGTAACTAGCACATCTTGACGAGCATCGGTTCGTCCATTTAGATCAGGGGCATGAGAAATAAAACACTGTACTTAATAATTCTTTCTTTCTTTGCGCTTATATCAATACGCGAAAGTATTGCCCAAGACTCTCCAGATGAAACTCAAGGTTATAAATTTTACACTGATGTTCCCGTTGGAATTAAATCTAAAGTGAAAGGAAATGGTTTAGATGTTCAGATATTTGTTAAAAACTTAACTAATAGATTTCTTGATTTTCGTTGGGTAGATCATGATGGCAACCTAGTGCTTTTACAGCCTAAGGCGGAATGGGGACATAAATCGATTGGTTTTGGTAATTCATTTGGAGGTAAGACTTCAAATGGTAGTGCTCACATAATATGTGACGCCCTCAATGGTGAAGTTTTAGGATGTATAGTGTTAGAGAAAGCAGGAAATTACAGCCTAACTATAACAGAGGAAAAGGGTGTAGTGACTCTTAATAAAGCACTACAATTCATCTCTCAAGGCATTGCAGCTGATCCCCTCGAAGACTTTACCTCTGAGTCAATATTAGGTAGCAAGAAACTGCACAAAACCTTAAATGGAAGTACTTGGATTCACGAATACCTAAACGGTGAATTTAAATTCACTTTCGGAAAGTCAGGCCTTATTGAAAACCATGAAACTTGGAAGGGTGTTAGATGGCGAGTTATCAGCCCAAATGAAGTCATTCTAGGTAGTCGAAATGGCTCCAAAATGATTTTTACATTTGATGATGAGATAAAGACTTTCTCCAATGTTGATTGGGATGGAACACCTACATCGGGAAGAGCGAAGTAGACCAAATAATTATTGAAACCCTCCGTCCATCTCTCCCGTGCATTCGGTTACCGAGAACTGGGAATGTAACTAGCACATCTTGACGAGCATCGGTTCGTCCATTTAGATCGGGGGCATGAGATTGTTAGTCCCTGTCGTTCTACTCACTTGCTTCTCTTCGTTATTACTTGGAGATGAAGATAAGCCTATTGATTTCAACCTGCTTGAAAAAAGGGAGATAGAGGGTGAAAAAATTTACTTTTTAAAAAACAAGAAGGAACCTTACACAGGTAAGTCAGTAGAATTATATGACAACGGTAAGAGGATTGTTGTTAGTTACAGTCAAGGTAAGTGGGCGGGGCCTGCTATTGAATATTATCCAAATGGAAACAAATCTTACGAAGATCTTTATGAAAATGGAAAAATGGTATTTGCAAAAAGTTGGAAGCCAGATGGTTCAATTTGTGATGTAACGCAGGCCATTGACGGGAATGGGGTTGTTCAAACTTATCACCCAAATGGGAAACAAGAATGGCGAGCGTTTTTTAAAAATGGCTTAGAAGACGGATTAGTAACTTGGTGGTACGAGAACGGTCAGAAGAAAGCGGAGGTTAACTACAAGGACGGAAAAAAAGACGGCTTAGGAACTTGGTGGCATGTAAACGGAAAGAAGAAAGAAGAGTCTAGCTATAAAGCGGGGGAAGCAGACGGCATAACAACCCATTGGCAGGAAAACGGACAGATGAAAAAAAAGAGTAACTACAAGAACGGGAAGCAGCACGGTTTAACAATTTATTGGCATGAAAACGGTCAAAAATCGGCAGAAGGAAACTATTTAGCGGGTAAAAAAGTTGGAAGCCATACTTGGTGGTACGAAAACGGAAAGAAAAAAGCAGAGGATAACTATAAGGCGGGGGAAGCATATGGCATACAAACTAAATGGTACGAGAACGGACAGATGAAAGAAGAGAGTAACTATAAAGCGGGTAAAATAGACGGGGTACTTACTAGATGGTACGAGAACGGAAAGAAAGAATCAGAGATTAACTACAAGGATGGAAAACAGAACGGTTTATCAACTTGGTGGTACGAAAACGGAAAGAAAAAAGCAGAGGATAACTATAAGGCGGGGGAAGCATATGGCATACAAACTCAATGGTACGAGAACGGACAGATAAAAGGAGCGGCCAACTATAAAAACGGGAAAAAAGAAGGCTCGACAACTAATTGGCACCAGAACGGAAAGAAAAAAGCAGAGGGTAACTATAAAGCGGGTAAAATAGACGGGTTACTTACTAAATGGTACGAGAATGGCCAGATAAAGGAAGAGTCTAATTGGAAGGGCGGAAAACCTGACGGCTCATCATTAATTTACGATAACACTGGACAAGAAACTTTAAGACAGATTTGGAATTTAGGCACATTAGTCTTTCAAAAGAACCCCGAGTGAAACCATCCATCCATCTCTCCCGTGCATTCGGCTACCGAGAACTGGGAATGTAATTTCGCACTCTTGACGACTAACTAGTACCGTGCTTGGATTTGGGGCATGAGAAAGTTCG
>JAYOXT010000044.1:0-14700 GCA_038152995.1 Opitutales bacterium
ACTGCCGGTGTGCATCCGATGCCAAGGCCATCCGTCAGTTTGATGCCCATGCACGAGTACCTTCTGGGACCGATCGGATTGCCCTGGGTCACGAGACTTTGCAAATCGTTTTAGAGGCACCCGAAGGAGCCAATGTAAAACCGGGAGATGTGGTGGTGGTCACTCCAGGTCATGCAACCGAGCCGATTGATCCCCTGACTTTCCAACCTAGCGAAAGCGGAGTGCTTTCCGCGTTAGGATATTCATATCGATACTTGGGGGGATTGCGTCAGTTTAATTTTGTCCCAGCGGGGGCTCCTGCCTATGTCAAAGCTCAGGGGTTCGGGAACTTTTTCAATCCGGTCAATGCCGATGAAGAGACCAGCTTAATCACTCTGGCCCATGCCGAGCCTTTCGCCTGTAATTACGGTACCAATAAGCACATCTTTACCCTCGGGGAAGATGGTGAATTTAAGTACGGCGTGCCTCCCCGCGCCATCGTAGCCTACCTTTCCGGCACCGCACGGATGGCGATGATCAACCTGACCATTGTGGCGAGTGTGCCCGATGAAGACCTTCCCCCGGTGGTTTATGTCACCGGATCCCAGGCCAAGTTGGATGAGATGGAGGAATACGCATTGATTAAGGATTTGCGTGCCCGTGGCACCCGGGTGGTCCTGATTGATCGAAAAGATCCAGACATCATTTCCAAGCTTACCGAATTTGGAAAACCGGTCGTGGTGTGGACCAACTATGCATCTGCGGATACTTATGAGCAAGCCAGTGCCATCATGGCAGATGGTGGAAACCTCAATAGCTATGCAGGGGCAGTCGATCCTGAGCTTACCTTTGACATGTGCATTGCCCAAGCACCCAGCTTTTCCTCGTCGGAAGAGGAGGCCCAGGCCCAGATCATGGAGATGCATCACAATCTATCCCCCAATGATTTGAACCGTTTTCGTGGCTTAGCCAAGGAACCAAGAGTGGCCCTCTTAGGTTTTGAACCCGGTTCGGAAAGGGAAGGGGCGTTTTTACATCAGTTACCTAGTGGCACCCCCGTCCTCCTTTCACTCGATGGACAGGCACGCGAGGGCTACAATACTTGCTTATTGGAAGAGGGTGGATTTACCGATGTATTTATCGCCGGGGCAGGGGAGGAGGCTGCGAGCACCTATTCCGCAATCGAAACCCACCTGGCCCGATCTGCGGCCGTTAATTTGGTTGATGGAAATGCGGTACTTAAAATTCGGTCCAAAAATGCCCATTATGTGACCCGTCACCAAATTTGCGGAAAGAATGTGCCCTGGCACATGACCAACACTTCCGAGCCCCATGCAGATGATATGCTGGTGCAGGCTGCCAATCCGGTGTCCTTTGACTGGATGGTCAAAGGAGTATGTGGTCTGCAGAATGTTCCTACGATGATGAATGAAGTGGAAGCTGCTCAGCCCTTTGGTTCATTCTTTGCCTTTACTGAACTGGAAGATTTGCCCTGGGTGGAAACCACCGCCTCTGCTTTCCGTGAAGCCGCCGAGAGTGCGGGTGGATCTGCAAAACAAGCTTTGCTTGCCGGTGCCGAGGCTCTGGCATCCAACAACGATGTCTGGGGACGCAATGTGGAAGAAGCCTTGTATGAGGGGTATGGCCTCACCCATCCGCTCAATCTCGTATAAAACAATTTAAATCTTAAAAATACAAAAAATATGAGTTGGACAAATTTAGAAGGAAAAGTGGTCATCATCACTGGCGGAGCCGCCGGTATCGGACTGGCGGTGGCACAGGGCTTTGTGGAAGTCGGAGCCAAGGTAATGATCGCAGATTTTGCCGAGGAGACTGGGCAGAAAGCAGCTGAAGAAGTTTCCCAAAAGGGGTCGGGTGAAGCGGCCTTTGCCCGCTGCGATGTATCCAGTAAAGCGGATGTTGATGCGGTAATCGCCAAGACTCTTGAGAAATGGGGCACCGTTGATGCCTTGGTCAATAATGCAGGAATCAATATCCCACGCTTATTGGTGGATCCTGCAGGCAAGGAAGAACTAACCGAGGATGTCTGGGACAAAGTATTCGCCGTCAATGTAAAGGGACAGTTTTTATTTGCTCAGGCAGTTGCCCGGGTCTTTTTCCAGCAGGCCAAACCCGGTGTGCTGATCAATATGTCTTCCGAGTCCGGACAGGAAGGAAGCGAAGGCCAAAGTGTTTATGCCGCCACCAAGGCAGCCAATCACAACCTCACCCGTTCCTGGGCCAAGGAGCTGGGCAAATCCAATATCCGGGTGGTGGGAGTGGCTCCTGGAATTATGGAAACCACTGGGATGCGCAGCCTCGCTTACGAGGAGTCGCTCGCGTATACCCGTGGGATTTCGGTGGATGAGTTGCGTAGCAAATACGGCAGTGTGTCTTCTATCCCTCTGGGTCGTAGTGGCAAACTTACGGAAGTGGCCGATCTGGTAGTCTACCTCGCCTCTGACCGGGCATCCTACCTCCACGGCACCACCGTCAATTTGTCCGGTGGTAAGTCCCGGGGATAAGACCCGAAATCCCTTACATAAAGTCTTCGGTTATTCTGCCGAAGAAGAGGATATGCGAATGGGGACTTACTTACTCCATTCTCATATTTAATCATTCATTTTGCATGAATTTTATTTGCCCTTGAATTGGTCTTGGTGTGGGCTCGGGTTGAATCGCCAACCCGTTTTGCCTTATGACCAACCGACGCAGTTTTCTTCAGCTTACCGCTAGTTCGCTCGCTTTTCCCTTTGTTGCCCGTACTTCCTGGGCTCAATCCTCCCCCAATGGCCGGGTCCAGCATGCCAGTTTTGGTGGAGGGGGTATGGCGATGACAGATTTGAGAAGTATCGCCAAGCATACACAGGTCGATGTTCGGGCGATCGCAGAAATTGATCCGCAACGCAGGGAAAAGGCAGGAAACCAATTTAAGGAGGCGAGGGTATACGCCGACTGGCGGGAGATGCTGGAGAAAGAAGGGGACGAATTGGATACCGTAAATGTATCCACCCCGGACCATATGCATGCAACGATGGCGATGCAATCGATGCAGCACGGTATTCATATTTATGGACAAAAGCCCCTGACCCATGGAGTGGCAGAGTCCCGTGCCCTTACCGAATATGCCCGCAAGAAAAAATTGGTTACCCAAATGGGCATACAGTGTCACTCGATGAAAGAATATCGCACCGCCGTACGCTTGGTACATGACGGAGCGATCGGCAAGTTGGTGGAGGCCCATTCCTTTAGCGACAAAACTTGGGGCGACCCCAATCCCAAGCCTGACCGAAAAGACCCCGTGCCCGAGGGACTGGACTGGGACCAATGGGTGGGGCCCGCTCCCTACCATGAATATATAAGAGGGTATTATCATCCGGGTAATTGGCGGAAGCGTTTGGATTATGGTGGGGGTACCTTTGGAGATATGGGCTGTCATATATACGACCCGACCTTTAAGGCACTGGGTTTGACCTATCCCATATCCTTAAAATCCGTGGGTTCCTCCCCCAATGAGCACAATTGGGGAGTGGATGCGGTGGTTGAATATCAATTTCCTCAGACGCCCTATTCGGAGGGAAAGGTTCTCCCGGTTACCTGGTATGATGGATCCGCCCGTCCGCCTGCCAGTGTCCTATCCTTGCTTGAAGACAAACCATTACCCAAGCAGGGATCGGTGATCATAGGGACTGAAGGGGTGATGCTTCTGCCTCACCTGGGTATGCCCAGCCTTTATCCGCAAAAGAAGTTTGAAAAATTCGTGATCCGTCCTGAGCCTGGAACCAATCACTGGCACGACTTCATCGATGCGGTTCGGGGAGTAAAGGAAATGCCCTCGGCCAATTTTGATTACTCGGGCCCTCTGACCGAAACGATCCTGCTCGGTGGGATAGCCTCGCACTTTCCCGGAGAAAGTTTGCTTTGGAATGCAGAGAAATTGGAGTTTACCGGTCATGCAGATGCGACTGCCCTTGTACAAAGAGAATACCGCGAGGGCTGGACTGTTCAGGGCTTGGGCTAAGCTCAAAAAAAAGCACCGATTTCTCGGTGCTTGGAAAAGATTAGAGCCTTTAAGCCTGTCGACCTTCCTTTATGAATAATGGCTTAATGTATTTTGACGAAGGAGCAGAACTTGTACTGAATATCTTTTGTATGGGTACTATACGCCCCTTTTTTTCCAAATTCCAATTTTTCTTAAATTTTTTTCAGGAGGGTTTGTACCCGTTTGGTAGATAGGTAACCTTTCGGTCATTGGGAACGGATTCCCCGGGGGTGCAACGGCCCGATGAAACTTCTTTTTCCAGCAGATCGAGCAGTTCTTTCACTTTGCCTTTTTTCTGTTGAAAGAGATTGTTTTGCTCTGCTTTGTCCGCTTTGAGGTTATAGAGCTGCATGGGGGGGAGTCCTTGCTTTTTGGCATCGGGTTCCTTGGGAGCACTCCATCCGGCACTTCCGGCAGAGAGGCAGAGTTTCCAGTCTCCCTGGCGAATGGCAAAAGATCCATCGATGGAATGACTGATCAGGGTGGTTCGCTCGGTGGAAGTTTTTCCGGCAAAGGCAGGAAGTAAACTAAAGGAGTCCTCACCTGCATCCGATTTTTTTTCCTGCCCGGTGATTTCCTCGAGGGTGGAGTACAGATCAGTCAGGCAGACCATGGCGTTGGTATTTTGTCCTGCTTGGATACCGTTTGGCCAGCGTGCGATCAACGGTACCCGGTGACCACCCTCGTAAATATCTGCTTTATATCCGCGGAATCCGGCGCTTGGATAGTGACCAAATTCGGCTAATTTTGGGAAGTTGGCCTGATTGGAGCATCCATTATCACTGGTAAAGAAAACCAGGGTGTTATCATCCACGCCCGCATCTTTGAGGGCTTGAAATAAATCTCCCATGTGGTGATCGACCTGCATCATGAAATCAGCATAAGGATTCATCTTACTGGCCCCTTTGAATGGATGAACCGGAACGATGGGGGTGTGGGGAGCAGGTAGAGGGAGATAGAGGAAGAAAGGTTTTTTCTTTTTCGCCCGTTCTTTTACATAGGCGATGCTCTTATCGAATAAATGGGGAAGTACCTCATCAATTTTAAAATCGGGCCCGATTGGACCTTTCCGATACCAACCATATGGATCTTCGGTTCTATCAACTCCTTCTTCCCGATCTGGCAAAGCGGTTACCTTCCCAGTATCCACCCATACATAGGGAGGCATGTCCAATGACCCGCAGTGTCCGTAGTAATTGATGAAGCCATTGATATCTGGCCCGTTCTTCACTGGTTTTTCAAAATTGATATTATTCCATCCTTTTCCCGAACGGTCCCAGTCCCAGCCAAGATGCCATTTGCCAATCATTTGGGTGTGATACCCGGCCCGCTTCAGAAGATGCCCAACCGTTGCCCGGTCAGCCGGTATTAAATGATCGCTGTTACCACTGAGCACTCCCCGGGCAAGCCGGGAGCGCCAGTTATACCGACCGGTGAGTACCCCATAACGGGTGGGGGTGCAGACCGAACTGGAGGTATGGGCATCGTGAAAGGTAATGCCCTCATCCGCCATTTTTTGTAAGTGTGGAGTTTTAATCTTACACTCCGAATTCGTCGGGGATATATCCCCAATGCCCAAGTCGTCAGCAAGGACGAAAATCACATTTGGGTGGGCATTCTGTTTGGCTGCACCCCAGAGGAAACTGGCGAGCAGAAGAGGGAGGAAAGAGGAAACAAATTTCATGATCTTTGCATAAGCTGTATTGCATCTACTTTTGAACAAGCTTTCCTATTTGTCCACCTAAGACCTTGGGGGTTCTCTAAAAAGAAAAAAAGGGCAGACCGATTTCACTCGAAAAAAGTTAACTTTCTTTCACTCTAAAATCTATGAGAGCACACCAATCATTCTTTGGGATGGGTTCATTTCTGTCCGCTTTATTATTTATTGCGTTTTCGTCTTATTTAGCAGGGAAGCCAGAGAAGAAGCTGAATGTGATTATCATATTCACGGATGACCAAGGATATCAGGACCTTGGCTGTTTCGGGTCTCCCGATATCCGCACGCCCAGAATTGACCGGATGGCCAAGGAGGGCATGCGATTAACCAGTTTTTATTCGGCCAACCCAGTCTGTTCTGCATCTCGTGCCGCCTTGCTCACGGGGTGTTATCCCAAGCGTGTGTTGGCAGATAAAACCGTACTTTTCCCGCGCGATGTGGTGGGCCTAAATCCCAAAGAAACGACCATTGCCGACCTTTTCCAAAAGGATGGGTATGCCACTGCCTCTGTGGGCAAATGGCACCTGGGGCACCACCCGGAATTTTTGCCTACCCGCCAGGGGTTTGATTCGTATTTTGGAATCCCTTATTCCAATGACATGAGCCATCAGGCGGGGGTCAATCGTCCAAAGTACGGGCTTTGGGATAAATACTGGAAAGATCCTAAGAGCAATGACCTTTGGATGACCCCGCTGATTCGGGATGAAAAAATCATCGAACACCCAGTCGATCAGCATACCATTACCCGTCGCTACACCGACGAAGCCATTTCTTTTATCCAAAAGTCGACCAAGGCAAAGAAACCATTCTTCCTATACCTGGCCCATAGTATGCCCCATGTGCCCCTTTACTTGCCCCGTGACATTCACGATGTGGATTCAAAATACCCCTACAAGGATGTGATCGAGCATATTGATGAGCAGGTCGGTAGGATCTACGATACCTTACATCAGTTGAACCTTCAGGACGATACCATCCTTGTATACACCTCAGATAACGGGCCATGGTTGATCTTCGACCATCATGGTGGGCAAGCACTTCCTTTAAGAGAAGGAAAGGGAACCACCTATGAAGGCGGGATGCGTGTACCCTGCGTGGTTTGGGGACCTGGGCGGATACCGGCGGGAACCCATTCCAATGAAATCATTTCCACCATTGACCTGTTGCCCACTCTCTCGGCTTTGGGGGGTGTGACGGTCCAGACCCATGGGCCGATTGACGGCTTGGATCAGTCGGCATTGCTGCTAGGTAAGGGACCCTCCGTTCGGAACGAGTTTCTCTATTATACCAAACAGGTCCAAGCACTGAGGCAGGGGAAGTACAAACTGCGTAAAGCCAACAACGGTATCGAACTTTATGATTTGGAAGCAGATGTGGGAGAACAAAAGAATTTGGCTAAACAGGAACCAGAGAAAGCCAAAGAACTACTTGCCCGGATGATGGAACTGGATGCCGAGGTAACCGCCGGGATGCGCCCGATTGGCACTTTGACCCAATAAAGGTTTCTTTTTCTAAATTAAAGCCTTCAGGTGAGTCACGCAGGCTTGGCTGAGACCTTCCAAATGATACCCACCCTCCAGGATGGATAGCACCCGGCTTTCAGCATGTTCTTCGGCGATGGAGCGGATTACCCGGGTGAGTTCGGAAAAATCATCGTCTGTAAGCTGGAACTGACCAAGAGGATCTCCCAGCTTGGAGTCAAACCCCGCTGAGATGATTATAAATTCCGGGCGGTACCGGTTCATCCGGTGAACCAGATCATCGGCAAATGCATTTTCCACGATTTCCGCGTGACCTGAACCGGAGGGCAGGGGATGGTTTCGGGTAAACCCCAGTCCATTTCCTGTTCCTGTTTCTTCCCGACTGCCGGTGCCCGGATACCAGGGGGATTGATGGGTGCTAAAAAAGTAGACTGATTCATCCTCGTAAAAAATATCCTGGGTGCCGTTGCCGTGGTGCACATCCCAGTCCACGATCAGAACCTTGCCTACTCCATGAACCGCCTGAGCATACCGTGCGGCCACCGCTGCATGGTTAAAGATACAAAAGCCCATTCCCTTCGATGGAGTGGCATGATGGCCCGGTGGGCGGCTCAGGCAGAAGGCCCGATCCATGTTTCCGGAGAGGATTTTATCAGTCGCATCTACCACTCCACCAGTCGCCCTGAGAGCCACATCCCACGAATCCTCACAGACCGAAGTGTCGCCTGTGCTGAGTTGGGTGAAACCATCCTCGATCTCTTTTTCTGCCTGTATCAGGTAGGATGGTGCATGCACTCTTTGCAGATGCTTTATTTCGCAGGGTGTACAGGACAGAGGCAGAATCTTTTGATCGAGGCCCGCTTCTACAATCGCTTGGTGGGGATGGCTAACCCGCTTGGGTTGCTCAGGATGACCTGCCCCCGTTTTATGCTTTAGAAAGACGGGATCATAGAGCAACCCGCACCTGCTCATAAATTAGGCAGGTACTTTCTTCCCTTTGTGCTCGCTGACGAGTTTATGGAAAGAGGAAAAAAGAAACTGGGCATCGTTGGGTCCAGGAGCCGCTTCCGGGTGATACTGTACAGAAAATACTGGCTTACCCTCAATCCGCATACCAGATACTGTATCATCATTGAGGTTGTATTCCGTAACCACGGCTCCGTGGGCTTCCAGTTCTTCCTTGGAGGAAGCAAAGCCGTGGTTTTGGGAGGTGATGGAAACTTTCTCGGTTTCCACATTCTTGACCGGCTGGTTTCCTCCACGATGACCAAATTTGAGTTTGTAAGTCGATGCTCCGATGGCATGGGTGAGCACCTGATGGCCAAGGCAAATTCCGAAAATTGGATAGTCATCAATCAGCTCCTTGATAGTGGAGTGGGCATAATCGAGAGCGGAAGGATCTCCAGGCCCGTTGGATAAAAAGATCGCATCCGGGTTATGCGAGCGGGCTTCCTCGGCGGTGGCATCTGCCGGCAGGACGGTGACCTCAAAACCGCTGCGTCTAAGGTTTCGGTAAATCGCTCGCTTGGCCCCGAAATCAAAAGCCACGAGGCGGTGAACCTGCCCGTCGGATGATTCAGAAGTAGAAAGAGATGTGCCCGGTACGGAGAAGGGTTGGCTGAGTTCACCTGATGCGTCCCAGACGAAAGACTCCTTGCAGGTGACTTCCTTAACGAAGTCCTGACCCACAATACCTTCCCAGTTTTTTGCCCTTTGCAGGGCTTCCTCATCGGAAATATCCTCCGTGCTCAGGCAGGCCTTGAGGGCACCATGTACCCGGATACGCTTGGTTAAGGCACGGGTGTCGATTCCCTCAATTCCTGGAATGCTGTGTTTTTCGAGGTAGTCGGACAAGTTTCCCGTTGCCCGCCAGTTGCTCACCACGGGGCTAAGGTCGCGCACCACAAAGCCGGCAACTTTAGGCCCGTCCGATTCCTCATCATCAAGGTTGATCCCGTAGTTCCCGATCTGGGGAGTAGTCATGGTGACGATCTGCCCGAAGTAGGACGGATCAGTCAGGGTCTCCTGATAACCAGTCATACCGGTATTAAAAACCGCTTCTCCGGTAACAGTAGTTTTCGCTCCAAAAGCGAATCCGCGAAATAGGCTTCCATCCTCTAGGGCAAGGACGGCGTTTCTTGTTTTGGGTTGCCAACTCATATGCTCGGGATCGCATGCTAAAGGAGCCCCAATGCAAAGCAAACCCGATTTATTCCCAATTTCATGAAAATGAAACAAAGAAGGAAGGAATTTAGCCATCGGTGTTTGACTATACAGGCAAGTCTCCGTACCGAATGAAATATGGGAAATGTCACCGAGCCTTATGATCGTACAAGAACACAAAATGTAGCCCTTCTCAAGTGGTTGGATAAGATGGTTGAAATGTGCCAACCGCAAAGTGTGTGCTGGTGCGATGGATCCGATGCCGAATGGGATGACCTTTGCGGGTTGATGGAGCAGAACGGATCGATGATCCGGTTGGACGGAAAAAAGCGGCCCAACAGTTTCCTTGTCCGTTCCGATCCGCGGGATGTGGCCCGTGTGGAAAGCAGAACATTTATTTGCAGTTATGGACAGGAAGATGCAGGCCCGACCAACAACTGGGAGGAGCCACGGAAGATGCGCACCAAGCTCAGACGCTTATTTAAGGGGTGCATGGAAGGCCGGGTGATGTATATCGTTCCTTTCTGTATGGGGCCATTGGGGTCACCCATCTCCCAATATGGAGTGCAGGTCACAGATTCCCCTTACGCGGTACTTAATATGCGGATCATGACCCGTATGGGACAATCGGTGCTTGATTGCCTGGGGGAAAGGGACTTTTTCATTCCCTGCCTTCATTCGGTAGGAATGCCCCTGTCGGAGGGTGTCGAGGATGTGCCCTGGCCCTGCGACCCGGAGAATACATACATTGTTCATTTTCCTGAACAACGGACCATTGTTTCCTACGGAAGTGGGTACGGTGGGAATGCGTTGCTGGGTAAGAAGTGCCTCGCCCTGCGCATCGCGTCCTGCATGGCCCGCGATAATGAGTGGATGGCGGAGCACATGCTTATTTTAGGGGTTGAAAATCCGGATGGAGAAAAAACCTATGTGGCGGGAGCATTCCCCAGTGCCTGCGGGAAAACCAATATGGCCATGCTGGTACCCCCCGAGAGTATGAAGGGGTGGAAGGTAACCACCGTGGGGGATGATATTGCCTGGTTAAAGCCAGATGAGGAGGGTGGGCTGCGTGCCATCAACCCGGAGGCTGGATTTTTTGGAGTAGCTCCGGGTACATCCTGGGAGACCAACCCCAACGCGATGGAGTCGATGAGACAAAACACCATCTTTACCAATGTGGCCCTGACCAGAGACGGCGATGTTTGGTGGGAAGGGTTGACGGAGGAACCTCCGGAAGGTCTGATCGATTGGAAGGGCAATGAATGGAGTCCAGATGCAGGGACTCCGGCAGCCCATCCCAATGCACGCTTTACCGCCCCGGCCAGCCAGTGTCCGACTATCGATAAGGACTGGGAAAATCCCGTGGGAGTGCCCATTTCCGCCTTTGTTTTTGGTGGTCGCAGAATGTCGGATATTCCTTTGGTTTATCAATCCTTTAACTGGAACCATGGGGTATATCTTGGGGCCACGCTCGCATCGGAAACCACTGCAGCCGCTGAGGGAAAACTGGGGAATTTACGCAGGGACCCGATGGCGATGCTTCCCTTTTGCGGATACAACATGGGGGACTATTTCCGTCATTGGATAAGAATGGGTAAGAAACTGGAGACCAAGCCCCGGATCTTTCATGTCAATTGGTTTCGCAAGGATGAGGAAGGGAACTTTCTATGGCCCGGATTCCGTGAGAATATGCGGGTGTTGCGCTGGATAGTGGAACGCACATCGGGCAAGGCCCGTGCAGTGGAAAGCCCACTCGGTTGGGCACCCCGGCAACGGGATCTTGACTGGTCAGGTATGGACTTTACCTATGAGCAATGGGATGCACTCATGAGTATTGATCCAGAAAGTCTGCGTATGCAAACGCTGAGGCACGAGGAGTTATTCCTGCAACTATCCGAATATCTCCCCAAGGAAATGCTATTTGAGCGGGAACTTTTAGTTTCTAGACTTTAACTAAGCTACTTGTCCGGCAGCAGGCTGATTTTTACTCCATCGATAAAAGATGGAGGAGAGTACACCCACAGAAACCGCCATATTGGCGATCTTCATCAAGACACCTCCGGCTTTTTGGTCCTCCAGCGGAGTAAGGTTCAAAATACGCTCGGCATAAAAATAGGTATCGTACAACACATCTTTCGAAAAGGTAAGAATGGCAAAGATCGGAGTTTGTCCAAGCATAAGGGCGAGCACATAGAGCATTTGTGGACCAAATTGGATGCTCGGGATTCGGTTGGAGGGTGCACAGATAGGCCACCACATCAGCAACGAGACAAAAAACATTGAGAGGTGTTCGGCCATGTGGATAGTTTTGTCCCGGATGGCAGCTTCATAAAATACGCCCACATGCCAAAAGGAAAAGACCAGAGTGAAAAGGAGACCGGCAATAATTGGATGGGTCAGAAAACGGAGACTTCCTTCAAGCACAGGGCGATTACTTAAAAATTGATCTACCAATGGAGCAGGCATGCCAAGCAGGATAAATAGGGGGCAGACATACATGAGGATGTTGTGCTGTACCATGTGGGCAGAAAAGAGAAAATTCTCGCCCAGTGCATCAAGCGGGGACCCAACCGCGAGATAAAAGGTGATTAACCCGGCGGCAAACCAAAGAGATTGCCTGGTGGAGTGAGGAAGGTTGGTGCAGGTTTGGGAACGGTAGGGGCCGCAAAGAAGGGCGTATGCCCACCCCACAAAGAGGATTCCTCCAATCAGAGCCGGTTCAGTATGCCAATGAAGTAAGGTGACTGGAGAGTTGATCATGCCGTAGGATTTCCTAGCGGTAAAACTGCCCCAGGCAAGGGCAGGAGGGGAAGGGAAGACCTATTGGACCTCCGTCCAGAATGCTTCGGATCGGACTTTGATACGGAAGTCAGCGGTGGAAGCGGTAGTTGCGAGAAGAGCGGTAGTGGATTCTTCAATTTCTTCATCGCCGTCTGGGTGGGAGAGATGAAAATAGGGGTTTTCCGGATTTTTGGAATTGATCTCGATCATATCAGCACCACCCGTGATTCGGAAAGTGATGGCGTGGGGAACTCCATCCACTTTTTTCCAGTGCTTGGGCTCAAAGCTCTTGTTGGAGATATGATCTTTTCTGGCCTGAAAGTAGGCCTCGCCTTGCAAGACATAGTCACTGGCTTGATAAGAATGATCGGCCTCCCACGCATCTTCGATCTTGGCGACCTCGAACTTCTCGACCACGGGATGAGAGTCGGCCATGTAAATCACAGCAAAATAGGTACCCAGGGCGATGATTAAGCCCATTAGAAAAAGGATGGTGTTGAGAATTTTGTCCCACTTAAGATGCATAAACCACCATACCACCCCGAAGAACTTGATGATAGAGGTGGCAAATAACACACCAATGATCGAAGCACTCTCAAATGTCTTAACATAAATAATCACAATCTCTACGCCAGTGATGGCGACAAGAAACATGGATAAATTAAAAAATGTGAAGAAGCGTTTGCTTTCTTCTGCTACTGGGTCTTCGGAATGTCCGCTCATGATTTTATAAATTAAAATGAAGTGGGATTACATGGCATATTCCATCAGGTAAATGACGGGGAAAATAATGATCCATACAATATCAACAAAGTGCCAGTAAAGACCGCAAATTTCCACATCCAGGGCATGAGCGGTGCTCATTTTACCTGTAAAGGAGTATGCGAGCCAACCTAGCAGCCAAAAGACGCCAATGGCTACGTGCGTGCCATGTGTGCCGGTGAGAACATAGAAGGTCGACCCAAAGACATGGGGTTCCCCCCGGTAGGTGGAAAGAGTGAGCTCGTTGCCAGGAGCATGCACGAAATGAGTGAACTCATAAACCTGGCAGGCAAGAAAGATCGAACCAAAAACGATAGTGCCGAAGAGCATCCAGCGGGTGCTGTTGAGGTTTCCCTTGTGAATGGCAGAAACCGCAAGAGCCATGAAGAGAGAACTAGCGAGCAGAATGAAGGTACTGAAAGAAGTCAGTTCGATATCGAAAACATCCCGGATGTCCAAGTAGTTACCACCTACGGTAGCGGAGATCTTACGATAAATTAAATGGGTGGAGATCAGGGTGCCGAAAAACATACAGTCGGAACCGAGAAAGGCCCACATCAGGACTTTTTTGTTGGGAATACCTGTGCTGGTCACAGGTTCGTGATGCTCAAGGGCATGTGCACTAGCGTCGCTCATAATTAAAATTAGGTAAAATTATTCTTCGTCTTCCTTTGGAAATAAATGGTATCCCCCCGGCCCTTCCAGTGCCCACATAATGATGCCGGTAATCATCACAATTCCGCCAATGATTGCGTAGGTGTAGTCACGCACGAGCTCACCGCTTGGGCTGATATCACGATGGAAGAGCATGCCAATCGTAAGACCAAATAAGCCCAATGCTGTAACTAATGGCCACCATGACCGGTCAGGCATGTGAACACCATGATCGTCCAGAGGCTCCTTTTCGGACTGATTCTCCTTAGTTCCATAATTGTTTTCCCATGCTTGGTCGCGAGCTTTGATGATGGGGGTGCGGGCGAAATTGTACTCCTTGACAGGGGAGGAAAGCGTCCACTCGAGTGTGCGGGCATCCCATGGGTTTTTCCCAGAGGGTTTGAGCTTTTTGTTAAAGAATGAGTTTACGAACTGATAGATTCCAATAACAATTCCAACGCCCAAGATAAAGGCACCTATGGTGGCAATTTGATTCCAAGTCTCGAACCCGTGACCCTCGTTGTAGGTGTGGGTGCGTCGGGGTTGACCGATCATACCCAAGTAGTGCATGGGGAAGAAGGTAAGGTTGAACCCTATGAACATGAGGGTGAAAACAAATTTCCCCAGCTTTTCGTTCATCATGCGACCAGTCATCTTGGGTAACCAGAAGTAGAAACCGCAGAACAGACCAAAGAGGGCACCACCGATCAAAACATAGTGGAAGTGAGCAACCACGAAATAAGAGTCCTGATGCTGGGCATCGATGGGCACGGAGGAGTGCATAATGCCGGTGAAGCCACCGATCATAAACATGGTGATAAACCCAAGGGCGAAGAGCATCGGAGTGTCAAAGCGAATACGACCGCCCCACATGGTGCCGATCCAATTGAAGATTTTTACCCCAGTGGGGATGGCAATTAACATGGTAAGCATGGCGAACGCAGAGGTGGCTACCACACCCATGCCGGTAGTGAACATGTGATGACTCCAGACCGCAAATCCCATAAAGCCAATGACTGCTCCGGAAAAAACGATTAACCCGTAACCAAATAATGGTTTGCGGGAAAAGACAGGAATGACCTCGGAAACAATACCCATCGCAGGAAGGATAAGAATATAAA
>JAYOXT010000045.1:0-14403 GCA_038152995.1 Opitutales bacterium
TTTTTTCTTTGGTTTTTCAAATGCATGCGGCTGAGCCTTTGATTGTGGCTCACCGTGGAGCATCTTTTGATGCTCCAGAGAATACCCTGCCTGCCTTTGAGCTGGCATGGAAACGGGGGGCCGATGCGGTGGAGGGGGATTTTCTCCTGAGTAAGGATGGGCATATTGTATGTGTCCACGATAAGAATACCAAAAAAGTGGCCGACCAAAACCTAGAGGTGGTTACCTCTAGACTGAAGGAGTTGCAGGCATTGGATGTGGGTTCCAGGAAGGATGAAAAATTTAAAGGTACCCGTATCCCCACACTCCCTGAGGTATTTGCCACCGTTCCAAAAGGAAAGAAGATTTTCGTGGAAGTAAAGTGCGGGCCGGAGATTGTTGAGCCATTAATCAAGGAAATTGACCGGAGCGGGTTGACCCATGACCAGGTCGTGCTGATCTGCTTTAATGGCGAAGTTATCCGTAAATTCAAAAAAGTAAAACCGAAGCACAAGGCCTACTGGTTGTGCTCTTTTCGTAAGAAAAAAGGTGTGCTTACTCCAGACCTTAAAACCATTATGGACACTCTTAAAAGTACGGGTGCCGATGGCTTGGATTCTCACTTTTCCATTCCTGAGGAATTTTCGCAGGCGGTGCTCGATGCCGGGTATGAGTGGCATACATGGACAGTGAATGATCCCGGGATGGCGAAGCAATTGGTCCAGCGTGGGGTTCACTCTATTACCACCGACCGCCCCGGTTTTTTGCGGGATGCCCTGTAAACACATCTGCTGCCAAAGATTATGAAAAAAGAGCAAAACCCCGCCGAGATCACCATCAAGCGGATTGGTGGATATTTGCACCGGGTGGTGCCGATTCTGGATGAAGCTGGAAATGTAATCTCCCACAGCCTGAAGCCCTTCATGGTTGAGTTTCGCCTGCGCGACCTCATGCAAGTGATTGTGGGAGCCTCCTTACTGGCGATCCCCGTTGCATTTACCGAAGAAGTTTGGAAACTTAGTGCCGAATTGCCCCTGGTCAATGTGTTGGGGTTAAGTGCTCTCTCACTGCTCTTTATCGGTCTATTTGTGTTTTTTAATTTTTACCGCTTCCATTTGCGCAAGCACTGGTTGGAATACTGCAAGCGGGTCATCATAACCTATGTGATTTCCTTACTGGTTGTGGCTCTTCTTCTTTGGATCATTCAACGCTGCCCCTGGTCGACTGAGCCAATGGTTGCCCTTAAAAGAATCCTGATTGTCGCATTCCCTGCCTCCATGAGTGCCGCAGTGAGTGATGTGCTCAAATAAATCTTTTTATGGATGAACGGATTTCTCCGTTGCTCTAATTCAATTCCCCATACATCTCAATCCTATGAATAAAAAACTTTTTTCTCTGTTCTCTATCATCACCCTGTTGGCAGGCTTTGCCTGTGCATCGCAGGATTCGGCTTCTTCTAACCTGCTCACATCCGATGGTTTACAACTCAATAAAAACTGGGTCTTAGCTGACGGTGAACTGACACCTTCCCAGACTCCGGGTGGTATCATCTGGACCAAGGAAAAGTTCGGCGACTTCGAAGTTGTCCTCGAATACAAAACCTCGGAGAAAGCCAACAGTGGATTGTTTTTCCGGACTGATCCCCGCAACCCGGTTCAGGGAGGGTTTGAGATCCAGATCGCATCTCCCGGTCTTTACCAGGGAAAGCATGTGCTGGGCTCCCTGTACGATGCCAAGGAGGCCGCGGTTTCTGCTGGCAAGCCAGACGGAGAATGGAATGTGATGATCCTGGCCTGCAAAGGCCCGTCCATTAAGGCTACCGTAAATGGGCAGACAACAGTGGATGTGAATATTGATGAATGGACCGAACCCAATCAAAATCCGGATGGTTCCAAAAATAAGTTTAACACCGCTCTGAAGGATATGCCCAGAGTTGGCCATCTTGGTCTGCAATACCACGGCCAAGCCGTCTGGTTTCGTAAATTTGAAGTCAAGCCACTAAACTGAGTCGTTGGCTCAGAGGACTGTTTTCCATGAGAGCATTCCTTTTCTTTGCCCCGATCCTCCTCTTACATGGGGCGGTATGGGCTTTGCCCCCCAATAGCCGAGAGCCGGACACCCAATGGGTATACAAGACCGTTCCCGGCAAAGATTTGAAAATGGATGTCTTTTTGCCGTCCGATTATTCTTCCGAAGGAAAGCGGTTTCCTGTCATGGTTATCTTTCATGGCGGGAGTTGGGCCGAGGGTGAGAGCAACTGGCACTGGCCCGACTGTACATACTGGAGTAAGCGGGGCATGGTTGCGGTATCGGTCGACTATCGATTAAAGAACCGGGACCAGGTAAAAGTACCCCTTGAATGTGTGAAGGATGCCAAGTCGGCCATCCGTTTCCTGCGATTCAATGCCGATCGGCTCAAAATTGACCCAAACAGGATCGTGGCGATGGGGGACTCAGCGGGCGGGCAGTTGGCTGCCGCTACTGCCACTCTGACCAATCCCAAGACCAATGACGATGCTTACGAACTTTCCATCTCCTGCTTCCCTCAGGTGGTGGTGCTTACCTGCCCATGGTTTAAGACCGCACCCGATCTATGCCCGCCCAAGCATTTGCGTGAGGGGTCTCCGCCCTTCATCACCTTTGCCGGTGGTTCAGACACCGCTATCCCGGTAGCCGAGATGATCGAGTTTCACAAACTGCTCAAGGAAAAGGATATTGTTTCCGAGCTCTACATTGGGAACCAAGGCAAGCATGGGTTCTGCAATGGCCGGAATCCATACAATCGCTTCTTTTATTGGTCGGTGGACTTAACCGACCGCTTTTTGGTGAAGCATGGAATCCTGGATGGTGCATCCATGGTGTCGATTCCCAAAATCGAAAAAGGATTGGGATCATCCCGCAAAGAGGTCCGGGAACTCGCAGAATCCGAGTATCAGTCTTTCCTGTAAACGCGGGTTTTTCGGCAAATTTCCCCCTCCCTCGTTAATAAGTGTCCAAAATCACCAAGAGTTGTTCACATAAGGACAATTTAGTTTGTCTTTAACGGGCATTCGAAGCAGAAACGATCCCTTCGTACCCATTCCGGGTATCCCATTTTATTATTAATCTAAACCAAGGAAATCAGATGGCAGAAGCAAAAGGACTCAGCAAACCCGTTAAACTTAAAAGTGATTTAGCATCCTTCTTAGGAGCAACCGAACTTCCACGTACCGAAATTACTCAAAAACTTTGGGACTATATCAAGTCCAACAAGCTGCAAACCAAGACCGAAAACGGAAAACCTGAAAATGCAGGTAAATTCATCGTGGCCGACGCCAAACTTTTGGCCATCTTCAAGAACACCCACACCACCAGCAAAACTGGCAAGGTGACCGATCTTCGAAATTTAAAAGAAGGTGAAACCATCAACATGATGCAAATGGCATCTGTGGTTGGAGCAAATATCGAGTAACTTTCTCTCTTTTCTCCGACTTTGGTCGGAAACTTTAAAACGCACTTACCTTCGGGTAGGTGCGTTTTTTTTTGTTTTCTCATCCTCTTTGAAAAAGAATCGCGATTTGGATGCTTTTCCCTCGTCTGGTTTTGGCTGAGGAAGTAAGAAGATTGATTATGTTGAGCAGATCTTTGAGTGGGGTAAAATATGGATTCATCTTGGGCCTTTTATTCGCTGGGGTATCCACCTATGCAGAATTTGAGGGCAAGAAATCAAAGTGGAAGGGGTATACCAAGACCGATTTTAAAGTTGGGGAGTATGCTGCCTATGTGGTCGAACCCAGGACGGTCGCTCAGGGAAAGCCCTGGGTTTGGCGAGCCCGTTTTCCCACTTTCCATACGGAGATTGATGAATTGCTTCTCGAGGATGGGTACCATGTCGCCCACATCAACACTGGGCCCAAACTGGGTAGCCCAAAGGCTTTGGCGATTTGGAAAGATTTTTACGACCTGCTGACCAATGAACATGGATTTAACCCGAAAATGGCCCTCGAGGGAGTCAGCCGGGGCGGGCTCTATGTCTACCGTTGGGCCAAAAACTATCCCGATACCGTGGCCTGTATTTACAACGATACCCCCGTATGCGATTTTAAGAGTTGGCCCGCTGGAAAAGGGCAGGGCAAGGGAGCCCAGGGGGAATGGAAGCGATTAATCCAGGAGTATGGGTTTGAAAACGAAGAGGAGGCCTTGGCTTATGCCGACAACCCCATTGATAATTTGCAACCCATCGTCGATGCCCGAATCCCCATCATGCACATCGTGACCGAGGATGATCAGATCGTCCCGCCCAGGGAAAATACTTATGTACTGAAAGACCGCCTGGAAAAGCTGGGGCACCCTGTCTTCTATGTCATTTCCATCGAAAAAGGGGACCGGGCCAATGGGCATCATTTCGATGTGAAGCACCCCGAGGTGGGATACCACTTCATCCGTAAGCACTACGATCTGTCCAATTCAGAACCGATCTATGTGCGATCCGGCCTGAAAAACTCCCAGTTTGTATTTACCCAAAAGAAAAAGGCTAGGGTGGCTTTTCTGGGGGGATCCATCACCGAGGCTGCCGGTTGGCGTCTCCATGCATCGGACTCCCTGAAGAAACGCTTTCCTGATACTGAGTTTGAATTTGTCTATGCGGGGATCGGGTCCACCGATTCCACCTATGGGGCCTACCGTCTGTACCGCGATGTATTATCCAAGGGAAGGATCGACCTGCTCTTTATTGAATCGGCGGTGAATGAATTGCATAACGAGCGTACCCGGGACGATATCGCCAAGGCGGTGGAGGGGATCATTCTGCAGGCACGCAGGCACAACCCTCATATCGATATCATCGCCCAGTACCTGTACGATATGCCCTATGTCGAGTCTTACCGCAAAGGAATCACTCCCTGGCAGATCGCAGCTCTCGACCGGATTTCTTTACAGTACAGCATCAATGCAATTGATCAGGCTAGGCAAGTGACCCACTGGTTTGAGAGTGGGGAATTTTCCGAGAAAACATTTGGGGGTTGCCATCCAAAACCTGCCGGGCACCAGGCCTATGCCGGTATGATTAACCGCTTATTCGACCGGGCATGGGCCGGACCGGTTGCTGGGCAGTTGGTGCCCCACAAAACCGGTCGGCGCTATGATGCCCGATCCTACGACCAGGCGGGCTTGCATACGCTTTCCCTCGCCCAAATCAAAAGTGGATGGAAACGGGTGAAAAACTGGCAGGGCTCAGGCAAGGGGAATGTGCGCAAGTACGATCTTGGGCTTGATTACCTCGAGGCCCTGGAACCGGGTGCGGAGCTCTCGGTGACCTTTGCCGGAACTGCGATTGGGCTCCCCATGGTGGCGGGACCGGATGTGGGCATCATCGAGTGGCAGGTGGATGGGGGAGAGTGGAAATCTCTCGATCAATTCACCAAATGGAGCCGGAGTCTCCATATTCCATGGATTTACATGCTGGAAAAAGAATTGTCTCCAGGAGAGCATACCCTGACCTTGCGTACCACCAACCGGAAGAATGAACAATCCCTTGGCCATGCCTGCCGGTTTTCCGCTTTTGCCATAAATGGAAATAACGATTAAATCCACAGTATGTCTATGAAATCCTCCTTGGTTGTTTTCCTCTTTTCTCTCTTCCTTATTCAATTTTCTCAGGCCCGCCGGGGTATCGAGGAGGCCCTGTTTACCTGGACGGATTCCCCATCCACCACCCTCAATGTCATCTGGTTGGTCGAGGAGGATGAGCCGACTGATTTTAAGTGGGGAAAACAGGGCGGGGAGATCAACCGAAATGCGGTGATTAAACGGAAGTCATTCTACGAAAAAACCGTTTCTTTTTGGGGGCTTGCCCTGGATGTGAAAAATGGGCGGTTCTCTTTGCCTTCACTCAAGGATGCGGATGTGGAGGTGTGTCAGGTGCAGTTAACCGGTTTGGAACCAGACACGGTGTATTGTGTAAAGTTGGGGAAGAAGGAATTTAAGGCACGCACCCTCCCGTCCAAGCGTCCGGAGCGTATATCTTTTGCCACCGGTGGAGATATGATGCACAAGCCCGAGTGGCACGAGGACGGGGTCAAAGCGATGGCCTCCCGCTCGCCCGACTTCGCGTTGCTTGGCGGGGACCTGGCTTATGCCAATGGGCAGGACTGGAAGCGCTGGCTTGATTGGATCGAAATCTATGCCGACCATGCCCGACGGCCAGATGGATTATCCATTCCCTTCGTTGTCGCCATCGGCAACCACGAGGTCATCGGCGGATATGGGCAAATCCCAGAAAAAGCCCCACTCTTTTTTAACCTCTTTCCCTTTCCTGAGGAAAACAACCCGACCTACTGCGTGGATCTTTACGAGGACCTCTCCGTCTTTGTGCTCAATAGCAACCATACCTGCCCGGTGGAGGAGCAGGTCGATTTTCTTAAGCAATCTCTTTCTGCTAGGCAGGACAGAAAGCACCTTTTTGCCCTCTACCACTTTCCCGCCTATGGGATCGTCAAGGGGGGATTAGGCAACGACCTAAGCAAGTCGATCCGCCAGCACTGGACTCCCTTGTTCGACCAGTATGGTCTGGATGCGGCCTTTGAAAACGACCACCATGTGTACAAGCGCTCCAAGCTGATCAAGGGAGGGAAAGTGGATGATTCCGGCACCCTCTATATCGGGGACGGTGCCTGGGGTGTAAAGACCCGCCCAATGGATGCCTCGGGTTTATGGTATGTGGAAGAAGCTTCCCCCACCATGCATGTGATCGAAGTAGTGATCGAAAACGATCTCCGCACCTACCGTGCGATCAACCATGATCAAGAGGTGTTTGATGAGTTTATGGATAGAAGAGATGCGAAGTAATAACTTTCTACATGTGGTATCTTAACCCTAACCCAAAGGCAGTTCCATCATCTGAATCTCCTCTTAGATTAAGCATGATAGAGAAATAATCTCCTAAAAAGAAATTAGTCATTAGACCGAAGTATCCGGTCGTATCGGCTTCACTCTCGTTCAAAACTCCGCCAAATCCAATATATGGAATCAAACTGAAAAACTGTCCTAATTTAAATTCTGAACCTAAAGAAAAGTTGTATGGAATGTACAACTCATCTTCTATAAAAAGATAAGGAGTAAAGCCTATATACTGAACACTTAAAACCTCAGTGTATAACATTCCAACATTAAAACCAATGAATGGGTCTATTGAACTACCGTTACCAAGTTCAAATTTATTATGGCCCACAAATCCTAAGCTAAGAGCTAATCTGTTTAAATCGATGAAATCGTCTGAAAGTTGTCCATAACTTAGCGAAGTTGAAAGGTCAAAGTTCTGATGAAGTGCGAGATTTGAATCAATGCCGAAAGAGTTTCCATCGTATCCATCACCACTGTAATGCTGGTAGCCAAAACCAACATGATAATCGCCGATAACTGATGGAGATTCGGCAGATACAGAATGAATGATTACTAGAGAAGATATAAAGATATACTTAAAATATTTCATTCTAAATCAAAATTATTGTCCAAGTGCTTTTTCTCTAATGAAAATTCCCTCTGAGATCTTCTCAAAGGCATTTTCATAAATTTTGGGGTCATAAATTGGTTTGTCCGATTTGGATTTCATGCCATAGCCAGAAGAGCTCTCGCTAACTTGTACAAAATTGAGTCTAATCGCAGTTCTCTTTGGTCCGAAAGACTCAACAAATGCGTTAACTGAAGTATTTGACATGTGACTTCCGAAAAAAACTACATTTTTAGTCGGGCTAGAGGCTGAAATCATTCCAGTATCCTTGTCTGCAGTGTTAATAATATAACCTAGATCTTGAAAAACAGAGACAACTGAACCAAATGCTACATTTTTAGTGGTAGGGAATTCTTTTCTTTGAAATGCTTGAAGTTCAAGAGAAGTTGGTTGGGGTCTAGTCATGCAGGAAGACAGGATTAATGAAGCAAGAATTGCGGCGGTAGATAGTATTTTTTTCATATTATGTTTAGAAGCTGGAATAACGGCTGTTAAAATCTACGACTCTTTTGGATTGGTCGAACTTGATTATGAGAGTCATAGAGCGGGAACTCTGCGAGAATCCTGAAGTTGCTGCACTAACTAATAGGAGTGTTCCACCAACACCGGCTGATTTACTTGTTACTCCATGTTTCTGATAAGTCCACACCTCTAGATCCCCATCTGTGGTTGCTATGTTAGGTGACCCGAATTGTTCCAGAACTTGGGTTTGAGTGGTAACTCCTTTTTTGAGATGTAGCTGAACAGTACCATGTGTGATACCAGTGTTTCGGTTGTATTCATTACTCGCAGTGTTGCATGCAACCAAACTCAACACTAAAGATGTTACGATAAGGGTGGTAGTTGTTTTGATCATAGAATAGATTACATGAATGAATCGAAGGGATTTTTGGTCAATACTTTTTATTACAGTATTTAGTACTATTCATCATACTTGTGCAAAAGAAGCTCTAGATTACAACTTTGATCTCAATGAGGCACGCGCAGTTGCCTCTCAGTCGATCAACCCAGAGTATTTAGTTTTTTCTCCAACTTCAGCCAAAAACAAGATAATCCCCGTTTTGATTTATCTGCATGGAGTCGGAGGTGGGGGCTTACCCCTGAACCGTTTGGATATGCAGGTGAATGCCTTGCGGCAAGGGATTGAAAAATATGGGAAGGGTCCATGCTTTGTGGTAGTTCCCCAGTGTTTGCCAACGAAGAAAAATGGAGAACGGGCGACCTGGGAACCGGATGATCTCAACCTATTCCTCGATGATTTGCTCGAAAAATTCCCCATCGATTCCAAGCGGGTCTACCTGACCGGTAACAGTATGGGTGGGTATGGTTGCTGGGCATGGGGCGGACATAGCCCCGAGCGCCTGGCGGCGGTTGCACCCGTGGTCGGTGGAATCGGGCCCGGAGGCCCCAAGGATGTGTCTCCTGATATCGAAGAGTGGGCCAAGAATCTAGCCAAGGTGCCTGTCTATGCTTTTGCTGGTGGCAAAGATCGGGTGGTGCCTGCAGAGCGGTCCGAGAGAATGATTTCCCAAATTCTCAAAGCGGGAGGCAAAGATGCGAAACTAAAAATCTTTCCTGATACCGGGCATAATGCCCGCCAGTTGGTTTACGCCAGCAAAGAATTTTACGATTGGATGTTTGCACAGTCCAAAAAATGAAAAAGGTTCTTTTAGTTACCTCGTTCATTTCCGCCTTGGTTGCCCTGGCGTGCGTACCGGTGATTTTCTACCTTGAAAATTTGGGCCGCCCGCAAAATCCATTTCATATGATTCAGTTACTTGCCTGCCTGGTGTGTTTCCCCAGCAGTGGTTCTTTCTTTTGGATGAGTCGAGGGTTGGGCTGGACTGCCACCCGAATATTCACCGCTCTTGCCTGTCTCCTCAGCGGGGCATGGTTTGGGTTTTTTGTTTATGTCATGGTAATGATGGCTGTGCTGGGTGCTTGATGATTATTCTTTTTACTCAATTCAGATGAGAACTCGCTTGGAGTATTTAACTGAATTTGCAGAACCAGATGATTTCCACAGATGGGAAGAGGTCGATTTGGAAATTATTGATTTTACCGATTTGGGCATGAAGGTGGCGATCAATGGTGAGTTTTCCGGGCTGGTCTATGCCGATCAGATTTATGATCGGTACACCGAAGGGCAAAAGATTAAGGGGTATATCACCGCCATCCGCGAAGATGGCAGAATTGATGTTTCCTTGCAGCCCGATAAGGGTAGGCATGTTCATTCCACCTCAGACAAAATCTTACGATATCTCAAAGGGGCAGGGGGGAAATCTTACTTGGGAGATAAAAGCTCTCCGGAATTGATAAAAAAAGAATTTCAGGTGAGTAAGAAAGTTTTTAAACAAGCCATTGGCGGGCTCTATAAACAAGGTAAAATTAAGATCACTGATCAAGGGATTGAATTGGTGGGGCATTAGATCGAATCCCTACCAATTGCCCTGACTGATGGCTGTAATCTCTTGTATTTTTTTGCCGTTAATTTTTTCTGTTAATAAATGAAAAAAAGTAATTATATACCAAAAATAGGTTAAAATATTATAAATATTTTAAATACACCCTATAAGTTTTCTTATTTTACCAATTTGTTACATTAAATGTTTTGCTAAAAAGGCAGGGTCATGTAGTTTGTATGACATAGGGCAGTGAGCCTACCTTCAGTGGTTGTTAGTCTCACAAAAACACAAAACAGTCGGTCACTTGGGCAAGTGGCCGACTTTTTTTTGGCCTAATTGTTTACTGAATCCCCATGTGTGCTTCGGATGTAGAATTCAGAGTAAACGACCCCCAAAACAGTCAAATTAGGGGATGTTTGGGAGTGTGAAGTTATGGATGTAATGGGTGCAGGTTGTCTATTGAAATTGAACAAAAGATCGTTTGATGGGTTGCCTTTACAGAGGTGTTCAAATTAGAAAGTACTTATATGTTGTTTCGTTCAATTTTTGTTATGATTTCACTTTGGGGAGTCGTTGGTTTAAGTGCCAAAAATACGGCTTCGATTGACTTTGCCCGCGAGGTCTTGCCCATTTTGTCGGACAAGTGCTATGCCTGCCATGGCCCAGACACAAAAAAGAAGGATCTTGTGCGTTTGGATCTGGAAGAACTGGCGAAGAAAGACCTGGGTGGCTATCATGCGATCGATCCCAATGATTTGGAGGAAAGTGAACTGCTTTACCGGATTGAGGATGAAGAAGACCCCATGCCACCTGAGGACTTTGGCAAGACCCTCTCTCTAAAAGAAAAAGATATCATCCGCCAATGGGTCCTATCGGGTGCTGAGTACGCGGATCATTGGTCTTTTGTCCCGCCAACCAAGGGAGGGGTTGAGCCCAAGATCAATCCGGTAGACCATTTCATTGGCAAGGATCTGAAAAAGCAGGGACATGATTTTGCTGAGGAGGCAGACCGGGCAACCTTGGCCCGCCGGGCCTCGCTTATTCTAAATGGATTACCTCCAGAGCCGGAAGAATTGGATGCGTTTCTTAAAGACAATAGCCCTGTTGCATATGATCGCTATCTTGATCGATTATTTGCCAAGGTGGATTATGGGGAGCATGTTGCCCGGTCCTGGTTGGATGCGGTACGGTACGGAGATACCCATGGTTTACACCTGGATAACCGCCGTGGAATCTATCCCTATCGTGACTGGGTGGTTCGTGCCCTCAATGACAACCAACCCTTTGACGAATTTATCCGCTGGCAATTAGCGGGAGATTTACTGCCCAATCCAACGGAGGATCAAAAGATCGCCACTGGATATGTCCGAATGAATCCAACCACGGGAGAGGGTGGTGCCATTGCCACTGAGTTTCAGGCGAAGAATAATTTTGACCGGGTGGAGACCACCGGCACCGCCATGCTTGGCTTATCCCTTACCTGTGCCCGTTGTCATACTCACAAGTATGATCCCATTACGCATCAGGAATATTTTGAATTTCTCGCCTTTTTCAATAACACCGCTGAACATTCCATGGACAGAAATCAATATGTTTATGGCGACTATCTTACCGTTGCCAAGGATCCCGTATCCAAAGAAAAATGGAGTGAGTTTCTGGACAATGAAGCGGGGTTTTTAAAGGAGGTTCAGGAATCTGGTAAATACAAACAGCAAAGCGATCAGCTTGCTAAGCTTGCTGAATTATTGGTTCCGGATCTTTCCAAGCCCAATAACAAAGTGGTGGGCAGTTCTAATAATACACCGAGCCACCAAAGAGCAGACAAAGCCATTGATAATCGGGTGGGGACCAAGTACCTGAATCGTGATGGTAATGGCAGTGGTTTGACCATTACCACTGTTGCCGGAATTATTAATGGCATCAGCTTGACCTCAGCGGAGGATCACCCTGGGCGGGACCCCAAAACTTATCGATTGGAGGGTTCGGGTAATGGCAAAGCATTCACCCTGATATCAGAAGGAGATGTTCCTGTATTTACCAAGCGTAAGCAAAAGAGAGAAATTCTTTTTGAGAACAACCAGTCTTTTACTACCTACCGTCTAACCTTTCCCAAGTTATCGGATGTGTATGCCAAGGTGATGCAAATCGCCGAGATTGAACTCTTAAAAAGAGATGTATTGCCAAAAGACGATATTCTGGCACGAGCTCAGGTATTAAACACCGAGAGAATCAATGCAGAGAGAAATTATTTAACCACCACTTTAATTGCTCGGGATTTACCGGCTGATCGCAAGAGAGTGACCAAAATTCTTGATCGTGGGGAGTATGATAAGCCTATCGGGAAGCCTTTGAACCCTGGGGTATTTTCCGTACTAGGTGGGATGGGTGAGGGAAGTCCGCAAAACCGTTTAGGCTTGGCGGAATGGTTGGTTTCGGATGACCAACCTCTGACTGCCCGCGTGTTGGTCAATCGTTTCTGGTTAATGGTCTTTGGCGAAGGACTGGTCCGCACGCCGGAGGAGTTTGGTTTGCAGGGGGAACATCCCACCCACCCAGAACTCCTCGATTGGTTGGCGGTGGATTTTCGTGAAAATGGATGGGACCTGAAGCGATTGCTCAAACAATTGCTCACCAGTCGTACCTTTAAGCAATCCTCTGTTCGCCGGAGCGATTTTCCAGACCCTGAGAATAAATACTGGGGCAGGGGACCGTCCTACAAGCTCGATGCCGAGGTGGTGCGCGATCTTTCCCTTTGGTCCTCGGGATTGCTCAACCGCAAGATCGGGGGAGAAGGGTTCAAGCCTTACCAACCACCCGGTATGTGGATCGCTCTGTCTCATCCCAATAGCGATACCAAGAACTATGTGATGGACGAGGATGACAGCATATATCGCCGGAGTCTCTACATGTACTGGAAGCGCACCTCCCCGCATCCGATGATGACTTTGTTTGATGCACCCAGCCGGGAGTCCAGCTGTGTGCAGCGCTCCCGCACCAGTACCTCGCTCCAGTCCCTTGCCCTCTTCAACGAGACCCAACGGATGGAAACCGCCCGAAAGCTCGCCGAGCGATTGCTCCGAGATCAGCAACAGGATAGTGCCCGAATCGAGCACCTTTTCACCCTGCTTACTTCGCGTAAGCCAAGCACGGTGGAGTCCACCGCCCTGTCGACCTTACTGGGCAATGCAAAGAGCAGGTTCTCCCAGTCCGAGGAGGATGCCCGCAAGGTGCTTGAACAGGGCCTTGCCCCAGTGGATGAAAACTTACCTGTAACTGAGGTGGCTGCATGGACGCAGGTGGCCGCCACCATGCTGGCGAGTGACCCGGCCATTTTGCTCTATTAAGATTTACCAGAGGAGACCAAGACTATGAACCAGGCAGATTTATTTCTCGACGATTCCTTCCACATCAACCGCAGGCAATTCTTTGGCCGTACTGCCCTTGGGTTGGGCACTGCTTCCATGGCCAGCCTGCTTAGTAGCGATTTATTTGGGCGTTCCATACCCACTGAGGGTCTGCACCATAAGGCCACTGCCAAGCGGGTGATCTATTTGTTCATGAGTGGTGGCCCCAGCCATATCGATATGTGGGACTACAAGCCCCGCCTAAGCGAGGAATACGGGAAGGATCTTCCGCCCGAAGTCCGCGACGGGCAGCGTATCACTGGAATGACCTCGGGGCAGAAAACCCTCCCTCTTGCCCCCAGTAAGTACGAATTCACTAAATGTGAGAACAACGACCGGGGGGTATGGGTCAGCTCTCTTCTTCCCTACACCTCCAAAATCACCAAAGATCTGTGTGTGGTTCACGGCACTTTTACTGAGGCGATCAATCACGACCCTGCGATCACTTACATCCAAACAGGTAGCCAGATACCCGGGCGTCCCAGCCTCGGTTCCTGGTTGAGCTATGGATTGGGCAGTATGAATGAGAATTTGCCCAACTATGTGGTCATGCTCGCCCGGACCAATCACCCCCAGCAGAGCCTCTTTAACCGCCTCTGGGGAACTGGTTTTATGCCCTCGGACCATCAGGGGATTCTGTTTCGGGCGGCGGAAAACCCCGTGCTTTATTTAAAAAACCCTCAGGGGGTATCCCGCAGCGACCGCCGGGCCCAGCTCGATGCCCTCGCTGCCCTCAACCAAAACCATTACCAGGAATTTGCCGATCCCGAGGTGCTTTCGCGGATTAAACAGCATGAGATGGCCTATCGTATGCAGGCCTCCATTCCTGAGCTGATGGATATGAAGGATGAACCGGAGGAGATCTTTGAGCTCTATGGGGAAGATGCCCGTACGCCCGGTACCTTTGCTGCATCCTGCCTCAATGCACGAAGGATGGCCCAGCGGGGTGTGCGCAATATTCAGATTTTCCATCGCGGTTGGGATTCTCATGGCAATCTGCCTACTCAGCACGGTTCGCAGTGTAAGGATATTGACCAGGCATGCTATGCCCTGATTACCGATTTAAAGCGGTTGGGCATGCTCGATGATACCCTGGTGGTATGGGGAGGAGAGTTTGGCCGTACCAATT
>JAYOXT010000046.1:0-14379 GCA_038152995.1 Opitutales bacterium
AAATGCTGGCATTTTATCAGTCCTGTGGAGTGGAAGTAATCATTCTCTCTGAATATGGCCTTACCCCCGCCAAACGCGTAATCTATCCGAACCGTGCCCTCCGCAACCATGGTTGGTTAAATATAAAAGAGGAGCTCGGGCTCGAATACCTTGACTGTGGAGGATCGGCCGTCTTTGCCCTGACCGACCACCAGGTTGCCCACCTCTACCTCAACTCGAATGAATGTGCCCTTCGGGCCAAGGTCCGCCAAGTCATGGAAGCACTCGATGGGGTGGACCAGGTGCTCGAAGGAGAGGAACGCGCGGCCTACGGTCTGGACCATGATCGGGCGGGCGACCTAGTTTTACTCGCAGAAGAGGATAGCTGGTTTGCCTACTATCACTGGCTCGATGACTCCCTCGCTCCCGATTTTGCCAGATGTGTGGATGTGCACAGAAAGTATGGTTATGACCCGGCGGAACTCTTCGTCGACCCGGGCATTCCCTTCCCTGCCCTCAAAGCGGCCGGCAAATTATTGGCCAAAAAACTGGGCTTTCGTATCTTTATGGACCTTATCCCCCTCGATCCCACTTTGGTCAAGGGTACACATGGGATCCGTCCAAAGGACCGGCTGGACTGGCCTATCCTGCTTGGTTCCTCCATCGACCCATCGGACAGTCCTTTGCCTGCGACCAAGGTGCACAACCGGCTTCTGCAGGCACTGGGGCACCCCTGCCCATAAAATTCTTTTTTATATACCCCGCTGACTAAGTGGCACGCGTCGGGAAGAAAGATCGCGAATCAGCCCGGGCCACCCCAATTTATCCAACTGCTTACTCATATCCCGAAAGCCACGCCCATAGACGCGGTCTTCACTCATCTCCAGGTTTTTACGGAGAATCTCAGCCAGTTTGCTGGTTTCTTTTTGCAAGGCATGCATCGATAAGAGATTGCAAAATCCTTCAACCGCCGGAGGGGACATATCAATATAATTTTCATTCATCCAGACATGACCGAATTCATGGGTGAGCACAGAGACACACTCGACCACTGGCAAGCCAGCGAGAATCCACACCTCATGGGAAAATGTGGTACCTGGATTGGGCCCGCCAGTGACTGTGCGGAAGGTGGTCAGAGTAAGGCCCCGCAGGCTCCCTCGCCCATGCACCCGTTCCGCCTCACGGTTGAGTTTCCTCTGATCGACCAGTCGCATACTCAATGGGCCCGTCGGTGAAGGAAGGCCCAACTCGGACATCCCCCGTCTCACTCTTTGGGAAACCGCATCCAAGGTGGCCGCATCAGTCACCGCCTCCCTCAGGCAGGCCCTGCAACTTACCCGCCCATCGGCGAGAAACTGTTCCCTGGCCGCTTTCTTGGGAGAGAAAAGCCGGCCACAGGACCCACAGCTGAGAGCCTGTCGGAGGTGCTCGCTGTGCACCATGCCACCCCATTCGTCCCGGCTAATTGACTGACGGTCAAGAAAGGGGCGCTCGCAAACCAGGCAGGTAAAACAACTGGGATGATAGACCCCTTCACCGGCTCGCATACTATCCGCACCAACTTTTTTTCTGCACACTCCACATCTCTCCTCACTTTTCCACTTCATGATGTAGGCCCGGTCCTCCGAAGAGAAACGGGAAAGAGGGAAGTTATACTCCCGCCCATTAATCGACAAGGTCACCTGATTCTGCTCCACGGAAAGGAGTTCTCCCTCGGAACGACTGCCCTCTGTGGTTGTCCATATTCTAGCCGACAACAGGCAGGTGCTTAAAATAAGGCCGAGAAGGAAAAAACCCGCAAGCCGGGGCTTCTGGCTTTTCAAGATTTAAGAATCCCTTCCCAGAACGCGATGCGTCCGGATACCTGTTCAGGGCCTGGCATGCCCGGTTTTTCCCGCTTGGAAAAGGCACGGGAAAGGTTAAAAACCTCCCGCCAGTCTCCTCCGAGTTCGCTGGAGATGGAAAGAGCATCTTCATCCGTAAGCTCGGGAAGGAAAACCCCGAGTTCTTCCGCACGGGCGACCAGGGAACCAACCACATGGTGGGCCTGACGAAAAGGCACGCCCCTTTCGACAAGATAATCTGCGAGGTCCGTGGCCAGAAGCAAAGGATCGGATGCGGCGGAGCGACACCTGCTTTCATCCACTTCCGCACCGGTCAGGGCACCCGTGGTGACCGCAAGACAAAGGCCCAGTTGGTCGAAGCTGTCAAAGACCGGAGGCTTGTCCTCCTGAAGGTCCCGGTTGTAGGTCAGGGGAAGGCCTTTAATCGTAACCAGTAAATTGGTGAGGTTGCCAATGACCCGGCCTGTTTTTCCGCGGATCAATTCAAAGCAATCCGGATTTTTCTTCTGGGGCATGAGGGAAGATCCGGTGGTAAACGAGTCGGGAAGCCGAAGGTAGCCAAATTCGGTGGAGTTCCACAAAATAAGGTCTTCGGCCAGCCTGGAAAGGTGAATTGAGCAAAGGGAACAGGCGGAAGCAAACTCGACAAAGAGGTCGCGGTCGGCCACGGCATCCATCCCGTTGGGGGTAAGCCGGGGTTCCCCATTTTCGTCCACAAAACCTAGGACCTTGGCAGCGTGGGCTCGATCGAGAGGAAGGGTCGAACCGGCAATCGCTCCAGAGCCCAAAGGGCAGACATTGGCATGGTTAGCCACATTGGAAAAGCGTTCATGGTCCCGCCCCAGCATTTCCACATAGGCAAGCAGGTGGTGCCCCACCGTGACGGGTTGGGCCCGTTGCAAATGGGTGTAACCGGGGATGGGGGTGGCCGCGTGCTTCCTGGCTAGAGCAAGCAGGGCATTCATTGTCCCTTCAATTCCTGAACGAAGCTGCGAACAAGCATCTTTGAAAAATAACCGCACATCAGTGGCCACCTGATCGTTCCTGCTCCTGCCGGTGTGCAATTTATCCGCCGCCACCGTCTTTTCCCGGAGAGCCTGTTCCAGGTTCATGTGCACATCTTCCAATTCTGCTTTCCAGGCAAAATTGCCCGACTGCACCTCCTCGGCCAGCTCCTTTAAACCACTTTCAATCTGAGCGAACTCCTCTTCAGTAAGAATGCCGATGGCATGAAGCATGGAGGCATGGCCCAGACTGCCATGCAGATCGTAGGGTGCGAGTCTTTGGTCGAAGGAAACCGACTCACCAAATGCGAGCATTAGGGCATCTGGAGACTGCGTAAACCGCCCTCCCCAGGTGACTTGCTTTCCGTTGTCTTCCATGTCCCCCATCATCCCAAAGCAGGGATGTCCGGGCAACCCTATTTGCAGGGGGGGCCGACTAGGAGAATACCTTTTTAATCTTCGCCTTGGCGTAGTCGCGGTTCAGCTTGGCAATGTAATCAAGAGAAATGTCCTTGGGGCAGGCGGCGGAGCATTCCCCGTAATTGCGGCAATTCCCAAACCCGGCCTCGTCCATTGCGGCGACCATGTTAAGCACGCGGCTATCCTTTTCCGCCTGGCCCTGCGGCAGTAAGTTGAGATGACCAGCCTTGGCCGAGGTAAAGAGCATGGCCGAAGCATTTTTGCACGATGCCACACAGGCACCGCACCCAATACACTGGGCCGCATCCATCGCCAGATCGGCATCATCCTTGGGCACGGGCAGTGCGTTGCCATCGGGAGCGCTTCCCGTGCGTACAGTGATGAACCCTCCCGCCTGAATGATTTTGTCGAAAGCTGAACGGTCGACCACTAGGTCACGAACTACCGGAAATGCCTTGGCCCGGAATGGCTCGATGGTAATGGTATCGCCATCCTCAAACTTGCGCATGTGCAACTGGCAGGTGGTGGTGGAGTTTTCCGGTCCGTGAGCATAGCCATTGATATTGAGCGAGCAGGTACCGCAAATGCCTTCCCGACAGTCGTGGTCAAAGGCAACGGGCTCATTTCCCTCCTCCAACAACTGCTCATTTAACTGATCGAGCATTTCCAGAAAGGAGGAATCTTCAGATACCCCATCGAGCACATGAGATTCGAAACGGCCTTCGTCTTCCGGCCCATCCTGTTTCCATACTTTGAGAAATAATTTCATGGGATTCTGTCCTTATTTGTAACTACGAACGGCAAGTTTAACCTCTTCAAATTTTAAATCTTCCTCATGACGGGCCGGGGTCTCGCCATCTCCCTTGTATTCCCAGACAGCAGCATGGGCAAACTCCTCGTCATTGCGGGTGGCCTCCCCATCCTCCGTCTGGAATTCTTCCCGGAAGTGACCACCGCAGGATTCATTTCGATCCAAAGCATCGCGGCAAAGAAGTTCCCCAAAGTCGATAAAGTCGCGCACCCGACCGGATCTTTCGAGTTCCATGTTGTACTCTTCGCCCTTTCCAGTAACGAGGAGATTCTTGTTAAAATCATCGCGAAGGTCCTGTATCTGACCGATGGCTTTTTTTAACCCCTGCTCATTTCTGGCCATGCCAGCATATTCCCACATGATCTGGCCAAGTTCCTTATGGTAGGAACGGGAAGAGCGCTTTCCTTTGGCAGAGACCAACTGGCTGACGCGTTCCTTCACCGATTCCATCGTCTCGCGGGAATGTTCACCCTCAGGGTCAATTGCTCCAGGGCTAATAGTGGTTAGATAATTTCCAATGGTATAAGGAATGACAAAGTAACCATCACTGAGGCCCTGCATCAGGGCGCTGGCCCCAAGACGGTTGGCTCCATGGTCGGAAAAGTTGGCCTCTCCCAGCACGAAGCATCCCGGTATGGTACTCATCAAATTATAGTCAACCCAGAGCCCGCCCATGGTGTAGTGGATGGCAGGATATATGCGCATGGGTCGCTGGTATGCATTTTCCCCTGTGATGCGCTCGTACATTTCAAATAGATTGCCGTAGCGCTCACGAATCACATTTTCCCCAAGGCGGTTAATTGAGTCTTCGAAGTCGAGGTAAACCCCACGCCCACCCGGACCGACTCCCCTGCCCTCATCACATGCTTCCTTCGCCGAACGGCTGGAAATATCACGTGGAGCAAGGTTGCCAAAGCTGGGGTACTTGCGCTCGAGGTAGTAATCCCTTGCATCCTCCGGAATTTCGGATGGGGCTTTGCCGCAGTCCTCGGCATTTTTGGGCACCCATACCCGACCATCATTACGCAAAGACTCGGACATCAGGGTGAGCTTGGACTGGTGGTCACCGGATACCGGTATACAGGTCGGATGAATCTGGGTAAAGCAGGGGTTGGCAAAACCTGCACCTCTGCGGTAGGCACGGAAATTTGCGGTCACATTACAACCAATCGCGTTGGTGGATTTGTAGTAAACATTGCCATAACCACCCGTACACAAGAGGACAGCATCGGCTGTCCATACCTTGAGCTCACCGGTGGCGAGGTTGCGGGTGACAATCCCCTTGGCATGACCATCGACGACAATCAGATCGAGCATCTCCTGGCGGACATGCATTTTTACCTGACCAGTGGCGATTTGGCGGCTAAGAGAACTGTAAGCACCTAGGAGCAGTTGCTGACCGGTCTGACCGCGGGCATAAAAAGTACGGCTGACCTGTGCACCGCCAAAGGAACGGTTGGCCAACAACCCGCCATACTCCCGGGCAAAGGGAACGCCCTGGGCAACGCACTGGTCAATAATGTTCAAGCTGTTTTGGGCGAGGCGGTGAACATTGGCCTCACGGGAACGGAAATCTCCCCCTTTGATAGTATCGTAGAAGAGACGATGCACACTGTCTCCATCATTTTGGTAATTCTTGGCACCATTGATACCACCCTGGGCAGCGATGGAGTGGGCCCGGCGGGGGGTATCCTGATAGCAGAAGCAGTCTACATTGTATCCGAGTTCACCCAAAGTAGCGGCAGCAGAACCACCGGCAAGACCGGAGCCCACCACGATGATGTTAAATTTTCTTTTGTTTGCCGGGTTGACCAGCTTGGATGAAAAACGGTGATTTTCCCACTTATCAGAAAGCGGACCTTGAGGAATTTTAGAATCGAGGATCATGGGGCTTCAGAAATTAGGGATTCAAGGCAGAGCAGGAAGAACCGCAGGACTCGAGACAGGAGACCAGGCCATACTTTTGGGCGACGACCAAAACGGGGATGATGGAAAACCCGACAAAGATGACCCAGCCATACACCGATGCAGCACAGTCCAACTTGGCCCGCCAACTCTCTGAGCGAAGACCGAGGGTCTGGAACATACTGGAAACCCCATGGGCAAGGTGACGGCAGAGCAGAAACATGCAGAAAACATAGAAGGCGGAAATCGCATCCACCCGGAACCCAGCGAGGATCATGTTGTAGACATCGTGAATTTCCGTACCGTCCGGAGAACCGACCGTGGTTTTCAAATCATTGTACTCAGGGAAGATGGAGCGGATAGTGAAATGAAGCAGGTGGAATACGATGAAGGCAAGCATGAGGGAACCCGTAAGACCCATTCTCAAGGAGGACCACCCTGCACGCTTGGTGAGCTCAACCTCATTGGCACGGGGACGAGCCTGGCGGTTTTCCCTGATCAATTGATACGCCGTGACAGCGTGAATAACTACGCAAACCAGCAGGAAGAGACGCGAACCCCACAAGATGGGTGCAGGAAGGTTCTGCAGGGCATAAGCATAGGCGTTGATCGCTTCCTGCCCGAGCAGGACCTGGAGGTTGCCCGCCATGTGGACAAAGACAAAACCGACCAACACAATGCCGGTCAGGGCCATTAAATATTTTTTGATCAAAGAGGACTGAAACATGACTAAACTATATAATAGATGTATCTTCAGGTCACACAAATGCGTGACGAGTGAAAATGCATCAAGAAATGAGGTATTAGATTTTAGAATTAGTTAAATTAATATTAGTGCAAACACAAACCTCATTCCTCCTGAAGACTGGGGTTTTCTGATGGTGAATAAATCTTGGTTGCCACCCCCTTCCCCCCTACGTCATGGATAGATGCTGTTGTAGATAAGATGAAGTATATTTTTATTACTGGTGGGGTGGTGTCATCCTTGGGAAAAGGACTTACCTCCGGTGCCCTTGGTGCATTGCTGGAACAACGCGGACTGACCACCCGCATACAAAAATTTGATCCGTACTTAAATGTTGATCCGGGCACAATGAGCCCCTTTCAGCATGGAGAGGTGTATGTGCTCGATGACGGTGCGGAGACAGACCTCGACCTCGGCCATTACGAGCGGTTTACCTCAGGTAAGCTCAGCCGATTCAACAACCTGACCAGCGGACAGATCTATGAGTCGGTCATCCGCAAGGAAAGAAGGGGCGACTACCTCGGCAAGACCGTGCAAGTCATTCCCCATGTCACTAACGAAATCAAGGACCGCATCTATGCGGCCGGCGAGGGGGTGAATGTTTTGATCACCGAGATCGGCGGAACCATTGGTGACATCGAAGGCCTGCCCTTTACCGAGGCGATGCGTCAATTTGCCAGCGAAGTGGGCAAAGCAAATGTGCTTTTTGTTCACATGACCCTGCTTCCGAGCCTACGGGCAGCCGGTGAACTCAAGACCAAGCCTACGCAGCAAAGTGTGGCCAAGCTGAGGGAGATTGGTATACAGCCCGATATTTTAATTTGCCGGACGGAACAACCCATCACCGATGAAATCCGTGAGAAACTCAGCCTCTTCTGCAGTGTACCCAAGGAGGCGGTAATTGAGGAAATGGATGTGGCTCACTCCATCTATGAACTCCCGCATATGCTCAAAAAGGAGGGCCTGGATAACCTGGTCACCCGCTTTCTCGGACTCGATGCCCCCGCCCCCAAACTGGATGAATGGGAGGAAGTGGTCCACCGGTTGATTCACCCGAAACACCGGGTGAAAATTGGGATGATTGGCAAATATGTCGACCTGCAGGACTCGTATCTTTCCGTCAATGAATCCCTGGTTCACGGAGGGATTCGCAATGACACCGGAGTGGAAGTCGTCCACCTCGACGCCGAAGCGATTGAGCGGGACGGCGCAGAGACCCATCTTCAGGGACTGGATGGTATTTTGGTACCAGGCGGGTTTGGTGACCGTGGTACAGAGGGAAAAATTCTTGCATCTAGGTACGCAAGGGAAAACCAGGTTCCCTACTTCGGTCTCTGCCTAGGCATGCAAATTGCCGTGATCGACTTTGCCCGAAATGTTCTGGGCAAGGAAGATGCGAACAGTACTGAGTTTGACCCCGGCACCCCGGACCCGGTCATCCACATCATGGACGACCAGAAATCCGTGACCAACAAGGGGGCGACCATGCGATTGGGTGCCTGCCCATGTCGGCTGAAGCCGGGCACTGCCTCCCGCGTTGCCTATGACAAGGAAGAGGTCTCGGAAAGACACCGTCACCGCTTTGAATTCAATAATGCATATCGACAGGAAATGGAAGCGGCCGGGCTGATTGTGGCCGGAGTCAACCCGGAACGCGACCTGGTGGAAATCGTGGAGGTCAAGGACCATCCCTGGTTTGTGGCCGTGCAGTTTCATCCAGAATTCCAGTCCAAGCCAACCAAGGCACATCCCTTGTTTGCCGCTTTTATTGAAGCCACACTCACCCGCAAACTCGCGGGGATTGAGCAAACAAAAAAATCCTGAGTGCCTAGCTTTTGGGCTTTACCCAAAGCCTAAGAAGGAACGGAATAGCCCACAGGTATGATCATAGATGCCCATACTCACCGCTACCCCGAGAGAGTGATTGCTGACCCCGTGGCCTTTGCCCAAAGAACGGGCGAGCAAAAATGGCTGGAAATGGTATGCCCCTCCGACCGCCCTAGCCTCCAGGGTTGGGCCGACCGGGAAACCATGCTGGCAGATATGGACGCAGCCGGGGTGACCCGCAGTGTAATCCTCGGTTGGTACTGGGAGCATTCCTCCACCTGCATGGAAGCAAACGAGTGGTGCCGGCAATGGATCCGGCAGGACCCCGACCGCCTGATTGGTTTTCTTTCCCTCAAGCCAGGCATACCCCGCCTTATTGATTACTTGGAGCAGGCCAGGGAGGACGGATTTCAGGGCATTGGGGAATCCCACCCCTGGGCACAGGGCTTCCGCATGCAAGACGAGGAATGGATGCAGGCAATGCAATTTGCCAGAGATGCGGGTTGGCCGGTCAATTTTCATATCACTGACCCGGGCGGGAAAGATTATCCAGGCAAGACCTCCACCCCGATGGAAGACTTTCTCTGGCTGGCCAATCAATTGCCAGATTTGAAAATTATTCTGGCCCACGCCGGTGCCCTGTACCCCATGGATCACCCGGTCCCCGAAAACTTTTATTTCGATCTGGCCGCCTGTCCCCTGCTCTACCCCGCCCAGACCTATCAGAAATTGATCCGTTGCGCAGGAGCAGAAAAAATTCTCTGGGGCACGGACTACCCCTTGCGAATTTATCCAGCATCGGCCTCATCTCCCGATTTTCTCTCCTTCCTGGAGGAATTCAAGCAATCGGTGCAACTGAAAGAAGAGGAAATGCGGGCTGTCCTCGGAGAAAATACTATCAGACTCCTGGCGTGAATCTTTCCCTCCAAAAAATCATCCCCCACCCCTTGCCTCCTTCCCTGGTCTCTTCATCGGATGTTTGGGGGAAGGAGGTATCCTTTACCTGCGGCACATCGACGCTGCTGGAGGCACAGTCCGGCAAGGGAAAGTCGACCCTTCTGCATATTCTCTATGGCATGCGTCAGGACTTTGATGGATTCTGTCAGCTGGACGGTAAAGATATTTCTAGCCTGCGTGCAACCCAGTGGCAGCATTTGCGCTCAAGTAAAGTTTCTCTCTTATTTCAGGACCTTCGTCTGTTTAAGCATTTGAGCCTGCGGGAAAACCTTCAACTTGTGCCTGAAACAGACCCACAAGCCCCCCCCACACAGGAAATGTGCGAACGCTTACAAATTGATCATCTCCTCGACCGCCCCGTGCACACCCTCTCCCTTGGCCAACGCCAACGGGCCGCCCTCATCCGTTCCCTGACCAAGCCGTTCCAATGGCTTTTCCTGGACGAACCCTTCAGTCATTTGGATGAAGCTAATGCATCCGAGGCGGCTCTTTTAATTCAGGAATCGACGAAGCGCAATCAGGCCGGCCTTCTGCTCACTTCCCTGCAGGCACAAAGCCCTCTGGCCTGCGATCGCAGCCTTCACTTATGAGGAACCGATTATCTCGCCTGCTCGAACGCTGCCTTGGCCAGAAATCACAGCGTCGAGAATTGTGGGCGGCCTCCCTCGGATGCCTGGTCGGTTCGTGCCTCATCATCACAGCGATCCAAATCTATTCCGATACCCGGGCGTCCACCGACAAGGCGAGCCGGGCAAGTTGCTTTGTTACACTGAATAAAACCGTGGAGGGGGGAATTCTGCTCAACCTGGCTCAACAAAATAAAGCCTTCTCCGCAGAGGAAATGGACAGAGTGAAACAACTACCAGGAGTCGTCGATATTGGCGGGTTTTCCAGAAACCAATTTCCCGTAACAGTACATATCTGGCCGGCCGGAAAAGTAGGATTGGGAGCCGCTGCCCGTGCGGACCTGTTTTTCGAATCTATACCCGACCGTTTTCTCGATCAATTGCCCGATTCCTGGCAATGGGAAGGCAATCAATCGGTTGTTCCCATCATGGTGCCAAAATTCTATCTGGACCTGTGGAATTTTGGGCTGGCACCCTCCCGCAGTGAATATCCGGCCCTTTCTCCGGAAGCGGCTTCCTCCATGCCGATCGAAATTTTTATTGGAGATGGCGCACCCACCCGGTTGCTCGGTCGATTTGTCGCCTTTAGCAAACGCATTAACAGCGTGCTCGTGCCCGCCGCTTTTTTGGAATGGGCGAACTCGAAATTCGGGGGTGCAGAGACGGAAACATACTATTTTGTCTGGGCAGATGGCACCATCGAAGGCCCGCCGCTTTCCTTGAGTCAATTAAGGGATCTGAACGAGGACAAGACTACGCTCGTTTCCCCCATCGAACAACCTTCTGAAAAAATCAGACTTTACGATGCCCTGAAGGAAGGAAACACACCCGCCGGCCCCGCCCGTTTAATCGTCCGATTAGAAAACTCCAATGATCAGGAATTTTTCAAGGGTGTCGAGAGTCTTGGATATGAGACCAACCGGGAAGTTCCCCAGCAGGACTGGGTACGGAAAGGAGCCAATCTTTTGACCCTGGTGCTGACAGCCATCGGGTCGATACTCTCACTGCTTTCCCTAGCCACCTTTTCCAGTAGTTTCAGGTTGCTGGTTTTACAATCGGGAGAGAGTATCCGGGACCTCATCCTGCTCGGCTTTTCCCCAACCGAAATCTCCCGTATTTTTATTGTTCGCTTTACCTCGATTTTTGTCCCGATCTGGGCAATTTCCCTCTTGGTGATTTACATGGCTAAGTTTTTCCTGGTGAAATATGCAGATGCATACGGGCTTTTCCTCGAGGGCGGCCTGGGCTGGCCGACATGGGGAGGTGCCTTTTTATATGCCGCTCTCTTTGTATGGATCAACCAACGGGTGATCCGTAGAGCGGTCTCTTCATTCATCTAAAATGATTGGGGTTAGATGGTTTTCATGACCAACTGATCATTCTTCACGGAGAACGAGACCTCACTGCCCTCTTCGACTTCTCCTGCTACCAGGGCACGGGCAAGTTGGGTTTCCACCTGTTTTTGGAGGAAGCGCTTGAGGGGCCGAGCACCGTAAGTGGGATCGTAGCCTTTTTCACCAATCCATTTCTTGGCCGCGGATGTAAACTCGACCGTCACTTTACGGTCCAATAATCTCCGGTTCAGGCTGGCAAGCAAGAGATCGACGATAGAGGTAATTTCCTCGAGAGACAAGGGCTTGAAAAGAACCACATCGTCAATGCGGTTCAAGAATTCCGGCCGAAAATGATCCCTTAGGTCGGCCATGACCGATTCCCGGGCAGACTCCGAAATCTCGTTATCCAGCAAGTTGTCCTGCAAGTAGCGGCTGCCCACATTGGAGGTCATAATGACCACCACATTCTTAAAATCGACCGTGCGGCCCTGAGCATCGGTCAGGCGTCCATCATCCATCAATTGAAGCAAGACATTAAATACATCCGGATGGGCTTTCTCTATCTCATCAAATAAAATCACCGAATAGGGCTTGCGCCGCACCGACTCGGTTAACTGCCCGCCTTCCTCATAACCGACATAACCTGGAGGTGCACCTAGTAAACGGGCAACCGAGTGCTTTTCCATGTATTCTGACATATCAATGCGAATGACATTGTTCTCACTGTCAAAGAGGCTTTCGGCCAGGGTCTTGGCCAGTTCAGTCTTGCCCACACCTGTGGGACCAAGAAAGAGAAAAGATCCAATTGGACGCTGGGGGTCCTTGATGCCCGCACGGGCACGCAGAATGGCTTCGCTCACGGCATCAACCGCTTCGTTTTGCCCAATGACACGCTGGTGTAAAATGTTCTGCAAGCGCAGAAGTTTTTCCCGTTCGCCTTCAATCAGCTTGGTTACCGGAACCCCTGTCCATCTCGCGACAATCTCAGCAATTTCTTCTGCGGTGACTTCCTCCTTGAGGATGGCATCTTCCTGACGTTCCATCTGTTCAAGACCCTCCAGTTCCGCCTCCAATTTTGGCAGCTTTCCGTGTTTGAGCTCGGCGACCAAGTTGAGGTCATAAGCACGCTCCGCCCGTTCCATTTCGGCACGGGTGGACTCAATTTGTTCGCGTAGTACCCGGACATTATCGATGCCCTTGCGCTCATTTTCCCACTGCCGCTTAATCGTTTCCATTTTGTCACGGGCATTGCCGAGCTCCTTGCGCAAAATCTCCAAACGGTCCTGACTCGCATTGTCTTTTTCCTGCTTTAGAGCGGTTTCTTCAATCTCAAGCTGGAGGACACGGCGGCTGACTTCATCCAGTTCCGCAGGCATACTATCAAGCTCGGTGCGGATCATGGCACATGCCTCGTCCACCAAATCAATCGCCTTGTCTGGCAGAAAGCGGTCAGACACATAGCGGTTCGACAGCACAGCTGCCTGCACCATGGCCTCGTCGCGAATATTGACACCGTGGTGAATCTCAAAACGCTCACGCAATCCGCGAAGAATCGATATGGTATCCTCCACATTGGGCTGATCCACCAGGACTGTCTGAAATCTTCGCTCCAGAGCAGCATCCTTTTCCACATGCATGCGATACTCATTCAGAGTGGTTGCACCGATGCAATGAAGCTCGCCCCGGGCAAGCATGGGCTTGAGCATATTGCCTGCGTCAATCGCACCCTCGGCTTTGCCTGCCCCCACAATGGTGTGCATTTCGTCAATAAAAAGAAGAATGCGGCCGTCGGATTTACTGACCTCATTGAGCACGGCCTTGAGCCGTTCCTCGAATTCTCCGCGGAATTTTGCCCCTGCCAGCAAGGAGCCCATTTCGAGAGTGAAAATGGTTTTGTCTTTTAATCCTTCAGGAACATCCCCTCGGACAATGCGCTGGGCAAGCCCCTCGACGATAGCAGTCTTGCCCACACCAGGCTCCCCGATCAGAACGGGATTATTTTTTGTCTTGCGGGAAAGAATGCGGATAACCCGGCGGATTTCAGAATCCCTTCCGATCACTGGATCCAGCTTACCTGTCTTCGCCTGTTCTACCAAATCTATGCCATATTTCTTGAGGGCACGGAATGCATTTTCCGGGGTTTTGGAAGTCACTTTTTGCCCACTGCGCATCTTGACAATGGTTTCGCGGATTTTTTTCTCGGTAAGATCGAAATTTTTAAGAAATTGCTGAAAAGTCGCGGGCTTACCCACCGAGGAAAGGCCCATAAGCAAATGCTCGGTGCTTACATAATCGTCCTGCATCTCGCGGGAGATTTCCTGCCCTTTTTCGACCGCTTCGGTCAAGGCGGGAGATGCATAGGACCGAGCAGTGTTCACATTACCGGAAATCTTGGGAAGATTTTTCAGCTCTCGCTGAAGTGCAAGCTGGACCGGTGCAATCCCCACACCAAGCTCATCCATGAGGGCGGGAACGATCCCGTTTTCCTGGTTCATGAGTGCAGAAAGCAAGTGCCAAACTTCCACCTCCTGCTGTCCGTTGCGTTTGGCCACTTCCGTCATTTCTTGAATTGCCGCAATGCCAAGCTCAGTGAATTTTTCGGGGTCAATGTTCATAGTAAGATAACAATTTGCAGGATACATACCGATTTCGCACGCACGAAAAGCCCTCTAAATTAAAGAGTAGATACTGCCTCCTGTTCTTGCTGTTCGTCTAAGACTGGGACGATTGATCCAACAGGGACACACCCAACTGCGTCACATTGTCTCACCTCGATACTTTGCATAAGTATAAGAATGATTATACAGAGCTGAAAATTATCCGTGACAATGGTGGGTGGGTTAATCCAAGATGATTATTTCAATCCCAACCAAAGAAAGGCCCGAAAAGATGAAGATTCTGTGCATCCTTTACGATGATCCCAAAAC
>JAYOXT010000047.1:0-13864 GCA_038152995.1 Opitutales bacterium
GGGGATTCCGCGGAGGTTGCATCCTATGTGGCTGATATGCCCGGGCGTCTGGAATATGCGTTTGATGCCTATACCATTGCACTCCCCCGTGGGGATGATGCCCTGCTTTCCGAACAGTCTACCCTGATTGGGCCGGGCTCCGTCCGCCTGACTGCCCCCACCGGGGTGGTCAATGTTGCCATTCTTAAAGTAAACCGTGCATCCGGGCGCGATCCTAACAAGGTACAGGGCAGCCCCGCACCCGATTCCACCGAGCCCGCCCCGGCACCCACCATTGTATCTGTCCCGCAGACCCGCTCCGTCGCCCGTGGGGGAACCACCACCTTATTTGTATCCGCCTCCGGGGATGATCTTTCCTACCAGTGGAAAAAGAACGGGGTGGATATATCTGGTGCCACCTCTGCCGGATTACCCCTGCAAAATGCCACCGGTGCGGATGAGGGGAATTACACCGTGGTCATCTCCAATTCCGAAGGCAGTGTAACCAGCGACCCGATCGTGGTGGCGGTAAAAATGCCCGCCGTGCCCACCGGAGTGTATCGGATAAACAATTCCGCCGGTGCCACCGGTCACGATGTTGCCCTCACCGGATTTTCTATCGACCAGCACGAGGTGACTAAAGCCTTCTGGGACGAGGTTTATGCCTGGGCAGTCAACAATGGATACAGCTTTACCAATGCCGGGATTGCCGAGGGGCCCGAACATCCTGTGCACTCCGTAAACTGGTACGATTGTGTGAAATGGGCCAATGCCCTGTCCGAACGGGACGGCCATACCCCCTGCTACTACACTGATAATAATTGTACCCAGGTATACCGTACCGGGGAGGTCGATCTTACCAATTACAACGTCCGCTGGAATGTGGACGGGTACCGCCTACCCACCGAATCGGAATGGGAAGTGGCCGCCCGTGGTGGCTTGGAAGGAAGCAAGTATGCCTGGGGAGAATCTGCCTCCACCAGTAAAGCAAATTTTGACCAATCCCTACATGGGGCCACCTTGCCCGTTGGTTCCTATCCCTCTACCGGCTATGGACTCTATGAAATCGGCGGGAATTTGAGGGAGTGGGTCTGGGATCGTAACGGAAGCGGGAGTTATGGATTTAATTTCAAGGAAATATTCATTGATCCAAATGGATCAAATAACTTTATTATTGATTCCAATACAACTGCCTTTTGGGAACCAAACACAAGAGCATATACTCCAATTTATGGGGATGACGAAGAGTTAAAAACTATTTACAGCACCGACGGTACGAATTGGGTAATGAAGAAGACAATTTTATTGCACAAGCCAACTACAGTGAGTGGTGCACAAAATGAACTCAAAGGCGAGCATTCAAGTAGTGCAAATTATTACGCTGACTGTAAAATAAAATTCTTTTATGAGGATGAAACTTCACAATTCAGTGCCAATCAAACTCAATGGCATGTAAGTTGGGTTCAGAAAAACTACCCTAATCCATCACCTGGAAAACTAGTCACAAAAATTGAAATTTGGCTAAGACAAAACTATAGCGCTGATAGCACCGAGGCGTTTGCAAGAAAAACACATCTATACGATTCTACTGCAAAGTTTATCTCCTTAAAACTCGAAAAACCTCTCATAGAAGAGCAAAGTACCACCCACTTTTGTGTAAATTTAGACATGGGAAGGGAGGAGGGTGATAGTTTTTGGTTTGAATTATTTGAAGGTGATCAAAATCAAACCTACACAGATCAAGATATTGGGAAGGTTTTGCCACTGCCGGGCAATATTACAAAACCTGATCAATTGAGAGTCTACACAAGGGCTAAATCAACAAGCCCAACAATTGGATCAACAATTCTAAAATCTGTTTATTTCCGTAGTTTTTATAATAGTGCAATTCAGAATCCTAAAGGTCTTTGGGTTACAGTTGCTTCGGAACGTGTCCTACGCGACAACCACTATGCGGAGGGCTTGCAGTATCTAAGTAAGCGGAATTTTTCATCCCCCGGTAATCGATACTCCACGGTTGGGTTTCGTTTAGTCCAGCGTCCATAACACTTTATGAAAGCTTTGTTTAAATCCCTTTCTTTCTTTATTGCCCTCTTATTCGGGCTCGCCTCCTTTGCCCAGGCCGCACCGCCCATTCTTAATTATTCCGGTCAGGTAGCGGTGGATGGTTCCCCCTTCACTGGCACAGCCTATTTGAAATTCGCCTTTGTGGATGGATCCGGCCAGTTCTCCTACTGGAGCCACGATGGTACCAGTGCCAATGGATCGGAGCCGGATGGTAATGTATCGGTCTCCGTAAGCGGTGGTCTCTACTCCATCATGATTGGGGATACCGATATTGCCGGGATGGGGGAGATTGATGAAGATGTTTTTCAAAACCATAACGATGTACACCTGCGGGTATGGTTTAGCGATGGGGTGAATGGCTTTCAGCAAATCTCGCCCGACCGCCGCTTTGCATCCGTTCCCTATGTTTTGGGGAATGATGGCACGGGGGATGCCAATTTTGCGGGTTCGGGCAGTACACAGCAATACACCACCGAGGGTGGGCGTGTGCTAACCGCTGGGGAGTTAGTCCGCTTGGTGGCGACCGGGCCGGATGCCCCTTCCCCCACCTTGATCCTCTTGGCGGGGGATGAGGTGGATGTGGTCACCTACTCGGCTGGGCAGCCTGCCCGTCTGGAGTATTCCTTTGAGGACCATACTTTTTCCATCCCGCAGACTGCGGATGGGTTGGAGGTTTTACAAACCCTGATGGGCCCAGGTTCCATCCGTTTAACTGCGGCTACCGGGCACCAAACCCTTGCCATCTTGCGGGTAAGGCGCACGGATGGACGCTCGCCCACCTTGCTTTATGGTGGAGAAACCAACTCCACCGAGACCAATGCACCGGCGGTGGTATCCCTGCCCAAGTCCCGTACTGTGGTAAGGGGTGGGGCGACTGAGCTCTTTGTTTCGGCTTCAGGAAATAACCTGAGTTACCAATGGAAAAAGGGCGATGTCGCACTAACTGATACCCCGCAAGGGCAGGCTCCCAGTGCAGGGAGTGCCCGGATTGCCGGGGCCAATACATCCACACTTTCCTTATCGGAAGCAAAGGCAGGGGATAGTGGGGAGTATACTGTGGTTATTACCAACCCGGATGGGGAGGTTACGGTAAGTGCTGCAGTGCAGTTGTTGGTGGACTCGCTCATGAAAAATGTGCCCTCGGGCACCTACCGGGTCAATGCCACTCCTGAAGCATCCGGGCACGAGGTGGTCCTGTCTGCTTACAATGTGGATATTTTTGAGGTCAAACAATCTTACTGGGAAGAAGTCTATGCATGGGCCACTAAAAATGGGTATGACTTTGACAACCCCGGTATGAATACCGATCCCAATGGTATTACCCAAACGGGGGAGCACCCCATCCATACCGTAAGCTGGTACGATGCCATAAAATGGGCCAATGCCCGTTCGGAAAAAGATGGGTTTACCCCGTGCTACTACAAGGATATGGCCCGCACCGAGGTATACCGAAAAGGTCGGGTGGATGTAAATAACTCTATGGTCAATTGGACGGCATCCGGCTACCGCTTGCCCACCGAAGCAGAGTGGGAAGTGGCTGCCCGGGGTGGGGATGTGGCCAGGCGCTACTCCTGGGGAGACAGCCCATTTCCCAGTCGGGCAAATTATGTGGACACGCGGGTGGGCAAGACCACCCAGGTGGGCTCCTTTCCTGCCAATGGGTATGGGCTTAATGATATGCAGGGAAATGTGGCAGAGTGGGTCTGGGACTTGTACGATACAGATACCTACGAATACGATTTTAAAGAGACATGGAGTGCAGCCGCCTCTGGTACCTTAAAACAGGATTATTCCAAGATGGGCTTATACCTGACCGAGAGCCTGGCTACCCGTACCGAAGATAGCTGGCGCACAATGGGAGCACATTTTAAAACACATTATGGATACGATGGTACAAATTACGCAAGAGCCAGGGAGTTGCGCTTTGCTCAACCTACCCGAGTACTTGGGGTAATTAATGGTGCTGCAAACGAGTACCGTAGCTACGATTCCGGTTACACTTACACTAAAATCCGACTCAAAAAAGAGGATGGTAATTTTACTGAATTTTCTACCCAATTAAATAACAGCAGTGGTGTGAGGGTTTCCTTTTTTGATACCAATGATACCAATATTACCGGTCTTGAAAGTTGGGTAAAGGCTCTGTACAATTACGATAACCAAGAAGCCACCGAGAAGGAGACCAGTTTTTCAGAACCTGCACCTGGGCAGGTGAAGGTGTTTGGGGAGCAAAGCTTCAGCGATAGCACCTCTATCTTGCCCAAGCCCTACCTCTTATATGGCCGATTTGCTGATCCAAAAAGTCACAACATAGGTTCTTACAAAGTTGTCCGTACGGTAACCTTTGATCGCAACCAAACCGTGGGGTTTGTTCACCATGAGCTTTGTGCTTACAACTCATCTAGTAAAGTGGCTGCCAAGGTAGAATACCACTACGCAGATGGTACGGAGCAAAACTCCACAGAAGTTATACACACGAATAGCAGTTGGACCGGCTTTGAGCATACCAACCCAAGCCCAGCAAAGCTTGTAAGTGCGGTGAAAGTATGGTTGTCGGATTTTGTGGATGGGGTTGATTACTACACAGTATATTCAAGGAATCTCACCGTATGGTCGGCACCCGTCTCAGAAAGTGTGGTCTTTGAGGATGTCAGTAGCGGATATCATAATACTTCGAATGAGTACCGGGTAGTAAAAACGGTGACCTTGCCCACCCCCGAACTGATCCATCGGGTAGCCGCGGAACTGAATTCCTACAGCGGTTCTTATAACTACCCGGTGAATGCGAAGTTCGAGTTTTTCTACAGCGATGGAACCGATGCCAATACCACGGTAGCAAGCACTGTGAATCCCCACTATTATAACCAGGCAGTCAATCATGCTAACCCCAACCCATCCAAGGAGGTGACTGGATTTAAACTTTGGATAGACCGGGTTAATACATACCGTAGCTACTGGAGAAATCTTTGTGCTTACAAAACAAGCGATGTAAGTGCGACCGCCCATGTGGGTACGCATTACCTTTTACAGGGAAGTGATTATTATCTACACAAAGAGATCGAGCTTTCCAACCCCACCCAAATCTACAAGGTGTTCAACCAGCTGAAGCGAACAGGAGGTGGTACTGCCTCTTGTAAGATCGAGTACCATTATGAAGATGGAACGGAGGGAAATTCGACCGAAAGAAGTGACAGTGGTGTTAGCTACGATACCCTTTCCAATTATTTGAACCCAAATCCGGAAAAAGAGGTTTCCAAAGTTGGCGTGTGGTTAAAAAACTCGTCGGGGACAGATTCCAGATACCAAGCCCACGAAAAAGGCACAGGGTATGTACCCTACGCACCCAATGTGGAAAGCGGAGATACCTATGTAAAAGAAAGTACATTGTGGGCAGATACAGACACCAACTATCTGCTGATGAAAGAGATTACCCTGCCCGAAGCAGGATTATTGGAAGGGGTGATGAATCTTATAAAAACCGGAGGCACAGGCACCGCCGTTTGCAGAATTAAATATTTTTATGCGGATGGAACCGATCAATTTTCCGAAAATACTATCAATACTTCTACCTACACACCCAAGTGGTATGCCAACCCAAGTACCGCAAAAAAAGTGCAAAAAATAGAAGTATTGGGGAGGACACCTGGATACTCTACAAGTCACTATTTATACGAGAAACGAACCTCTATCGTGCGGGTGCCCCACTACCATATGTCGGACCCTCCATCCTACATTTCATTTCATATCCCACAGTATGAAGAAACGGAAACACACTTTAAAGTAAAAGTGGATGCGGTGCGGGAGTCCGGAGATGCCATATGGTTTGAAATCTTTGATGGAGAGAGCAACCAAACATATGCCGGTACCGAGTTTGAAAAATTCCTCCCCATGCCCAGCCATATACAGAAGCCAGACAAATTGAGAATCTATATGCGCCCGGCACCCCAAACCAATGATCCACAAACCGCCATATCTGCGGTGTACTGGACAACCAACGACCCCAAAAGTGTATTTGATGGATGGCCTGGTGCACCCACCTCCCGGGTTTACCGCGGGGAGGATTACACCCAAGCTGTAAAAGAGGTGCGTACACGAAGCTTTGTTGCCCCTGTAAATACCAGTGACAAGCGGGGTTTTCGCTTAGTCCAACGCCCATAGGCATTTTGTTCCTTTTTTAAAACGCACACGATTTTGTACCACACTCTCCACAGATTGCTCATTGCCACCCTGGCCATCGGGGTGTGTGCATATGGGCATGCACAGGAGAATGGTTCTTATACCTTTGGTGCACAGGCAACCCTCTCCCTTTCTGGGCCAAGCAATTCCACCAACATCAATATCTTCTCGGTGGTCGAGCCCATTACCGGTTTATCCACTTCTGATGATAACCGCACGGAAGTGTATGCCGGTTTTCTTGGAGCAGTCAGTGCGGAGGATCCCATCGTATCCCTGGGTGATCTTACCGTTGCTGAAAATGCTGAGGCTGGAACAATTGTGGGTGAATTAAACGCCACTGGGTTGGAAGGAGATCTGATAACCTATGAATTTGCCACAGGATTAGGAGATGGAAATAACTCGCTCTTTACCCTGGATTCCGATGGTACCTTGCGTACAAATACTGCATTGGACTACGAGCTGGGCAGCCCGCTCCGTGTGCGCATTCTTGCCCGCAATGAGAATGGGGATACCGTGGAGACCCCTTTTGAGGTGGAGGTGGAGGATGTGTTTGAGCCTGAACAACCCACTTATTCAGTAGAATCTGCGGCCAACCTCGAAATGATCTGGGTGGAACCGGGCACATTTACCATGGGGCAGGAAGGAGTGGCGGAACCGGAGCATAATGTTACCCTGACGCGTGGGTTTTACCTCGGTAAATATGAGGTTACGCAGGCAGAGTACGAGGCGGTGATGGCAGGAAATACGGAAGGTTACCAAGCCACGCCCAGTTTGTTTTCTGGAAGTTCCCGCCTGCCGGTGGAGAGATTGGAGTATGGGGCAATTTTAAAATTCATTGAAATTTTAAACGAGAAAGAGGCAGGTAATTTGCTCCCCGGTTGGGAGTATGTCCTGCCCACGGAAGCGGAATGGGAATATGCGTGCCGTGCGGGTACAAGCACAGCCTACTCCTGGGGGGGTGGGATTGACCCAAGTTGGGCGAATTACGATTCCAGCGGGTTTTCACAAACGGTGGAGGTGGGACAGTATGCTCCCAATCCGTGGGGCTTTTTTGATATGCACGGAAATGTGTTTGAGTGGACGGCGGATTGGTATGCAGACTATGGGGAGGGTGACCAAGTTGACCCCACCGGGCCGGCCGACGGAGAAAACCGGGTAAACCGGGGAGGCTCTTGGTTTCTCAATGCCTCCACCTTGCAATCTGCTTACCGTAATCAGAATTTAGAAACCGATGTTTTTACCAATCTTGGCTTCCGCCTGGGCTTCAAATATAACAATAAACCACCTACCAATTTTAATACCACCGCTAGCCTGACCCTGGTTGAGGAGCTGCCCATTGGCACGATCGTGGGCGAGTTCAATGCCACCGATCCAGAGGGAGGCAGGGTGACTTATTCCCTGGTGAATCCAGAGACTGAACTTATTGAAAATGAAGACTTGATGGTTTGGCTGGACGCAGAGGATGTGCCCTCGCTATCCAAAACACAGCAAGGAGATTGGCAGGTGCCAGGCAATGCAGAAATGGTTGCTTTTTGGGAGGATAAAAGCGGGAAGGGGCACCATGGAAGAACTACGGAGGGCACGCCTGTTTGGAATGAGTCTTCGATGAACGGCAGACCTGCAGTTTATTTTCCGGGGGCGTTGATGAAGTTAGATGACAGTGCCCAGAGCTTTGATGGTTGGGAAGAGTTGGAAGTGTTTGTGGTGATGGACATGGTTGGCCAGGTATCATGGAGAGGTTTCTTTGGGAAGTATGGGGCACTGAACTCAGAGCCGGAGTCTTCCTGGCACTTTGTGGCACGCCGTCCTGATATAGACCCACCCAAGTTCAGGTTTCGGGTGCATGGCACCACGGGCTTGGACTCCTCTGAATTTAGTTCGGCCTATGCCGCCCAGTTTCATGACCCGTCGGTGTTGAACTTGCGCCTGGATGGGAGCGAGCGAGCGGCTTATCTAAATGGTAACAAGGTGATTGGGCAGGCGGATACGGGCGCAATTGCACCGACCCATTACCCACTCTGCATTGGGGGTGGAGAAAGTGATGGAAAGCTGGGCACATTCCACCTTTCCGAATTTTTGATCTACCAAAAGGCACTTACACCCGAAAGCCGCCTGAGATTGGAGGGGCACCTCGCCCACAAGTGGGGACTGGCGGATAAGCTACCCACTGGCCATGCCCACAAGGGGGCAAGTCCGGTGGACCTGAATGCATCGAGGCATAACCATTTATTCACTCTGGATGTGAATGGTACCCTGAAAACATCTGCCGAGATTGATTATGAGAAGGCCAATCAAATGTATGTGCTGGTGGAGGCAAGGGATGAGCTCAATGAGACCATCAGGAAGGGCTTTGTCATTGAGGTGTTGAATGATCCGGGTTCGATATTTACGGTATCGGGTGGCCAGTTTGGGGCCCCTTACTACCAATTTACAGATGGTAATGGGCTGACCCCCGATTTTAGTAATTCTAAATTGGTTACTGGCAATACCTATGAATTTATTGCTGAGGGAGTTTCCTCGAGTCATCCATTCATGATTGGGGAGAGCTATGGGGATATGGACTCTGCCATGGTGGAGGGCGGGCCTCTAAGTACAAATGGAGATACCATCACTGTGACGATCCCTCATGACTATACCGGGGATCTGTTTTACTTCTGTACCAACCACTCGGGCATGTTTTATGAATTTAGGGTAGAGGGAGACACTCCTTTAAGTGATGCCAACTTTTTTGACGCGATCGACCTGTGGTTTATTGCGGAAGCCAATGCCACCGCAATCTACGGCCATATCAGTGACTGGAATGTTTCCGCAGTAACCAATATGGCCGCGGCTTTCAAGGGGCGTCAGCAATTTAATGAGGATATTAGTGGGTGGGATACCTCTTCAGTAACATCAACCCTGGAAATGTTCAGAGACGCCAGCTCCTTTAACCAACCGATTGGTGATTGGAATATTTTATCGGTGGTCGATATATCCAACATGTTCCGTGATGCGTCTTCTTTTAATCAGCCGATAGGCAACTGGAATCCATCCGCAGCAACTGATTTTAGGAATATGTTCTTTGGTGCCAGTGCATTTGATCAATCCATTGGGAATTGGGATGTATCATCGGCGACCGATATGTCTTCCATGTTTAAATCTGCTACTTCATTCAACCAACCAATTGGTGACTGGAATGTGTCCTCGGTAGTAACAATGAGTACTATGTTTGATGGTGCCACAGTGTTTAACCAAGACATAGGTAACTGGGATGCATCCTCCGTGTCAGATATGTTTGCCTTGTTTAGAGACGCATCGTCCTTTAACCAACCGATCGGTAATTGGGATGTTTCTTCCGTTAGCAATATGACCCAAATGTTTGCTGGATCCACAGCGTTTAACCAAGCGATTGGGGACTGGAATACATCCTCAGTCACCAAGATGACATCGATGTTTAGAGACGTATCTTCCTTTAACCAACCACTTGGAGGTTGGGACACATCTTCGGTTACCGATATGTCGTTTATGTTTGCTGGAGCGTCTGTTTTTAACCAGCCAATTGGGGACTGGAATACATCCTCAGTCACCGATATGGCCGGTGTTTTCCAGAATGCTCTCTCCTTTAATCAAGCCATTGGCAACTGGGATATGTCTTCGGTGATCTCCATAAATCGCTTGTTTGAGGGAGCCACATCCTTCAATCAAGTAATTGGAGACTGGAATACATCTTCGGTTTCTGGGATGAAGTTTGTGTTTTTTGGTGCGACATCCTTCAACCAACCAATTGGGGGATGGGATGTATCGACGGTTAATGACTTTAATTCAACCTTTGCGGGGGCCACTTCATTCAACCAAAACCTTGGAAGTTGGGATGTATCCACAGCAACAAACATGGTTGAGATGTTTGCCGGTGCGAATGAGCTTTCCAATACCCATAAGCGCACAATTCATAGTGCTTTTTCCGAAAATAATAACTGGCCTTATGATTGGTCGCCTGCCGTGGCCAACTCCTCTCCGGTTGACCTAAATACCTCCTCTGTTCTCGAAATTGCAGAGAATGAACCTGGTGGGACGAGTCTGGGTATATTCACTGCTACGGATCCGGATGGAGATTCTTTCTCTTACAGTATGGTGGACGGAACGATCAGCCTGCATCTTGCGGATATGGATGGCGATGGGGACTTGGACATTTTGTATGAGGAAGCCTACGGAAATTTCTTTGTTATTGAAAATGAGTCAGGTAACTTTTTAGACAGCCAGACATTGCCCGGAGATAGTGAGAGTGTGGATCATCAACTATCCAATGAATTGTTTACATTGTCTGAGGAGGGCGTGCTTAAAAGTGCCGCGGTTTTTGATTTCGAGACTGATGCACGCGAGATGCTCATCCGTGTCCAGGCGACAGATGAGTACAATGCCAAGGAAACCAGGGTGTTTAAAGTGGTGGTTACGGATGTGTTCGAAGATCTGGACGGGGATGGTATCGAGGATCACCTCGATAGCGATCTGGACGGGGATGGATTTAGCAATGAGGAGGAGGAGGCGATTGGTTCTGATCCGAGAAGTGCCGAGCCTTTGGTCCTAAATGACTCCAATTTTTATGAGGCGGTGGATTTGTGGTTTAGTGCCGAAAGAAATGCCACTGCCTTCTACGGCCATATTAGCGATTGGGATGTTTCTGCAGTCACCAAGATGGGTTCCACTTTTGCAGGCCGGGAATCATTTAATGAGGATTTAAGCAGTTGGGATACTTCTTCTGTAACCGATATGAACAGGATGTTTGAAGGAGCGATAGAATTTAATCAACCAATAGGAGGGTGGAATACTTCCGCAGTTGAAAATATGACGGCTATGTTCCTGGATGCGGTATCATTTAACCAAGCATTGGGAGATTGGGACACTTCCAGTGTTACCCGGATGGGTCAGATGTTTCAGGGAGCAATCATTTTTAACCAGCCGATAGGAGGGTGGAATACTTCTGCGAATGAGCGTATGTACAGTATGTTTCAGGGAGCTTTGGCCTTTAACCAGAATATTGGTGGTTGGGATGTATCCTCAGTTACGATGGCGAGCGACATTTTTGCCGGAGCCGTTGCGTTTGACCAGCCGATTGGAGATTGGAATACCTCGGCCTTTGAAAGCACTGTTGGGATGTTTAGCGGAGCGCTATCCTTTAACCAGGACCTCAGTAATTGGGATATGTCCTCGGTTACCAGTATGGCACGAATGTTTGATGGGGCCGAGTCCTTCAATGGCGATATTAGCGAATGGGTTACTTCCTCAGTCTCAAATATGAATGCGATGTTCCGCTATACCCAGTCCTTCGATCAGGACATCAGCGGGTGGGATGTTTCCGCGGTTCAAATCTTTAATATGTTTAACTGGGCAGATGCACTTTCCAATGTAAACAAGCGAAAGATTCACAGTACCTTTTCAGTCAATCAATACTGGGATGTGGATTGGCACCCGCATTTTGTGAACTCAGCTCCTGAAGAATTGGTTGCCCTTGGCAATCTTGTTGTTTCGGAAAATCTGCCCGCGGGGACTATGGTGGTTAGCTTCTCTTCTACAGACCCCGAAGACGATGCGGTGACCTTTCTGTTTTCCTCATCCACGGAGTCCAATAATGAGCTTTTTACTTTGGAACCAGACGGTGCTTTGAAGCTGGCAAGAGCACTGGATTTTGAAACAGATGGAGGTGGTCTCATGGTGAGCATCCTTGCAAAGGACGAATATTTAGCCTCCACTGAAGGAAACTTTACCATCCAGCTCGTTGATGTCTATGAGGATTTGGATGGTGATGGAGTGGAAGACCATCTTGATCCGGATATGGACGGAGATGGATACACCAATGAGGAGGAGCTCTCCTATCCGTCCAACCCTCGTGACGCCTCTTCGGTTGCCAACGCTGTACCGAGGAACCTTCGCTTCCATGCCCCGTTGGATGTGGTTGAAAACAACAGGCCTGGACTCCCGGTGGGGCAATTCACCAGCCAGGATGGTTCATTCTCCACCTTTGAACTGGTGGATGGAGAGGGAGCAGAAGGAAATCGCTTCTTTTCTATGGAGTCGAATGGTCTGTTGCGGGCGGTCGAGACTTTTGACTACGAAGCAGGGGTAGACCGCTATTTAATCCGGGCAAGTGCTTCCAATGGTGAGGGAGTGTCTGTGGAGCAAGTTTTTGCCGTCCATTTAATCGATGACCCCTATGAATCTACTCCCTATCAAAGTGAGCAGGGTGGAGGAGTGGCGTCCGGGGGGGAGTCCAGCTCTTCCGACTATCAGAACTTTGGCGTGGTTGATTCCGTTTCCGGGTGGACGGACGCAGACATGCAGGGAACCGAACATTTTGCTGGGTATCTGGCGAGTTCCGATCTTGCATTATCTGCCGATGACGGACTTCGTATCTACGCAGTGCTAAGCGTGGTCGAAAATGAACCTTTGGGCTCACTTGTAGGGCAGTTTCAGGCATATGATGAGGACGAATGGGCTGTGCTTTCCTATTCATTGGCTGATGGCGAGGGAGGCGGGGATAATTTATTATTTGAGCTCGATGCGGATGGAAATCTTTCCACCGCAAAGGTATTCGATTACGAATTGGACCGGTCCGAGTACACGGTAAGAGTCCGGGTAAGTGATGAGAGAAATACTGCAGTCGAGATCCCATTTACCATCTATTTGCTCGACGAGTTTGAGGATCTCGATGGGGATGGCACCGAAGACCACCTCGATTTAGATATGGATGGAGATGGCTACCCAAATGAAGAGGAGATTGCATATGGATCGGACCCCCGTAATCCGAACTCTCTAGCCAATCGTACCCCTTTTGATTTGAACACATCTGATATTCTGGGGATTGCAGAAAACCAGCCTGTTGGCACCTACATCGCCTCGTTTACTGCATTGGATGCGGATGGCGACCAATTGAGCTACAGCTTGCTGGACGCCACCGATTTGCCAAGTAACCAACTTTTTACTCTCGAGAACAATGGTACTTTGCGGTCGGCTGCGGTTTTCGATTACGAGAAAAACCAGTCCTCTTACTCCATCTTGGTGGAGGTCCGCGACGAACGCGATGCTGCCGTGGTTGGAGAGTTCCTGGTCAGTTTAATTGATTTGGATGATGAGAAGCCCCTCATTTTTCTCTATGGAGGGGAAGAGATTACCCACGAGGCAGGCAGTCTTTATGAGGATGCTGGGGCACATTGGACCGATAATGTTGATGGTTCAGGCGAGCTATTTACCACAGATTATGTGGAAGGGATGAACCCCGGTTCTTATGATTTAAACTATAACTACACTGACAATGCCGGCAATGCGGCTGTCACCGTAACCCGCACAGTCTATGTAGTGGATACAACTTCTCCTGTGATCACGCTCATTGGAGACAATTACATCACCCACGAAGCAGGTGACGAGTACACCGATGCGGGAGCCATCTGGAATGACCTTGTGGACGGTGAAGGCAATGTCACCGGATTGGGTGGGGTGGATATCACCATGCCTGGCACCTATGTGTTAAGCTTTAACTACACTGATGATGCCGGCAATGTCGCTGTCACCGTTACCCGCACAGTCCATGTCGTGGATACGACGATTCCGGTTATTACTCTGAATGGGGACAATTACATCACCCATGAGGCAGGTGCTGAGTATATCGATG
>JAYOXT010000048.1:0-13854 GCA_038152995.1 Opitutales bacterium
GGAAGATATCCCACAGGATTTCACCTATGGATAAGGTTTTAATAGGACCTCCTTTGTTTGCTTACTTCGAGGACATCGAGAACCACGGCTTCCTTTCTTTTCTTTTGCATAAGGATGTAAGTCAAAATTCTAGAAAATGAATGTCAAATACAATGTAACTTTTTACTAACTTATTGTTTGCATTTTATTTACATTTAAAATAACACATCCCCACAAGATTTTGGAAACAAACCGATCAAATAATAAAAGATGAAGAATAAGAATGTGGATATTTACCGCACCCTGAAGGATGAGATTGCGGTGAGCAACTACCCGGACGGAGAATTGCTACCCACGGACTTGCACTACGCAGAGAGGTTTCAGGTAAGCCGCCCCACAGTTGCCCGGGTGATGAACAGGCTGGAGAAAGAAGGGGTGATCGGGCGCAAAGCAGGATACGGCACTTTCGTAATCAAGCACAAAGCACCGATTTTAAAGGGTAAGGAGTTGACCCTGGGGTTGCTGATCCCGGCATTGGGGGAGACGGAGATTTTTGAACCAATCTGTGGCCAAATCGCCAACCTGGCGGAATCTCATAACTTTACCCTTCTTTGGGGAGGCGGTGGAACGATCGAAAATCGCGGGGTTAACCGGGCTATTCAACTGGCCCATAAGTATATCGCCAAAAAGATCGATGGGGTATTTTTCACCCCGCTGGAGTTGATCCCCGAGGCGGCCGAACAGAACCGGCTCATTGTATCGATGTTTACCAAAGCAGGGATTCCCGTGGTTTTATTGGACAGTGATATCACCCAACCCCCGAGGATGAGCGGTTACGATCGTATAGGGACCAACAACATCGAGGCGGGGTTTGTGATCGCATCCCATTTGGTTGAGCAGGGATGCAGGAAGATTGGTTTTGTGACCAGGCGCCATGTGGCCAGCACGGTGCACATGAGACTGATCGGTGCCCGGGAAGCAATTCTTCAGGCTGGCCTTAAGCATGACAAAATGGAGGAAATCTTGATTGAGGGGACCGAAGAGGAATTTGTCAGGAATACGGACTTAAGACGGTTCGATGGATTGATCTGCTGTAATGATGCCCTTGCTGCCCCTCTGTTGGTTGAGCTGGATAAGTCAGGGGTGAGCATCCCCAAAGATATGAAAATCGCAGCCTTTGATGATGTTAAATATGCCAGGCTGATCAAAACCCCGCTTACCACCTACCGGCAACCTTGTTTGGATATTGGCACCGCTGCCGTGGAAACCATGGTTTCGAGAATTAAAACCCCGGAGATGGCAGCACGGGTCGTCCGGGTACAGGGAAAACTTGTGGCCAGGCAGTCCACAGGCGCATCCTGATCCAGCAAGGGAAGCAGCTAGCTGCATTCAAGATATGTTGTCGTAAAGGAATCATGACTGGGTTTCTATTCACTTACCTTCCCGGAATTTGAGCTCCGGCCAGATGCTTCTCATTTGCCAGGCAGAAAGAGAAACCAGCTTCGCTTCGCTCCCGCGTGCGATCAATGAAATTCCCGTGCTATCCTCACGGGTGGGATAGGCACGAATGGTCAGGCATTGGCGCTCGTTGGCAAACACTTCAATGATGCTCCGGTCGACAAAGACCCGCAGATGTAGCAGCTCGTGATCCTCCAGGTAGACGAGTCCAGTCTCGGGCGGGCGGGCCAGCACATCAGGTGAGAGGGAGGCTTCGGAGACATCGATGCTCAGTGCCCGGGCATTTTTGTTGCGCTGCCAACCCTGCATAAAAAATCGAATCTTGGTTTGCTCACTCCCGTCGGGCGAGCGCAGTACTCGAAGCTCCACTTCCCGGGCCCTACGGGGATCAATGACCGCTTCTATTTCCATGGCCTTGCCCTTGACCTCGGGAATGAGAGTCTCTTGGTTGGCCACGAGGTTCATCCCACCGATCTCGACTGGATTGAAGCGCAAGGATTCCAAACCAGCAGGTGGCTTGATCTGCAGTGGGCTGAAAAAATTACGGAATCCTTTTTTGGAGGTGTGTTCGGCTAGATAATCTTTGTGAAGGGATAAATGCCGAGGCATTGTCATCGTTCCTTCCCAGCCTCGATGTTGCCGATTTTCACTAACATTGAAGATGGAGATACAGCTCGCCGAGGAATCGGAAAAAGCAGAAGGGGCATGCAGTGAGCCCAGCTTGACCGATCCGTATTGCATCTGCCCATGGTATTCCGCCACGAACTTCTGCTCTTGTTTTTGCCGGTCATAAGTACCGATTTGATACATGGCCCCACGCGGGTGAATGAACCAGAGCAGCATCTGACGGCCCTGCCCGATGGGCAAAAAGTTGGGACAGGCAAAGTCATCCCCGGGCCGGGTGTAACTGTCCTCTCGAATGAGCACTCCGTCGTATTCCCACTTCTTCAAGTCCCTGGAACGAAACACCGTCATCTCAGGCTTGCCCCCGCGGAGGTGGTAAAAGCCCTTTTCCCAGATTTGCTTGCGCACCCCGATGAAGAATTCGCCGTCTTCCTCCCAGATACAACTGTCGATCGGTCCCTGGTATCCTTGAAGAACAGAAAGCGGCAGCACGGTGTTCACTTCCCATTCCTGCAGCATGGGATCGCGTGAGGTCGCAAGCTGCACGCCCACTCTCGCCTTGGTCACCGTCAGCAGGGCCATGTCTTCGGTGGTCATCATCTGCCCGGTCAAACCACCGAGCTCCGGGATCGGTGGAAGGTCCTCCCAGTGGACCAGATCATCGCTAACGGCGTGCCCTTTTCCTCCCCAGCCGATGTAGAACAGATGGTATCTTCCCTTCCATTTGCAGAAGCCGCCGGGATCCCATAATTTCCCTTTGGGGGAAGAGAAGTGATACAGGGGGCGAAACGGATCTTCCGCCAGAGATTGCCGTGACTGAAGGATGGTTTGCTGGGCCTCTACCTTGGCCCGAACAACTTGGATAAAGCAGGAAAGGCCAAGAACAATCCCCACTAAAGCGGGGACGATTCTATGCCTTAAATATGCGGGGTGTTTCATTGGCCTGACTCCATTCTATCGGTCGTTTTTTGCTTATCGGATAACCACTTGGCGTATTTGCTCTCCAGTTCCCTGACTTTCTCCGGCTTCACCTGGGCGAGGTTGTTCATTTCCGTTGGGTCTTCCTTGAGGTTGAATAAATATTTCCCTTCTCTAATTTTTCCTTTTACCCGCTGCCCGGCAATCAGCTTCCAGTCTCCACTGCGAATGGACTGGGTCTGCTGCCATGTACCGGCCACAAGGATGCGTTCATCTGATCCGGGTAAGGATTCCCCTTTCATAAGAGGCACCAGGGACACCCCATCCAGAGATGGAGTATTTCGTCCTCCCGAATATTTGGGGTAAGGTATCCCGGCCACCTCAAGAAAGGTTGGGTAAAGGTCGGTTACATGCACCGGGGTCGTGCAAATGGCAGGTTGAACCATTGCAGGGAAGGAAAGAATCGCGTGGGTTCTCGCCCCACCGGCAAAGGAGGATGTTTTGTACTTACGAAAGGGAGAATTTCCCACCTTTGCCCAGCCCTCACCAAGAAAGGAGTAGGAACTGGCGCCCCCATGAGGACCGGGAGGTTGCGGGGTGCGGTTTTTCTGATTGGGGCAGGTCAATGTTTCGGTCGATCCGTTGTCGGAAAGATAAACAATCAAAGTGTTCTCCAAGCAGTTTGAGGCACAAAGTTGATCGATCACCCGGCCGATATTTTCATCCATGCGGGAGACCAATCCGCTAAATACAGACATCAGCAGGTCCTGCTCATCCTTTTCCTTATCACTCAGCTTGTTCCATTCGAGATCTAAGGGAGGCAGGGATGCGTCCTGAGGGAGGATGCCCAGTTTCTGCTGTTTTTTATAACGCTGCTCGCGCACCTTCTCCCAACCGAGCTCTTTATATTTCCCGCGATATTTTGCGATATCCTCCGGGCGTGCCTGCAAAGGATAATGAGCTGCATGGTAAGGAAGGTAGAGAAAGAATGGCTTATTTTGCTCAGCCGCTTTACTCATAAAGCGAAGGGCATAGTCCGTAACCACATCGGTTTTAAAGAAAGGTTTGCGATGCGGAATCATCTGATCCACGCCCACTTCTTTGCCATTTAGAATAAAGGGGTATTCGAAAGGCTTCCCATCCCCCCGCTCAAAAAACGGATTGATTGCCCAGTAGGAAAAATAGTCATCAAAAATACGGTTGGATGCATAGCAGCGTTTCGGCACCCACTGGTCATAATGTTCCTTTCCAGACATGGCGGTGTAATAACCGGACTTCTTGAAAAGCTCAGCCATATGGATGGAATTTTCCGCCCAAGGATGAGCCGTCGCTTTTTTTGAAACAATTGGAACGGGCACCATCAATCCATTCAGCATGGACGAACGGGTAGGGTTGCACTTTGCCATATTGCTAAACTGGGTAAAACGCAGCCCTCCCCTACCCAGTTGGTCGAGATTGGGTGTATCAATTTCCGATCCAAAACAACCGATATCGGAATAACCCATATCATCACTCATGATCAGAATGATATTGGGTCTTGGGTCGCTTGGCTTGACGATATTTGGTTTGGCATGCCCAAACGGGACAGAGAATACTGCTGTGACCAGAAGGGCTATTTGAGTTGTCTTCATTACGAATTAAATTCTAATTCCCTTTCCCCTGCGGAATCACTTTTTCTTCTTTTTGGTTACTGGATTGAAGGTGGCCGTTCCCCGGATGATGCTCCAGTCCCTAGGGCTGTCGTTTCTGGTCCTTCTGGTTTCCAGACCCCAGATCTCATCGGGTTCCTCACGGGTGACAGGAGTGCCTGAAAGCGGATCATGGGGGAGATAAAAGCCACTGAAGACAGGAGTCTTGATTCGTCTGGCTGCAGGATTATCCACGTTGTGCCAATGGAGCCCGTCGGGTGACCAGTGAATTTTCCCATTTGCTCCGAAGGGAAGCATAGTGATCCCTCCGCGCCAGGCCCAGACAAAGGAACCATGCCCGTCACAGATGGGGTTGTTCTCGTATTTCACATAGGGGCCGGTGATGGACTCCGCCACAGCGACGCCCTGCAGGGTATGTAAGGAACCGCCATTTTGCGTGTTTCTGGATTTATAATAGATGAACCATTTGCCCTTGAAATAAACCGGGTAGGGGTTGTTAACCATGTCGTAATCCCAGGCATTCGGGTCATCTGACCGGACAAACAGGGGTTCATCTGTGGCTCTCCTCCAGGGCCCTTGCGGTTGGTCGGCCACCAACAGACCGATACCATACCGGGGATCGCCCTTGCGGGCCCCGTTGCGCTGGTCATTACCATATTTTTTACCGTCACTGGCATTGCCGGCATAGAACATCCAGAATTTGCCATCGAAGGCGACGACCTGTAACCCTTCCCTCCAGATATCATCGTAGCTGCCAGTTTCACCGGGTGGACATTCCGCCTCCACCTTCCAACGGTATCCGTCTTCAGAGCTCAGGTAGTAATTTCTGGCTTTTTCACTCCGGCCCACACTTCGATAGAATGTGAGGTGCATGATCCAGGTGTGGTATTTGCCATCGTGAAAAATGATCCTTGATGGGGACTCCTGCCATAAGTTCAGATCAATGAGGTCCTTGTTGTCCCCAATGTATTCGATCTTTTCCTCCTTCTTACTGAGAAGCTTGATTTCAGGAACACCTCTGCGTGCCTGTTCAAAGGTCAGGGCAGAGAAGATCTCATTCTTCAATGGGACCCGACGAGCCTCGGTCGGATAGTCATAGGTGGGCTCCTCAGCAGCTGCCTGATTGACGGCTGATAAACTGACTAATAAACCTGCAGCGATATGAAAGATCTGAGGTCGTGGAATAGTCATATTGGGTAGTCTTTTATTGGGTGTTGGTGGCTACTTGGATATCAAACTCGGCATAGATGCAAGGGTGGTCGGACAGGAAGCCTTCGTATCTTTCATTCTTATCGCTCTGATTTTTTGGCGAGCGTGAACATCGCAACTACGGCTCTGTGATCCGAGGGATAGGGAGAAACAACTATGTCTGCATTTTCTTTTTTCTCACCAATGATCTTGGCCTCGGTCACCTGGATACCCTCCCCTTTAAAGTATACATAATCAATGCGCATATGGTGGTGATCCGGGTGATCGGGGGCATGAACGGGTGACCAGGTAAGGCCAGGCTTGGCGACCTCATCGGGATGAACCTCGCGATATGAATCGGTAAAGCCAGCCTCGGCCATCCTCAGAGAGGTGGGGAATGCCACCTTCATCGGGTGATGCCCCGCCTGGGCCGCGGCGTCCGTCCAGTCCAGGTGGGATGGTTCATTGAAATCACCCACCACAAAAATAGGGTCCTCGGAATCCACGAAACTTTTCATGAGCTTGAGCAAGCGGTCGATGTATTTGCCTCGTGCTTTTTTTGCCCCTTCAATCGCTTCTTCTTCAGTATCAATTTTGGGATAACTGCGGTAGCCTCCCTTAAGGCCCATTAATTGGTAAGCCTGATTGGGAGGGTTGGGTAGATGAGCGTTGAATGCATAGGCATGCCTACCTGAAGGTAGTTTGACCTTGATGCCATCCCACGGTCTTTTGCCCATCCCCTTAACATGCTCAACGATTTCATAACGCGTGATGAAAGGCCCGCTATGATTCCAGCCCAAGAGCTTCGCCAACTCCGGTACATTTGCTCCGATCTCCTGCAGGCCCACGATATCTGCTTGTGCCAGCTCGATCATATTGGCGGATTGAGACAAGGGTTGCCCCTGGTAAGTACCCCCACGACAGGCATTGTAGGTCATCACCCGAACGGTGCTTTCTTGAACCGGCTTGTCCTCTGCTTTCAGACCATTGGTGAAGCTAACTGCCAGTCCGAGTAGTAAGAATCTTGGAATGCTCATACAAAAACTTCTTTCTTGTTTCCTTTTATTTCCGGTCCCATGCATTGGCTGCCCGGGGTTCATAAGATGGGTAAGCATCCTGGTCGGGCAGCGAATCGACCACATCCTGAAATTTCTGCAGGGCCTTTTGGTGCAGTGCCAGCTCGCTGCCGATCAGGTTGCTTTCCTCCCAGGGATCGCTCTTCAAGTCGTGCAAGCGGATGATCTTTTTTTCATTCGATACCCAGACCTTGAAGCGTTTATCCCGAATCACCCGGGTAGAAAAATTCTTCGTTGGTCGGATGCCATCTTTGGTTAATTTCGCGGAACCGTATCCCAAAGCCATGATCCACTTGCGCTCCGTATCCTTAGTTTTTCCAAGCAGGTATGGAGCAATGGAAGACCCATCGACTACGAGGTCCTTGGGTAGTCCCCCCCCGCCCAGTTCCACAAAAGTGGGCAGCATGTCGGAAAAATCAGTGAGGGCATCACTCTCCACCCCGGCAGCAACAAGACCGGGGCAATTCACGATAAAGGGAGCACAGACACCGGCTTCTTTTTCTGTTCCCTTGGACCCGACCACCTCCCGGCCGTTGCGCCTGCCAATGACACCACGGGGAGGAGGTGCCGAGCCATTATCGGTGGTAAAGATGACAATCGTACGGTCACGGATACCAAGGTCATCGATTTCTTTGACTAATTGACCGACCATTTTATCGATGTATCGAACCATCGCTTTGTGCCGATCGAGGACACTTTTTACATCGGGTTCATCCGGGGTATGAGCGACAGGCGTATGCGGTTGGGCCATCGGAAAGTACATACACATGGGTTGCTCTTTGTTTTTTCGCATAAACTGAATCAGGTGGTCGGTGTATAGATCGGGACCATACTTGCCCTTGTAGGTCTTGGATCCTTCTTTGGTATGTATGTACGGGTCCCAATAGCGTCTGGTTGATTTTTTCTCATGCTCTTCGTCCGGGGATGACTCCGCACCCGTCCACATCGCCCAGTCATCAAAGCCATGCTTTTTCATGGCCTCTGGCTCGATCCGGAAATCGTTGACCTGCCACTTTCCGGCTGCGGCAGTGGCATAGCCCAAGCCTTTCATGAGGCGGGCAAAGGTGGTGTTTTCCTTTTTCTTCCAGTCAAAGTATCCCACCCCCCAGCGTGGCACATCCCAGTGGTTGGCCCAACCGGTGCGCCATGGATACTTACCCGTCAGCAAAGTCGTGCGCGAGGGTGTGCATGCCGGCATGGAGTAGGCATTGTTGAACTTGATCCCACCGGCGGCGAGGGCGTCGATATTCGGGGTCTCAATATCCTCGGCTCCGTAGCAACTGATCCACTCCTTGCCCAGATCATCCGCCATAATGTAAAGAATGTTTGGCTTGGTTGTAGTGGATTCGGCAACTGCATTGGATGGCAGAAGGCAGGCAAATGAAATCACCAAGAGCACGGCAAGGGAGGAATGAATCTTCATAAGTATTTTATTGTCTATTTTAAGGGCAGAACCATCGGCAGTGAGAATTAAAACCAACCAAAGATCCCCAAAAATGGAAACACGCATATTGCGTTCTATTTCTGTTTGTTTGCGACAGGCTTATATGTTTGAAGGGAGAGCAAAAATAAAAATTGCTATCTTTCAAACAAGCTCAGTCCCAAAACCAATAAAGGAAACCGGATGGGGCAAGTTGGGTAAGTAGAACAGATACAACTCACATCACTTAGAAAAACGACGGGTTACTTTTTTGATAGTAGAGACAAAATTTTTACGCCTAATTCCACAAAAGCAGTCAGGTCATCCTCAGGTACCCGCTGATTGGTAAAACGCCTAAGAATAAATTGGTCTCCCCTTCCCTCCAGGCTGACTCCCGGATTGGCTTCCAATACATCGAGCAACTCATGGCTAAAAAGTCCACGAACCACTTGCTCGTTCGCTCCTTCTTTGAATGCACTTGAACTAGCTTTCTCGTAACGAGAAAATTCGTTCCCCTGGTCACCCTCATCGAAGGCACGCAATAAATACTGTTTGGAAAACTGGGGGTGAGAATCAAAGTTGATGTCTCGATACCCCACCATGGAGCTTAGTGAGTCGATCAGCCAACCAGAGGGCATCAGGGTAAAGGGCGGCAAACGAAGGGAATTTGACTGTATGGTAAGAAGCGTGGTCTCTTTGGTTTTTGACTTCGTTGTACCCCGGTGAAAATTATAATCGGCGAGCGTAACCCGGACGCCATTGACATCCCCCACCAGCACTGTCTTCGGCCAACTGCTCCCATCCGTAAACAGCCTCGACTGATGGATACTATCTTGGAGTGCTTTTTTATCCGACTTGGTCGCCTCTCGTAAATTCAGTGATGCACCGGCATTTCTCATTTCCTTGGCCCGTTTCCTTCCCTTTATCAAAGACCAAATAATTGAAACGACGATCAATATGGGAATGATCCAGACAATCTCATATTGGAACAACATGCCCAACGGTAGATTAACCCATCTTTCCTAGGCAACTCTTTTCCCAAAGTACGGGAGTGAGTGGAGTTTGTTTACTTTTTTTGAATTAAAAGAAAAATTAGTGGTAAAGCGGACCGTAAGCCTGGCAGGCCCGAAAGTCAGCCCCTTCCAAATCTGCAGTCCCAAAGGCACGCCAGGCACTGGGACGAAATACCCTCTCTTCTTCAACATTGTGCATGTAGACAGGGATGCGGAGCATCGAAGCAAGGGTCAGGTAGAGGTGGCCCACATGACCGGAAGTCATCACACAATGGTTCGCCCCCCAGTTGTCCATCACCTCATAGGTCGAGCGGAATGCACACTGCCCGGTCAGGCGTGGAGCGAACCAAGTGGTCGGCCAGGTGGGGTTGGTTCGCTGATCCAGGGCATCGTGAACCGGATCGGGAAGATCGACAGTATCTCCCTCGGCAACCTGAAGACAGGGACCTAGACCATCTGCTAAGTTCAAGCGAATCATGGTGGCAGGCATACCCCCCTTGGTTCGGTATCGGGTGCTCATGCCTCCTCCGGGAAAGTATTCGGTGATCGATGGATGCCAGCTAGTGTTTTGCAAACTCGCTTCCATCTCCTGATCGGTAATCTCCCAAAAGGGCTTCATCGTGGGGTTGCCCTTGGCATCCTTTTGATCCCCCGTACCATCGAGGGCAGCTGGACCGGAATTGATCAGGTGCAAAAGTCCATTCTTTGCATCACCTTGTAGTTGGTACCCATCTGCCACCCGGGCCACCGCTTCCGCACTCCAGTAGGTGCGCAGATCAGCAAAGATCTGAGCACTATGGGTAAGCAAATATCCGAAAAGCATACCGGCGGCATTGAGGGCATCATTCTCCGTCGCCAGGATGTAGGGGGCACGTTTGCCATTCCAGTCGAAGGAAGAATTGAGGATGGCCTCCATAAAGTCGCCATTGGGGAAATGGTCCGTCCATTGGCGCTGCCCCTGAAATCCGGCAGCAATGGCATGGTGCCCAAGAGCCTGTTCCCCATAACCAGCTTCCGCGAGCTTGGGGTTGCCCACCATCAGGTCGCGGGCAATCAGGGCCATTTTCACGGAGTCTTCCCACTCCTGATCCAACTGCTCGTGCGACCTTTGGGTATCCTCTGAATTGTAGTCCTCCCCTTCCCGGCAGTTTTCCTTCACCCAAGCAAGAGCCCGCTCGTACTCTTCGGGATCATAAATTTCTTTTTCCATCCGACCGACAAACTCAGTCATATCGATCGCTTCCACCCGCATACCCAGTGATTTCTCCCAAAAAGAGGAGTCCACCACCGATCCGGCGATGCCCATAGAAGTTCCCCCCATCGAGAGGTAGGCTTTTCCACGCATGCAAGCAACCGCAAGCCCCGCCTTAGCAAAGTTCAAAAGTTTCTCACGGACATCTACAGGAACGGACTCATCACCCGCTTCCTGAACATCCTGCCCATAAATCCCAAAGGCAGGAATGCCCTTCTGGGTATGTCCGGCAAGGACGGCGGCGAGGTACACTGCCCCCGGACGCTCGGTGCCATTGAAGCCCCAGACCGCTTTGGGCCTAGTCTTATCCATGTCCATGGTTTCCGAACCATAACACCAGCAGGGAGTCACAGTGACACTCAATCCGACTCCGTTGCGTTGAAATTTCTCCTCACAGGCAGCCGCTTCCCGAACTCCACCAATAGTGGCATCGGCGATCACACACTCAACCGGCGAACCATCGGGTTGGCGAAGCTCGGAGGCATAGAGCGAGGCCAGTCGATTGGCCATGTCCATAGTTTGCGTTTCAAGGGATTCGCGCACCCCACCTAATCGACCATCAATAGTCGGGCGGATACCGATCTTAGGATAAATAAATTGTTTGTTCATTCGCACCGCATACTCCACCCACGAAGGGAGGAAGGAACAAGCCTATTTTTATCTAATTTGAGAAGTGTTGTAATGTACAGAGTTGTGCAGAATGTTTCCCCTTATTGGGAGAGTCCTTGGAGACGCTTTTTAATTTCCTGAACCAATTTTTGGATAATTGGGTCAAGTTTCTCAATGGTCGTATTCTCTAAGGCTAGGGATAAAAATTTGCGGGCTTCCTTGCCCTTGCCGTCATGGGCCTCGATCAGGGCACGGTAAAATCGATATTCTCTCACTTTTTTGCTGTAAGCAGGGTTTCTTCTCTCCTCTGGGTAGGTTTCATGAATTTCGGCAAAACGGGTCGCTTTCTTTAATAATTTCCCATTTTCGCTACGGGCAGTGGAAAGATTTCCTGCCCTTAGGGAGGCCATCGAATAAGCAAACTGTTCACTCCAATCCAATGGCTCGGCAGGAAGGCGGAGCAAATGAAAGAAATCATCCACCTTGGTAGAGAAACCGGGCTTGAGGAATTGAGCGAAGAATTTTGCCTTTTCCTTTTCAATGTCTTGGTTCAGCAGGTGGGGCAAAGCCGCATTGGCCAATTGAGCACGCCTCTCTTGATCGTTTACGGTGATGGAACTTCGGGGGTGTTGTTGCTCGATTTCTTCTCTTAATTCCTTGGCCTGATCGGAAGCGCTGGGGAGATCGCAATAGGCGTGGACCAGGGCATTCAGATATTCAGGATAACTAGCTTCTGCTTTTTGAAAGAGGGGTAACCAAACCTTGACTGCTTCACTCCACTCGGGCCCGCTTCTGGGTATTTTCTGGTGCTTATTCTTTGTAAGAATCTCTTCTTTTTTCCGGTTGATTTGATCGAGAGCGTCCTTATCGGACTGGTACTCTTTTCTGACCTGATTGAGTAGTTCCAGGCTCCCCTTAGCACCCCGATCATTTGCCAATGCATAGCTAGAAATGAACCAGAACAATAAAACAGTAATTATGAAATTCTTCATGACTTTACTTTGGGTTTTCAAATATTGTTATGAGAACAAGCTGTAGGATTGAGCTATTTTTTCTTCATTGAGGAGAGCAATTTTTTACACTCAGCCGACCATGCTTCATCGCCCGTAACGGTAGCATTCCAAGTATCCTCACCATCCGATAAAAGGTAGAAAAGAGTAAGGTTCACTGAGGATAGGATTTCTGATGTTAAAGTGAATCGGACGAATTTCCCGGAAAAGCTACCTCCCTTGAAATCTTCCACATTGGGATTTTCTGGGGTCAGCTTGCCCACCAGTTTTTCCTGAGCCTTCATTTGCGTGACAAAGGCATCGGTCATGGTTTTTAAGAGGGTCTCCTGATCCATTGCTGCCCCGCCTGGTATCTTCGTTAACATCATGGTTTGCTCAAGATCGGCCGAATCAATCGAATACATCCCCATCCCGCCCACCCCATGGAAAGAGACACTGGATCCTTCGGGAGAAGTAAAATCAAGAGGGCCCTCTACCTTGGCATGCAGAGAAGAAAGAAAAAAGAAGAGGAGAGAAAAAACAGAGTATGAGAGTTTCATAATGGGCTGAGGGCTAATCACTTATAGTGAACAGGACTGTTATAAATTGATTGGTAAAAATAGGGTTCGGCAATCTTAATTGTGGATCAGTTCTTAGTGTAGAAAGAAAGGTTCCCCTTCATTTTCTGTACATAGGGTTGGAGTTGTTGGTTTTTCGTTCCCTGAATTGCTTGATGAAAGTAGCCAGGGTCTTCTTTGAGCCAGGCAATGATGTTTAGAACCAACAGGGTTGCGTGCGATTCCTGATGCAACAAATTGAGTAGGATTTCACGGGCCTGCTCTTTCTCTCCTCGGAGATGCAAGGCATAAACTGCCATGGCTCGCACAGAATGCGATTTGTCCGTCAGTAATGCACGGATTTCTTCCACAACCTGAGTTGGCTTTTGATCAAGAAGTAAAAGCCCGATAACTCCCCAGTAGCGTATACCTGAATCCATACTTTGTAAAAACTGCTTCAACTGTGCGAAATTCTTGGCATCTCTTTGCAAGGCAAGATCGGAGGCTTCAAGATAGGCATCCAAATCATAGGCATCCCGATTCTTAGCCAGTTGGGAAAGAGTAATCCCTAAATCCTCCGCCCGCTTGACCCGCTCGCATTCGGGAAGCAAGCCCAAGTCTCTTTTCTCTCTCTGCCACCGTGACAACTCTTGCCTAAGCTCATTCGCAATCTCCATGTATTGAGAATGATCGATCAAATTGATGACATTGTCCGGATCTTCCCAGGTATCGTATAGTTCCTCCGATGATTTGGGGAGAAACCACCTGCCGGTTACTTCATTGGTCTTACCAGCATCATGCCAATTCTCCCATGCCCGGGTGGCTTCCATTTTCCAAAGGTACTCCAACCGCTGCCCCAAGGGAACAAAGGGCATGTAGTTACGAATGTAAAGATAGCGATTATTGCGAATCGCCCGCTGGTTATCGAATCGCTCATCCATCCGCTCACGGTAGCTTACATGATAAGGTCTCTCCGCTTCACGACCCTTGCCTAAGAAAATTTTTCCCTGCATAACTTCAGGAACCTCAGCTCCGGCGAGGGACAACCAGGTCTTGGGCATATCAATAAAACTGACCAACCGATCAATTTTGGAACCGGGTGATTCCGCGGGCCACCACGCC
>JAYOXT010000049.1:0-7650 GCA_038152995.1 Opitutales bacterium
TGTGCCAGCCGGATACCTCATGGTCTTTCCGTGGTCCATCCTGGCTCCCGCTGCCCCAGTTGCAAGGAGCCAATTCCCTGGTTTTATAACCTTCCAATCCTTGGATGGGTTGCACTGCGGGGGCGGGCCAGTTGCTGCGGTGAGAAAATATCCGCCCGTTACTTGGCGGTGGAATTATTTCTCGGACTGGTATTTGGGTGGATATTCTGGAAGGAGACGCTCACAGCCGATCCAGGTGCCCTTATCTATGGCTGTATCTTTGCATGGATTATGGTGGCGGTGGTGGTCATTGATGCCGAGACTATGTTGATTCCGGATCGTTTTAGTATGGGTGGTGCCCTGTTTGGATTGATCCTCTCCGTTTGGTTTCCTTCGCTCCACGGTTTTCCCTCCGATTCTTCCCTGCTGGTTCATTTCCTTGCGGCCAAGTCCAGTGTATTGGGGCTGTTGATTGGTGCAGGTATGCTTTACTGGATTGGTGCGGTGGCTTCGCGACTTTTCGGACGGGAAGCACTGGGTGAGGGGGATGTCAAACTTCTGGGCTGTGTGGGTGCCTTTTGCGGATGGGAAGGTGCGGTGTTTTGTATTTTTGGCGGAGCCGCTCTTGGATCACTTATCTTGCTCCCTGTTATGCTCGTACAAAAATGGGTGAGACCGTCCCGAACTGTAACCGGTGAACTGAGCTGGGGGAATGAAGTTCCTTTTGGTCCCTTTCTCGCCCTGGCCGCCCTGCTCTATTTTTTTGCCCTCAAAAAGGAAGTAATCTTCTGGTTTGATCAGGTAGTTGGCTCCCTCTCCTGATTGTTTTAGGCGGGAGAGATCTTACCTGTCACAACCCTAAAATCAAGCCGTTGAGTGCTTTTGACATTGAAGAAAAAGTCAATTCTAGGCATTTCTGATTATTCCTCCTAACCCCCTAGTCCCCATTCTATGAAAAAGCTACTCGTTGCAAACCGAAGTGAAATTGCTGTCCGTATTTTTCGCTCAGCGACAGAATTGAATTTAAGAACTGTTGCCATTTACGCCGAGGAGGACCGTTTCGGCGTCCACCGTTTCAAGGCGGACGAGGCCTATCAAGTCGGCAAGGGTAAGGGGCCCGTGGCTGCCTACCTTGATATCGATTCCATTATCACACTGGCCAAGGACAAGGGAGTGGACATGATTCACCCCGGCTATGGCTTTCTTTCTGAAAACCCAGATTTTGCCAAGGCTTGTGACGATGCTGGTATCACTTTCGTGGGGCCACGGCCTGAGCTTATTCAGCGCATGGGCGACAAGGTGGCGGCGAAGAAAGCCGCCGACGAGGCTGGCGTGCCCACCCTTCCTGCCACCCCCAATCCGGTGGCCAAGGCCAAGGATGCACTCAAGTGGGGACGCAAGATTGGTTTTCCCTTAATTATCAAAGCTGCCTTTGGCGGTGGCGGTCGGGGAATGCGAGTGGTCATGGAGGAAAAGGATCTTGAGCCCATGCTGGAAGAGGCTCAGGGAGAAGCGGAGCGTGCCTTCGGCAATCCCGCGGTCTTTCTGGAGCGGTATGTTGGCCGGGCCAAGCATCTGGAAGTACAGATACTGGGAGACCGCAAGGGCAATGTTGTACACTTACACGAGCGGGACTGCTCGGTCCAGCGCCGCTACCAAAAGGTGGTCGAGGTGGCTCCATCCATCGGTCTGCCCGGTAAAGTGGTTAAAGAGCTCTGCGACGCCGGGGTGCAATTGGCCCGCAAGATTGGCTATGACAACGCCGGTACCGTCGAATTTCTCCTCGATCAGGACACCAACGAGTGGTTTTTCATTGAAATGAACCCCCGCATCCAGGTCGAGCACACTGTGACCGAGCAGATCACCGGAATCGACATTGTGCGCTCACAAATTCTGGTGGCGATGAATCATTCCCTCCACGGTGCGAAAATTGGTATTCCTGCCCAAGAGAGCATTCCTAGAAACGGGTGTGCCGTACAGTGCCGCGTAACCACTGAGGATCCGGAAAAAGGATTTACTCCCGACTACGGCAAGATTCTCAGCTACCGTTCATCGGCCGGGTTCGGGGTGCGCCTCGACGGGGCCATGGGGGACACGGGTTCCATCATTACTCCCTTCTACGACTCCCTGCTGGTCAAGATTACCACCTCTGGCCCCAACCTTGGGCAGGCCCTCGACCGGATGCACCGGGCCCTCCGGGAAATGCGTATCCGTGGGGTCAAGACCAACATTCCTTTCCTGGAAAATGTCATCTCCCACAAGGAATTTGTGGCGGGGCGGGCCAGCACCAAGATGATCGATGTGACCCCGGAACTTTTCCGCTTCAAGGCAAGACGGGACCGTGCCTCCCGCCTGCTCAATTACCTCGGCGAGATCGTGGTCAATGGTAACCCACAGGTTAAGGGGCGGGAGCGGGTTAAGAACCCACTTCCTTTGATCGTGCCTGAACACGATGCCAAGCAATCTCCTCCCCGGGGTACCCGTGATCTTTTACTGGCGGAAGGAGCGGTCAAGTTTTCCAAGTGGTTGCGTGAGCAAAAGCCACTGATGGTGACTGATACCACCCTGCGCGATGCCCACCAGTCTCTCTTTGCTGCCCGCATGCGCACCTACGACATGCTCGCGGTGGCTGACTTCATTGCCCGGCGTCTGCCCGGTTTATTCAGTCTGGAAATGTGGGGTGGGGCGACTTTCGATACCTGCATGCGCTTTTTGGGTGAATCCCCCTACGAACGACTGAGAAAACTGCGGGAGCGTATCCCCAACATCCTCTTCCAGATGCTCCTTCGCGGATCCAATGGAGTGGGTTATGCAAACTATCCCGACAATGTGGTGCGGGAATTCGTCATTCACTCCTCCGAGGCGGGCATGGATGTCTTCCGTATCTTTGATTCGCTTAACTACCTGCCCAACCTCAAGGTTGCGATGGAAACGGTCAATGAGCGGACCAAGTCTCTTTGTGAGGCAGCTCTTTGCTACACCGGAGACTTTACCGATCCCAAAGAAGAAAAATATGTACTGAAGTACTATGTCGACCTGGCCAAGGAACTGGAAAAGATGGGGGCTCATATCATTGCCATTAAGGATATGGCCGGCTTGTGCCACCCAACTGCGGTACACCGCCTGGTCAAGGCCCTGCGCGATGAGGTATCGCTGCCTATTCATTTTCACACCCATGATTCCAGCGGTATTGCCTCGGCCTCCGTGCTGAAGGCATCGGAGGCGGGTGTCGATGTGGTCGACCTTGCGGTGTCCTCCATGTCGGGGTGTACAAGTCAGCCGAATCTCAATTCCATCGCCCACGCCCTGCGCAATGCTCCCCGGTCCACCGGCCTGGATGTGGTGGCTCTCAACGAGCTGTCCATCTACTGGGAGGCCGTGCGGCAGTACTACGCCCCCTTCGATACCTCGCCTCCGTTTGGCAGTGCCGAGGTGTTTCATCACCAAATGCCCGGCGGGCAGTACACCAACCTGCGGGAGCAGGCCACCGCTCTCGGCCTGGGCAAGCGCTGGCCCGATGTGGTCAAGACCTACCAAGAGGTCAACCAGTTGCTCGGTGACATTGTCAAGGTGACTCCCAGCAGTAAATGCGTGGGCGATCTCGCCATTTTTCTGATTACGAAGGGAGTTAAACCCGAAGATATGCTTAATCTCCCGCCAGAAACCGGATTTCCGGAATCAGTGATCGACCTGCTCTCTGGAAACCTTGGACAGCCCATGGGGGGGTGGCCCAAGGCGGTGCAAAAAGTGGTTCTGGGCGATCGCAAGCCGATGCGGGGACGCCCGGGTGCATCCGCTCCGAAAATCGATCTGAAAAAAGAATTTGCCAGCCTGCAGAAGAAAATTGGCCGCAAAGCCACTGAGGACGACCTCTTTTCGCACCTGATGTACCCCAAGGTCTTTCAGGACTACCTTGCCTTTCGTGCTAAAAATGGGGATGTTTCGGTTCTCCCCACCACTGCTTATTTTCATGGGCTTGATGTCGGAGAGGAAATCTCCATTGAGATCGAGGAGGGCAAGACCCTGTTCATTAAGCTTCTCAATGTGGGAGAGCCTGACGAGAAGGGCATTCGCTCCCTCACCTTCGAACTTAACGGCAAGGCCCGGACCTCGCTGGTGGAAGACAAGTCGGTCAAGGGGGATGCCAAGGCCCGAGAAAAGGCTGATCCGGCCAACCCGTTGCATGTTGCCGCACCCATACCCGCGATGATTAGCAGTATTGCCACCAGTGTGGGTAAGCCGATCAAGAAGGGCGAAAAAGTAGCTGTACTGGAGGCAATGAAGATGCAAACCACACTCTACGCTTCTGCGGATGGCACGGTGGACGAAATCCTCGCTCAGGTCGGTGAATCTGTTGAGTCCAAGGACCTCATTCTCCGCTTGCGGCCCTAACTCGCTAAAGGTCGGTTCAAATGGTCCGACTATATCACTTGTGATGCTTCTCCCCTTTCCTTCCTTCCTTTCAATTGTCCGCCTGTTGGTCCCCTTGGGGATTTCGGGGATGTTGGTTCAACCGATGAAGGCAGAGGAGATTTTTATACCGGACCCGGCCCTGCAAAGGGCGGTGGCATACTCCATTGGGGTCAATGAGAAGTCCCTCACCCTTGGACTGGTCCAGGAGAAACTGGAATACCTGGAAGCCAATGATCGCGGCATCCGGGATCTTCGGGGATTGGAAAATGCCTATTCGCTCAAGACGCTAGTCTTGCGCGATAACCTAATTCAGGATTTTAGTCCGCTTGCCGACCTAAAAAACTTAGTCAAACTGGACATTTCTGGCAATCGCTTAGCCAACCTCACCTCTCTCGTTCCGCTCGCTGGAACTGACCTTCAGCTAAGGGTGACCGAACTGAAGGCAAAGATGAATGATACCTCGCTAAGTGATGAGGACCGAACCCAGTTGACCCTCGAGCTCTCGGAGTTGTCCCAAAAACTCAAGGGCGGTCGGAGGATAATCAGGGAACTGAACCTCGCCCGCAACCGTTTGCTTGGACTTAGTGGAATTCACCATTTTACCAGTCTAGTTCACCTTGATGTTTCCGAAAATGCCCTCCTCGATCTGGAGGGGGTGGGAGAACTTAAAAACCTTGTCAATCTTTTTGCCCAGGGCAATCAGCTGGGCCGACCCGAGAGCTACACAGATGAAAACAGGAATAAGCAGTTTGACCAAGGGGAGAGCTTTCGTGATATCAGTGGAAATGGGAAGAGGGATTCGGATCCCTTGGCAGAAATCAGGGACTTGGAGAAACTATCTAATTTACACCTCTACAACAACAGTATCAAACAGATAGACTCCCTCTCTAATCTTCCCCGTCTCAATACCTTGTTGCTTTCCGGAAATCAGATTGAGCAAATTAAAAACCTCGGCCAGTTTGACAGCCTACGCCAACTTTCCCTATCCAATAACCGCCTGTACTCTCTGGACGGTGTGCAGTCCCTTTTCAACCTGGTTCGGCTAAACCTTGCTGAAAATCAAATTTGCGACCTGCGCCCTCTGCGCAATCTTAACCAGTTACGATCCATTGATCTGCACTCCAATTTACTGATCAATTTATCCGACCTCTCCCAGTTGCAGAAACTTGAGTCTATTGGACTTTCACGGAATTTCATCGAAGACCCGACCCCCATTTTTAAACTTCCACGAATTAAGCACATCTCCTTGGCGTTCAATTACCTGCCTTTAAAAAATGATGCATATCTGGAGAGTGCAGCTCTTGCCTTGGCAAAAGGGGCAAGGTTGCAAGTGGATAACCAACTGGAATACCTTCCTGAGGCAAAAGAACTGGTCAATTGCCTGCTTGGATTCCCGGATTCCAACAGGGAACTGGGTGACTACCTTAGGGCAAACCGACACCTCCGGCTCAGTGAATTTCTGGGTAGTGTAAGATATCAGGAGCAGGAAAAAAAGGAGGCATTAGTGGAATGGAAGGAAGCTTTACTCAAAGGCAAGCCCCTCGGGCTGGTTCCTTTTCCTGCTGGATAATCTATCTGCCGATCAGCTACTTTTCGAGGTAGAGAAGAGTGGCAAGAATGACCGTTACCACAAAGCACACAAAGTAAACAATCCGCAGGGCAAAAGTGTGCAAGGCGTGGGAGCGGACCATACGGTCGATCATCTTACGGTATTCTCTTTTGAATCTCTTCTTAAAGGGCAGTGGCATGTTCAAAAAGGTTGGTATCTTTATAATTCAAAGAGCCCTTTCTGTTCAAGCACTCAATCATCCAAGCATTGCTTATCCCTTTACACCCCACAGAGGATGCCTTAGAGAATATTTCCTAGATGTCTGTTAAGCAAAGGACCATTCTTCGGGAAAGATCTATCAAGGGTAAGTCCCTGCACACAGGGGAAGAGGTCACCCTTACCCTTAAGCCAGCGGATCCCAATACAGGCTTTCTCTTTCGCCGGGTTGACCTCTATGGAAAACCGGAAATCCGTCCATTCTCAGAAAATGTGTCGGAATTGGTCCGCAGCACGACCATCACCAACGGGAATGCCAAAGTTCATACCATTGAGCATGTGCTCAGTGCTTTGGTGGGTTGTGGAATAGACAATGCAGAGATTGAACTCGATGCCAGCGAGCCCCCGATTATGGACGGTTCATCCCGCCCCTTTGTAAACCTTATACTTGAGGCGGAACCGGTGGAGCAGAATGAGCCCCGGCAGTATATCGAAGTGAAGGAACCGATTTCTTTCACATCGGGAAACCGTTCGATCATTGCCCTGCCTCACAATGGATTTCGGGTGACCTGCACATCCGCGGATGACCGGGGCAGTCATGTTCAGCATCTCTCCATCGATCTCGATCCTGAAACTTATATCGCCCAGATTGCTCCGGCCCGTACCTTTACCGTTTACGAGGAGATTGAGGAGCTTTTAAAAATAGGAAAAATCAGGGGGGGCAGTCTCGATAGTGCCATTGTCATTAAGGGAGACAAAATTCTTTCCAAGGAACCGCTCCGCTTTGAGGATGAGTTCGTGCGTCACAAGATTCTCGACATCGTGGGAGATTTTTCGCTACTGGGAAAATCGTTAAAGGCCCATATTATCGCTGTTCGTCCTGGTCATTCCTTGAATTCTGAACTGGTCGCCAAAATTTTGGAGAATTCTTCCAGGAAAAAGGCACCTGCGAAAGCGACCAAGTCTTTCGTTCTGCCCGATGAGACGGAGTTGGATGTGCGCCGGGTGCTGGATGTTCTGCCTCACCGTTTTCCCTTTGTGTTGGTCGACCGGGTCGTCTCAATCGAGGGAAACGAGACTTTGGTTGCCCTGAAAAATGTCACCATCAACGAACCTTTCTTTCCCGGCCATTTTCCCGGTCATCCGGTGATGCCGGGAGTTCTGCAACTCGAAGCGATGGCACAGGCGGCCGGCATTCTTTTGCTGAGAATGAGCTCATCTGAGGGGAAGGTTGCCTTTTTTATGAGTGCGGACAAGGTGAAGTTCCGCCGTCCTGTGGTTCCGGGCGACCAGTTGCGCATCACTGCGAAACTCGACAAGGTGCGGGGAAACAAATTGGCTACCGCCAATGTGGAATGTCAGGTTGGAGAAAAAGTGGTCTCCTCTGCCAGTCTGATGTTTTCTATCGTCGATGCCGGTGAGGAAGGGTAGGTTTTTCCGTTGGGCGTAAGCATTCACCCCCAGGCCATCGTCGACTCCCATGCAGAGTTGGG
>JAYOXT010000049.1:7750-13560 GCA_038152995.1 Opitutales bacterium
CGTTGGGCGTAAGCATTCACCCCCAGGCCATCGTCGACTCCCATGCAGAGTTGGGCGAGAATGTAATCGTTGGTCCTTTTGCCATGGTCGGTCCCAATGCAAAGATAGGGGATGGCACAGAAGTTATGCACCACGCCACCGTCGAGGGCAGAGTAACTATTGGAAAAGGAAACACCATTTTCCCCTATGCATTGATTGGCGGGCTTACCCACGATCTGAAATATGAGGGCGGGGACCCTGGTCTGGAGATAGGGAACCGTAATACTTTCCGAGAATATGTGACCGCTCATGTCGCCACGGCAGAAAATGATGTCACCCGCATCGGCTCGGACAATGTCTTTTTGGCCTACAGTCATGTTGCCCATGATTGCCAGATTGGAGATCATCTGGTTATGAGCAGTCATTCTGCCCTCGGCGGACATGTCGAGGTGGAGGACCATGTCAATGTGGGTTGGGGGGCGGGAGTTCACCAGTTCTGCCGCCTGGGCCGTTATTGTATGGTCTCTGCCTGCTCCAAATTGGTGCAGGATGTGCCCCCCTTTATGCTTGCGGACGGCTCTCCTGCGGAAGTCCGTTCGATCAATAAGGTTGCTCTTGAACGGGCCGGATTTTCTGCCGAACAGGTCGAGGTGGTGCGGGCGGTTTACAAGGTGCTTTACCGCAGGGAAATGAACCGTTCCCAGGCGGTTGCTCACTTAGAAAATGAGTTCAAGAATGCCCAGCACGCTCTGGTTGTTGAACTCCTCGATTTTCTTCGGGTCAAGGGCAGGGGCTTGGCTTAGCTAAAAAGTTCAGTTCTGCCGGGCGGATAAGTCCCGCAGGTACTCCCAGGAAAAGATACCTGAGCCATGCCCATCGGAAAAAAGTAACCGGACCGCATAATTGCCAATCTTGTGTGCCGATAGAAGTTGCACCTCCCGGAAATCCCTTTGGCTGGAACCGCCATGGATTCTCCCAAAGATGTCACTCTCTCCCGCCTGCTCGGCACTGGGGGAGTTTTGGCGGAGAGTGGAAGCCTCCAAAATAATTTCCTCCCCATCCTCCCAGCCCAGAGCAAGGAAGTTTCCCACGATTTCCAACCGACTGGGGGGGCTTTGCAAAGGTGAAGGGGAGATCAGTTAAAGAGCCGAATCCAATCCCTTGTCTGAGGAATCGTTCGCGGTGCCTGAACCGCTGCGAAAGTAGGGGTCAAGCACATCATTTTGAAAGGGGCGTCCTGCATCATCATTTTCCTTGGCGGCCCGCTCAAAATCCTGCACCTCCTCGCGAATTTCCTTATCTCTTTGCTTGTCATCGCTGAGTTCACGGTCGAGGCTTCTCTCATCCCAATACCGGTCATTGTGCACCTGTTCGGGTTGAGGGTTCTCCGGGAGGGTGTCAGGGTGGACCACCCGCGAATCCGCTTCACGTGTACAATCGATCCCCGGATCGGTTACATAGTCGAGTACAGGCATCGGTTCACCGGGTTTCTCGCAGTGTTCATCTTCATGGGAAGGAACAAATTCTTCACTGAGGGCACCTCCCAGTTTATAGGGCTCAGCACCCCGGGTCACTTTGCTGGTTCCACCACGGCCATTTTCAGGAACTTCGAGCTCACTACGGTCTTCCTGTTTTACCTGCAATTCCCTGAGGTGATTTTCGGCACTATTAGGAATCGCGTCATTGCCATAACTTTCCATGAGCTCCAACCTAAGCCGAATTGTTTCCTCTTTGCAAACGGATTTAGTGGCGTTGCGGGTACGATTGCCCCGATTACCTGAGGGATTTTGTGATTGCCGGAAAAGACTCTTTGAATCATTTTAGTGTTAATTATGCCTAGAGAAACCATCATCATTGAATGCACCGAAGCACGCAAGGAAGGGAAACCACCTTCCCGTTATATGTCTACCCGCAACAAGAAGTTGCAGACCGAAGCGGTTGAGAAGAAGAAATACAATCCCTTCCTTCGCCGGCACACCGTGCATCGCGAAATCAAGGGCTAACGGACCTTTTCTCCGGCACTCCCAACTGGGAGCTTATTCTGCGGGCAATAAATCGAGTATCTTCTGGGCGATTCCGCTGAAAGCGTGACTCGAGGGGTTTTCCGGGTTCACCACCACCACCGGAGTGCCATGATCCCCTCCCTGTCTTACCTCCTCGTCCAAAGGCACCTCTCCCAAAAACGGGACCCTCAAGGCATGGGCCGTTGTGCTCCCTCCGCCCTGACCGAAAAGGTAGCGTCTTTCACCACTGCTGGGTTCAACCAGATAGCTCATATTCTCAACCACGCCCACTAGGGGTACATTGACCTTTTCAAACATACGGGCACCGCGGCGGGCGACATCCACTGCTGCTTTTTGAGGAGTGGTGATGATTAGGGCACCGTCCAGGGGGAGGACTTGGGCAAGAGAAAGCTGGGCGTCGCCGGTGCCTGGAGGTAAGTCAATAAGCAGGTAGTCGAGTTCTCCCCACCTTACATTTTCGGCAAACTGCTGAATGGTTTTCATAATCATGGGTCCCCGCCATACCACGGGGCTCTCCTCATCGATAAGCAGTCCCATCGAAATACATTTCACATCGTAACTTTCAACCGGGGCGAGGATGTTGTCGCCCACCAATTCTGGCCGGTCCGAGGCACCTAAGAGCAGGGGTATGGACGGCCCGTAGAGGTCGCAGTCCATCACTCCAACCTTAAGCGTTTCCCCATCTGTATTTTTCGCTCTGGCCAGGGCACAGGCGAGATTTGCAGTTAATGTGGATTTGCCGACACCTCCCTTTCCGCTGGCAATGGCTAGGATTCTTTTGACTCCAGCGAGATTCGCTTCGCTGGTAGACTGAGCCTTTTGAGCACCTCCTTTGGTACGAACAACCACCTCAGCTTCCTCGATAGCTGAGTGATTTAAGAGTTCTTTTTCGGCCGCTTGCTTAATCGTTAGGGGCAGGGTCGAGTCCCCCGAACTGACTTCCAGCACTACCGACGCCTTGCCCTCGGAAAAACTCGCTTTTTGGACGAGTCCAAAAGAAACAATGTCCCGGCTGAAACCAGGGTAGGCCACATTTTTTAATAGAGTGAGAAGTTCTGCTTCAGTCATGGATCAAGCGGATCATCAAGAATCTTCGTCGAATGTTCGGCAAGGTAAAAAGAACGCCAGGCTGTTCCAGAGCAGTGTTATATTATCTGAATTGGTTCTCTTCGCCGCTTTCTGAAAATAAAATCTTACCTACCAAGAGCTTTTCGCTTGAAGAGAGGAAAGATGTTTTAAAAGTGTTTAGTTATGAGTGTGGAGTTGGTGAAAAAGTTTAGTGTAATTAACAAGGGATGGGTATTGTTTGCTTTATTTGGGCTGTTTGCCGGTCTGGCCCAAAGCTCCCGGGGAAATGATTCAATCATTCTTGGGCCGATTGAGGGGGAACTGGCCAAAAAGCAAATCCCGCTCGATCTTGGTAGAACGCCGCAGGCTTTGATCCCCCTTGTCAGTAAGCCCATTTTTGTCCACGGAGGCTTGCGTCTCGCTCATGAGAAGGAGAGTAAGTACTCTGTCACTTTCTCTTCGGCGGGAAAAGATGACATCCAGGTGGTCATCACCCAGGGATCCCCCCGTGTGCCGCATCTTAGTTTTACCGAGTCGGGTGCGTCTCTGGAAGAAGCCGCAAGTCGAGCCTGTGACCGTCTGGTTCGGGAACTCCTGGGTATACCTGGGTTCTTTTCCGGAAGACTGGCATTTATTTCCGATTTATCTGGGAAGAAAGAGATTTTTGTATCGGATTCCTTGATGACCTACGCCCGCCCCCAGACCTCATTTGGGAAAATTACCTTCAATCCAAGCTGGAATAATACTGGCACGGGAATCTTTTTTACCAGCAACCGCAGAATCTTTAATAACCTCTATCATCTCGACCTCGGTACCCGTCGCGTTTCCACAGTTGCTGAGTATCGTGGAAGTAATCTACAAGTAGTGCAAAACCCCAAGTCTTCTCAGGTTGCATTGATTTTATCCACTTCCGGAAATCCTGAGGTTTGGTTGGCGAGTTCCCCCTATGTCCGCCCCAAGCGGGTGACCAACAATAAGAGCAATGAATCCGGGCCATGCTGGTCTCCGGATGGAAGGCGTTTGATCGTTACCTCCGATTCCAGAGGGAAGCCACAGCTTTATGAGGTTTCTCTTTCCTCCGGTGTTTTGTCGAGAATTCCTACCAATGTGAGTTCCCATTGTGTGGAGGCAGCATGGAACCCGGTCGATCCTTCCCGGGTGGTTTTCACTGCGGCAGTCAGCGGTGGTTTTCATCTCTTTGAGTATAATTTCATGCTACGGAAAAGCCGCATGCTTACCCAGGGTAATGACCACGCGATGCAGGCTTGCTGGGCCAATGATGGCAGGCACATCTTTTTTACCCGGCGTTCCTCGCTCGGCCCCACTCAAATTATGGTATTGGACACTGAATTTGAGGAGGCCAAACCGATCGCTCTGCACGAGCGTACTTTTGGGAATTGTTCCCAACCCTCCTTCTTTCTGCCGAAATAGGGTGGCTATTTGTGAACCTATGATCAAAATCCTTCTGCTTGGCGATGTTGTTGGCCGCCCGGGAAGAAACTTTTTAAAGGCACACCTCTCCACTTTTGTGGAGCAACATGGTGTCGATGCTGTGATTGCCAACGGAGAAAATGCAGCCGGTGGGGCAGGGATCACCGCCAAAACCGCTGAAGAAATCCGCAAAGCGGGGGTGCAGGCAATCACCTTGGGCGATCATGTCTGGGATCAAATGAACTTTGCCAACGAAATCGATGGGCTGGACTTTGTTTGCCGCCCTGCCAACCTGCCAGGCTCTAACCCAGGCAAGGATCACTTGGTGATCGATTTTGCTGGAGCCAAGGTAGGGTTATTCACCGTACTGGGCCGTACTTTTATGGGGCCCAAAGTGGATTGCCCATTTGCCACGGCCGACCGTTTGGTCGAAAAGCTTCGGGAATCCTGCGACCTGATCCTTGCAGAAATTCATGCTGAAACCACATCTGAAAAGGAGTCGATGGGCTGGCATCTAGATGGGCGGGTGGCGATGATTTACGGCACCCATACCCATGTGCCCACTGCAGACCTCCGCATTCTGCGGGGTGGTTCCGCCTACCAGACCGACCTGGGAATGACCGGTCCCCGCGAATCCGTGCTCGGTCGGGATATCGATGCCTGTGTGGGGCGCTTTGTCGATGGAATGCCCCGAAAATGCCCGGTTGCAGAGGGTGATGTTGGCATGCAGGGTTGCCTGCTCCAAGTCAACCAGCAGAGCGGGTTGGCCGAAGCTGTGGAACTGGTAAACTGGCAGGAATCCGATTTAACGAGCTAAATCTTGCCTGCCTAAAATCCCGATAGGCAGGGTTTAGTTGTACTCCTTCATAAAGGCGACCACATCGGCCACATCCTGAGCAGTCAGTCCAAGTTGTTCGGCCGAGAGCATAAGAGAACGCTTCATCGGGCTGGACTTCTTAACCTTGGCCCGTGAAACCAACTGACTAAGCCCACCCTGCGATAAGACAATCGCTGGATCTCCATAGGCTTCGGTGATTCCATGGAGTACGGAACCGTCTTCAAGTATATATTCCGTTCCGCCAAATCCATGGGCAATCCCCTTGGATGGGTTCACAATGGCATCGATCACGGCACTCTTCGATTGCTTGGCTGCCCAGCCTTCTAACCTAGGTCCAAAGTTTACGCCCACACCATTGACTTCGTGACACATCGCACACCTCATGATGGTGGTCTTGCCCTGGTGGGGGTCACCTTTGAGTTTCATCACATCTCCCACCTTGAGGGTCGGTTTTCCGGTTGGTTCGGGCG
>JAYOXT010000050.1:0-2591 GCA_038152995.1 Opitutales bacterium
GGTTGCTGGCTGATCGTTCCGTGAGCATTCCCTTCCTTAATTGCCTGAAGAAGGGCATCCTGCTCGTCAAATCCGCACACCTTGATTTGTTTGACCTTGCCGGCTTCTTTGATTGCATCGATGCAGGCGGGCGGGTTGTAGGCAAAAAGACCCACCATGCACTTCAGGTCCTTGTACTTGGTCATCGAGTCCTCGGCATTACTTTTGGCCTTGGCCTTGTCAAAGTTGTCGGTGCGGGTATCAAGAATGACATAATTCGATCCATCGGCGGAAAGGTTGACCGAGTCAACGGGATCAAACTTCACCTGATCAAGCTGCTGCATTGGACGGTTTAGTAGTTCGTCAATCACCCCCTGGCGCCGCTGTCGGGCATTGAGCTGCTCTAACCGTCCGACAAAAATCATCACCTCTCCGCCATCAGGGATGGCCTTTTTGACCAACCCTCCCAGTGCTCGGCCCGCCTTGTAGTTGTTGGTTCCAATGTAGACCAACCGGTCGCTCTTCGGAGCGTCCGCATCCTGAGTGATCAGAATGGTGTTCTGTCCCACCTCGTTAAGAAAGGGCGTCTGGTTATCGGCATCGATGGGACTGACCGCAATTCCATCCACCCCCTTGGCCAGCAGGGCCTCCATCATTCGCTTTTGATCGACCACTCCTTTGGGGGGCATCAGCACCTCGCAGTTGACCCCAAATTCCTTTTCGGCGATCCGTACGCCAGCGGCACACAAATCCCAGAAGGGATCAATCCCATTGGTAACATAGGCAAAAGTGGGGGCATCGGACTGACCGGACTCCGTAGAGGAGCCACCCCCTCCACAACTTGAAAAAAGAAGAAGGAGGCTGCTTGCAATTAACGGGACAAGGGCAATTTTCATTATCATAGAATTATTTAAGAAGGGGTCTTCGGGAACGGTCAAGTCTTACCAAGGGGTACGCCCACCGTTCACACAGAGGGTTTGCCCCGTAATAAAAGACGCTTCATCTGAAGCAAAATACCTCACCGCATCCCCCACATCCTTCGGGGAACCCCAGCGACCTACAGGGATGCTGCTCAAATACGCATCCTTGTCTTCCTGAGGATCGTGAAGGTGGCGATCCGTAGGAATCCACCCGGGCGCAACTGTGTTAACGGTTATTCCAAAGGGTGCCAACTCTACCGAGAGGCTCCTACTCCAACCGATCTGCCCCCCCTTGGCAGCAACATAAGCAGTAAACTGAGGAACGGATGCATGGTAGACTTCACTGGTAATACTGATAATTCGACCCCACTTTCTCTTCTTCATGCCTGGGAGTGCGGACTGAGCCAGCAGAAAGGGGCTGTGGACAAAAAATTCATACATCTCCCGGTAAAAATCGGCGTCATATTCCTCAATTGGTTTTTGGGGCTGTGGACCCGTGGCATTGGGGACGAGGATATCGAGCGAACCGAATTTCTCCTCCACCGCCTCGACCATTGCACGCACCTGATCCGCATCGGTCACATCCGCCCGCAGCATCATAACATGGCCCCCTTTGGCCTGCAGGGCCTCCCTTGCCTTTTCTGCAGCTTCCCGGTTCCCATGATAATTCAGGGCCACTTTGGCACCGGCATCGACCAGGCTTTCTGCTACTCCTAGACCCAATCCGCGGGTGCTACCGGTGATTAGGGCGACTCGATTTTCTAAAATGAAACTCATAAAAAAACTCAATTAGACTGAATGGTTTGACATAACAAATGTATTCCAAATATCAAATTTACCTGCAATGGCTCAGCCCAAGAAGGGAGAGGCGTGGCAACCACGGACACCCAGTCCATCGATCACGAAGACCCGACCGGCATTCTCTTCGACCATAGTTTTATGAATCCCAGTGGTGACAAATAACCGATCGAACTGACTGCCTCCAAAGGTACAAGCGGTGGTTTCCACACAAGGCAGCTCCACCCTTAGCAGGAGCTCTCCCGTCCCCGGATCGATCTGCAAGACTGCACCGCCATGACAGATTGCAACCCAGAGATTGCCTGCTGTATCCATAGTCATTCCATCCGGGGAACCTTCCACTTTAAGCAGAGTAAAATCAACCACCGTCTGAGGACTGGATATGGATCCGCTTGTACAATCATATTGGTAGGCAACCACCTTTTGGGTCGGAGTATCGATGTAGTACATCAATCCTTTTTGTTCATCCCAGCAAATACCGTTGGAGTTGGTCACTCCTGAAATCTTTCGTGTCAAATTTAGCGATGAATCCAACTGGTAAAGATTGGCGTCGCCGGTCTTTTTGACCGTGCTGATTGTCCCCGCCCAAAACCTACCGGCAGGGTCGCACTTGCCATCATTAAAACGGTTGTCGGGCCTTTTGTCCGCCTCAGGGTCGGCAAGGTGGGTCTTTTCTCCACTCTGTGGATTAAAACGGAAAATTCCTGAATCCCCCGCACAGACAAGGTCCCCCATCTTGGTTGGCACCACCGTGCCTATACGTTCGCCCATTTCCCAGACGGTTTCCTCCCCTGTTTGGGGATTCAATCGAATCAGCGAGTGCCCTTCGATATCCACATAGAACAGGCATCCTTCCCAAAAAATTGGACCTTCTCCCCACTTTGAAATCCGACT
>JAYOXT010000050.1:2691-13507 GCA_038152995.1 Opitutales bacterium
AGAACAGGCATCCTTCCCAAAAAATTGGACCTTCTCCCCACTTTGAAATCCGACTACCGATGCAACTTATTGTAATATCACTCATCAAATCTTTGTTCTGAATCACTCAAAAGTTTGAAGCGCCATTTGTCAGCATCATAGTAAAAGCACATGATTCTAGGCATCTGGTCTTACAAGTAGCCCTAACCTTATTCATGACATTTTTTGATATCTATAACTCAATGGCTCAATTGATAAAAAATTTATTGAACCTAAACATAACAGCTTTTAGTGGTTTGAGGAATACTCGCCTTTGACTTTCTTTTGTCAATTATTGACCTTAATTCGACGAAGCCAAGAGAGGTGGCAGGAGCAGAATAAGGTAGTAACATTGCACACAAATAGATCCCTTAGAGAGGGAATTTCTTTCCCGGACTGGCTGACTTTATAGTCAGTCAACCCGAATACGGGAAAAACAAATTTGCTCAACGACCAATTAGGGAAGTTTTTGCAATGCGTAAGTATCCTTGGAGTCTTTGACGGCCCAACCGGCTTGCTGAATTTTATCGCGGAAAAGATCGGCCTTCGCCCAGTTCCTCGATTGCTTGGCCAGCCATCTTTGCTCGGCCCATTCAGTCACCTCCGCGGGAGCATCCTCCTCAGCAGATTCGGAAAACTTGAAACCAAAAAGATCCAGCACCGCATGAAAACCGGCCTGGAGATGCTTCATCTCATCCCCAGCAGGGTCATGTTTTCTACCCTGCAGTGCATCGGTATGCTCACGCACCAGGCTGAATAATTTGCCGAGTGCATCAGGGGTATTCAGGTCATTGAGCACTGCTTGCTGAACCGGAAGGAATGGCCCGAACTCTGTTTGCAAGGTGCCTCCTTCAGACAGGTCCAAGCACCCAATCTTCTTGGCAAATTCATGTAGTTTGTTCAGAGCCTTGGTCGCAGCCTTAAGTGAATCGAAGGTGAAATTTAGGGGTTGCCGGTAACTACCTGATAGCAGGACATATCGTACAGCCTGCGGATCGTAACCCTGTGCCTTGATATCCTCGAGGGTATATAGATTCCCAAGGGATTTGCTCATCTTTGTGCCTTCCACCATCAAATGGGCGATATGAAACCAGTGGCGGGCAAATGGCTTGTCGGTGACTGCCTCGACCTGAGCAATCTCATTTTCATGGTGCGGGAAAACTAGGTCCACCCCCCCCGAGTGTAAATCAAAGCTTTCACCCAGGTGCTTCAGGCAAATGGCACTGCACTCAATATGCCATCCAGGCCGGCCTTCTCCCCAGGGAGAACCCCAGTAATTCTCTCCATCCTCCGGACGCCTTGCCTTCCACAGGGCAAAATCGGCGGCTGAGTCGCGGTCGTATTCATCGGAGGTCTCCCGCTCATTGGAAGAGGTGGTAATTTGCCGCTCAGCTAGGCGGGACAAGGCCCCATACTTCTCAAATGCATCGACTTTGAAATACACCGATCCATCCGGGCCCTGATAAGCTTTTCCGGCAACCACAAGGCGCTCAATCAGGGCGATCTGTTCAGGGACATGGCCCACTGCCGAGGGCTGCACATGAGGAGCAAGCAGGTTTAAGGACTGGCAATCTTGCTCAAACCGTTCTGTCCAGCGGTTAGTAAACGCACTCAGACTGACACCTTCCGCCTGCGACTCACGAATGGTCTTGTCATCCACATCGGTTAGATTTCTTGCATGGTAGGTCTTTTGGCCACTAGTTTCGAGGGCCCGCCGGAAGATATCCTGCAGCACGAAGGTGCGGAAATTGCCAACATGGGCCGGCCCATAGACAGTGGGTCCACAGCAATAAAAACGGACGGATTCTCCATCCATTGGAAACACCTCCTGGACCTCCCGGGTCAAGGTGTCATAAAGTTTCAGAACCATAACGATAAAAACGTAATGGGTTTACTTACTCTTCCGTAATCCGGATTGGCTTGATGTCCCACTTGGGGTTTTGCCCCAAAAAGCGGCATGGATTGTTATGAAAAATTTCCACCGCTTCCTGCAGGCTGTGCCCTCGCTTGCGGAAGTCAACGATGCACTCCTGCAAAGTAAATGGATCGCTCGGACCCCAGTCTGCGGAGGAATTGACCAACAATCTCTGCGTCGAGTATTTCTCCAAAATATCTACCGCCCGGCGTGGACTGCACTTGGTCACAGGGTAAAGGGTCATGCCCGCCCAGTATCCCGCGTCCAATACCCAGTCGATAGTCTGCTCCTCGACATGATCGATCCATATCTTGTCGGGATTGACATCCATTCCCGCAAGCACTTCCAAAACCGTCTTGGTGCCATGGGCTTTATCAGACAAATGCGGAGTATGGATGAGCACCAATTGATCGTGCTTCATTGCCAGTTCCACATGAGCCTCCAGTCCGGCAATCTCATTGGCTGTGGATTTGTGAAGGCCAGTTTCTCCAATCCCCAGGCAGTTTGGCTTGTCCAGAAACTCAGGCATTTGCCGGAGCACCTCGTTGGTCAGCTCAACATTTTCCGCCTCCTTCGGATTGACCGCAACCCAGCAAAAATGACGGATGCCAAATTCGGCAGCCCGTGTCGGCTCAAATTCGGAAATTTGAGCAAAGTAATCGATAAAGGTTTCAGGGTGCCTGCGGTCAAAACCTGCCCAAAATGCGGGCTCACAGACAGCAACCACTCCAGACATGGCCATACGCTCATAGTCCTGGGCAGTGCGGGCAATCGCATGGTAATGGGGTTGAATAATTTGCATAGAAAAAGGGCTCGGCTCAGTTGATCTTAGAAAAGTGCTCGAGCAACTGGGCAGCCCGATTTGCCACGAGATGGTCCTCCCGGGAAAGCAGTTGCATCGCCTCTCTTAACACCTGCAATCTACTCTCGTCCCCAGCTTTTTCACCAGCACGCTTGACCGCTTCATCGTATCGGTCCAATAGTGCGGCCACTTCTAGTAAGTCGCGGCGGGCTTCCAGGTAATAAGTGTCTAATGTTTGCTTCGGGGTAAGCATGGTCGTGGAGATTAAATGGTTAATAAGCTGAAGGCCTTTATCCCGCAGGTATGAGGGAGGAGTGGTGGTGAAGAATTTTCGGCTGGTTGCTCTCATCGACCAGGAAGGAATAACGGGCGGGAAACTCTTGGCGGTCGCCGGCATCAGCGTGAAAGAAAGTGTAGGTCCCCGTGTATAGGAAAAGATGGTCCCCCACTTGCTCACGCCGGGACCCAACCTGATCAAACTTTACCCCAGCACCCGCACGGGAAGTGAATCCTTCAAAGTAGGCTCGGATTCCTGTAGGTTCGTCAACTGGGGCAGTGGCAAAAGTGGCAAGGAGGCGGGCACCCTCTGCGTACAAAGAGCAGATCTCATCGACTCTTCCGGCATTGACTAATTCGTTCCAAATTTCAGGGAGGTATTTCATTTAATTTGAATTGTTTGCACCATACCGAATCACTCAACGGCACTCAATCTCATTAGGAATGAAGGTGGGTAAATTTTTTATTAACCCAGAGCCTTTCCCCATAGATCGGGCTTAAAACCCTGCATGGCGAGGTTCTGTCCAATCAACACCGGTCGTTTGATAAGGTTGCCCCGCTTGCTCAACAGATCGAGGGTTTCTTCCACTGATAAATTCGGAAGTAACTTCTTGATAGCAGGATCACGATAGTCCGCACCAGAAGTATTGAATAGTTTTTTTATATTACCATCGTGACTAGCAAGTAACTGCATCAATTCAGGACAGGTCGGAGGTTGCTCCCGGATCGCAACCCTCTCGTATGCGACCCCTTTTGCATCCATCCACTTGCGTGCCTTAATACAAGTCGAGCACTTTTCGTATTCGTAAAATTTGAATTTCATTGGTTTAAAACTAAATCATTTATATTTTGTTCCCCTATTTCAATCAAATCACCCTCTTTCTCGTCCTCATGAAGTCAATACTGCAACGGTCCTTGTGGCCTCTTTCTTTCATGCTCGTCATTGCATCATGTGGGCCCAACGACTCTCACGACCAAGAATTTCTCCAACCCAAATCATCTACAATGCAAGTTTTGCAAAAGACCCTGGATAATGGATTAACCATATATCTTAGCCCCAATTCCGAAGAACCTCGGTTTTATGCCGAAATTGTTACCCGAGCAGGGAGTAAGCATGACCCATCCACCAACACCGGCCTGGCTCATTACCTAGAGCACCTGCTCTTCAAAGGGACCCGATCCTTTGGCACTCAGGACTTTGCTAAGGAAGAACCGATCCTGAATGAGATCACCTCTCTTTATGAGCAAAGAGGAGCTGAGCAAAATGAATCAAAACGTGCAGAAATTTATCGCAGGATCAACTCCCTCTCCACCGAAGCATCCCAGTTTGCCATTCCCAATGAAATGGACCGGGCCTACAGCGACATGGGAGCCAAAGGCCTAAATGCCCATACCTGGCATGAGGAGACGGTCTACAAAGTCGACCTTCCCGCAAATCGGTTGGAACACTGGGCCAAGATCGAAAGTGAACGGTTTGCCCAACCCGTTTTCCGCCTCTTTCATACGGAATTGGAAACAGTTTATGAAGAAAAGAACCGGGCCATCGACAATAAACACCGGCTAATTTACCGAGCTGTAAACGACCTGCTTTTCAAGGTTCATCCTTATGGACAGCAATCTACCCTCGGCACGGTCGAACACCTCAAAAACCCATCCATTCTCGCTATCGAGGAATTTTATGCCAAGCACTATGTCCCTGAAAATATGGCCATCTGCCTGGCGGGTGACCTTGAACCGGAACCCACTTTTGCACTGATTGAAAAATATTTCTCGTTGTGGGAAAACAAGGGGGAACTAAGACCCGAACCTAAGTGGGAGGAGGCTCCACTCCAAGGCCGGGAGTTTGTTCAAGTTGAGTATCTCGGGGAGGAACAAGTAGTAGTCGCCTTCCGCACCGCTCCTCGTCACCACGAAGATTACGCCGCTCTCCGACTCATAGATATGATCCTCGACAATTCCGTTGCCGGATTGATCAACCTTGATCTGGTGGAGAAACAAAGAGTCCGGGCCGCCGGTTGCTATCCGCAAAATTTAAATGATTATGGTGCCCACTTTCTTTATGGCATACCCAAAGACGGTCAGACGCTGGAAGAAGTGGAGTCTTTGCTGTTGGAACAAATCGATCGGATAAAACGGGGGGACTTTGAACCATGGATTTTGGATGCGGTGCTCAACGATTTTAAAAAGCGCCAAAAAGAAAACTACGAAAAAAATGACAAGCGGGTCGAATTGCTTCGCGATACATTCCTTGCCTTCGTCGATTGGCAGGTAACCCTTGATGAAATTTCTGATATGGAAAAAGTCTCCAAGGAGGAAATTATCCGGATAGCCCAGAAATATTATGGTTCGGATTATGTGGTCGGATTTCGGGTGGATGCCCAGCATGACCTGCCCTCCATTGAAAAACCACCGATTGATCCACTCTCTATTGACCCCAATAAATCATCCGCGTTTATGGATGCAGTGGAGCAACTCGACTACCAGCCCCTTACCCCCAAGTTCCTTCAACCGGAGGAGGATTTCACGGTGAAGGAAATTTCTCCGGGTGTTCGTCTCATTCATGCATTCAATCCAATCAATGATCTGTTTCATTTGGAGGTCCGCTTGGAAATGGGCTTTGACCACCAACCCTTGCTCTCCTACGCCAAAAGAATGCTGGACCGTGCCGGTGCGGGTTCAATGGACTCCGAGCAACTCAAAATAGAATGGTACAAACTGGGCACTGACTTTGGGTTTGGCGTGCAGGAGCATTATTCCAATTTCTCAATCAATGGACTGGACGAGTATTTTCTGCCATCCATCGAACTTGCCGGCAGGCACCTGCTCGACCCTAAGACATCGGAGGAGGTCTGGTCACTGACCAAGGGAATTATTCTTTCCGAACGGGATGATGAACAAAAGGATCCGAGTTCACTATCCCATGCCCTCGCCCATTTTCACCGCTACGGTAAAAATTCCCGCTACCTTAAAAGGGCATCGGATGCCGACTTGAACAGCACGACCACCTCTGGACTGACCGAGATCATCAGTCAAGCTGTTCACTCTCCCCGCTCTATCCTCTATTACGGCCCTCGGCCACCCGAGGAAATTGCTCAGCTTATCGCTGGCACTTTCTTAGCCAAGAAACCCACCCATCAGGCCACGGATGTAGCTCCCGACCGCTCCATCAATCCTCAACAAAATCAGGTTTTCTTCCTGCACAAAGAAATGGCACAGGCTCAGGTGAGGCTCGAATTCGCCTGTGGCTTACTCGATGAATCCCTAACCCCTTCCATCCAATTGTTTAATGAGTACTTTGGGGGTGGCATGGCAGGACTGGTTTTTCAGGAATTGCGCGAGGCTCGGGCCCTGGCCTATTCGGCATGGGCACGGTTTTTCACCCCTGCCCGGCCCAATGAGGAAAATGTACTGGTGGGATCGATCGGTTGCCAGGCAGATAAAACATTGGATGCAGTGGATGCCTTCATTGATTTACTCAGAAAAATGCCTCTTAGCGATACCCGCTGGAAGTCCGCCCATACCTCTATCCTCAGTAATTACCGTACCAACCCCATCCCTTCCCGCTCCATTCCAAGATTCGTCTATGATGTTGATCGCCTAGGACTCGCCATCGATCCTAGGACCCAACGGTTTAACGAACTATTAGAGGCAAAAATCGGTGATTTTGAAGATTTTTACCTCCAAAAAATTCAGCCCCGACCGATCCTTTTTTCCATTGTTGGAGATTCTGACCGAATTGACCTCACAGGTCTCAAAAAATACGGCGAAATCACCAAAGTATTACCCCAGGAACTATTTAATCGCTAATTCCCGGGTCTTGGGCACCCCGGGTGCGGACAGGCATTTCTTCCACTGGATGATCTTCACTAACTGATTCCTCCTTGAGCGGCTCAGCGGCCGGGGGAACCTCAAGCGATGGCTCCACCGCCTGTTGCAACGGGACAGAAGGGATCGGCTGTTTTTCTTGATCTGGATTCATAGTGGGCAAACCAAGAACCCGACGGAAGAAATTAAATACTTTAAAGCTCTCCACCTCTTTCTCTGCATGATTGGCAAGCCTTAAGATCAATTGCTGGGATTCTCCACTCTTGAAATCAGTCATCGTACAACTGCAACTACCCGAAGAATTTTTACTGGGAAATTCAATCACATCGATTCTGCCCATCGGAGTGAATTCATCCACTGCCTGAGCAACCTCCATACGCAGACTTACCCTGCGCTTTTCGAAGTTGAACATGCGAAGGCTTCTCACCTCGACTGATCCCGTTTGGTCAAGCATGGTGTTCATGCCATGTCTAAGGCTATTGATTATTTCGACTGCACGTTTCATGGAAAGGAGTTAATTTCTAGAATTCATGACCTAAAGCAACTGAATTTTACATGGAAAGAATACTTGGTTTCTATCCATCTGCATTTCCGTACATTTCATTGCCCTTTTCGCAAATTGGTTTGATCGGGAGGTTGGCTGATATGGTAATTGACGCTAAATCTTGCATGGTCTATTTTATTTGGTTTTGCTTGCGGGTCGGTAGCTCAATCGGTAGAGCAGTGGCCTTTTAAGGGTCGACACAAAAACCTCTTTACCGCTAAGGTGCTGGGCTTCAGTTGATTGCATAATATATTTTAATTAACTACCCCAAACTGTAGTAAGTATCAGCACCTTTTTTTTGGAAAATCTTTGGAATTTTAGCTTATGGTCATCAATAGAAGGCGTGCCCCATCTAGCTACATATCTAGTTTAAAAAAGTTATCCGGTCACAAAGAAGAAGAGATCTTTGCAGAGTTGATTGGAGGAGATGTTATTAAAGGAACCCAAAAAACAGATGTTATAGACAGCATGGGTAAACACTACTCCGTCAAAAGCGGAAAGAAATGGCAGATCTTTCTTTATTCATATGATCGAATATCAAAGTGCCGTTACTTAAAAATTCTAAAATCATGTCTAGATGCGTTCTCTCCAGACTACGAGCTCTACAAAAAAGATCGCACAAAGTGTATCGAGTTTAAGGAAAATTACATTCAATTACATGGCAGGGATGCTACAAAAGAATTACCGAATGAAGATATTGTTAATGTTCTTGGCACTAACGAGTACATTGAAGCAAAAGAACTACTTTCATTTGCCACAGAAGATGTCTGTGAATCTCTAAATAATAAAAGTGAACTTCGACAATTCCTTAGTGAAGCGTTTTTTAACATCGATGAAGTTGATTTTCTGGTAGTAAAGGATACCACTTTTGAAAATGATGGCCTTTTCAAGGTGTTTTCAAGAGATGAGTCACTAGATATTTTATCTGAACATCTTTCGCCTTCAGTATCTAAGGCAGGACGAGTTCCCGAGGACTATAATGTATCTGGTCAAAAGACACTCTTAAGATATCAACTTAAAAATAAGCCTAAGAACATTGTAGAGGTTGAAATTAGAAACGATAGCTCAACGCATTACAGACAGGTTAGGTTTAATGCTTACAGCAAAGATACCCTATACCTTCTATTATCGAACCTATCTCCATTCCAATATAGTGAAAGTATCGTTACATATGGGCTTGTAACTAATTACTTCAGAAAAGCCTCAATTTGAGAGATTCTATTTCTGCTTAAACTTATAAAGAAATCTGTGAAAAGATCTTTTTATATATAAGAGATACCAAATTTATGTCCCAACCATTAGCTGCTCGCTTGCAAAGTTGCTGATATGATTGATTGCAGTAATCTAACTGCCCATCTTTAAAACCCATCAACCTGAAATGTTCATCTATTGAATAATTTCTGACTTTAAGATCACCATTTTGAGGAGGGTGAGCGATTCTCATTTTATTATGATGAGGCTCTAGAATTGTAATACTGATTCCATCGTTGCGGATGTTTTTATTATATAAATCAACACATGATGGCTCATCGACTATAAAATCTAGGTTGTAGAGTTCTTTAAGCCTTTCAATTTGTTCCTTATTCTTGAAGAGTTTCGGGTCAGGACTTTTATCAAGTAGGTCTTTAAACAAGATTTTTAATTCAACTTTCTCAGGCTCAATCTCAAAGTCTAATGGTAAAGTACCATGATAGCCATAAATCCAAACCCGTTCTCTATTTTGAGGTATTCCATAGTCTTTTGAATTAAGAACCTTACAGACTACATCATAACCTAGTTTAGATAGATTTGATAGTATAGTTTGAAGAGTTTTATCATGTCTTTTGGTCATCAAACCTTTCACATTCTCAAGAAGAATATGTTTTGGCCTCTTTTCATCACAGATTCTTATGATGTCATAAAATAATGTCCCTCTAATATCTAGTTCACCAAGCCCCATCCCTACCTGTGAAAAAGGTTGGCAAGGAAACCCCCCAGTAAAAAGATCAAAGTCAGGAATTTCTTTCGGATTAATTTGAGTTATATCACCGAAATTTTTTACTTTTGGGTGATTGCCCGCATACAATTCAGATGCAAATTTATCATTTTCTGAAAAACCGACAATTTTATGTTTAATATTAGCATTTTGAAGACCGAAAGATGCACCTCCGTAACCAGCGAATGCTTCAAATAACTTTAACATGACTTCAACTACTTAGCTTTTTTTTAAGCAAAAAACGAACATTGGCAGGATTTGGCTGAACCTCAATTAAATCTTCAATAAAAGATACGACTTTTATTACGACTTCTGGTTTTCCGCCTTTAATTTTTGATTTTCGAACAAACTCATACTTCTCCTTCTTCTTGCCGCCATCGTCTTTCCAATAGCCCTTGTGGGCCTCCAATAGGCGTTTCCTGTTTTCGTTCATATAGGGATCCTGTTTAAGCTTTTTCTGAAATTGTGCTTTCCGAACAAGTAGATCTAATTCATCTGGGGATAATTCCTTTAATATTTTACTTAGCTCCTTTTGATTACTCATTTAGTTTATATTCCAATTTAGATTTAATTTTTGGATTTTCAATTTGATACGGATTTAGGAAGCTTGCAACATATTCTTTTCTTTTGTTGGGAGACAAGCGTCTAGATGGCAATTCACAATAACTCCATAGGTTGAGAACATCAAGACCACCTGAAACAGACCAAGACTCCATTCTATTATTTTTAGAGGTAAATGAGCTCATCTTTGTAGCAATTCCTCCTTTAAATAATTTGGACATATACAGCATGAACCTCCATGCATTTTTATCCAAGGGCTTCTCCAGCTTCATCCTACGCCTAGATACTTTTGACCCATTAGTTAAGCAGTTCAATTCAATCCAAGTTGACCGAATAAACTTATTGATATCTCGCAAAATTCTACTCTCTGAATACAAATTTTGAAACACTAACAAAAGATGGACATGAATATTTCCACATGATTGATATTCAGTAACTCCAAAACAACGAATCGGATAGATTGCTTGAAGCTTTTGTAAGAAAGGTTTCCAAATATCACGCTTAAATATCCGAATATCTTTTTCGAGTGAATATAGGTTTAATGCCCATAGCTGAGAGTTACTACTATTGGCCCACATAGTGAAACGATTTATTTTAAAAATAATATCTGATACCCTGTTATAAATCTTGTATATATTTTTATATCTTTGCACTTATATAAGATAAAGTAAATACAAGTTTATGTCAATCTTAAAATCTTATTCTAATATTGTTTTACTAAAGTTTTCTACTTTGTTTTATTAAATCTTTAATCCATATCACATAAAATATTATTGTTGACATTAAACACCATGAATGTTAGTATTTATACAGTAGATATGAAAATGAGAATAAAAGATAGAATAAAATTGTCTGGAGTATCTTGCTCCGGAATGATTGTGACATTCACAATAAGAAGAG
>JAYOXT010000051.1:0-13471 GCA_038152995.1 Opitutales bacterium
GTGTCGTCCCCATCAATATTGTTGGCATCCAGCCACAGGCGTATGCCCGGTAGGGAGTTGGCCTGCAGGTTGAAGTAACCCACAGTCAGGGTCTGGGTGACGGCGCTGGCAGCATTGTAAGCACTGTCACCTGCCTGATTAGCGGTGATGGTGGCTGTTCCTGCTGCCCGTACTTTGATCGTCCGCCCGTCGGATTGCACCTCAGCGACCAGGCTGTTGGAACTGGTGAAGGTGACATCCAAGCCGGAGCTTGCCACTGCGGTGGGGATGAAGTTGAAGTCGCCCACGGATTTTTCTGGCAGGGTTCCAAAGGAGATCGTCTGGTCGGACTTGTCGAAACTTGCCGACAGCGTGGTTGATGGGGCAGGGGCGTAACTGGAATCACCCGGTTGGGTCGCAGTCAGCGTAACCGTACCGGCTGCTTTTACTTTCAAGCGGTTGAAGTCGCCGTTTCCATTACCGTAGAGCTGGCCAATGATGGTGGAGTTCATCTCCCCGTCGTAGAAGCGCACATCGTCGATCTGCCCGTTAAAGTACCCACTGCCGGAGGTGCCGTCGCGTCCGATGATCAGGTCGGCTGCACTGCCAGTATTAATCGTGGTGGTGCCCGATCCATTGTTGCCGGTGCCATCCACATACAACTTGGCGGCTCCGCTGTTGGCTGCGGATGGGAAGCTCGCAGCGATGTGGTGCCAGTTGCCGTCGGCCAGGCCGGTGGTGGAACTGGTGATGGTGGCAGTGCCCAAATCGAGTACTGCTGCTCCCGATCCGTTCAGCGACAGCTTGAAGAGGGTACCGGTGCCACTGGCTCCGTATTGCAGGAGGGGCTTGTTCGCAGTGGAGGTCTTAAACCACAGGGCGACCGTACGACCCGCGGTGCCATTGATTCCGGTGTAGCCGTACACCCGTACATGGTCATCTGTACCATCCAGGGTGATGGCGTTGCCAAATTTACCGGCATTGTAGTGGCCGCTGGTGGAGTTTTCCACCGAGCCCTTGCGCCCACCGGATGCAGAGGAGTTTACCGCATCGGTTCCACTGGTTTCATTAAACTTATACCATGCCTGCAAGCTGCTTTGGTTGGTTACTGCAAGCTCGGCCACGGAGGTGTCATTCACCGAGTAGATCACCGCCAACCCGGAGGTGGCGCTGGCGTTTAAGTCCACGGTTTGGCCCACGCCCACTCCACTGAAGTCCTGACCCCAGGCAATCGATTGCTCGGTCAAATCGGAGCGGATATGCTCTCCATCCACATAGGTAAAGGAGTACTTATTGGAAGCCGCATCACTTGGCCTTACATAGTAAGTGCCAGCTGGGCTGGAACTGTTCGCTTCGGGGGTGACAATAGGTGCACGCCAAAGGCTAACTGTCTTATGCGAGTGGTTGCTAGGCAATGAACCCGATAAGCCCCACTTGTGGGCGAGGTAGCCTTCGATCGATTGGCGGTCCACACTTGATGGGCTGGAGACGACCATGACTTCGGCGATGTCTCCGATGATGGGCAAGTCCCCTGCACCTCGAGCCCCAAGAGAAATACCGGTCAGAGATGCAGTTCCTGCATTGGTGGAAATAATGGATGTACCATCCACCCAAAGAGCCGAAGAACTGCCATTGAACAGGGCGGTGAAGAGATGGGGGCTGTCATCAGAGGAACCAGCCCTGGGTTCTGCCCCAGCGAAGATCGACCATTGGTTAGTTGCGTGGATGTGAATGGTTTGGCGGGAGCTCTTTCCATCAAACATAAACATGCTGCTTGACCCGGTGTCGGTAAGGTTGGCGACCAGGAAGACCAGGTCTGGCTGGGAAACCGAAACGGTTGTGTTCTGCAGGTAATCATCGCCATAGAAACTAACTACATTTTTGCCAGCGAGCGTGCTCGTTTCCGTGCTTGGCTTGTTGGCTGCGGTCGACTGTACGACATGTTCACTATTTCCACTCTTGTCACTCCACTGGCTGACCGCATTGGATGTGTGGGTAATGGTGCTTGTATCGGACGCATCCAGCCAGAGTTCGAGGCTTGCCAGTGTGGCGGGGTTGGTACCAATGGCAGCGGATGCATCGCTGTGCTTCCAACCGGTCACGGTGTAATTTAGGTCGGGGATGGAGTCACCCACGGAGTCCGAGTAGTCCTGCCCGGTAATGGTCAGAGGTGCCTTGGCCACGGAGAAAGTGTGGGATACCGGAGTGGCGGCAAAGGCAGTGGAGTTTTCTGCAGCGGTGGCGGTCAAGGTAACGGATCCAGCCCCACGAATGATGGCACTGGTACCGTTGATCTCGATGATGTCACTATCGCTGGAGGTGTAGTTTAAGTCACCCGTACCGGTTGCGGTGGCGGTCAGGCTAAGGGGGGAGTCCCCGTAAACCAAACCGGCGAAGGTCTGGTTCCAGTCGATCACGCGCTGCCCCTTGATAACCCCGATCTTTAGGGTGGCAGAATCATTGCCATCGGAATTGGTGGCGGTGATGGTTGCGGTGAAGGTGCCAATAGCGGAAGCACTTCCGGAAATGACTCCTGAGTTGTTGATACTCAAACCCGATGGCAAGCCGGTTGCCGACCAACTGGAGGGGTTACGGTCAGCAGGCACCTGAATGTTAACAGGAGCACCAGTGGAAACCAGGATATTATCCGTAGCTGCAGCCGTCCACATCGATAGTTGAGAAGTCTTGCCAAAGTTTACCCGCTCTTCCGAACCACTGGGTTGGGTGACATACCAATTGTTGGAGTCTCCACCACTTCCCTCTGCGGTCATGTAGAAGAAGTTGTAGGAGAATCCAGCGGTCAGAGAGAGGTTTCCGTCCGAAGCCCATGCCCAGGGAGCTACCTCTTCAAAAGAAGAGAAAGTACCATCCCCGTTTAGGTCGACATACATTCCGCCCCGGTCATCATTGTCCCAACGAAAATTGTAGGTTCCGGTGGTGGGTGCAGTGAAGGAGCCAGATATCGCAGTCATGAAATTATCTCCTCCACTAAAGCTAGGGAAGTGATTCCAATTCTGAATGTCGGCATCCGTGTTGCTAAGCTGGATGTTGTGGGAGTCGCGGGTATCGGCGAGCAATCCCTTGCTACCCGTGAAGACACGAGCACTCGAGTAGGAGTAGGTTGCATCGGTAAGGTCATTCAGACCGGAGTTGTAATTAGGTCCAACAAAGACGGATGCATGAAGCGGATGGAAGGAGCTCGCCCTACCAATCAACGGCTTGTTATCAAAAATAGGAGCCACATTTTTGTAGGGGTGGTTGGCATCCAGGCTATTGGTGGCTCCCCACTTGTGGGCGAGGTAGCCCTCCACTTTTTGTTCCTCCGAGCTGGTGAGCTGGCGGGAGAAGATGAGCAATTCGCCCACATCCCCACCGAAGTCCTCTGTGGAGGAGGCGGCATTTTTACCCAATTTTATATTGGTCAGTGATCCCGATGATCCGGTGGATTTCACCACGATAGAGGGATACTCGGCATTGGAACCACTGGGGGTTAAGTGCCAGGTGGACTCGCTGGCTATGCGACCGTTGTTATCCCCAGCCTGATCGGGCCGGCGGGTGGCGGCATAGGCGGAATATCCACCCACCTCGCTGCGCAGGGTGGAGACATTGAGAAAGTCACTCGTTCCATCAAAGCGCACCGAGGGCTTGGTGCCAAAGGAGTTGGTCTGGCGGGTGGGCTGGTTATCGGTGTTGGTCTGGTTGACGGTGGCGGTGGTGAGGGACTTGTCCGTCCATGCCGAGACAGCTGCCCCATTGGTCACGGTGTCGGTGGTGCCGTCCCCGTTCAAATCGGTGGCATCTATCCAGAGGGCGAGATCTGGAATGGAATACTTGTTGATCGCGGTGTTGGCAGGCACGAAGGTCTGCACAGGGCCCCAGGAGGTGCCGGCAGAAGTGGTTGCCTTGGCGGTGTAGTAGTAGGTCGTGCCCGTGGTCAGCCCGGTAAGGGGGTGGGAAAGTACGCCAATGCCGTGGGTGCCGGAGAGAGCATGGGTGTTATCCCAATTGCCTGGGGTGGTGCTGCCATTGTTGTCCCCCCAATAGAAGGTAACCGCAGCATCCTCACCGCCCTGAGTAATGGTGGGCTGGTAGGGATCACTTGAGTAGTAGGGGTGGGCGGCGGAGAACATCGTGCCCATTAAGCCCCACTTGCGGGCAAGATGCCCCTCGATTTTGAGGCGTTCGGACTCCGGTACCACCCGGTTGATGATAAAGAAATCAGCAATTTGTACTTTTGCACGGTAAGAATGAGTGTTCCCTTTCATGGCAAAATTGAGCAGAGTGGGCTTGCGGTTGGTTCCATCATCCGCACCGGTTCCTGCAGTGAGTACTTTTTGGTTATCCAGCCAGACATCTCCCTTGTCGATATCGTTCAAAGTAGCCTGGATCAGGTGCCAGTTGGTATCGTTACTGCCAGTGTCTGCACTGGTTGGCCAGAGGTTGCCATTAAAGGAGGCTACATTGCGGGTATGGTTGGCCAGGGCGCCAAAGCGCCAGATATTTGTGTGCTGAGAGGTGACCACCTGTACATGCACATCTCCTGCACCATTCCCCGTCTGACGATAGAGCATGAAAATGGAGAAGTTTTCGGTGTGTGCGGCCAGGTTGTCGTTGGAATCATCCATGTAGACGGCATCCCCATCCCATGCACCGTCAAAGTCGACCACTCCCTTGCCTCCCAGAGTATTGGGCATAAAGGTGGGGGCGGAGGTTACCCGGTTGGCATCCCGGTTATTTCCGGATTTATCCTTCCACCCGGTGTTATTAACCAAATCGTACTGGGTGGTGTTGGCGGTGCCGTCGGCATCGGGGTCGTTACCATCCAACCACATTAGCAGACCGGGAACAGTGGATGAGGAGAAGGGCCCACCCGTGGTGTACGAAACACCCCCGGTGGAGTTTAAGTCTGCGTTCAAGGTAACGCTGGTCTTGGTCACATCTGTCGCACCCGGTGTAAGAACTTGGGGTAAGCCAAGGGTTACAAATTCACCCAGGTTGGAGTAGCTGGTATATGCCACTCCACCCACGGTGGTTACCGCTTTGTAGCGGAACAGGTAGCGGGTACCGGCAGTCAATCCGGTGAGGCTGTGGCTGAAGCTGCCCGTATTGAGGTTGGCTCCCGAACTGATGGATGCCGAAGCATCCCAACCCGCATCGGTTTCCCCCTGGTCGGTGGTGCCGTAGTAAAGAGTGACTACAGTATCTCCATCCTTGGCCAATAAGTTACCTTTGACTGTGGCAGTGGTACCCCCAACTGGATCCGGGGTTTCAGTCGCAATGGATGGTGGTTGAGTCTGCGAGTTGGTTGTAAAGGAGGTCGCATTGGTCCACACAGCTCCTGCAGAGTTCGATGCCTTGATCCGGAAAACATAGTTCGACCCAGCGGTGAGACCGTTGAGGGCGATGGTGGTGCTTCCAGCAGGCTGAGCCCCGCTTAAGCTGCCGTTATTGTCCCAACCTGTGGCGGTCTCTCCCTTGTCGGTAGTCCCGTAGTAATAATCAATGGATACATCGGCCCCACCTGTTTCCAAAATGGTAATCGATGCCGTGCCGGAGGTGGATCCCACAGAGTCAACCGTGACCACGGGCTGGTTAATCGTGGTCGATTTGTATGGGTGCCCACTCGCTAAAGAACCAGTGAGACCCCATTTGTGGGAGAGGTAGCCTTCGATTTTGGCGATATCTGAATCACTTAAGGCTGTGTTGAAGATAAGAAGTTCGCCCAAATCTCCGTTCCAGTTTCTACCACTTGAAGTCCTGTCTCTACTGAAATTGTTAGCGGTTACATTGCCGGTTGTTTTCAGAGAGATAATGCCAAACGATGAGGGGTAAGCAGTGCTTGTTCCAGTAACCGCCGAGCCGTTAAGCTTGGTGGTACCGTTTATAATGTTAGCAGAAGCATGAGAGCCATGCCAAAAATTACTCCCATTGTTGTGGAAATGGTAAATGCTGCCACTGTTATCACCCAGAAGGAATTGATCATTCCCAACCGCTTTAATCACCCAGAAAACCGTACGAATATCAGTCATTTGAGTAAAAGAGTGGTAGTCACTATTTGCACCTGAATACTGCATCACGGAAAGACCATTTTGTGCCTCACTTAATACGGAAGGAGATCCATTCTTTGTGGCATCATTCCCATTCCCACTTTTATCCGTCCAGGTACTTCCTGCTTCAGTCAATTCCGCTGCATCCAACCACAGGCTCATGCCCGTGGGTTGATAGAGTCCAGACTGGAGTAGGGGAGCAGTTGGATTAACGGTAATAGTAACGACCTTGGAATCCGCCCCGGCCAGGTTGCTGGCAGTAACCGTAACATTATGATCGCCAATCTCGGTTGGGTGACCGCTGATTTCACCAGTTGTGGGGTTGATGGCCAACCCGCTGGGCAGACCGGTGGCGGAGTAGTCGGTACCGGAGTTGGAGGTGACGGTGTACCAGGTGGTACCATTGGTTTCTGCGTAAACCGCCGATGCATCATCTGCAGAAAGGGCGACTTTGTAGAGGCGGAGTTCGTCCAGGTCGCCAGCAAAATAGCGAGCCGAGGTATTCCCACCGGCACGCCCAACATACTGAGGAGTACGGTTGGCATTGGAAGGGGCTGTTTTGTCGGTAAAGGAGGTAAAGAGGGTACCGTTGCGGTAAAACTTCACATTGGACGTACCCGCACCACCATCTTCCTGCACCACGGAGAGGTGCATCCATTGACCCCACTGTATGAGGCTGTCTCCTGAATTGGAATATTTTGCCCCGCTCGATGCCTGAACATCGAGCACCAAAGCTCCCCCGTCTGAACTTCCGTAGCGCAGACCAATGCCTTCGGTTCCCGCAAGGGAGAGGATTTGTGCACTGTTGCGCCACTCATCGGCCTTGATCCAGGCAGAGAGGGTAAACGCCCCGCCAAAAGACCAATTGCCCAGGTCGAGGTGCTGGCCGCTGCCGTCGCCGCAGGTCTTGCTTGAAGGCGAATCAAAAGAAAGAGCCTTGCCGATCTTTCCACCCACGCGGTTGGCTGCAGTCATGTTTTTAAGGGTGGCATCCCGACCATTTTCGGAGAAATCGGTTGCGGTTGCCCCGCTGGCCTCATCAAAAGCGTACCAGAAGGCAAGGTCACTGTATCGGGTGGCGGAATTCTTGCGGTAATTGAGGTTGGAGAAGGTGGCAGTTGCCGTGCTTCCCGAACTGATGGTGGGAGGCGTGTTTTCGGTAATCGTACCTTGCTGTGCCCCGGTGCCCACATCGACAGACCCTTCGGTCAAGTTGGTGGTGTAGGCAAAGACGACCCGGCCACCCCCACCGATACCACCACTTGGTGGGGTGGCACCTTTGGCTTGGATGCTTCCGTTGTTGGTGATGGTCTTGCCGGACAGACGGATGGATCCGCCCGATCCGCCCCCACCGCCATTGCTCGCAGTGCCGGATACGGTACCCCCATTGGCGGAAAGCGTGCCTCCGGAAGTAATAGTCAGCGTACCATTGCCATCGGCTTCGAGGGAGATGGCACCCCCACCGGCACCTCCGCCGGCACCCGCTCCCGAACCCCCGCCGGAACCACCATGAAGGTGGGCGATGTAGGGGGAGCCGTAGGTATTTCCGAAAGAAGTATCGGTGGACTGGTACTGCCCCTTGGAGCCGTATCCACCTCCGCCACCGACGGTGCCATTTACGCTCATTTTACCACCACCGGGGCCGTATCCATTGGTGCTGTTTTTAATCCCTCCGTTGTATCCGCCCAGCTTGCCCATACCATAATCGATGGTGGTGCTGTAATAGCCGGGGTAGGCGATCTCGGCATTGCCCCCATTTGCGGACAGGGTGGTGCCAACTGAAATATCACCATTGTTGGTGGTCTTAAGAATGAGGGCGTTTTTCCCCTGCAGGTTGACGGTTAATCCAGTCGCGAGATTGATCGAGGGGAAGCTGAAGGTGCAAGTCTTGTACTCGATGCCGTCGTCATCCTTATCCTCAATCACACCTACGCCATGGGTGCCCCCGCTGTGTGTCCAGTACCCATAAGTGGTATCGATGGTAAGCGTACCACTGGAGTGGGAGAGGGCAGCGGTTGGAGTGGCCCCTGAAATATGCAGGGTGCCCGGACGGTGCCCATCCAATTTAATTGTTCCGAGGGTGAGGTTGCCATTGGTCTTGATGGCGATGCGGCCCCCGCCACCAGGGGTGGCAGTCAGCCCATTTCCTCCCTTTGCTTCCAAAGTACCGGCAATGGATATACTGCCACCTTCCAGACGGATGGCTCCACCCGATCCGCCCCCACCGCTTTGGGCATGGTTGGTTGAGGTATCCCCACCATTGGCGAGGATTTTCCCTCCGGAAGTAATGGTCAGGGCTCCATCTCCATGGGCAAACAGTTCCACCGCACCCCCACCGGCACCACCGCCATAAGCGTCTCCACCACCGCCTCCGGAACCACCAATTAAATGGTTGGCCAGTTCAGGTGTGGCATAGGTAAGGGAGTAGGAAATGTCGTTGTCCAGACCGATGCCCCCAAAGGCAGCACCGCCGCCCTGGGCGTTGTTTACGCTCTTGGTTTTGCCCTTACCGGGGCCGGTGCCGTCCACATCCATAGCTCCGCCATCAAACCCGCCGGCTTTGCCCGATCCACCCACATTGGATGGGTCGTTTCCACCATTTACATTGATGGTGGTTCCCAGAGTGAGGGAACCATGGTTACGGGTGCGCAGGGATACCGCATTGCTACCGGTTAAATTCACAACCACCCCGGAGCCCAGGCTGATGGTGTCCGCGGTGTAGGTGACCACTTGGTAGGGGTAGGCGTTGCCTGACCCATCGGTGTAGGTCTTGTCGGAAAATTCACCGAGGAGGAAGGAACCATCCGAGTGGGTGATTTCACCCTTGTCCGTATCGATCGAAAGGGTGCCACTGGTAAATACCAGCGAACTAACCTGGGGGCGGACTACCCGCACGGTGCCATCCTCCCCATTCCGGGGTGTGCCACTAGCAGCCTGGCTTTGGCCACCGTTGGCGGTAACATTGGCATTGGTGGCACTGGCATGGTTGATAAAAGAAGTGGTTCCTTCGAGGAATACACGTCCGCCCCCACCGGCTGCTGGGCCTTCACTCCCGCCGTCGGTGGCTCCAGTGTTGCCCCCGGTGTTTATACCCGGAGCCGCTTTTCCGCCATTGGCAGAGATGATCACCCCATCGTTGATCACCAAGTTGGCCGCTTTTAAATAGATTGAACCACCGGAACCAGCACCGCCCACCTCATTGGCATTAAAACGATCGCTGGTCGCACTGCTTAAGGTAGAGTCAATTCCCCATTTTCCGAGTAGGTAGCGTTCGATCTTTTGGGTCCACAATCCGTAAGGATGATGCGAGCCACCAACAATTTCTCCCACCCAACCATCGATGGGGTTGTCTTCTGCACGATTGGCCCCAATTCTTAGGATGTTGGAATTATCACCATTTTGGGAAACGGCAGAGGTTCCATAGCTTTTACCATTTAAACGAACGGTTATGCTATTACCAGATGCAAAACCAATGAGAACGGGTTGGCCAACGATGTTGGAGAAGAAGGTTTTGTCCGTGCCCCCATGACCCGTGCTGTACACTAAACGCCCTTGGTACTGACTGGCATGGTTGGCTTGAAATTGCCAGTTTTTATCATTTGCTCCATTTACGCAAAAGAGCGAGTCGCTAGCATTATCCACGCTGTCGATGTAGGCGACGATCCAGAAGGAGGAGTGGGGGCGGCCAGGCTTATTACCCACGGCATTGATGGTGTCCATATAATCGGAGCCATCAAAATCAACCACGTTTAACCCATTGTAGGTGCGTGAGCCATAGGTTGGCTGCTTGGAAGCGGTGGTCTGGGTGAGGTGTTTGTTATCATTCTTATCTACCCAGTAGGAAACTTTGCCGTTGGCATCGCGAATGATCGAAGATTCATCCGAAGCGTCGAACCAGAAGGTTGGTCCATTGAAACCGTCCATCGGATCGGGAGAATGCCCGCCCTGTCCACCTTCGGCATAAATATCGGCACCGATGGTGAGTGTGCCTCCAGCGGTGATCTTGATGGCTCCAGCACCGGTACCCCCATGGGCTGCCGCACCACCGCCTCCACCGGATCCGGCAAGGAGGGCGTCCACATTGATATTACCATAGGCTTGTCCGGAAATTGGGTGGGCTCCCTGATCGTCCGATCCGCCCGCGGCCTCGCTGCGGGCACCCTCGCCACCGTATCCACCACCACCTGCTGCGGTGCCAGCGACCAAGCCACTCAAAGGGCTTGCTTTTTTACGGGAACCTCCGGAATTAAACGGGCTTGTGCCCACGAGGTGTGTGGGCCCAGTTCCGTGCTTGGGGGCGGAGTTGTTGAAACCGGTGTTGTCGCTCCACGCCTTACCACCAGTACCTCCGCCGAGATTGCCTGTTTTGAATACGCTTTGGTACACACCATTTCCCACGGAACCATTGGCATCGAGCACAGCGTTGATGGTGGCATCCCCGGTGACATCCAAATGGATGGGGTTATCCCCAAAGAGAGACACAGTCACCCCGTCTCCAATGTTTACGGAATCAAAGGAGAACTTGGCTACTTTGTATTGAATGGTATTTGATTGAGAATCCGTCCAGGAGAGGGTCTGGAGAACTCCATTTCCACCGGTTCCATCCGATGCGGACCAAGATGGGTTGGGGCCACTGGTGTTGAAGGATAGGGAGCCAGAACTCATATCGATCTTGCTTTTGGAGACAAAGGATGCGGTTTGGTCTGCCCAGTCCGTGCCTTCGGAATTGGTCGCGGCCACCCGGTAGAAGTAGGTGTTGCCGGTCACCAGATTGGAAAGGTTGGTGGTGTATGAGTTGAGGTCTTTCGGCCCTTGCATGGTCGAAGACTGCTTGTAGGGGTGGGATGCGGGCAGGGTGCCGGCCAGTCCCCACTTGTGAGCAAGGTAGCCCTCCACTTTTTGGATCTCGCTATCGGTAAGGGCAGTGTTGAAAATAATTAACTCCCCGAGCCTTCCTATCCATTGGCGACCACCGTGCGTACGGTCCTGACCAAAGCGATTTGCCGCAACATTTCCAGCCGTTTTCAGGGATATGATCGAGAGGTTGTTGGGGTAGTTTACATTGCCTGAAAGTTGAGAACCATTCATCCAAGTTGTACCCGATTTTATATTTGCATGGGCTGAATTGCCCCAGAACTGACCGTTGTTATCATTGTGAAAGTCAGGACCAGGGTGAACGCCACCATACCCTCCACTGTTTAGAAGGAAACGGTAGCCGGAACCATTTACCGATGGGTCTTGAGAAATTACCCAGAATACGGTTCGAATATCATCGATCTTGGTGAAGTCATGGTACTGTGCATTTGCGTTGTAATGCATCAATGAATGCCCATTTTGGGCGTTGGTCACAAGGGTGGGGGTGCCAGTCTTGGTGGCATGGTTTGCATTTCCACTCTTATCCGACCAGGTGGAACCTGCGGTAGATAAATCGCTGGCATCGAGCCAGAGTGCAAGTTGGTTTGCTTTCTTTCCGAGCGGAATGGTGTTTTCCCAGTTTCCACTGGTTGTGCCCCCATCGCTCGATCCCCAGTACAGGGAAACATCTGCTCCAGATTGAATATCTACATAGGGCGAGCTGGCTGCCCAAGTGTGAGAATCGGGTAAGGAGACTCCCCATTTGTGGGCAAGGTAGCCTTCGATTTTTTCGCGCACGGTGGTGCTCATCGTACCCCGGATGTAGAGCATTTCTCCCAGGGTTATGTCATAGTATCTACCTGTTCCCCAAGCAGTGTAACTGGGAAACTTAAGTTCACCTGCGCCAAGGCTATTTAATGCTCCTGAAGTCGTACTTACAGAAGAACCGTCTTTCCATAAGGTGCGTTGACTATTGGTTTTACTATACTCACTGATAATTAGTTTAGTTCCGGATAGATTGGTGCTTAATCGATAGGCTGCTGAAGATCCACTAGGGGCACCAATGTCCCAATACCAATCCTGGTTTCCCCAACCGTAGAAGTGCCCAGCAAATCCAAGTCCAAGTCCACCGCCGGTGTTTTGACCATTTCCATTGACTCGCATGAGCATAATGAGAACACCATCGTCATAAGTGCCAGAAGCTGTACCCGTGGTAGTTGCTGGGCTCCAGGAAGTGTTGGTGTTTTTACGAGCATACATACCTTCCCAGGGCCCTGTAGTAGCCGTACCATCAAATTCGAGAGCATTGACCCCATTGATTGACCCACCGGTGCTTGGTTTAGCGGTAGCTCCATGCATTTTTACGGTAGTATCCATCTTATTTGCCCAGGTGGTTACATCGCCGCTACTCGCGACAATCGTAGAGGAATCGGCCGCATCCAGCCAGAGGGTAATGCCAGTGAATTCATTGGCAGCATCCGCAGCGGTGTTGAGCGAGTAGGGAGCAAGGTTGACTGTGCCGGTGCCAAACCCAGCGATTTTGGCGGAGAGGGTGCCAGTACTGCCAGTGGCGTTGGTCAGCACCCCGTTGGAAGCGATCACCAGGTTGGAGGACGAAGTAGTGAAGCTTTGGGAACTGGATGCCCATACCCCGTTGGTATTGGCAGAATTGGCTGCCCGTACCCGGTAGTGATAGGTGGTGGATGGCAGCAAGTCTCCAATAAGGAAGGAGAATACACCCGCTGGTTGGTTACCTATATTTAACACATTACTCCAGGAACCAGCCGTATTTCCACCATCACTGGTACCGTAGTAAATCTTCACCTCCGGGTTGGATCCGCCAGTGCTGGTGACATTGCCTTCGAAGTGGGCACTGGTAGCACCCACCGAGGTGGCGGCCAGGGTATCGATGGTGGGGGCGAGGGTGGCGATATTGAGGCTGAGGAGGATGGCATCATCTGCAGTGGGGTCTGAGTTGCCCAGTTTGTCATTTACGCTGTCTGTATCCGTTACATCTCCATCATCGTTGTTGTAGTTCGCAACCAAAGAGACCAAATGCGTGCCAGAGATCACTGGTGTGCCGGTGATTGTTCCATTGTCGTCAAAGTCCAGTCCTTCAGGGAGACCATAAAATACACGGCTGGATATATTGGAGCTGTCTGATGCAGTCAGGGTATAGCTGAACGCACTGTTGAATGTACCGGTTGCAGTGAGCTGGGAAGTGATGATCCGCGGACCAGTGATCGAACCATAGCTCATCAAGCTTTGGGAGCTCTTTTGGTTGTCATACTCTGCCTTGATCCAGTCCGCCGAGCGAACTGCGGTGGCTATGCGAAGTTCGTCAAGCTGACCGGCCAGGTACAACCCTTCATGAGCGATGTGACCAAAGCGAATATCGAGGTTTGTGCCGTCATACTTGAACCAATTGCGAGTGCCGGTACTATCCTGGCTTCCGTCCACATAGATTTTGTACGTATCAGTTGTACCGCCGGAATCCGATACCGTAAGATAAACATGCTTCCAGGAGTTTGAGTTGAGAGTTGCCACACCCACCCCGTTACCATCCCAACCAACATCAATTTTAGCTTTGC
>JAYOXT010000052.1:0-13250 GCA_038152995.1 Opitutales bacterium
TGTGGACCGGACTGGTTGATCGAGGCGATGATGAAGATCCACCAGTACTGCATGATGTGTGCACCTATACTTAGCCAGGAAGCTGCGATCGAAGCCCTCCGTAATGGAGGAGATGAGGTCGCCCGTATGCGTGAGCAGTATGCCAAGCGGAGGGATTTTGTGGTTCGCCGGTTCAATGAAATGGGCCTGAGTTGCCACCTGCCCCGCGGTTCTTTTTATGCCTTCCCCAATGTCTCCCAGTCCACCGGATTGGATGAGGTTGAATTTTGTCACCGCCTGCTACGCGAAGCGGAGGTGGCGGTGGTGCCTGGCACAGCTTTTGGTGCTCACGGGAAAGGACATGTGCGGGCAAGCTTCTCCACCTCCTATGAAAAATTGGTGGAAGCGACCAGTCGGATGGAGCGTTTCGTCGAACAGGTTTGTGCGGAACAGGAATCCGTCCCGGCGGCAGGTTAATCTGCTTCGCCCAACAACCTACTACATTTAAGTGAATCCAAGTATCGCTATTGTTGGCCGTCCCAATGTGGGCAAGAGCCGGCTGTTTAACCGTCTTGCAGGTAAACGCATCTCCATTGTGCACGACCGTCCGGGTGTGACCCGGGATGTGGTGGTGGCGGATAGCCCTCAAGGTTTTGTACTGATGGATACCGGCGGGATTGGGATGACCCCGGAAATGACACCCGTAGAAATTCAGGATGCGACCGAGGATCAGGCAGAATTTGCCATCCGAGCAGCTGACCTCCTTCTCTTTGTGGTCGATGGCCGTTCGGGTATGGTTCCGTTGGACCAGACATTGGCCCAAAAATTTCGGAAAATGGGTAAGCATCCAGTTTTAGTGGTTAATAAAATGGATAACCCTGAAGAGGAGTATTCGTTTGAAGAATTTAAGAGACTGGGTTTTGCAAAGCAGGTTGGAGTATCTGCAGAACATGGACATGGCATTGAACAACTGGAAAAAATCTTTCAGGAAGTTTTACCTGCTCCGACTTTACCCGGAGATGAGATCCTCAACCAACGAACTTCGATTGCATTTATTGGACGACCCAATGTTGGGAAGTCGTCTCTTTGTAACCGCCTCTTAAATATGAAGCGCCTGATCGTGAGTGATGTGCCAGGTACCACTCGTGAAACTGTGGAGTTAGATTTGGACTATCAGGTAGAGGGAAGCACAGACCCTTGGCGTTTTCGTCTCTACGATACAGCGGGGCTCAAGCGAAGAAAAAGGGTGGATACATCCCTTGATTATTTCTCCGCGGTCCGCACCAAGCATGCGATTGAGGAGGTGGAAGTGGTCTTCCTCGTGCTCGATGCCCGGGAAGGGGTGACCAAGCAAGACAAAATTCTCGCTGGCCATGTACTCGAAGAAGGGAAAGCCCTGGCGATTTTGGTCAATAAGTGGGACCTTGCACTCGATGGGTTCCGCAAAGACCCTTTGCCCGGTTATGAGGATGAAAATGCTTTTCGTAAGGCTTACCTGCAATCCGTCCGAAAAGAGCTGTTCTTTTTGCCAGACTCGCCCATATGCTTTGTTTCCGCCCAGTCCGGTTACGCGATGCAGGATTTCTTACAAGTGGCCCGGGATCTCGATACCCGGTTGGAAAAATCAATTTCCACATCTGCCCTGAATAAATTGTTTAGTGACATGTTTGAGCACCGCCCTCCGGCCAAAGTGGGAGGTAAGAGATTCAAGATTTTTTATGCTGTGCAGGTGGAAAAGAGGCCATTCCGAATCAAATTATTTTGCAACCGGGAGCACAAGCTGGATGAGCCTTATCGACGTTATCTCGAAAAGGGAATTCAGAAAAGATTCGGTTTGTCGGGCTGTCCGTTGAAATTCTCTCTCGCTGGAAAAGAAGCCCGTTATCAGGAAGAAAAAAAGTCTGCTTAAAGTCTGCTAGCCGTTTCGGGTTGACCAATTTGAAAACCGTCCATTTTTGACTGGACGGTTTTTTTGTGCCCATAAGGAATTTTGACGAGTGAGCTTGAGCCTGTTATGAATGCCGTTTTCCCACGATGACTCAAAAAAGAAAAATTGCCTTTTTCGGATCGGATGAGATCGCCTTGCCTTGGCTACGATCCATGTCGGAATGTGGTTGTTGTGCGGAGATCGCTGCGGTCCTTACCCAACCTGACCGCCGTTCGGGGCGGGGAAGGAAATTTCAGCCCAATGCAATCAAAGCTTGGGCAATGGAGTCCGGTCTGCCCGTGCATGACCCTGATAAACCCGGACCGGAGGAAGTCGCGTGGTTAAAGGAACTGGGGGTCGACTTTGTTTGGGTCATGGCATACGGTCATATTCTCAAAAGGGATCTTCTCACGGTTGCCCCCCTTGGATGCTTTAATCTACATGCCTCTTTGCTTCCCCAGTATCGCGGTGCTTCTCCCATCGAGACTTCTCTGGCCATGGGAGACCAGAAAACTGGTGTTACTCTAATGGAGGTGATTCCGAGAATGGATGCGGGGCCAGTCATTGCTGTGGAAGAAGTCGAAATCTCAGAGCACGATACGGGTCCAAGTTTACGCCATAAGATTGCTGATGCCTGTGTTCCCCTTGTCCACCGGGCGATGCCCCTACTTCTTAATGGGAACTATCAAAAAACGGATCAGGATGAAAAGCGAGCGACTTATTGCCGCAAGCTTAGCAAAGAAGATGGTCGTATCAACTTTAACTTACCCGGGGAAGAACTAGTCAATCGGATGCGAGCCTTTAGTGGTTGGCCGGGCACATTTTTTATTCATGAGGATATTGTATTGCGGGTCGGGCAACTCCGGGTGGTTGACTGTCCCCAGCCCCTCAAACCAGGGGAGAGGTTTTCCGGTGCTGTACAATCACTGATTGTTGGCAGTGGAAACGGTGCGATGGAAATAGTGGAGATTCAAAAGCCCGGAGGAAAGATGTTGCCCGTGGCTGAATTTCTCCGTGGGTTTTCGTTGTCGCAAGAAGTGATCTTTTCCTCGCCTGTGGATCAGGCTGTTCTTCTTCGTAGCATTTAAAATTTTTTACAAAAGAATTCTTGATTCCCGAGGCAAGCTTCGTACCTTAGATATTGTGGTGTTAATTAAGGGATGTGCGAGGTGCATTGCCTCGGTTTGTTTTTGGGTATATTTTACCTGCTTGCCAGGATGGAGCTTTGCTCAGGATAATTCACGGATTGTCTTGGCAAACTTAAAGCAGGACTTGGAACTAATCACCCGTGAAGTGAATAGCCTGCGAAGTGAAGTGGAAATGCTACGGCGCGAAAATGCCCAACTCAGAGTAGTTGTCGATCAGGCACAGCGGTCGAGAAGTCAGGCCGATAGTCAGGACAATATCCACTATCTAGAACTTCAAAACAAAGTTCAGGCGCTGGAGGTTTCGTTCAGGCAAAGTGAAAGAGACAGGTCGTCCACGCAGGAGGAGTTGAACAAAAAATTTCAACAAATTGTGGAGCAAATGAACCGCGGGTTTGAGCAGGTAACCTCGCTAAAAAGCTCTACTCCCGAGGCAACTACCCCCAGCTTTTCCAGTAATTATCCCAAGAACGGTTTCGTTCACAAGGTGGAAAAGGGGGAGACGGTCAGCAGTATTGCCCAAAAATATAGTTCCAAGGTTTCCTGGATTATCGACGCCAACCAAATTGTGGATCCAACCAAAGTATATGTGGGTCGCGAGTTATTTGTTCCCCAGAAATGAATGCACCTGCGAGAAGACTTGGCCGGGGTTTGGGTAGTTTGATTGCCGGAGGAGGAGCGGTGCATCCGCATCCGTCTGTTCCGCAACCCCCAGTTCTCGCAGTTGAGCAAGCCGAGCCGGAAGAGGAACCGATAGTAGAAAATAATCCGTCAAACCAGATTTCTTCGGGAACCAGTTCCCAGTTGCAGGAATTACCACTCAATCGGGTGGTGCCCAATCCGCATCAGCCCAGAAAAGTGATCGATCCACAAGCGGTCGGTGAATTAGCCGCAAGCATTCAGTCAGAGGGTTTACTGCAACCCATTGTAGTGCGTCCAACAGCTAATGGATATGAACTGATTGCCGGAGAACGCAGATGGCGGGCTCATCAGCACCTTGGCAGGGAGACGATTTTAGCCCGGGTTTTGGATGTTTCCGATCTTTCTTCTGCCAGCCTTTCCCTGATAGAAAACTTGCAGCGCGAACAGCTCAATCCCTTGGAGGAGGCGATGGGCTACCAATCACTGGTTTCTGATTTTAATCTTACCCAGCAGGAAGTAGCTGAGCGTATGGGAAAGAGCCGTTCTCATGTGACCAACCTGATGCGCTTGCTTCAGCTTGATGGCGAGTTGCGAAGGTTGCTTGCTGAAGGTGAGCTTTCGGTGGGGCATGCCAAAGTACTCTTAAGTGTGGAAGATCCAGAGAGGAGACTGGCGATTGGCAGGCAGGCGGTCTTAGAGGGATGGACTGTTCGTCAGTGTGAGGAAGCCCTGGCAGGCGGTTTGCAAAACTTTGGAATTCCCGTGCGAAAAAAATCCGCTAATTCCTCCCTCTACGAAGAATTAGCCGCTTCTGTTGCTCAGGCAACGGGACGAAAGGTTAGAATTAAGTCGAGTCCAAAGGGCAGTGGTTCCATTTCCCTATCTTTCGGTGATGAGAAAGACTTGCGCAGCATTTTAGAAAAGTTGGGCATCAGTTAATTTTCTTCCATCTTACGAGCTTTATGAAACATGTTGCCTTTTGGAAGGCATTCTTCATTTTAGGACTTTAGACAATTTCTGACATGATCGTTTTCCTCACCACAATCCTGATTCTTCTCTGCCTGGCTGTTGTTCTTTTGATTTTAATTCAACGGACATCCGGGGGCATGGGTTCGGCTCTCGGCGGCGGTGCTGCCGATCAGTACCTCGGTGCTGGGTCCGCTGCTCAATTATCTAAATTAACTGTCTGGGGAATCTTATTTTTCTTTGCTCTTTCCTTTGCCCTTTACGCACTCTACCAGAGCGATGTTGGTTCCGAAGGCGAACTTCTCCGTTCGGGCGATGCATCTCCGGCCATCCTGCCTGTCGATCTTCCACTTCCTGAAGGCACCGATGTTGTCTTGCCTGGCGATGTTTCTTCTCCTGCTGATGACGATCCGAGTGCTGAAGGTGAGGCTGCAAGACAAGAAGCCCCAGCAGTTCCATCTGCAGAGGGCAATTAACTTTACCATTCTCTTAAGTTCTGAAGGGTAGGGGATGAGATGCCTAACCCGAGTTTTATCTTTCTGCTTACTGCTCCATTCTTTTTTTCTAACGGGCATAGCCTTGGCTCAATTTCCTGCCCGCGGTTTTTCGTCCATACTGAGCGAGGAGGAGTCTACTCAAAGGCACGATCGGTTCAGGAACATTTTCTTTCCTAGCCAGGATGAACCGGTACGGCATCGTGCCTATATTTACCGCTTTGACTTTATTCATTATCAGAGAAACCAACCGGGGTTCGTTCATCATGGTTTGATCTCGGGGCCATCTCTTCATTCACCAGTTCTACGAATAGATCTACTTGCCGATTCAGCGGGCACCGACCGGTTGGCCTCCTTTCTTCTCATCCGTGACCGTGTGCATCCGCGGGTATGGAAGTGGGAAATTGGTTCCAATGTGGTACAGGTTGTGTCTGCCAGAGATTGGTTAGTTCCCTGGATAGAAGGAATCAATCATTCCCCCTTTGATATCCTGATGCCTTTCACCAACTGGCCGGTTGAATACCAAAAGTCTGGCCGTGTATGCGGTAGACCCGCCCATCTTTTTACTTATTCCCTGCCTCAAAAGAACAACCCATTCCAGTCTATGCTTTCATCGGTTCGCCTGGCCCTGGATGATGCTTATGATGCCCCCTTGCGAATCGAGCATATGGATGGGGGGATTCTTCCCGCCCGCACTTTTTCTCTGCAGAGCTTCAAAAAAGTGGGAGATCATTGGATTGTTAAAGGAATTGATGCCAAGGAGCGCGATTCCCAGTCCCGTACACGCTATGAAATACTGGCGGTCGCCCATGATCTCGATCTTCCTGAAGGTGCATTTCAAAAAGAGGGTCTAATGCAACCCCTTGTTTTTTCTTCAGTCAGACTGGACCCGATCTAAAATTTTTTGAACGAAATCATCTTGCCCGTCCCTGTCATTCTATTTTTCTTTTCTTTTTAGTAAACCAATGAGCCTCGAACACCTATCTCCCTGGGCAAAAAATATTGCTCCCTCTCCCACGCTGGCCGTTGATGCCAAAGCCAAAGCCTTAAAGGCGGCCGGTGAAGATGTCTGCGGTTTCGGTGCAGGTGAGCCTGACTTTGATACTCCTCAGTTTATCAAGGAAGCCTGTGCCCAAGCACTTGCATCCGGTAAAACAAAATACGCGCCTGCACCCGGCATACCCGAATTGCGACAGGCTCTGGCGGATCAATATCATAAAAATGGTGTGCTCGCCGAACCCAATGCTTCTCAGGTTGTGGTCAGTCCCGGAGGTAAGTACTCTTGCTACCTTGCCATCCTTGCTACCTGTGGACCAGGGGATGAAGTCATCATACCTGCCCCTTATTGGGTGAGCTATCCGGAGATGGTAAAACTTGCGGGTGCCACTCCCAAGATTGTACTCGCTGGCGACGATCAGGGCTTCAAGGTTTCTCCGCAACAAATTGAGGATGCCCTGACCCCTGCCACTAAACTAGTTATTCTGAACAGCCCATCCAATCCTACAGGCTGTCTCTACGATCGTGCGGAAATGGAAGCGATTATGGAACTCGCTCTACGCAAAGACATTTTAGTTATGTCTGATGAAATTTATGAGTACTTGCTCTATGATGGATCCGTTCACCATCGTCCTGCTTCCTTTTCTGAAGAAGCCCGCGACCGTGTCATTACTGTATCAGGCTTTAGTAAAACTTTCTCCATGACCGGCTGGCGACTGGGTACCTTGGTAGCCAATAAAGCCATAGCCAATGCCGTAGCCGACCTCCAAAGCCAGACTGCATCCAATGCCACTACTTTTGCTCAGTATGGTGCTCTAGCCGCGGTACAAAACTGGGAACAATCCATGCAGGCAGTGCAGGATATGCTTGTGCATTTCGACCGCCGCCGCCTGCTATTGCTGGATGGTCTTAATTCCATTGATGGAGTTGAGTGTCTGCGTTCACAGGGTGCGTTTTACCTCTTTCCTAAGGTGTCTTCCTTTGGTTTATCATCAGAAGAATTTTCTGCCCGTTTACTTGAAGAGGAAAAAGTGGCTGTCGTATCAGGTCATGCCTTTGGTGCAGAAGGTTATATTCGCTTGAGCTATGCCACTTCTGATGAGGTCATCAGAAAAGGGCGTGAAAGATTGACGAGTTTTTGTGCCAATATAGATCTAGCTTAATCAGTATGAAATTTTTACTTCCTATTTTATTAGCGTTCCTGCATCTTAACTTACCGTTACTCTGTGGCCAAGACAAACCATTAGCTTCAGATTTCAACTTGCTTGGAGCAGCTAATCCTACCACCCCCGGTTACTACCTTGGATTTAAAAATCTCTCTGATGAGCTTAGAGTGTTCAATCGTCCGCCAATGGATGAAGAGAGCCAAAGTTTTCTACATTCCTTTTACTTTGATTTTCGCTATTCGTCACAGAATTTCAACCAAGGTTTTTACTCGGATAACAACATTTTGTCTTTTGATAATAACCGTTCGAACAAAAACCCCGACCCAGCTTTTCATGCCCCTGGTAATATTTACCACGATATGTACGGCATAACTTTGGGCTTCTCTTTGGGTAACAACCCCAACCTCGATGTCAAGATTCCCCTTGCTGCCAGCCGTTTCGAAGTCGACCATTTGGACGACACCGGATTCGTCGGCGGGGTCGAACTGTTCCCCAACTATCGCATAAACGACTATGTGGCTTGGGGGGTCAATTTGGCCTATATAAACTCCGTTAGCGATTTCCCAATCTTCGACGAGTCCATGACCAGCGTTTCTTTCGAGGCCATGGCAGAATCCAATCCCGCATACGGCATTAATTGGTCAGGTCGAATATCCATTGGCAATTATTTTCCTAGTAACGCAGACTCCTTTTGGCTCTACAAGGGCGACCTGGCGATCCATTTCCAAATCAGCGATAATTTCATCTTCGTTCCCTTCGTCGGTTTGAACTACGCCCCCGACGACCTTGCGGTCAACGGGTCCACTTGGTTGGATTACGGCCTCGAGTTTGCCTTTTTCCCCGGTTCTTCGTGGGGCCTCAACCTAGGCCTGTCCGGGGTTGGTGGTCATGAGGTCATAGACCACGGCATTGAGTTTTACATTTCGACCAAAGTGAATTTCTAATTGATGCTACTACCCCCTATGTTGATGAAAAACCTTCTTTACCCATTACTCTTGCTTCTTCTCCTCGCCGGGGTATCCTGCACCCGCACCGCTAACAAGACTGCCCCATTAGTAGACTATCCTAAAGTTACCACAGATATAATGATTGGTGATGAAGTTCGTGGTAGTGGCACTCGTGCTGAGCTTTTGGGGTTTATTCGATGGGGCGATGTTGGACGTGCCTCTTTCGAGGCTAATTCTCAGGAATTAGATTTGGGAGGCAAGGTAGTAAAACAATCGATGCAGTCTGCGGTTTATGATGCCTTAGAAGGTCAACCTGACCATTTTATTGTAGATCCTCATTTTCACACGGTTGAGCACAACTTTTTAGTCTTTAAAACTGCTACCACTGAAGTCGTTGGCAGGCGGGCAAAAAATCAGAACTACAGACAGGTCAAAAGGTTTACCACCGATCAAGCCGACACCATTCTCTTGGAAGACGCTCCCCAGACAGTTACCATCGAGCGTGAAGGTAAGAGTCCTTCCAGATTGGTAACCTCGAGTCATATTAAGCCAGAAGTGGTAGATTCGGTTTTTTTGGCCGAGACTGGAGTCAAACAACCGGTAGCTGTGGTGCCAACAATTTCACCAGAAAGAATTCCCAGTATAGATTCTTCAAGGGTTCCACAAAATGCATACAGTGATGAAAATCGCAGAACTTATTACCAAGATAAATATAACAACTTTAACTCAAGTCTTGAAGAACACAGGGCTTCCTATCGTTCATTGGATGAACGCTTACAAAGACTTAACCACAGGCTTGAGAGTTTAACAAAGTAACCTAACCAATTTTTTTGCGGAGAGTTTATTTATACTCCTGATTGCTCACCAAGGAAGCGTACCAGGCCATATGCCAGCACCACAGCCATCGGCCCAATAACAAACCCTTGGGGGCCGTAGGCGAGGATGCCTCCGATTATTCCAAGAAAGAGCATGAAGCTTAGCCAGGCTCCCTGTTCGTGAAGTCTTTTGCCCATCCCTGACCTTGCCCGGCTAATCAGGTAGTTGAGCAGCAGGGAGAGTGCTGCCACAGTTATCGCAGTCATGGGCTCTCCCCGGCTCCATATAATTGAGGATACGGGCAGCCAAACCATCGCACTGCCGACAACTGGCACCAATCCAACAAAGGAACCAATCAAAAAGATGGGTAGGAAGGCAAACCCACCGACAAAGTGGGCCACACCACCGAGGGCAATTCCGCGGATAAGGGAGGTGAGCACGGTGTCGTTGAGTAGGCGGAGGGTGATCATCCTGTGCAATTGAAACCAGGATGAAGTTTCAATGGAGCTAAAACCACCAGTTTTAAGAGATTTGCGGACAAAATTGGCACCGTGGGCATAAAGAAAGGAAAGGGCGATCAGGGCGAGAGCAAGCTCCGCCACAAATCCCCGAGTGCCTTTGAAAAGAAATTCAATAAAGGTACCAGAGAATTCACGGGTATCCCCGACAAGATTGGCCACAAATTCGAGAGTCTTTTCCTCGTCAATCGGTAGACGGGGGAATATCGTTTGAATTTGCCGGATTTGCTCCGATACACCACGAAGTAAGGTATTTTTCGCGGATTCCTCGCCTAGGGCAAGAGACCAGACTACTTCGGCCATCCCCTGCTTTTCCCCGGATGCATCCCAGAGCAAAAGAAAAAGAGGGGAAACCAGAACGAGGAGCAGGGATAGGGTGGAGAGAACGGCACACAGTTCAGACAGACGTTGCTCATTCGCAGCAGGAAGCAGTTGCTTGCCCAGTTTGCGGATGGGCACAAAGAAAATCGGGTAGGTCAGGGTGGCCAAGGATACTGCAAAGAGCATGAACTCAAACAGAGGTTCAAAAGTACCGTACAATGGAATTAAAAGAATAAGTAGGGCAATAATCAGCAAGGCCCTTCTTTTCCACAGATGCCAAAATGCATTCCTTTTAAGACTTAACAAATCAGGTTCTGTTTTTTTGTGAGAGTCTGTCAGAGGATCTTCTTCTTCCATGTCGTTTCCATTTATGCGAATTGTGCGAGGTGCTTGGCAAGAAATTTTCCAGTGGAAGTGCTTTCAAGGGCGAGTAGATCCGGTGGGCCGGAAAAGATAAGTTTGCCGCCGTTCTTTCCGCCGACCGGTCCTATTTCAATGATATGATCTGCAAGGCGTATGACATCGAGGTTATGCTCAATTACCACCAGGGTATTGCCGGCGTCCCGCAAGCGAAAGAGTAGGTCAAGCAAGCGCTGAATATCGAGCCAGTGAAGTCCGGTTGTGGGTTCATCTAGCAAATAGAGGGTCCGCCCGCTTTGTCTCCTGCTTAACTCAAGGGATAATTTGAGCCGCTGGGCCTCTCCGCCGGAGAGGGTGTTGGCAGCCTGTCCAAGTTTGAGGTAGCCAAGTCCGACGGCGTCGAGTGTATCGAGCTTATTGGCCACGGCTGGATGTTTGGAAAATATCTCCTTGGCTTCGGAAACAGTAAGTTCCAAAACTTCCGAGATATTTCTTCCACGGAAGCGAACCTCCAGCGTTTCCCGGTTGTAGCGTTTTCCATGACAGCTCTCACATTCAACATATACATCAGCGAGAAACTGCATATCGAGCTTCACCACACCGTCCCCTTTGCAACGCTCGCACCTTCCGCCTGGAATATTGAAACTAAACCTGCCCGGACCATATCCCCGTACCTTACTAAGGGAGCACTTGGAAAAAAGGCTGCGCAACTGATCAAATAATTTCACATAGGTTGCGGGATTGGAGCGTGGGCTTTTCCCAATTGGAGATTGGTCAATTCTCACCACCTGATCAAAGTTTTCCAGTCCTTCAATTCCCTGATGGGCACCGGGCAGTTGCTTTGAGCGGTGGAGCAAATGGGCGGCGGTTTTTGCCAGCACTTCATTTACGAGGGAGCTTTTCCCTGATCCGGATACTCCGCAGACCACAGTGAATAAACCAACCGGAAAGGAGGCATCGATCGTCTTAAGATTGTTGGCACTCGCTCCTTTGATCCGGACCTCTGGTTTGCCTGGCTTTTTGAGGGCTCCCTCCCTTTCAATTTTTTCTTCTCCACAAAGGAAGGGACCACTCCGGCTCTCCTTGGATTGAAGACAATTTTTGAGCTCTCCCTCAAAAATCAGATGTCCGCCCTCAGTGCCCGCTCCGGGTCCGACTTCGATCAGGTAATCACAGGCGAGCAAAGTGTCTGCATCGTGCTCCACTACAATGACGGTATTTCCGCGGTCCCTCAGTCCCTGTAATACTGACAGTAAGCGGTGGTGGTCGGCGGGATGCAGCCCGACACTCGGTTCGTCGAGTGCATAAATTACGCCCACCAGACCCATTCCCAGTTGCGTGGCAAGACGGGACCTCTGGGCCTCCCCGCCACTGAGAGTTCTGTAGGGGCGGTTGAGTCCGAGGTAGCCGAGTCCAACCTCGTTGATAAAGCCTAGGCGTTGCTCCAATCCATAAAGAGCATCTTCTACCTGAAGACATTTCTCATCTTTGCGTGCTTTTTTTCTGATGAATTCCCAAGCCTGTGCCGCAGGCCAGGAAAAGAAGTCTTCGACGGAACAACCAGCCAGCAAAACGGAGCGGGCATATTCCGATAAGCGGCTGCCCTGGCAGGATTCGCAAAAGGTTCCGTATTGAAAAGTAAGTAATTTGGCCCTTAGGCTCTCGCTGGAGGTCGAGCACATAGTTTCTTCCAAGTCTCGCAAGATGCCGGGAAAGGGTTGCATCTTTGCTTTTTTCCCACGCCCATATTCCAGCTTGATTTCAAAGACTTGATCTGGATCCCCCTGGAGCAGGAAGTCGCGTACCTTTAGAGGCAGTTTTTCCCATGGCGTTTTTAAATCCAATCCCATCTGCTCCGCCAGTGCCTTAAGTAAATTTTTGCGCAGGTTGATCATTTTGCGGGAACCCAGGTTCCAAGGTTTGATTGCTTCCTTACTTAGGCTGAGCGATGGAGAGGGTATAATCAGATCTTCCCGGAACCGCAGAACCTCGCCCAGACCGCCGCAATTCGAACAGGCACCATCCGGGTGGTTCCAGGAGAATAATTTCGGGGTTGGAGCCGGGTAGGCGGATCCGCATTGGTTGCAGGCAAAGCCCTGAGATAGGCGGACTTCCTTCATCTTGCCATCGGGGCTTTCAATTAGAGCAATTGCTCGCTCATCTCCCTCCTCAAATGCAAGTTCAAGGGAGTCTGCGAGCCGGCTGCGGGAATCCTCTGTGATGGCGAGTCGGTCGATGACAAGATCGACCGAGATTTCCCTGCCTCGGCTACCCGATGGAATCAAGTCACGATCATCCAGTCTCTTAATTTCTCCATCTATTCGCAGTCGCTGAAATCCCTTTCTTTCAAGGTTTTCCAATTCTTCACGTATAACCGATGCCTTTGCTTGCATCCATGGTGCGAGGAGGATCATACGCCTGCCCATACCTTGTGCCATCAATTCCTCCACACAATGATCGAGTGATCTTCGCGACACAGGAGAGCCATCCACTGGGCAGTGAGGGATACCTGCAGTCGCCCAGAGTAGGCGGGCATAGTCGGCAATTTCTGTTGCCGTCGCCACCGTGCTTCTCGGCCCGGCCGATCGGGCGGAAACCTGTTCGATCGATAAAACTGGGGAAAGACCCTCGACATAGTCGACATCGGGCTTGGCTACTTTTTCCAAGACCTGCCTTGCCTTGGCGGATAGGCTCTCCACATATTTACGGTGTCCTTCGGCCGCCAACACATCAAATACGAGAGATGATTTTCCTGACCCGCTAACCCCGGTCACGCCAATTAATTTTCCCCGTGGAAAAGAAGCAGTGATCTCCTGTAAATTATTTTCGCGACCTCCTTTAAGGAAAATACTTTCCTTGTGGCAGGAAGGGAGTGGAGGTGAAGCTTTCATCGAAAATTACAATTTACATCATGTGGTTCACATCGATCATGCACAAGCAGGATTGAGAGAAGTGGGTTGCGAATCCTCATTC
>JAYOXT010000053.1:0-12913 GCA_038152995.1 Opitutales bacterium
CCGAACCCCGCACCCGCGACCGCGAGAAAAGTATGGTCACCGGCGATTTGAATGCCGCCGAGGTGGAATGGATTGTGCAGTACCGGATCAGTGATCCCCGCTTGTACCTCTTTAATGTGTTGGATCCAGAAGGCACCCTTCGTTATGTATCCGAATCCGTGATGCGTACCGTGGTGGGCGACCGCACGGTGGACGAAGTGATCACCATTGGACGCCAAGAGATTGAAGAGGAAGCCCGGGACCGCCTGGAAGCCTTGGTCAATAAATACGAGCTGGGTATTGGAATAGACCAGATCCAACTGCAAAATGTTAATCCTCCTCCACCGGTGCAGGCTTCTTTTAATGAGGTCAACCAAGCCCAGCAGGAGAGGGAGCGTATGATCAACGAGGCCAATGGGGAGTATAATAAAGAAGTTCCCCGATCCCGCGGGGTGGCGGATCAAAAAATTCAGGCAGCCGAGGGGTATGCTCTTAAGCGGGTCAATGAAGCCTTGGGAGATGTGGCCAGTTTCAATTCGATGTTGGCTGAGTACAAAAAAGCCCCCGATATCACCCGGACCCGGCTTTATTTGGAGTCGATGAAAGAGGTTGTCCCACAAATGGGTAAAAAAATTATTTTGGATGAGGACGCCTCGCAAATTCTGCCCCTCCTTCAATTAAACGACAGTGGAAAAGGAGGGATCGTTCGATGAAGTTACAGGGAACCGCCATTATTTTAATTCTTGGGGCCATCGCCTTTTATCTTTGCACCTATGTGGTTAAAGAGACTGATCAAGTCATTCTTACCCAGTTTGGAAAACCGGTGGGCGAGCCGGTGACTGAGGCAGGCTTGCATTTTCGTCTGCCTTTCATTCAGGAGGTCAACCGTATCGAGAAGCGCTTCCTCCCTTGGGACGGGCCGGCCAATGAGATGTCAACCAAGGACAAAACCTATCTCATCATCGACACCTATGCCCGCTGGCGGATCAGTGATGCGATGCAGTACTTCCTGCGCTTGAGGGATGAGCGCAGTGCTCTGTCCCGCTTGGATGATATTTTGGGCAGTGAAACCCGCAACGCGGTGGCCAAGCATGAACTCATTGAGATTGTCCGTACCACCAAGGATCGGGTGGCTGTGACAGATAAGTCCCTCACGGAAGGTATGGGCAATGTGGGCATGCTCTACCCGATCAATGTCGGTCGTGAAAAAGTGGAGCAGGAAATCTTTGAAAAAGCTGCAGCCAAACTTGCTGGATTCGGTATTGAACTACTCGATGTGCGGTTCAAACGGATTAACTACAACGAGACGGTAAGAAGGAGAATTTACGAACGCATGGTCAGTGAACGTCAGCAAATTGCCGCCCGTTTTCGTTCGGAAGGGGCAGGGGAGGCCGCCAAAATTATTGGTAAGAAAGAGCGCGACCTGCAGGAAATTGAGTCGGAATCTTACAAGCGGGTACAGGAAATCTACGGGGAAGCCGATGCCAAGGCATCGGCGATCTATGCCAAGGCCTATGACAGCAGCAGCGAGTCCGCTGAATTTTATCAGTTCATCAAAACCCTCGAAACTTACCGCGATGTTCTTTCGAGTGATGTATCCTTGGTTTTGACCACAGACTCTCCACTCTTTCGTCTCCTCAAAGCAACTTCCAATTCGGGATCGGCCCCGGTTGAAGGGAAGTCCAAGTGAGCAAATTCTTTCGCACTGATCCAACGGGGAAGGTCGTCAATATGGCGGATTATCCTGCCATGAGTATTTGAATCAATTAACCCTTTTGCCACCAAACGAGTGAGCCATCTTTTCCGTACTGCTCTTGTTTTGTGTTCCTTTCTTCTCTCAATAATACTTGGAGACTTTAAAATTGCTACGATCACCAAAATCACTGCCCCTGCGATGATCAGCAGTATTGTAGAATCAAATTCTTTTTTCCCCTCTCTTTTGAGGTCCTGATTTGCGGATTTTAACGATGCGGGTTCAAGGACGATTTTAGACCTGCTTTTGAAGAGGATATTTTCCTGTTCGTTGTAAAAACTGACAAGAAAGTCAGCAATTTCTTCATCTTTGTCGACTAAAAAGGAGAGGTGGTTGAGTTCGTTTTGCACCATATTTTCAGATAATTTTAATAGATGCTGTTCGAGGGCAAGGTAGGTTACATTGGAGATAAAAAGTTTCTCAGTGCCATTGAAGTCCTTGCTTGAACCAATATTACTTACTTCGTTGTCTTCGTCCTGCAGGTAAGAAAACCCTAGAGATAAGGGATCGAGTTTTTTTAGGCACAGATATTGAAGAAGAGGCTTTGAAGTTAGCTCGATCTCCAAAAAGGTATGAGAAAAAAAGGAACCATCTGGCTTCTTCGCTTTTGCGATTTCAGCAACTCCAAGTAGGGGGTAAGAAAGTATGCAAAAAAACAATACCTTCATGATAAGAAGAGTTAAGAGACTAGATTGATATTAGATGAATTTTTCTCTCTTAGTTGTAGTTTTGAACTCCGCAATATGGTCTTGAATAATTGCATTAAGACCTTCCTGCTTCTGCCGTTCAAACCGATAAAACAGAGCAACGATCCAGTCATCACATAGGTGGAAGGTTCGGGTGCTGCAGAGTAATAAACTAAGTCAAAGTTGTTACCAGATTGTACTGCATTCCAGTCTCCGTAGTGCCAATTCATGAAATACTTAACCGCACTCGCATCCACATTGACAGTGGGGAGATTGCTTGAATTGAACTGAAGAAAGTTACTGTAGGTTCGTGTCGGGGGTGACCAAATTCCGCTGTCTGGGAAAACAGGCATATTGCTAGCAATACCTTGGGTAGCAGAGGTGTTCTCATCCTGCCCATTATTCCCAGTGCCCACACCTGCACCTCCAGTCAATGGTTTGATGACGATGGTAAAGTTATCATCGGAGAAATTACCGTTAAAAGTAAGAATGTCGTTACTTGAGTTAATGTAGTCGGTAAAATCAGTCATTTCCCAAACATAAGTGTAGTTTGCTCTACGTTGTCTGTGGGAATAGAGAGGCGGGTCGGTCAAAATTTCATCATCGAATTTCGCTGCGAAAATATCAAAAAATGCAATAGGCTCGGAACGAGAATAATTTTCTTCAATCCTTTTGTTAGGCATAGTGGAAATCTTGTTGGACTTGGAGGGTGGTATGTAATTTGAGTTGTTCGAGATATTGAAGGTGTTAGTCGATAGAGGGGGTGAATGATGAAACGGACATGCAATGCGAAGAATAGCATTAGATGATATGGCACTAGTTTCGTACTCTTGTTCGATGGGAAATTTCGGGTTCCTTATCCAAGAATGACAATCCTGAGAATTTTTAAATCTAGTAAAACGACTCGAGTTCTTGTCAGTTTCAATAAAGGCGTGTAGTAGCCCTAGGATATTTGTAGAAAGTGAGTAGGCCGTCAGATCAAGGCTTGCTACCCATTCGTGATTTTCAAATGAAAATTCGTAGAATTTACCTTCAATAGGTTGGGATAGTTCAACACTAAAAGACCTGGGGAGGTGAGGGTCTGTCTCGTTTTCGGTTGGAAGTTCGTAATGCTGTAATAAAAGCTTAGCTGTGCTTAAATGTTCCCATTTGACATGAGAAGAATGTGAGAATTCGGGTTTGTGAAAAACGGAAGTAGACTGGGTCCGCGAAGGTTCTTCGAAATCAATGAGTTTCCAATCGAGATAAGTAATTGGGAAGTGTGAATACTGAGCGAACCCATGGACTCCTCCCAAAAGCAGATTAAGGGAGAGAATACTCAGAATCTTGGTTTTCTGATACATCTTAGAGGCGTGCTAAAAAGTCCATCGAAAATGTATTAGCACTGGACGCAGGTTTCTTACAAGAAATGACGAAATTTTGATATTTTTTTGATTTGATAAGATAAAAATATTTAGGGTGGAGAAAATTAAGTGTTTGAGAATCTGATGAAAATAAGGTGTTTTTTTACCTAGATGGTTAAGTTATCTAACTTAATGATTATTACTCCATGCTATAGTCGTCCCATCGAATTAAAACTTTAGCTTTCAATAGGAATAATTCAGAAATTCTTTAATTCATGGTTTGGTACATTACAAAAATTATTGTTTCCGCAGGTTTAATCGTCCTGATTTCCGAGATTTCCAAGAAGCTTCCCTTGCTGGGCAGTTTAATTGCCTCGCTTCCCCTAGTCTCGGTATTGGGCATGATCTGGATCTACGGGGAAACCAAGGATGTCGTACGCATTGCTGACCATGCCGAAGGTACATTCTGGTATGTACTTCCCTCCTTGCCCATGTTTCTGCTGATGCCCTGGATGCTGCGCAAGGGATTCTCCTTTTCCGCTGCTCTGTCCAGTGGCATCGTGCTGACGGGTTTGCTCTATCTTATTATGACCAAAGTAATGGCCAAATTTGGGATGAATCTCTGACTTATCATGCGGCATTCTTTCATGTCAGGCATGTTTTCAAATATCCTAGCTTAGAAAGACTCTGTTTCACGGGTTGAATGAAAAATTGGTTTTTTGCTGTGACTTGGCTCTTTACTCTGGCCATCGCCTATTGGGCTGGGTTGAGCCAGTCGGGATCATCGATCTCAGGTCAAAGACCTGATCAGCCCAAAGACTGGATGGCTGCGAAACCATCTGAACCAGCAATCTTGATGGATGACAAAACGGACACCTCGGGATTTCCCCAGGGTGAGGGGTTGAGCACTTTAGCTCCTTCTGCAGCTATTCGCCCGGTTGCAAGCGAAGAGGCAATTCAGGGATCGCTTACACAGTCACCTGCGGAAAGACTGCTTTCCTCTAACCCAGTCGAAAGATTACAGGCATTTACGGAAATTCTTAAAACCCCCACAGTAGATTCAATCCGTCTGGCCCGCGATGCCTATGAATCGCTTCCAGGCGGGCCGGGCCGGTTTAGCGAGCTTAAGGTGCTTGCCTATGCATGGGGCCAAGTCGCTCCGACCGATGCATTGAACTGGGCAAAGGAGCAACAGCACTGGGATGAACATGTGGCCAGTGGGTCAATCATGAGTGGGTGGGCACAGGTGGATGCAGGTTCGGCGATTTCCTGGGCAAAAGATAACTTCGAGGGGGAAGACAATCCCTACTTCATCGGAATTATTTCTGGTCTTTCCGAAACCGACCTTCCGCGTGCCACGGATTTGATGACGGAATTGCCCTATGGGAGGATTCGTGGGCGTTCTGCTCACATACTCTTTGAGAAAGCATGGAGTATGGGAGAGGATATGGCCATTCACTGGGCAGAAAACTTGCCTGAGGGCTCCCTGCAAAACTTTGCTTATGGCGAACTGGGGGAAAAGGTAGCCAGAGAAGATATGGCTAGGGCAGTTGAGTGGTTGAATTCGATGGAAGAGTCCGAGATCAAAGTGGCAGTTAGTGAGGATGTCTCGAGGGAAATGGCCCGCAAGGATGTTTTGGAAGCGGCGGAGTGGGCAAACTCTTTACCTGCAGGAAATTCCAAAACCAAAGCGGTTGAGCAAATTGTTAAATTTTGGGCGAAAGAAGATCCATTGCAGGCTGCAAATTGGGCTGAATCCTTGCCTGTTGGACCTTCGAAACTTACTGCCATGAATGAAGTAGCTGAAAGATGGGCGAGCCAGGATCCGGTGGCAACTGCCGAGTGGATCAATCAAATACCTGCTGATGTAAATAAGGATCCTCTGATTGAAACTTTAGTAAATAAAATACACAAAACGGATCCTGAGAGTGCCTTGGTTTGGGCAGAAACTATTTCCAGCCCCGAACGCAGAAAATTTATGACTGAACTTGTGGAAAGATCCGTCAAAAAAGAGAAATTTTCTGACGGGCGATAATCCACATTCTGTTACTCCTTTGATACAACAACACAACTGGGATTAGGCACGCGAGTGATTGCCCCTTTCTGATAGGTTAATTTTCCGGTATTCCTGTTGATCTGGTGGGCACCAATGGTTCCTGAATGTTGCCCGCATGCAATGAGCCAATTCCCATCGGGGGTGAGGTTGAAGTTTCGGGGGAATGCCCCGCGGATGGGTTGTACCTGGATTACTTCAGGTTCGCCCATTTTGTCCAAGCGGTAGGCAGTGATAGAATCATGTCCACGATTGGAAGTGTAAAGAAAGGACCCGCTCGGGTGCACCACGATTTCGGCGGCTGAATTGAAGGACTCCCGGGATTTAATATCTTCAGTAAGGGCATGAACAACGGAGATCGAATTGGCTCTTCCCGATTTTGCATCCCAGGAAAAGGTGTGAACAGTCAGGTCGAGTTCATTGAGCAGGTAAATTAATTTTCCGTTTTTTGAAAACCGGAGGTGACGAGGACCACTACCCGGGACGGCAATTGCTTCCCCGTGATAAACCAGATGGAGTGCTTCCTGGTCAATTTTGTAAATGACTGCCCGATCCAGTCCGAGATCCGGGACTAGGGCGTACTTTCCACATGGTGAGAAGCCGCACCAATGAGGATGGGGTGAATTTTGCCGGTTGCCGTGTACTTTAGACCCACCACTGTGCTCGGTTATTATGGGTGTGCCAATCTTCCCTTTGGGGTCGAGGGGAAAGAGTGCGACTGACCCACCACCATACTGTGCGGTGAGCAGAAATCTTCCGGTGGGGTGCACGGCAATATGACACCCCGGGCCGTCCGGATTGGCGGTGCGGGAGAATTCGGAAAGGTTATTGTCCGAGGAGATGTCGTATCCGATTACACCAGAAGACTTTTCCCAACTGGCCACAGCATAGAGTTTTGGGAGATGCGGATGCAGGGTCAGAAAATTGGGCTTACTTGCTTTCGCAACCAACCGTGCGGACGAAAAACGCCCGTTTGCTGAATCGAAATCGATCTGGTAGATGCCTCCTTTCTCCTTTTCTGTGGTGCCGACAAAGCATGATAAGGTGTCCGATGCTTTTGCCTCAGTCCGGGGGATGCAATGCAGAGAAAAAATAAGCAGACAAATGGCAACTGCTTGCCAAGCACATTTGCTTCGGGAGAAGATTCGATTCCGCATAGGGGAGGAGTTACGACTGAATGCACGGGGGATCAAACCGAAATTAGCAAATTTGAATTCGCATATGTTGTTTTTTGGGGTTGCTGAATAGTAGCATTCGTAAAAGAAGTATGGTTGTGATTTGTAAAAATTTCAAAGACAAGCAGAGGATGCGTGAGGCAGGGAAATCCGCCGCCCTTGTGCTGGATAGGTTGTGCAAATTTGTTAAGCCGGGAATGAGTACCTTCGAAATAGATGAGAAGGGCGGGAAATTGATGGAGGAACTTGGGGTGAAAAGTGCCTGCAAGGGCTACCGTGCCGGCCATCGTATCTTTCCCTCCTTTACTTGCCTGTCTGTAAATGATGAGGTGGTGCATGGCATTGGGGTGAAGGAACGGATTTTGCGGGAGGGCGATGTAATCTCCGTCGATGTATGCATTCGCCAAAATGGGTTTATCGGTGACAACTGCCGTACCATCCCGGTCGGGCAAGTGGATCCAGAGGTGGAAAGATTGCTCAAGGTTACAGAAGAATCCCTCTACATCGGACTCAGGCAGGCCCTGCATAAAAATCGGGTGGGAGATGTTTCCCATGCCGTGCAAACCCATGTGGAAAATGCTGGATTTGCGATTATCACGAATTTTGTCGGCCATGGGGTGGGGCGTTCGCTTCACGAGGACCCACAGATTCCCAACTTTGGCCGGGCAGGCAATGGGCCCCAGTTCCGCAAGGGCATGGCTATATGTATTGAGCCGATGGTCAATATGGAGAGTTCCCATATTCGCATGGCCAAGGACGGTTGGACCGCCCTCGCGGTGGATGGTAAGTGCTCTGCTCATTTTGAGCACACTGTTCTGGTGGATGAAGATCGTCCTGAAATCCTTACTCTTCCGGAGGGAGTGAACGATTCCGATTCCTTTTTAGCGGAAAAGCTGGCACAGGTGGGTGATTTGATCGCCAGCTAAGTGCCAGTGCTTTTGGTTTGATGCTCAAGACTCTCGCAGACAGCGTTTTTTCATTTGATGTGGAGTGGATCCCTGATCCGAAGTCCGCAGAAATCCTGCACGACTGCCCCACTGCCAAAGGTCCGGGTGGGGAAGCCTCTCAATCCTTTGAAGCTCTCTGGGCGAGTGCCCGCAAGGAGGGAGATCCGGTTGACTTTCAGCCCTACCTCAAGACAATTCTGTGCAGGATTGTCTCTCTTGCCGGCATTCTAAGAGAGCGTGCCCCAGGCGGATCCCCGAGCCTCAAGCTTATATCTTTACCCATCGATCCTTCTGATCCGGAAAAATCCTCGGAAAAGACCATTCTTTCCAGTTTTATGAAATCGGTGGGTCGGAGAAAGCCCCAATTGGTGGGATACAATTCTGCTCAGGCAGACCTGCCCATCATCGTACAGCGTGCCATTGTGCATGGTTTACCCGGATTTGGATTTTCTGACCGTCCAAACAAGCCATGGGAGGGCGTGGATTACTTTGATGCAAGGAATTCCGATTACAATGTGGACCTAGCTGATGCGATGGGGCAATTCCGGGATCGTCCAACCCTGCACCAGGCAGCCACTCTTAGCGGGATTCCTGGTAAATTGGAAGTGAGTGGAGATTCCGTGGCTCAGATGTGGCTGGAAGGAAAGCTGGACGAGATTGTGGAGTACAACGAGTTTGATGCCTTCACCACGCACCTTCTCTGGGCGAGAATTGCTCATTTTTCTGGTCTGCTTACTTCGGAGCAGTACACCGAGGAGCAGAGACTTGTCCGCGAGTTACTGGAATTGGAAAGTGCAGATAATCGACCCCACTTGCGACGCTTTATTGAAGAGTGGGAGCGCTTGCAAAGAATTACCGGGTAACTTTGATCTTCTCTGTAAATTACACCTCCTTATCCAGTCTTTTTTTCTTTCACGCGGATTTGTATGCCGAACAGCTATGATTAGAACGAACATCTACTTATGACGACAGAAACAACAGCCGAACAGGCACTTGATAAATTATCTGAAACACGAGACCGCTTGCTCGGCGAAATTAAAAAGGGAGTGGTTGGGCAGGACGAGGTGATTGAGCAGTTGCTTATTACCCTGTTGGCCCGGGGGCACTGCCTGCTTACGGGAATTCCTGGGTTGGGCAAAACCCTTCTGGTCAAAACCCTCGCCAACTGCCTGACCCTTGGCTTTAAGCGCATTCAATTCACCCCCGACCTTATGCCCGCCGATGTGGTCGGATCGGAGGTGGTGGATGAGGACCCTGCAACCGGGAAGCGTAGTTTCCGGTTTTCTCCCGGTCCCATTTTTTCCCAGGTTGTACTCGCGGATGAAATCAACCGTACCCCACCCAAGACACAAGCCGCCCTGCTCGAGGCAATGGAGGAAAGACAGGTGACGGTTGCCGGACAGACCCGGGCCCTGGAATCTCCTTTCTTTGTGCTTGCCACCCAAAATCCGATCGAACTGGAAGGCACCTATCCCTTACCGGAAGCTCAGCTCGACCGCTTCTTGCTTAATCCAGTGATTGAATATCTTTCCGAGCAGGATGAGATCAGGATGGTTGGGGAAACTACTGGGGACTCCAGGTCGTTGCCTGAGGCCGTGCTTACCGGTCCGGAAATTGAGGTGTTGCAAAACCTCACCCGCCAGGTACCTGCTCCTGAAAATGTGGTTTCCTATGCAGTGCGTTTGGTATCGGCATCCCGCCCCGGATCGGAAAGTTGCGATGAGTGGACATCTGCCCGTACCAAATGGGGGGCGGGTTCCCGTGGATCCCAGGCCCTTGTCCTTGCCGCAAAAGCCAAGGCTTTGCTCGATGGGCGGACCAATGCATCCTGCGAGGATATCAAAAAGCTGGCTATTCCCGCGTTGCGCCACCGGATTCTCCCCAGCTTTCTCGCAGAATCGGAGGGAGTAGGGGCGGATGAGATTATCGCCCATGTTTTGGAAAAAGTTCCTGCGTAATCATTTCGAGCCAGCCGACTCCTCTTTGCCTTGGTATCGACCTCTGATAGTGCCTTGCTCGATCCGTCTCACTTGTCCCGGATCAAAGACCTGTCCCTGCTTGCCCGCGTGGTGGTGGACGGGGCAATATTTGGTGTCCATCGAAGTGTGAGGCAGGGTCGGGGAGCGGAGTTTTTTCAATACCGTTCCTATGAGCCTGGAGAGGACTTAAAATCAATCGACTGGAAAATCTATGCTAAGCGGGACGAATTGGTATCCAAGACCTATCAGGAGGATACCAATTTTTCGGTATGTATAATTCTTGATTCAAGTGCTTCCATGGGCTACCAGGGGGAGCAAGCGGGTTGTTCGAAGTTCAAGTATGCCCAGATGCTTGCTGCCTGCCTTACTTATCTTGCTTTTCGCCAGGGTGACAAGGTGGGATTGGTTGGAGGTTCCAAAGAAAACCCAGTTTTTCTTCCTGTTTCCAGTGGTCGGGGGCACTTTCACCGGTTGCTCGCTGCGATGGGGCGGATGCAAGCTGGCGGGACCGATCTTTCTGCGACTGCCTGGGAAAAGATTCAGGCGAGCATACCGAAGCGGTGCCTGGTGGTTTATTTGTCCGACTTTTTGGAAAACGAGGACCTGCTCCCGGCACGGTTGGGGTTTGCCCGTTCTTCCTCCTATGAGTGCCTCTGTGTTCAGGTTCTGGACGCTGAGGAGAGTGCCCTGCCGCAGGCGGAAGCCCTCCGCTTTGTGGAAATGGAAGGGTCCGCGGAAATCTCGACCTCGCCAAAACTGATCAGTGAGGAGGTGCAAAAAAAGATCGCTGATCATCAGGAAAAAGTAAGCCGGTTATGCAGGGGAAATTCGGTCGACTTTGAATCGGTGCTCAGTTCGGATGATCTTGGTTATGTGCTTCACCAATTTATCGGACTGCGGGGAAGGAAAAAATGATTGAGTTTGGGCAACCTCTGGCTTTGTGGACTGCTCTTGCCTTAGGCCTGCCTATTCTTGCCCACATGGCATACCGGCAGATTACCGATAAGAAACGCTTTCCCACTTTGCGCTTTTTACGGGTTTCCAGCATTCCGAGGACAGGTAGACGCCGGCCGAGTGACTGGGTTTTGCTTCTCGTGCGCTGTGCCTTATTTTCCCTGATTGCCCTCCTTCTTGCTGACCCCTATTTCAAGTCAGCCAGCATGGTGTCGCCCAGTACCGAAAAGTCCTGCTTAATCGTACTGGACCGCAGTCCCAGTATGTCCGGATGGGGTGGCTGGGAGGAAGTAAGATCCAAAATTGTCGAGGAATTGCAGGTTCCATCGACGCAGTTTGGTCTACTTACCTTTGGAGGAGGAGAGATGATAGAATATAGCATGGGCACACCAGTCGAGCAGTTGCTTGCCTTGGTTCAATCGATGCGTCCGGGCTTTGATGCCGGAAATGGACAATCCCTCTTCAGCAAGATAACGGATCTATTCGCTACCAAAGATGGCGAAAAAGAAGTCCTTTTGATCAGCGACTTTCAGGAATCCGACTGGCAGGGTGTTTACAGTGACCTTGCCGCCAAGGGCATTGCCGTGCGAATGATTCCAGTCGGGCACGATGCCCAAACCCCGCATTCCCGCTTGGGCAACCGTGCGGTGGTGGAGGCAAAGGTTGTCCCAGTTGGGGCGGACAAGTTGCGGATATGGGCTGTGGTTCGAAATTGGGACAGCAAACCCGTCGAAACACAGGTATCGCTCTATGCGGGGGCAGCGTTGAAGAAGATGGAAACTGTCAGGCTACCCAGTTTGGGTACCGCTCAGGTGCAATTCGTCTTGCCCGTGGGGGATTATGCTAAGGCCACCGTTCAGCTGGAGGAGTCTGATAACCTGGCTATCGATAATAACCGATCTGTCTGGCTTACCCCTCCACCCGCCAAAAAGTTCTGCTTTTGGTTGCCTCCCGACTCGAAGGATGAAGATTTCCAGGAAATGACCTATCTGGGGACCGCTCTCGAGAGTGCCGGCGATGGGGGATGGGACCGGTGGGAAGTGGATGCCGCTCTTGCGGCAGAAGTCAGAGTATCAGCTGAGCCTACAAAGCTATCTTTGCTGGCAATCCTTGGCTGTTCGGACTGGGTGACGGAGGGGACCCAGATCGAGGCGGTTCACCGCTTTTTGGACAAAGGAGGCACGGTATTGCTCACCCCCGGGGAATCTCCCGTACGGATGAATCAGGCACTTAGGGATTCCGCCCTCTTGGATTACACTTTTGTGCGGTTTGCCCGCACCCCTTTTCGAATGGCTCCTTTCCGCATCGATACCCTTCCTGAAGGGGGCAGGCTGAATGAGGTTTTTTCTGGAGATTCATCCCGTGATTTGTACCTTTCCCAAATCCGTAAATTTTTTGTCATCAAAGAACTGGAAGCGGGGCTGACTGTGCCACTCCGAGACCGGGAAGGGCATCCCCTGGTTCTTTGCAAGGAATACCCGTCGGGGGGGAGGTTGGTCCTCTTTAGCTTTCGTCTGCTTCCGGACTGGACGGATTTACCGGTGCGGAACTCCTTTCTTCCTCTCCTTGTCGAGTTGGGTGGTTTTGGGCAATCCCTTGAAATGGACACTAACCGGGTAAGACTGGAAGTTGGGGATGTGTTGGGAGAGGGGGATGATCTATTTGTGGCCCAAGAACCGGGTCTTTCAAAAAAGGGAAGCCAGTGGGTGGAGGTAGTTTTACCTCTTGCAGAGTCCATTCCGGAAGTTTTTACAGTTCCTGAAATATCCGAACAGATCAGAGGGTTCAGCGAAACCACTTCTGCGGACGAAGACAAGGCTTCCTTCAATGCAAAAGACAGGGATACCTCCTTGTGGACTTGGATAGCTGGTGCCATTTTCTTTTTTCTGCTCCTGGAGAACATCCTTGCAAACCCCCCACTCAAACACAGAGAAAACGATTTATTCCTCCATGCCTAGCTTTATCGACAGATTAAATAAGGAAGCTCGCTTTTTTCTTTTTGCCCGCTCACTTTTTTCGCTGGTGGTCGGCTTTCTTGCCTGGT
>JAYOXT010000054.1:0-12664 GCA_038152995.1 Opitutales bacterium
TCCATGAACCGGTCGAAATTACCATTGAAGTCAAACGGGAGAATGCACCCAATATTAGGCAGCGCTTTCTTCAGGTTCGGCAGCATGAAAAAATCGATATGCTCGGCCGTATTCTGGAAATAGAACCTTTTGGAGCGATGCTCATTTTTGCCCGCACCAAAAATGCGACCACCGAGATTGCAGAAACTCTCATGGCCAAAGGCTATGCCGCCGAAGCCCTTAACGGTGACATGCCTCAGAAACTTCGTGAAAAAACGGTAGACCGTCTCCGCAAGGGACATGTCAAGGTAGTGGTCGCCACCGATGTTGCGGCTCGTGGCCTAGATGTGGATGTGATTACCCATGTTGTGAATTATGATGCCCCCTTTGATTTGGAGTCCTACACCCACCGGATTGGACGCACTGGTCGGGCAGGCAGAGAAGGAGACGCCATTCTTTTTGTAACCAACAAGGAGATGAGGATGCTCAAAGCGATTGAAAGAACGCTCAAGTCTAATTGTGATGAGTATACTTTTCCGACTTTGGAAGAAATGAACGAACGCAAGCAGGGAGAGTTCTTCACTCGATTGGAAGACGCACTCTCTGTAAGCGAATTATCCGACTATCGACAGGCTATTCAAAAATTCCTTGAAGAAAGCGGAAAAGACTCCATCGATGTAGCCGCAGCCCTCGCCTACTTAGATGCAGGTAAAAAACCTTTATTTTACGACGAAATGCCCACCGCACCCAAACGGGCGAAACGGGAAAGACGGGAGCGTAATGGTGATCGGGAAGATCGCTATGTAAGTAACGACGACCTCCAAAGCTACCGGGTGGAAGTCGGCGAATATCATGGTGCGGAAAAGCGAGACCTCGTCGGGGCCATTGCCAATGAAATCGGGCTGGATTCCAAATTCATCGGCAAGATCCGTATGTTCAAGGATCACTCCTTTATCGATCTCCCAAAGGATATGCCCAAAGAGGTTTTCGAGGCTTTAAAACAGGTCTGGGTGCAGGGCCACCAACTCAACCTTTCCATCGACCGCGGTCGCCCGCGTCCCGGAGGCAAAGGCGGTAAGTTTGGTGGCAAAGGAGGCGGATTCCGCAAGGGCGGTGGATTCCGCAAAGGAGAAGGCCGACCCGGCGGAGGTGGAGGATTTAAGGGCGGAGGAGGAAAATTTCGCAAGAAACCATCAGGGAAATTTCGAGACTAAATCCAGAAAACTCACCTACTTCCCTCAGTCCCCCTTTTTTTAAAAAAAGAGAGGCTCTTGCATAGACATTGTTACTTGGTCGTCGCCCAGCGGATACCGTCGGTGATCAGGTCAAGAAACTCCTTGGTGGATACAGTTTCGTTGTGGTGCCCGATGGTGGTCGCAAACACTTTTCCTTTACCATACTGATTGACCCAGATGCAAGGCTGAGGGGCCTCGGGTTTATGCTTGGGTCCATTGTCTCCATGAGCAAGAACGGTGGTACTTTCCGCGACTCCTAGTACAAAATAGAGCTCACCCTTCGGCGTACGCCATTGATCAGGCATATTTTTGACCGCCGGGTGGTTGGCATGTTCGGAAACCTTGGTGACATCAAAAGGAACATGCGGACCATGCCCGTGGGAGTGCACACCCATGAGTTTGTTCCAACTCTTCTCCATTGGCTTTTGGTCTTTGATAAAAATATGGTAGGAGTGCATCGCACAATGCATGGCAATGGCAGGAACCCCTTCTTGGTGAACCTTTACAATTGAATCGATAAATGCCTTGTCGTCCTCGCGGGCGAAGCAGTGGTTGTAAAAGACGAAGTCATATCCGTCGGCCCATCCTTCTTTACTAAGCTTGGATTTACTCTCACGTGGGTCCATATCGTACATCACTGTCCACTTAACCGGCATGCGCTGGGTGACGCCTTCCATAATAACATTTTGCTGGAAACCATAATCGTGGTGACCACCTCCGGTTACCAGAAGGCCCTTCAGAGTTTTATCCCCATGATCGTCCGCCCAGAGAGCGAGATGGGAAATAAGAGAGCAGAAAAGAAGTAAGGAGAATACTTTCATAATGATAAATAGCTAAAGTTGAGATTATTGACCCGTTACCCACTTAACCGCATTGCCCAGTAGGTCGAGGTATTCCTTGGTGGATACCGTGGAGTTGTGGTGGCCGATGGTGGTGGAAAAAATACGCCCCTTGCCGTGCTGGTTAACCCAGATGCAGGCCTGTGGCTCAAGGGGCTTTGTGGTATTGCCATTATCTCCATACGCTAAAACTGTGGTCCCAGGGTAAATCTCCTGCACATTATAAAGCTCGCCCTCCGGCGTGCGCCAACCATCCGGCAAATCCTTGATCACTGGATGACTCGCATTTTCTTTCACGATGTTCACCGTGATCGATTTCTTGGGCCCATGCCCCTTGGAACTCGCTCCCAGCATTTTCGGCCACGCCTTGATTTCACCCTCTTTCGCAGGAACTTTCCAGTGGTAGGAGTGCATCGCACAATGCAGGGCCAAAGCGGGCTTACCTGCTTCATGCACTGCGGTGACCGACTCGATAAAGGAGACATCTTTTTCATTGGCATAACAGTGGTCATAAACCACATAATCGAAAGGGTCCGCCCAACCCTTTTTTTGGAGAAAGGCCTTGGACTTTTTCTCATCCATCTCATGAAAGACCTCCCATTGGGTGGGCACACGGGCATGAATCCCTTCGATGATGATGTTTTTTTGCTGTCCGTAATCGTGGCAGCAACCACCGGTAAAAAAGAGGGCTCTGAGCACCTTTGCCGTACTGCCAGATGCTGGTTTCTTTTCAGTATCCACCACCCATATATTGCGATACTTCACCGGATTTCCATGATCCTGCAGTCTGACAGGTCCTTTATCTCCATGCCTTCTATACGGAGTGACTGCATGAGGGCCCGCCCATCCAGTGCCACCAGTCAGTTCGACATCGTCATGGATCAAGTGCCCATTGTGAACCACCCTGAACTTGGCCCGGCGGACTACCTTGCCCTGGTCATCGAAAAGCGGGCGGGTAAAAGTAATGTCAAAAGTCTGCCACTCACCAGGAGCACGGGATGCATTCACCAAAGGAATAGCCCGCCCATAAAGAGCTCCACACTGACCATCAGGGTAGGTGGAATTGGCGTTCGCCCCAAAGGAATTGAGTACCTGCACCTCATAATTCCCCATCAAAAAGACCCCACTATTCCCGCTCGCTTGGCCGATTCCCTTGGAGGATATGGGCGTGGCAAACTCCAGGTACAAGCGACAGGAACCAAACTCCTGCTTGCTCCGGATATTTCCTGCCCGTGAAACTGCAACGAGTGCACCGTTTTCAAACTTCCACTTGGTCGAAGAACCATTCATCGCCGTCCAATTGGCCATCGAACTCTCGGTGCCATCAAAAAGAACAATCGCTCCTTTGGGTGGTTTACCGCCTTGGGCATCATAGGGCTTGGGCTCAACCACCTGAGGGAAAGTTACTTTTGAAGGATCGGTCTCATGCACCTTCACCCCATCAATGAACATATAATTGATCTTATTCCCATTCTCCTCTCGCACTTCGGTACGAACCTCGGGGCTTTCAGCAAATGCTTGAATGGCACAGAATGCAGTTAGTATAAAAATTATGTATTTTTGTATATTTAACATCCCTGCATCATGGCAAAATTTTCGCCCTGGATGCAATCGTTTAGAATGGTGCTGTGGTAAAAGTTTTTGTAACTCTTCCTAGAGCGAAGCTCTATCAATAAACTCAAAAAGTCTAAATTTCCCAGAACTTGCAACGAGCTTCAACTGATCCAAATGAGCTTCGTACTTGGGTAGCATGATCTCATCTGTCCAAAAATATCTTGCCTCATAATCATCCCGAATCCGCTCAATCAATCCCCAGTCAAAACCCCGTGCATGCACATAGGGAAACTGGTGGTAATAAAAAGCTTCCAGGCCCCCGTCCAGAGAACGGGCAGACCCAACAACTAAAGATGGCTCCAAAGCCTTCATCTCTTCAACCATCTCGAGCATCTCAATGTAATCGGTTTTATGCTTTAAATCGAATGTGTAGTATCTTGACGGCGAACCAGTCAAGATGGAGGAACAGATCCACGAAAATGCAAACCATATGGGAATACCCCATACACAAATTCGACCCGCTAAAAAGAATTTCGGGAAGCCCTCCTTCAATGACAAAAATCCAAAATAAGAGAAGAGAAATGTAATCGGTAAAAGAGGAGCCAGAAATCTACTTTTAAACCCAGGCCACAACAAAATAGGGATTAGGTAGGTGGCTAGAAAAACGAGAACCAATATCCTCTGCGGGTTTCCCTTTGCAAATAGAGCAAAGATTCCGAGTAAAATTCCCGCAGGCCCCCATTCCCAAAGAATAGAAACGAAAAACTTAAACCATACCTCGAGACAGTTTTGAGCATACGCAATGAAGTCTGCATAACCCCAGGCATCGCTCACCAACCAATGGATGCCGGCAGCACTCGATACAATCGATAATTTTCCTAGGACACCGGCAATGTAGACTGAGTTCAGATTATAAAAGACCGAACCAAAATGTTCGACACGGTAAAATACCAAAGGAATCAAAACTGAAACGAAACCAAGTGTAGCAAAACAAACATTCGAAACCTTTCCAATCTTACTGCCATTACTTAAAATTGATGCAATGATTACCGCACCAATAGTCAGTAAAAATGCTCCGTGTGTGCAATAGGCCAAGCCACACAATGCTCCGGAGCAAAACAATTTCAAAAAGTTCCCCGCCCCCCTTTTCATAAGTAAACAACAGGTACCCAGCATGAAAACTGCTCCCATAGTGTATTGACTTCCATTGCCAGCAAAGTCGATCAGCAGGGGAGAGAGTGCAACCAGGGGAAGGATAAAGGTGACACATTCTTTTCCAAAAAAACTACCCAATTTAAAAGTAATGTAGAGGAGAAGAATTTGAGAAAACAAACTCATGCCCTGCAAGATTCCATAGGTATTTTTTGTTCCCAGAATATCAGCCAAAGAACCGGCCACGAATGACCATAATGGAGGATGCTGCGATTGGGCAGACTTGAGTGAACCCCACGAAGTTTTTTCAGAAAAGTCGTACTTCATCGGGTAATTTAATTCACCACTTTCGGCATATTCCCGAGCGGCCAGGGCAAATAGATTCACATCGCCAAGCAGTCGATCGTTCCACCAAATCGAGGCAACCCGAAGTAAGATTCCCAAAACGATCGCCAACCAAAACCAAAGAGGATACCCCTTGTAGACTTGGGTCATCGCTTACAGAGAAAGGCCTCTCAGAAAATTAGACCAAAATGAACCAGAACCTACTTGAAATCAGTAATAAGGCTGAAGAAAGAAATACACCACCGGACCGGTAACGGCCACATAGAGCCAGACCGGGAAGACACGTTTGGCCAGCTTTCGGTGTTTGGAGAACTGATTGGTGAAGGCTTGTACAAAAGTAAGCAAAATAAAGGGGAAGCTTAGTGCAGCTAGTCCAATATGTGAGATCAGGATGAACAAATAATAGGGTCTGGTCCCACGAACTGCTTCGCGTTCCTCTGAAGTTAAGAGCCCGTCTTGGTTGGCATCGCCAAAGAGAGTTGCTGGTGTGGTGATATGGTAGACCACATAAGAAAGTAGAAATACAAGAGAGCAGGCAAAAGCGGCATAGATCATTTTTCGGTGCAAGGTGACTTTTCCCGACTTGATTGCCCAAAGTGCCAGGATCAGAAAGACAGCAGCCCCCGAGTTGAGCAGGGCATGAAATCCAGGCAGATAACTCAATTCCACTCCTTCGGGAAGAGGAAACTTAATCCGTTGCATCATCACCACTAAGCCAAGAACCGCGGCAGATATCACCCAAGCCAAACGATTCAGTTTCTTGGCCAATGCCTCGTTGCTGGTGCGACCGCGGAACTCTTCAATTTCACTCATAAATTAAACTCTAACTGAACATTCCTAAAAGGAAAGCCCAAGAGAGCAAAGCTTCCCCTCAAAGACAGGGGCAATAGAAATTTCGATTAGCGAACCTTCATCAAACCACGCATCACAAAGTGGTGCCCTGGAAAGGTGCAGACATATTGATAATCCCCAGGCTTACTTGGTGCCTTGAACTCAATGATCTCCTCCTGTTTGTGGTCGATGAGTTTGCTTGCCCAGAGAATCTCTTTACTAGGGGGAACGAAAGCGACATCGAATCCGCCAGCACCCAAATTAATCGCGGCCTGCCCCACCTCGTCCGCCTTGCCCGGATTAACCATCACCAGGTTGTGCGGCATGAAGTCCGGGTTGGCGAAGATCAACTTGACCGCTTTGCCTGCCTGAACAGTGAATTCGGCAAGATCGTATTTCATTTTTTCGGGAATCGTACCGATGCGAACGGTGGTTAGCTCAGGAGTGTCAGAAACAACTCCTGACTTCGCCTCCACTTCGATATGCTCTTCCTCAACCTCCTCAACTCCCTTGGTAGGGTTGGCATTGTACCAGTGGTGTTGCACCGTAAGGGCGGCCACCCGGGCGTGCGGATGAGGAGATTTAAGCAATTGATTGAGCAACCTGCTGTTGCGGTAGTTGTGTTGCTGGTGTACCCAAAGTGCCTCCAACAAATGATGAGCATCCTCCTTTTTGTTCGGATCAAATTGCTTCATCCATTCCTGAGTCGATTTGATTACCTCGGATGAATCACGCTCGCTCAACTCCACCCGAGTGCGATGGCGCACGCTGTCCACCGGGTGCATCAAATTAGCCAGCAGATTCTCAATCGATTCCCCATCGATTTTAACCGCTTTTTGAGGAGGTTTCTTTTTGTAAGTAAAACGGTAAATCCGCCCATGCTTTTCATCCCGGTTGGGGTCTCTGACATTGTGCTGCATGTGTCCGATGATCACATTCTGCCAGTCGGAAACATAGAGAGCTCCGTCCTCCCCAAAAATTGCATCGGTCGGGCGGAAGTTCTTATCCCCGCTGAGCATGAACCCAACCGACTCCTCCTCCACTTTGGAGCCATCGGATAAATCTTTAATCACACTCAGCTTCTGTCCATTGGGAGTTCCCCAGACCTCACCAAATTTGGACTGACTGGAAACCTCTTTTCCATTCTCCCATTTCCCGCTTTTAGAGGTTTTGGTAATGTCACCATCCCGGTGAAGTTTGTACTGCTTCACCCCAAGAAACCCGATGGTATTGCAGATGAGGAAATCGCCCTGCATAGAGTCAGGAAAGTTATCACTCGAGACAACTTCACAGGCAGGCACTGGGCGTACTTCCTTGGCAAGCAATTGGCGCATCTTCCAGGAATTCCCCTCAGGGTACACCTGAAAGGCACGCCCTCCCGTTCCGTCTGTGGCATAGTGGTAACCCCAATAATCAAAAGCAATCCCATGGGGGTTTGGGCTATTACTTGCATGAAAAGCGATGGTGTGACGGCGCGGATCGAACCTATACATCGCCGAGGAGGTTGTCTTCACGCTAGTCCCCCAAGGGTGCTCGTGGTTGTGCTGAAGAAAGACCCCACTTTGCCAGTAAATTCCACCGTCTGGACCATAAATCAGATTATTGGCGGAGTGGTGGGTGTCGGAGGTGCCTAATCCCTGCAACATCACATAGCGAACATCCGCTTTATCATCTCCATCGGTATCCTTGAGGAAAAGTAAGTCCGGACCGGATGTTACCAGCACGCCTCCGTTCCAAAACTCAAAACCGACGGGGTTGTGCACCTTGGCAAACTCAATGACCCGGTCGGCTTTCCCATCGTTGTTTTCATCCGGCAAAATAACCAACGCATCGTTCATTGGCTTCATCGGCTCCCACATCGGATAAGTAGGCCACACCGCAGCCCATAAACGACCCTTGGTATCCACCTGCATTTGCACGGGGTTGATTAGCTCAGAAAACTGCTTCTCATCCGCAAATAAATTGACCTCAAAATCATCGCGTACAGACAGGCTTTTTAAACTTTCCTCAGGACTCAGGTATTCAGTGGACCCCTCCTTGATCGCACTTGAACTGATGCTTCCTCCCCCGACATTGGAAACAACTTTGATAGGGGCAGGTACATTACTGTCATCCACCTTGCTTTTTTTACCCTGAGCAACCATCCAAATATGCTGATCACGGTTCGCCGTCATCACATCGAGCATAACAAGCTCATGCTGGAGTACCACGGCATTGGACTGGTCATCCACAAAGCGCAACTTGGAACGGCTTCCCCAGATATCATTGCCATCCGTCGCCCGGTAGCGGTTAAACCAGTGCCAATTTTTATCCAACACTGCCTGGCGGAGAGGCTCAAGGGATGGCTTCGCTTGTACCTCTTTCTTAAGCAAGGCTCCAGCAATGATTTCCGCCAGCAACCGGTTTCCCTCCTCATTTAGGTGGGCCCCATTGATTGTCAGCGGTTGGGATGCCTTCTGAAAAAGAGCCAGCGTTGGATTGTAAAGGTCAACGAACTCCACCCCAGCCTGCTTAGCCGCGTCCTCAGTGACTTTTGCATAGAGGGCGAGATTTTTGTTTTGAAGCTTTCCCCGGGGAAGGTTGCGGTCCTTTAAATTTTGGAATGCGATTGGGCTGAATAACACGATACGGGGCAAACTCTTCCCGTTGGCTTTGGTCTCCCGGATATTTTTGATGAAGTTGAGTAATTCCTGCTTGTACCTACCCATTCCCTTCTCCCCGTCAAAGGACTCGTTGTAACCAAACATGGCAAAGACCGCATCCGCTTTCACATGGCGAAGGTAGTCATTCATTTCCATAAACCCACCACTCCTTGGATAACTGTTCGGACGGTCCCCGGATAGGCTCATGTTTCGGAAGATTACATCTTGGCCGGTGAGCTCACTTTGCAATAAGGTCTCAGTCCATCCGTCATGTTGCATACGGTCCGCCAAACCATTTCCGAGAATGGCGATTCGGTCCCCCTTTTTAAACGCAAAGGGTAATTCGTCCCGGTATCCATCCGGTATTTCTGCCTTCAAAGGAACGGGCTTAGCGACCTCAGGCTCACTCTGTCCGTCGTAGAGGAAAAAATCGATTACGGTTCGGAACCTTAAGGTAAATTTGGTCCGCTGGGCACCTTTGGTTTTTCCGCTCTTGTATATCTGCTCACGATTGGCGTCCAACAACTGAATGGTGAACCCATTGAGCCGAGACTCATATCCCTTACGGTTCCAAACCTCTACCTCATCCACTTTATATTCACCACCCAAATCCAGTTCCCACCAGGGGTTGACCGAACCGAAACCATCGGTGTGGGTTTGCCCGCCCTTGTTGTAATCGGGGTCTTTATTGCCATCGATTGCCCGGGATGCAATCCCACCTGCACCCGTACTGGATTGAGTTGCCTTTCCTTTCGGAGCAATGTTCTTCCCTCCGCTAATGACCTCCACTTCGTTTAGGGTGAGAATCCGGTTATCATCCTCGATCTCAACCCGGACATAACGGGCACCCTTGCGGATATTTTGACCCCTCGCTGTAACCGATTGAACCTTTTGGACTGGCGAATTGGGATCGGCAGGAATCGGTCCATTTAGATCGGTATACATAGCCGGGTTCACTCCTTTGACCTCTCCCTTGACCTGAAATTTGCTCGGGTTGTATGGTCCGACAAAATCGATCTTGGAGTCCGCTTTTATTTGGTTCTCCAAACCAACCGACCAATAGATTCCGTTTAAGATAAGCCGACGGTACCCATCATTGAGCAAATCCTGGGAGGCTCCGTACAAAGAAGTAAATACCCTCCCCTTCTTTCCGTTTTTGCCGGTATACTCCCGGGTCCACTCACTTGCCTTGGGTGGCTTCTGCGGATCATTCTTTCCGTCCGCTTCCATCGACATCAGGGGCTGAGCCATGGTCAGAATATTCCAGTCTGGTTGCGGCTCGGCATTGTACCCACCCGCTTGTACATGCACCTGGCTCACTCCACGAAGGATTGGATGCTTTTTCTTTGCCTCAATCAGATCGATACGGGTGCTCTGCCTGTGGTTTTGCCCGTAATGCCCAACCCAGGACTGCCCAAGTATCTGTTCCCCAAATCCACCCTTAAAATCTTTTCCAGAATATTTGAAATCATACTTTGCATAAGGATCATTTGCCTGGTTTTTATCGTACTTAAATGCATGGGTGGAGGTACGCAGTCCAACCACCGGTCCAGCACGGTTAAAATATTCGTCCAAGTGCTTCATCTGCTCGGGTGGGAGGGCCAGGAACCGCACAAAAAAGACCAACCCATCCGCTTTCTGTAAAACTTCCAAGCCAGGGATATTCGAAATTCCGGCCTGGATTTCCCCCTGTTCTGTAACTCCAAATAATACCGTGCAATCAAACCCACCGTGGACTGAAAGGATGCGGGCAAGTGCAGGGATGGTCTCCTCGGCCCGGTATTCATGATCACTGGCTACCAGAACCAAGTGCTTCCCCTTTCCGGGCCCCTCCCCGCCCTTGTATTGCAGAGCATTTGCAAAAGTAGGTGCATTCAACAGGCACAGCGTGAGCATCGCAAAGGAGAAAAAGCGTATGATTTGCATATCAGTTTTTAAAGGAGGAATAATTTATTACCTAGGCATGTTTTTATGTCCACCGAAGAAACCTGTTCCACGGAAATCAATTTTTAGGAGATAGGCCAGAAAACACTCTATGCTTTACATGACAAATTGATCGAAAAAGGATATGGAGATTGACTAAAACACAGAACCTGTGAGCGTCGATAAATGTTTAAAAAATCCTCCTGCCGACCCATCGTTACCTTAATTTCCTCCTGCTTTGTTTTGCTCCATTGTGCCTTTGCCCAAAACAAAGAAAAAATACAGCCAATCCTCTTGGACCAAGATGTGTATGAAGCGATTGGGGTGATGATTTCTCATGGCTCTGGCCTACACAAAATGGGATTTAGCGATGCACAGCAAAAAGCCATTCTTGCTGGTTTAGCCAAGGGGTTCAATCTCGACTCTATTCCACCTGAACTGGAATCTCTCCAGCCTAAAGTGCAGGCCGTGATGATGGAAAAAATGCAAGCCGTACGACAAGCCGCTCAGGCGGATCAGGCTAAAGCCGCGGTCGCCAACAAAGAAAAAGCCAAGGAATTTTTTGCCTTACTTGCAAGCCAGGAGGGAGTCCAAAAGGACCCTTCCGGTTTTTATTACGAAATCCTTAAAGAGGGCGAAGGGGCAACCCCGACGATGGAAGACACAGTACGCCTGCACTACCATGGCACCTTAATTGATGGCACAGTCTTCGACAGCTCGGTGGACCGTGGCCAGCCAGCCAGTTTTCCGATGAATGGGGTGATTAAGGGATTTTCCGGAGGACTTACAAAATCCAAAGTTGGTGGAAAAATCAGAATTTATATTCCCAGTGAATTGGGCTACGGTGACAACCCCCGCCCTGGTGGCAAAATTAAGCCTGGAGACACTCTTATATTTGAGTGTGAACTATTGGAAATTCTCTAAGCGGAATGATCCGCCGGTCGACCGGCCTGAGTAAAGATTAGTCTTCCAAAGCGGCAAAGTCCGCCATCTCTGCCTTACTGCCAACCACCAAAGGCACACGCTGATGAATGCTGGTTGGCTCGATTTCTAAAATCCTGCGACTTCCATCCAAGGCCACACCTCCTGCCTGCTCGGCAAGAAAGGCAACGGGGTTGGCTTCGTAAAGCAGACGAAGTTTACCTTCTGCATTATCCTCGGTCGGAGGATAAAGGAAAACGCCCCCCTTGAGGAGGGTGCGGTGAAAATCTGCCACCATCGAACCAATATAACGGGAAGAATATTTCTTGCCATACTGGCCATTTCTCAGACCAGCCAAGTAGCGGTTGTACTTATCAGGAAAGCTATCGGCATTGGCTTCGTTAACCGAATAATACTTTCCACGATCCGGCATCGTCATGTTGGGATGACTTAACACATAGGCACCAATCGCAGGATCCAGGGTAAACCCATGCACTCCATGCCCCACACTGTAGACCAGAATAGTCGAGGAACCATAAACCACATAGCCCGCCGCGACCTGCTCGGTACCCGGCTGCAACACCCACGCTTCCGGGTTGTCAGAAGCGGCATCATCCGGTCTGCGTAAGATCGAAAAGGTGGTGCCCACACTAACATTCACATCGATGTTGGAAGACCCATCCAACGGATCGAAGACCACTGCGTACTTCGCCTCCTTGTCTCCCTGGTGAACAATCATAGGCTCCTCATTCTCTTCCGAGGCAAGCACACCCACGCTTGCCCGACTGGTCAGAGCCTGGACGATGGCCTCATTGGCAATCACATCGAGCTTTTGTTGAATCTCCCCCTGTACATTGACCTCCCCATGTTCCCCCAACACATCGGCCAGACCGGCCCGGCGAACCTGTGCTTGGATAATCTTGGTGGCTAGGGTAATGCCAGAAAGCAGGAATGAAAATTCTCCTGAGGCTCCGGAAAAGCGAAGTTGTTCGCGCAAAATATGTTGCTGTACGGTGAGTAAACTTGAATCTGACATGTGTTTGGGTATTGGAAAATAATTTGGGTAAGAACAATCCATTTCTTTCAAAAAGCCTTCCCTACAACACGCAAACTTATTTGGTGTATTTCTGTTGATGAAAGATTTTCATACAAAAAGACCCGAGCCATAATGACGCAAATCGAAAGAATTTTTACGCAAATTTAATCGATAATATATTGTGAGAAACCAAGGCTTTTGGTTGTA
>JAYOXT010000055.1:0-12621 GCA_038152995.1 Opitutales bacterium
GTTTCACGGTAAGCATACCCACGGCCCGCGTTGGTTTCTCCCTGGTACCAGATCGCTCCCCGTATTCCGTATCCGATGATAGGATAGAGCACGCCGTTGTAGAGATTGGCGGGGCGGTGCTGGCCGGTCATATCATTGCGCGGTTTTTGTGGGGGGCGCCCCTGAGCAGTTCCGGATGCTTGGTTCGACTTCCATCGAGCGAGTTTGTCTTCGTATGCTTTGTAGAGGGTCTCGTAATGGTAGGTTTTCTCCTTATCCTGCCACATCTTCAAGTAAGTCTGAGAAATAGGATTTACGCTTAAGCGGTCCCGCGGAACCCAGGCTTCGCAGGCAGAGCCTCCCCAGGCGTTGTTAATCAACCCGACGGGCACGCCGAGAATGTGGTGAAGTCGTTTTCCAAATAAATAGCCTACGGCAGAAAAGGATGAAACCGTAGATGGAGAAGCCTCTTGCCAAGACCCCTCAAAGTTTTTTTGCGGCTCTTGGCTTCCAACATTCGGTACAGTAATAAGTCGCAAGTTCGGATGGTTGCCAGAGAGTGCTTCAAGGTCTGCATCATCGGATCTATCAATAGCCCACTGCATGTTGGACTGTCCGGAGCATAACCATACCTCACCCACGAGAATGTTTTGATAGACAAGGGAGTTCGGTCTATTTTTTAACAAGTGGGAGAAGTTTTTTCGTATGGAGTTAAATTCATTGGTTTTTCCCTCTGCGAGTACCATGTCTCGGGGCTTTGATGAAGCACTCAGCGGAGTTAGCTTGATTTTCCATTCTCCGGATTCGTCCGCTTTGGTCGTATATACTTTACCCGCAAAAGTAAGGGTAACGGAGGCGTTGGGGTCGGCCCAACCCCAGACCGGGCAGGCATGGTCCCGTTGCAGTACCATATTGGACCCGAAAATGGATGGCGTAGAAATTTTGGCAAAAAGGAACGGAACGGTCCCCAAACAGAAGATCGAGAGGGCGGCTAGTTTCTTCATAGGTTGTAATCGATGACAAAGACATCTTCGAGCAGAGGCTTGAGAATATCCACAAATTCCTGATGTTTTGGATGCGGAAGGTAGGCTGCTCTGGCTGCATCATTGGCGAAAGTAACAAGAAAACAATGGGTGAAGCCCTTGTTTAAGCCTTCTGGGCTATTGTTGGTTCCCCACTCAATGGAGACAATGCCTTCAATGGAATCTTTGAGCAGGGTGAAGCGCTCCTCAATTTCCGCAATTTGATCTGCGGAGGCAGTTTCATGAAATTTAAGGCAAACAAGGTGGCGAATCTGCGGACTGGCAGTTTCACCGCCCATAGCGGAGGAGCTGGTGGAAATCATCCCTGCAAAAATGCAAAAGATCGGGGGAAGGGCGAGGGAAAGTTGACACACCGAGTTAATTTTTATCCACAGAAAGGAGCAGGGTCTCCTAGGAGAATCAATGTATTTCAAATAGGAATGATAAAAATCGTCCGATAGGCTTCCTCCTCCTTGACTTGAACGAAGGGATTTACATCATGTTACACATGACTAGTGAATTTGATTGGTTTATGGTAACCATGCCTATTTTTGCCATCGTGGTGTATTTGATCGTGATGATTGGCTCGATGGAAAAGCAACCCAAGTTTCTTGAGACTGAAGGGGTGAAAAAACTTACCGGTTTGCTCTTCGTGGCATTGTTTGGCGGAGGGATTCTGGTTTCTTTGTACTACATGATCATCCGCTTTCTCGACTGCTTGGCCAGTTACTGAAAATTTATCCTGCATGCCAATTTACGAATTTACCTGTGAGGACTGCTCCAAGGATTCCGAGCAGTTAGTCAGGTCGAGTGATTGGAAAAACCATGCTCAGTGCCCCTATTGCGGATCAGTAAGGTTAGAAAAGAAACTTTCTGTTTTTTCAGCCGGCGGTTCAGGTATCGAAGCGGCCGACCTTCCTCCCTGTTCGGGTATGCCAAGTAATTGCGGGCGTTGCTCACTGGACAATTAATTCCGCCCATGCCCCCGTGGGATAAATGGGTGGTGCAGGTACTTGTCTCATCCATCCTGATTACAGTCTGGACCTTCAGGTTTAACCGTTCGACCCCATACCGAGGCAAGTATGCTCGCAATATGGTGGAGGAGTTTAAGATCTATGGTTATTCAGAAATTACGACCTATGTGGTCGGCTCAATCAAGCTTTTGCTCGCCCTATGCCTACTTGCTGGGCTGGCTTTCCCCGAACTAGTCAGGCCCACTGCTGGCGTGCTTTGCTTAATTATGTTTTGGGCGACGGTGATGCACTTGAAAGTAGAGTTGAATAAGCCGCTGAAGGCGGCTCCGGCTTATTTCGTCTTATCTCTTTGCTCTTATTTATTTCTTTGCTGAGTCTATCTTGAATTCATGACTTAGCAGGATTGATTGCCTTATCGAATTTTCGGATTAAATCGGTTTGTCGGGCAGTCGTTTTATTATTCCGAATAGCCATCGCATAGGCAGCCGGATCGCCCACAAAAAAGACTTTTTTCTTTGCCCGGGTCAGGCCAGTATAGACGAGGTTTCTTTGTAGCATCATAAAGTGTTGTTTGAGCAGGGGAAAGATGACCACCGGATATTCACTCCCCTGGCTCTTGTGTACAGAAATGGCATAGGCGGGTTGAAGATCGGTTACTTCCATTCGTTCGTACCGGACCTGGCGGTCATCGAAATCGATTTCAAGAACGCCATTGATCGAGTCCACCTTACGGATGATGCCAAGGTCGCCATTAAACACATCTTTGTCGTAGTTGTTGCGCGTCTGGATGACCTTATCTCTTTCGCGGAAAAGCATACTGCCGACCACATGCGTGGCTCCATTTGGATTAAGCGCGTCACGGATTTGATCGTTGAGATTTCCGATTCCTCCGATTCCGCGGTGAAGGGGAGCAAGGACCTGGACCTGGCTGGTAGGATCAATCCGTAAAGACTTGGGCAAGACACGCTGGCAAAGATCGCAGACTACCTGAACGCACTCCTCAGGTGATTCCGCCCGTAAAAAGTGAACATCGTGATGACGGGGAATAGACGAACTGGGCTCAAGTGGGGGTGGGGGGGAGGACCTGCCGGAGAGGATGGCATGGGCAAGCCCGACAATGCCACTGTCATCGGCTTGACGGAAGGTGACCGACAACCGGGTGACTGGCAGATGCCCGCAGTCAATTAGGTCTTTGAGCACATTGCCTGAGCCGACCGAGGGTAGTTGATCGGCATCCCCGACCAGTAAAAGATGGGCATTGGCGGGTAGGGCCCGGGCCAGGGCAGCTGCCAGTCGGGTATCGAGCATGCTTGATTCGTCCATGATCAGGTAGTCACAGATCAATGGATTTTGCTCGTTCATACTGAATCCACCCTGTGAAGGGTCAAACTTGAGTAAGCGATGGACGGTCTGGGCAAAATGGGATGTGCTTTCGGACATCCTCTTGGCTGCCCGTCCGGTGGGTGCGGCCAGTAATACCTTAGTCTTCTTTGCCTTGAGGATGGAAACAAGTGCACGGAGAATGGTGGTCTTTCCTGTGCCGGGTCCGCCAGTAAGAATGGACACCTTGGAGCTAAGGGCCTGTTTGACTCCGTCTTCCTGTGCCTGAGCGAAGCCAAACCCCGCACGTTGCTGAGCCCATTCCACCGCTTTGTCGACCAGGATGGAGGGTAAACTGGACTTACCCTTGATCAGTAAAGAGAGCGACTGGGCGAGGGTATTCTCTGCTCGGGCAGTAGTCGGGAGTTGCACCCAGTCAGGCATTGATTCGACAACCTCGCCCTGCTGGAGAAGGGCCGAGATCCGATTTTCCACCTCAGAGGAATTGGCTTCCAGTAGTTCGGTGGCCTGTAGGGCAATTTCGCGTCTATCAAAGTGGGTATGTCCATTGTTCTCACACTCCTGCATGACATGAAGAATGCCGGCATCGATCCGCGGTGGGCCATTGCTGGCGAGTCCGAGATTGAGTGCAATCCGGTCTGCCGTTTTAAAGCCAATTCCCTTGACCTCGCGGATAATACGATAGGGATCGGTTTCGAGGATCGTTTTTGCTTCATTTCCATATTTTCTGACCAGGCGCAGGCAGAGGGCATCGGTCACACCATAGGTTTGTAAAAACATCATCACTTCCCGGACTGCCTTCTGTTCCTCCCAAGCGTGCTTGATGCTTTTTGCCCGCATTTTGCCAATCCCCTCAATCTCAAGCAATCGGGCTGATTCCTCCGAAATGATCCGCAAGGTATCGGCACCAAAATGATCGACTATTTTATTGGCATAGGTTTTGCCTATTCCATGAATCAATCCGCTGGCTAAGTATTTCTTTATTCCATAGGCAGAAGCCGGCAGTTTACTTTCAAAAGACTCAAATGAGAACTGCTTGCCGTGCTTCGGGTGCATGGTCCAGTTTCCAGCAAGAACCAGCGTTTCCCCACACTGTACCTTTGGAGCTTTGCCGACGACGGTAATTTCCTCCTTTCCGTCGTTCCCTTTCAGTTTCCCAATAAGAAATCCGTTTTCCTCATTGTAAAAAGTAATGCGCTCGAGAACGCCTTCAATGTCTACTTTTGACATTCTCTGAACCCACTCAACTGAAACAGGAAGGTGGGAAGTAGTTTAATTTGAAATTTATTACTAGAAACCAAAGCCAGTCTTGAGACCAATCTGATGGAAATTTTGATTGTCTAAATTTCCTGCCTCGGACCGACCATCCAATTCATAGAAAAGTGTGCTATGCCAGATTTGTGTCCATTGAATGTTTAACCCAAGGAGCAGAGAGTAGTAGAATGAGGTATCCGATTCCTTTTGAGTGGGTATTATTGTCCCGCTTGGTTTGCTAGAGTGGAAGTTGAATTCATAATCGGAATTTACAAACCCTGCACTTGCTTGAGTGAGTAGACTCAAACTATTAGACAAGGACCAATTTTGCCCAAGGGTTCCGAATAGGGCAAAAAGGGAAGAATCTGCTTCGTAGCTAACATGTGAAATGGGGTTGGGTAAATTGCCGTTGCCGTCAAAACTCTTGTAGCTAAAGCCAGCACCAATATATGAATTGTCGCTAAAGTACCGGGAGTATTCAAATCCAATATCAATTCCATTATCAAAAGAAAGGTCGACTCCCTTAGAGGTTGAACTGTCCCCAGGGATGACTAAACCAAGCGAAAATGATAGATGATTGAGCGGGTTCAGTGTATAATCAAAATCCTTACTTTCGTACCAGTCACTCCCTTCTGAGGTTTCTTCTAACTCTGTAAAACTGTTACTTTTAAATTCAGGTTCCAGAGGTTCTTCCTTAAGTGAGGGCGTATCGGTAGGTTTAGGGACAATGGGAGGGGCATCGAAGGAGGGATCAGTATTTTTTCTGTATGGACTTAACTTTTGGTTAGTTAATTTCCTTCTCTCTTGGATCTTTTGCTCAAGTAATAGAATTTTTTTTGAAATCTCATTCAGGCGAGAATGGGTATCATCCGCTAATAGGTGATTCGTTACCAGTAGTAAGGCAAGGGCGTTGGCGAACAGGAAGTTTGTGAAAATTTTCATCTTTCTATACCTTTTCTTACCAAAGATTGTTAAACATCTCTAACTCCCAGTTTTGGTAGTTATCGGTATTACTTGCCTCGATTTCGTCTACCGCAATGGGCGATGTGCCAGGATTGGACCAACCGTCCTCCTCGTAATCCCAAAAAACGGGTCCTGGTGCGTAATAATAGTAATAAATCCAATTTGACCTGACATCGCTGTAGAACAGAGGGAAGTGGTAGGAGTCTACCCAAATCCAGCCAAAATCTTCAGCATACATCCAGCAACTTTCTTGGTCGTTAGAAATCACCGGGTAGAGCCATCCTAAATCAGGATGAAAGATCCACCCATTGGAGGATTGAAAAAAGTCACCAAACCAGCTTGAGTTGTACCAGTTTTGTGTACCAGAGTACTCTGTAACCTTGAAGGGGACAGAAACTGAATGCTCGAAGGTAGGCACATTATCAAAGGTGTTGGTTGTCCCATTGCCAGAACCGAAGTCATCCAGGGAAGGTCTAGTTTCTTCCCACACTGCGTCGAAATAAAATGAACGAGCAATCGATAAAGCTGATTCGAATGAGCTATGCTCGATGGGCTCATCCACGCCGGTCAGTTTAGCGGAAAGCCAGTAAGTCGAGCTTTTCATGTGATTCAGGTCGATAAGAATGGAATATTCAAGAAGGGGAGCACCACTCAGCGGATCGTTGTAAATTCTGTGTATAGATTTCACATCTAAGGAATAATCGTTAATCACCGGCTCAATGATAATATCAGATGGTGTACTCCCTTTTTCTACAAATTGTTGAGCGACCATCAGGGCTAAGTCATCTAGGTCAGTCAAAATACTTTTATCTGTGTACTCGGTTGTTAAATGAGTGGAGGTATTTATGCCCTCAAATGATAGTGGGGTAGTGATTAAGTAATCAGACATTCCATTTTTCCCATATGGAAGATTTTTTTCTATTGAGGAACCTTTGAAGACATGGAAAGAAAGAGGACCTAATTCCACTCTTTCGAAAGCCATACCCGAGAAATGATCAGTTGCCGCTCCAAAGTCTGTATAAAAGAAATCGGTTTTGTTATTATCTGCGATATACATTTGCAGCAGTGAGATAATCGGCTGGTTGATAAGTTCGATCGATTTTGGAAAAGTTGCATTCTCATCCTGTTCCTCCAAGTACTCGATCAGATCTTCAATAGCATTAAAACCAACAAGACTATTTCCTAAATCATCTGTTATGGAGAAGGAGTCGGGGTCCTCTCCATTGTCTGATATTTCAAGGGTTCGTAGCTTACCATCCTCCGTGGCTACAGTGTGGGAAAAATCTGAGAAGTCTTCATGTTCTGCAATTGATTTTGTCGTACCATATTTTGTGCTGATAACCACTCCATCCACCCCGACAACATTCAAGTACTCATCTCCATGATCTGCACCTTGGATGAACAAAAAGCCGTCTGCAGATAAGGAGTAGGGTAGGGTAACTTCTTCATCTGTCTGACTATCATCCCATTGGTTAATGGTGGAGCGAACTACGGTATCTTCTTTAAATTCATACTTAAACCGCTTGTGTCCAAGGTCTGGAGAATATGCCCACATCGTGGTGCCATTCAGGTCGAGCCCCCAATGGTAGTCATTGCTGTTGCTCTTTTCAATAATAGACAAGCCACTGGCATCTTGGAGAACAGGGGAGGAGTAATCTGCAACAGGATATTTGTTAAGAATTTTGATATCACTCACCGTGCCGTTGTAGTCGGATAATCCGTCAGCATTAAACGCCCCAAAACCCCAATAGTCGGGTGTGGTTGCAGTTCGCAATGCACCCACTTCTTCCCCGTCAATGTAGAAGGAGCTTTTACCTAAGCGGTGGGTTACCCTGAGTGTGTAGTTTTTGTCAAGTTCTGCGGGGATGATAATGTCTTGAGCGTTTCCATTTTCATCGGACTCGAACCTGAGTGAAGCATTATCATGCCCTGTCTTAACCAACTCAATCCCAAGGGAGTTCAATGGGGTGGCATCCCAGAGTGATATATAAATTCCTGAACCTATCGCATTGGTGGATGGAAGCATAACCTTCCCTTCTATGCCAACTACATCTTCGGCTTCATCAATAAAAAGAAATGAATTTCCAGCAGGATCATCCGCAATAATGGGAAGTAGTTCGGGGGGCATTTTTACTGCACTTGATACACTGGAAGCGGATCCGGATAATACATATTCTCCAACTGAGACTTGGGTGGGGTTTCCTCCTGTGTAGTATCCTTCCTGTAAATTTGAGCGTACGGAACCCGGTAGAATCGACCAATTTCCAGTGCTGGTATCAAGCACTGTGTTGGTTGTACTGTCGGAGTATTCGGTCCAAGAGAATGTTCCGTGATTTGGGGAGAGGAATGTGATCTGAGAAATTTCAACGGCACCACTTTCATCCTCGAACGGATAAGTGATCTTGCCTTCATTGGCACCTGTTTTTTCGTAAATATATTTGGTTGTTTCTTCCTCGTTGGTATACCGGTACCCGTTGGAGAAAGTTAAGGTTTCACTATCCGATCCATCCCAGATAGTTACTTTCAGACCATCGATCGATTCTAGGGCATATCCATTTGGATACTGACTGCTGGACTCGGGGATTGAAGTATCTACTGCTCTCTCAAAACCGGCATTCATTTGCCATGTGCCGCTACCTTGGTCGAGCACAGTCTGGAATGTGTTATCGGGGTGTTCCCTCCAAATAAAGGAACCATTATTGGGTGACAGAAACTTTATTGTAGTAACTTCAGGGTACAAGCTAGTCTCATTTTCAAAGAGTAAAGTAATTGTGGCTTCATTAGCAGATGTTTTTTCGTATGTGTATGGGGCAGAGTCACCTGTGCTATCTGTTCTTATCCCATCCGAGAAGATCGTATTAAAGATTTCACCATCTTCAAAAACAGTAACATTAAATCCATCTATAGAATCAGGGGCATATCCGTCGGGGTAGTTGACAGTAGCGGTGGCACCGATGTCGTCATAAGTCGCCCAGTCCTCTCCCGAGCGATCCCCGTAGAACTCTTCCGCTGCTGTGCGGGTAGTGAAAAACCACTGGCCAACTTCGTTGATTCCGTTTTCGGTCACGGATTCCACTCCCTGATCTCCTTCTAGGGTTTCAATTATCCCGTTTTCGACGCTCACTACATTGTAATATTGGTAATCACCGTCCTGCTCCAAACTCTTGATGTATCCGTTTGCATCGATTTCATAAGATGCTTTGTTATTACCAGAGTCAGTTACATTCTCGGCAAATTCAAAAGCATAAAGAAGATTTCCATTGTCGAATTTCGCAGTGGAAGAAGACCAACTTCCTGACCCTTTTTCTACAGACCAAAGCATAACACCGTCTAGATCGCTCGCCCAGTTATAATTCCCACCTATTTCAACAACCACGGGTTGGCCGCTCGGTGAACTTATTAGTGTAACGGGTTCGGGTTCCTTGCTTCGGCGAAGAACGCGTACATTTTTTACATAAGTCTCAAATGGGTGCCCTTCATCATTAAAGGCAAAAAAGCCATAAGCATTTGGCGAAAAATCCGGATAATAAAAATTAGCTACCAGTTCGTCATTTATAAAAATCATGCTTTTGTTACCATCTTGGATCAAGGATGCTTTGTAATAGACACCGAATTCTGCCGGCAGACTTACTTCTACAACTTCATCAGTTGATGGATCAAGATATTGGTATTCCAATGCCGGATTTTGCCCCGACCAGTATTCAATCTCTGGTCCAAATTGTTTAAAAGAACCGTCTGCAGTTTGGCTTGTTGTGTCGTAACATAAAAAATTAAGCCCGGTTGAATATTGAGATCCACTTGGAAGCATGATTTCTGCTTCCAATCCATAAACTGAAGAATCAGTTATGATTGTAAATGGATGTGTTGCCATGCTTTCCGGAATATCTAGAAGGCTTAATGCATAAGGCAGCGAATCACTGGCTGGATCATTAGGGTCTCCGCTTCCACCAAGCTGAAGAGCACCATTCACTACAGTTGGTGCACGCCCTCCTTTAAACCAAGCAACCTCCCATTTCCCGGAATCAAGCGAGCCGCTGCTAAAGTCATCGTAGTCTTCCCAATCACTGATGACGCGTACATTGTAGAATTCTTCAGCAGCAGCGAGAGTAGTGAAAAACCATTGGTCCACAGTGTTTACTCCGTCATTCTTAACAGAATCAATGCCTTGATCATCTTGAATAGTTCCAATGATTCCGTCTTCTATGATTACGACATTGTAATACTGGGTGGAGGTAGTCTCAGTTACCTTAAGGTATCCATTGGAATCAATTTCATAAGGATGTGATGTAATTATTTGTCTATCTTGGTGATGCCCCAATGTGTGCTCTTCAATAAGGCTATGGTACTCGATTGGTACATCAGAGGAATTAAAATCATAACACTGCCAGTTTCCGGTAGCAGTTGAATCTGACCAAGTTCCAGATTCCCAATCAGAAAATGTTAATGTAACTTCATCCGTGCCATTTCCGGAATCAATTCTGATAGATCCACGTTCATTATCAATTCTTTCATAGGTATAATTCCTTAAACTCGAAGAATATTCAGGATATAGTTCTGCAGATGTCTCCTCGGCATAAAGTTGGCTATCATTCAGAAAAAAGTACCTAGACGCTTCTATTTCCTCAGAGTCAGAAATCTCAAGCATTGCAACACCTGCGTGTCCGCTTAAAGATTCAGGAGCAAGAAAAAATACTGACCCGTCAAATTCTTCCAATAACTCAAAAGCAATCAATTGATTCCCATTTTCAAAAGTAGTCGTACCTTTTAGAGGATGTCCGTCTTCTTCATCCACGACCACCCATAGGGTTACTCCATCTAGATCACTAGCCCAGTTATATTCCCCTGCTATTTCAACAACCACGGGTTGGTCGATCAGTGTACTTATTACAGTATTAGCTGTTAATGTATTTGATAAGCAGGAGAATGAAACCAATAGATAAAAAAACGGATTGAGGTTTTTGATACTCATGAGAACGGTAATTATATAATGATTATTTCAGCTTAATCTAAATTCGATTAACCAAATGATATGAAAATATTAAAACAAGAATGTACTTTTTGTGAAAGTTGAGAAATTTCATGGTCCCAATTTGCGTAATTCAATATCAAAAATGGTTAGTTGCTTATCTGCAATGAATTGATTAATGCAACCGATTAAAGGCAATGATTAGGGCAAGTAAACCACTTTTTTCGATACTTGAGTGTATGCCGCAACCATAGGCCACACGACCTGCTTTGGATTGAAGTTGTACAAAGGCGGCAGACTGCGTGCCGGATCCGCCACCAATGGAGTGCTGGCGGTAGTCAGTGAGCTTAAAATCTTTGAGGCCCGCATTTTCCAGGGCATGCACGAAGGCATTAATGGGGCCATTGCCCTGACCAGTGATTTCTAATTGTTCTCCTTTATGCTCAATTTTGGCAATACAGGCGATTTCATCTGCTGAAAGTTTCTCTGTCTCGTAAGAAAGTAGTCTTAAAGGGATGTGGTTTTCAAGAAATTCTTCTTTGAATGCCTGGTAAATTTCATCGGCTGCGAGTTCACGGGACTCTGAATCTGCTTTTTCATTCATGAGCAGACCAACTTCTGGATGCATGGGCTTGGGTAAATCGAGACCAAACTCGCGCGAAAGTACATAGGCGACTCCTCCTTTACCACTTTGGCTATTGATACGAATGATGGCCTCGTAGGAACGACCAATATCGCGAGGATCAATGGATAGATAGGGGACCTGCCAATGGTCCTGGTCTGTGGCTCCTTCTTTTTCACGCAAGTCCATGCCTTTCTTGATCGCATCCTGATGGGAGCCGGAAAAGGCGGTAAAGACAAGGTCTCCGGCGTAGGGGTGCCGTTCGTGCACGGTCATGCCAGTGGTGCGCTCGTAGACCTCCCGAATTTTCTCAATATTTGAAAAGTCCAAGTTTGGGTTGAGTCCCTGGCTGTACATGTTCAGGGCAACGGTAACAATGTCCAGGTTGCCGGTACGCTCCCCGTTGCCAAAGAGGGTGCCTTCGACCCGGTCCGCTCCGGCGAGCAGGCCCAATTCGGTGGCGGCGGTACCGGTTCCACGGTCGTTGTGGGTATGCAGGCTGATGACTGCCTTGTCGCGTTCCTTTAAATTTTGGCAAAACCATTCAATCTGGTCGGCATGCACATTAGGAGTAAATAGCTCCACTGTGGCCGGAAGGTTTAAAATAATTGGGTTTTGGATAGTGGGTTCCCAAGCCTCCATGACCGCCTCGCAGACCTCAAGTGCATATTCAACCTCTGTATCCGAAAAGCTTTCGGGGGAATATTCCAATTGCACCTCGGTGTCGGGCAATTCAGGAAGGAGCTTTTTTACCAGGGCAACTCCCTCCACCGCGATTTCCTTGATCTGCTCTTTGGACATCCCAAAAGTAACCCGTCTTTGCAGAGGGGAGGTGGAATTATAGACATGGATGACTGCTTTTTGGGCACCTTGGAGACTTTCAAAGCTTCGGCGGATCAAGTGCTCCCGTGCCTGAGTGAGCACCTGCAAGGCGACTCCATCGGGCACAAGTTGGTCGTCGATTAACTTTCGGGCAAAATCAAATTCGGTCTGAGCGGCGGAAGGAAAACCAATTTCGATCTGCTTGAAGCCGATCTGGCAAAGCAGTTTAAACAGTTCGAGCTTTTCTTTCACTCCCATGGGAATGGGGAGGGCCTGGTTGCCATCCCGCAAGTCCACACTGCACCATTGGGGGGCGGAATCGATCGTCCGGTTTGGCCATTTGCGGTCGGGTAAATCGATCGTTCCCCATGGCCTGTATTTTGTGATTGGGCTGTTTTGCATATCTCATCGCACTTTTACCGAAATTGTGAATTTTTGGAAAGAGCAATCCCAGTAGTGTATAATGGATTGAACCATTCTGGAGACTGGATAGAGTGGTAGGGATGTCGAATGAAGATAGTGGCCCACTTAGCGGAAAGGTGATTTGCCTGGGTGTTTCCGGCTCAATTGCGGCCTACAAAGCGGCTGACTTGACCAGCGAACTCCGAAAACATGGGGCGGAAATATTTGTGGTGATGACGGAATCGGCCGAAAAGTTCGTTTCAGTCCTTACCTTTT
>JAYOXT010000056.1:0-7693 GCA_038152995.1 Opitutales bacterium
GTGAACTGGGATTAAGCCCAAAAATTTTACAAGCTATTGAAGAGCTTGGTTATGAAACCCCCACCCCGATTCAGGAAATGGCAATACCCCCTATCCTTGAAGGAAGGGACCTCGTTGGCTCAGCCCAGACCGGAACTGGTAAAACAGCCGCCTTTGCCCTGCCCTGTATTCATCGATTGGGCAAACATGGTGCTTGCCGGGCCCTCGCCCTTGCCCCCACCCGTGAACTGGCCATTCAAATAGAAGAGAATTTCAATAAGTACGGAAAGTTTTTGGATCTACGTATGGCTCTGCTCTACGGGGGTGTGAAATACGGCAAGCAGCTAGTACAACTGCAGAACGAACCAGATGTGATCGTGGCGACGCCTGGCCGGTTGCTCGATCACCTAAGCCAGGGAAACCTGAGCCTAAAGAAAATCGAGATTCTTATTCTCGACGAGGTGGACCGTATGCTCGATATGGGGTTCATCGAGGACGTTACCAAGATCATCCAAAAGACTCCAAGATCAAGACAGACCCTCCTCTTTTCGGCTACTATACCCGACACCGTGAGGAGGCTTTCCGCATGGGCCCTTAATAACCCAGCAGAAGCAAAGATAGACATAAAGATATCGGCTGCAGATACAGTTAGCCATGCGTTATACCCCGTACCCGCTATCCAAAAGTTTGATCTCTTGATCGCTCTGCTCGAACAAATAAAATTCGAGAATTTAATCATCTTCTTTCAAACCCGTAGAGGAACCGATAAAATTAGCCACTGGCTGACCGAGCACGGGCAGGATGTGCGCGTATTACATTCTGACCTAAAGCAGCGAGACCGCATGGGGGCCCTGGAAGACTTTAAGCAGGGAAAGGTAAAAATTCTTTGTGCCACGGATGTGGCATCCAGAGGGTTGGATATCTCCAATGTCACCCATGTGATCAACTACGATGTACCCCAGCACTCGGAGGACTATGTTCACCGAATTGGTCGTACGGGACGGGCACGCACCGAGGGCGAAGCTTTTACCCTGTGTAAACCAGAGGAACTTTCCCTGGTGGACTCGATCGAAAAACTGCTTGGTAATCCATTGCCAAGAAAAGTAGTGGAAGGCTTTGCTTATCGCAATGAACCCGAAAGTCTCGCTCCTACGGCCCCGGCAGTGTCCCGCAAACGGAACCGGGGGTTTGGCAGTCAATTAAGCTTTGGGGGAAGAAGGCGACGCTAACGGACCCGAATGACTGGGGTGACCGGTCGGACGAGTTGGCTGGTTTTACGAATTGGTTTGGAAAGTACATCAGTGGTTGTCCCCACCACCGCTTTTACCGGAGTGGTGACTGCTTTGGTGGCCAAACCAATTGGTTTGGTAATCAGGCTCCCGCACCCACACAAGCACACAGTGGAAGCAATCAATAATAGGGAGACCAAAACATCCTTGCTCATGCATCTGACAAGTAGTAATCAGCAAGCCTTCGCAATCTAAATCCATATTTATTTCTCCAAGTTCAAAATTCATATCCTGCAAATTTTCTGATTCAAATGTCTGAAAGTTCCCCATTCATCTACTTACTGCCCATACTAGCCGCCTTGATTGGATGGATTACCAACTACTTGGCGATCAAGATGTTATTTCACCCCCATCAGCCCAAAAAGATTTTGGGCCTTACCTTTCACGGCGTTTTCCCCAAAAGACAAGCACAGATTGCTCAAAGGCTGGGCGACCTCGTGGCCAACGAACTCTTTTCCATCAAAGATGTGGCCAAGAAGATGGAAGATCTATCCACCCAACCGGAGGCCATGGAAGAAGTAGGGAAGAGAATCGAAAAAACGATCCGCGGAAAGTTAATCTCCGCATTTCCGATGCTGTCGATGTTTCTTAGCGATGAGATGATTGAAAAAGTGACCAATCTCTTCAAGGGCGAGCTGGAGGACTTCATCCGGGCTTCCGCCCAGGGACTGGCTGTAAAATTGGAGGAGACGATTGATGTACAGGCCTTGGTCAGGGAGAAGGTACAATCCTTCTCGGCGAGCAAGATTGAAGAGTTGCTGATTGGGTTTATGCAGCAGGAATTCCGCTTCATTGAAAAAATTGGTGCGGTCCTAGGATTTGTTATCGGATGCGTACAGGTCGCCCTAGTAGTTTCTCTGTAGTGGCCCCCAATTTTCGATCGATTTGCTGATTGCCAAGCATGCACCTGAACCACAAATTTGAGCATGCATGAATGAAGTGACCCTCGCCATTTCCAAAGGTTGGGAAATCGCCTTCCAGTTTTGGACTACACCTTCTGCCCGAATTCAGGCAACCGCAATTGCACTATCCATCTTGGTCGCTTGGATTCTATGCAAGCGCTCCAAACCTAAAGTTATTAGTCTAACTCAGGACCCAACCCGCCCCCCATGGATGGAGAGGAGCCTGCGTATATTTGCCCAATTGCTCTTCCCCCTTTACCTGCTTCTTTTTTCAATTCTGGGGCGTGGGCTTCTGGATCGCTTCCAATTTTCCTCCCTCGATCTCATCAATCCCTTTGTCCATGCCACCACAGCCTGGTTAATCTACCGATTGGTTGCCGGGCTGACCCATAACCAATTCTGGCTCAGGCTGGCTGCTGTGCTCGCATTTGGAATTGCCGCATTACAAAGCTTTGGTCTGCTTCAGCCCACCTTTGATTTCCTGGGATCGTTATCTTTCGCTGTCGGTAAAAGCAACTTGTCCGTGCTCGATCTGGTCAATGGTATTTTCATCCTGCTCTTTCTTCTATGGATGAGCTCCCTTTTAGGAAGTGCCGGGGAAAGCAAGATTCGCCAGTTACCCAACCTCCCCCCTTCCCTGCAGGTTCTGCTCGCCAAAGTCGTCCGAGTTTTCCTGATTTTCCTCAGTTTTTTAGTGGCCATGTCCACCATCGGGCTGGATCTTTCCTCCTTTGCACTATTGGGCGGTGCCATTGGTGTGGGGATTGGGTTTGGTCTGCAAAAAGTGGTTTCCAACTTGGTCAGTGGCTTGATCCTACTACTGGACCGCTCGATCAAGCCGGGTGATGTCATTGAGATCGATAACACTTATGGGTGGATTAATTCCCTGCGTGCCAGGTATGCATCGATTATCACACGGGATGGCAAGGAGCACTTAATCCCAAATGAGGACTTGATCACCAACCGCGTGGTCAATTGGTCATTCAGCGACAAAAACATTCGTGTACGCGTGCCCGTTGGGATTTCCTACGATTCGGACCCAAGGATTGCAATGGCACTTTGCGTGGAGGCCGCCCAAGCTTCCGGCAGGGTACTCAACGACCCTGAGCCCCGCTGTTTGCTTACTGAATTTGGGGATAATTCCGTCAACCTGGAATTGCGCTTTTGGATCAACGACCCTTCAAACGGCGTGGGCAACGCAAGAAGTGAAGTTTTGCTCGGCATATGGGATCGCTTTAAGGAATCGGGAATTTCCATTCCTTTTCCACAGAGAGACATTCACCTTAAGTCTCTGCCCGAGGGATTTACCGGCCAATCTCTCCAGTAATCCCAGCTCTGTAATCTTTTCGGTTCTCGGCACATCCGGCTAGTTTCTTCCAAGCTTGCCAATAAGGCCGATTATCTGTTTTTTGATTCCTTTTCTCATGGACTATTTAAGCTTAGATTCCCTTACATTTATTCATGCGCTTGCAATGGCACCATCCGGAGATCCATCCGCCCCGGGAGGTGGGCTAATGAGCTTTTTGCCGATGATTTTGATTTTTGTCGCCTTCTGGTTTCTTCTCATTGCCCCCCAGCGTAAAAAGCAAAAAGAGCACGACAAAATGGTCAAAGCTCTTGAAAAAGGAGCCCAGATTAAAACTGTCGGCGGGCTCTTTGGTACCATAACTGGGGTGAAGGATGACCGCTTTGTTGTCCGTATCGCTGAAAATGTGAAAGTGGAGGTCTCCAGAGAATCGATTGCTGCCAAGATCGATTAAGCAAGTTTTCTAGGCAATCTTACTCCGGCGGTCCCTGACCTCATTCAATCCTCTTAATCTGTCATGAACTCTTCCAGCAACTGGAAAATTCTTTCCATCTTTCTACTCGCTGCATTTAGCTTATCCTTAATCCTCCCACTGGAAGATCAGAACCTTGGGGAATATGCACTAGACCAAGTTACCTCTGACGCCAATGCATCTGATCACGCTGGTCATGAACAGTTTTCCGAGGTCATTGATAACCTTAAAATGCAGCTTGGAGACGATGAGGTTTCTTTTACCACCCTTCGCGATTACGGGCTTAGAAACCAACTAAACTACTCTGCCTATTTCGAACCACCATCCGGTGTCCTGGGAACCATTGGAGCGAGAATTATTCCCTTCCTTGTTAAACCGGGAATTAGGTGCGGGCACATCAAAGACCGGTCTACCCGAAACGATTTTGTTCTCCGCACCTTGCTAAAAAAGTCACAAGCTTCCATCAAGCGTGGATTAGACCTTCGCGGCGGGATTGCGTTCACCATGGAAGCCATCGATCTTAACGAATCCACTGATCTCGATGATGCTTCGGGCGCGTCCCCAATGGACAAAGTGGTTGAGATCATGAGCGAACGGCTCAATGCCTTTGGTGTGGCAGAAACCATGGTTCGCAAAAAGGGCGACCGGGCAATTGAAGTGCAGATCCCCGACCTCACCACCAAACAAGACCCCGGAATCCTGCAGGAACTCCAAAAACCTGCGAAGCTCGAATTTCGCATCGTTAACACCAACCCCAATGCACCCGCCGCCGTCATCGAAGGGGAAGAGTGGACGGATGACGAGGGGATTCCCTACCTTTCCATGCTTCGTGCGGATGCACAACCGAATGAAAGGCCAATCTGGGTACGCCGTCTTTGGTCTGCCGATGGAGAAATTATTGAAGAAGCCTACCCCCGGCAGGATCAGATTGGCGGTTGGGAAGTCGGTCTCGATTTCACTTCAGAAGGAGCCAAAATCTTCAGTGACCTGACTGCGGAGATTGCTCAGATGACCGACCTAGGCACAGGTATGCCCGGCAGGCTGGCTATTGTCTTGGACGGACAGCTCGAAAGTGCCCCTTCGGTCAAGGAGCGTATTGATGGGGGCAGTGCGGTAATTACCGGGAACTTTAGTTTCCGCGAAGCAAAGATGCTCTCAGACATTTTGAATAATCCGCTCAAAGTTTCCCTTACCATTGGTGAACAATATGAGGTCTCCCCCACCCTTGCCGCAGGTGCTCTCTCAAGCAGTGTCAATGCCTGCCTCCTTGGTGCAGTCCTGGTCATCGCCTTCATGCTCATCTGGTACAAAGCAGGCGGATTGGTCGCAGTCCTTTCTGTGAGCATCAATGTACTTCTTGTTGTCGCCATACTGGCAGGAATATTTGATGCCACATTTACCCTGCCTGGGATGGCTGCCCTCGTTCTGACAATTGGAATGGCGGTGGATGCCAATATTCTAATTTTTGAACGGATTCGAGAGGAACTCAAAGCAGGGAAAAGCTCCGAGAATGCTCTCACAGGAGGCTACGCAAAGGCTTTTTCTACCATTATCGACGCAAACCTGACCACGCTGATCACTGCCTCTATTCTCATCTGGCTCGGAACTGGACCGGTCAAAGGATTTGGTATCACCCTGGCTATCGGTATTGTCACCTCTGTCTTCTGTGCAATGTTTGTCAGTCGTCAGTTTCTCGCCTTTTTGCTCAAAGCGGGTGTATCAAATCTCATCAGCTTGGCCAAAATCGAAAAATCTTCGCCCCGCAACGAGATTGAATTTCTGAACTTCAGAAAGATTGCTTTCCTTGCCTCCTGGCTGATCGTTGCTGTCGGTATATATTCCGTTTACGAAAAAAGAGATAACATTTTGGGCATTGATTTTCGCGGGGGTGAAGAATTGATTGCCGCCTTTAATGAGTCCATTGACCCCGGGGAAATAGAGTCCAGCTTTCAGACCAATCCAAGCTTGGGCGAGGTTCAGCATGTCTACCGTTCAGAAGTAGGTTCTGGAGAATCCGCAAGTCGGCTTGTCCTACAGACCGAAGAAGGTAAATCCCGGGATGCCCTTTCTCACCTTAGTAAAACATTTCCTTCAGCTGGTCTTACCGAAGAAGGTCTCAGCAATATCGGTGGCTCTGTTAGTGATCAAATTAAGTCGGATGCGATTCTTTCTGTATCCGTCGCCCTGCTAGGCATTCTGCTCTATGTAGCTCTTCGTTTTGAAATGGGCTATGCAATTGGTGCGGTGATTGCCACCGTGCATGATGTACTGATGACTGTTGGCTTATTTGTGCTACTGGGAAATCTATCTGGTGGGGGCATTTGCTCAGGGCAATTCACCGCCCCCATGCTTGCTTCTATCCTGATGATTGTCGGGTATTCGATCAATGATACCATCGTGGTATTTGACCGCATAAGAGAAGAACTTGAGCTCAATCCGGTGACCAACCTCAGAAAAATAATCACCATTGCGATCAATCGAGTACTCTCACGCTCTATCCTAACAAGTTTCACTACCCTGCTCGCCGCAGTTTCGCTCTGGATCTTTGGTGCGGGAATTATCAACGATTTTGCCTTTGTTTTTGTAATCGGAATTCTCACCGGTACCTTCTCATCCATTTTTATCGCCAGTCCTATCTTTTACTTTTGGCACAAAGGAGACCGCAAGCATGTGGAAGAAGGAGAGCTGCTACCAAAGTACGACTGGCAAACCTCCAAGTAACTTACACCATATTTTGGGTCTGCGAGCTGCCTTGTTACTCCGAGATCCAAGTTCCTGATGTTATGGTATGAGAAGCAGGTTGATCCTGACCAGATCGCAAAGCTTGCTGAACGCCTTTCCCTCTCTCCCCTGCTTGCCCATCTTCTTGCGACCAGAGGGATTAACGAACCTAAAGACGCCCAGAATTTCCTTGAGCCCAAGTTGGCTCACCTTTCTGACCCTTTTTTAATTGATGGGATGGATAAGGCGGTATGCCGCATCATTCAGGCGATCAAACAGAAAGAATCGGTCCTGATCATCGGGGATTATGATGTGGATGGCATAACCTCCACAGTGATTGTTACCCAGATATTGGAATTTTTTGACACTGCTGTAAATCATGTCATTCCCGACCGCGTGGCAGAGGGTTACGGACTGACCAGTAGTGTGGTTGAGAGGGGACTCTCGACATTTCCCAGCCATTTGGTAATCGCATTGGATTGCGGAACCAATTCCAAGACGGAGACCGAATCTATTTTGCAATCAGGCAGGGATGTAATTGTGGTTGATCATCACCAACTAAAAACGGTCCACTGCGAAAAGGCAATCCTGGTCAATCCACACTTGAAGGAAGATTCTGGTGAGGCTTGGTATCACTTGTGCACAGCAGGGTTGGCATTCAAATTGGCCCATGCCCTCATCAAAAAACTACGGGAAATCAGCCACCCCCTGTCGGATCAAGTCAGCCCCAAGCAGTTTCTTCCTCTCTGTGCAATGGGAACCCTGGCGGATCTTGTTCCTTTAAAAAAAGAAAATCGCATCCTTTCCCTGTATGGCTTGCGGCTTCTTGGAAACAATCCATCTCCGGGCTTGAATGCCCTCTTACAAGAATCTGGACTGGGAGATGCTGATGTTCTGGAATGTGAGGATGTAACCTTTAAAATTGCCCCCAGAATAAATGCTTGCGGGAGAATTGGCAGCGCAGAAAAAGCCACCCGCTTACTGCTCGAAAAGGATGACCGCCAATGCCGCATACTGGCCGCCG
>JAYOXT010000056.1:7793-12256 GCA_038152995.1 Opitutales bacterium
GCCACCCGCTTACTGCTCGAAAAGGATGACCGCCAATGCCGCATACTGGCCGCCGAGCTTACCGATTTTAACGAGCAAAGAAAAAAAATTGAAGCAGAACTAACCCGGGATGCCTTATCTCAGGCAGAAGAGAAATTTGCAGATTTGCCCGCTGCCGTTGTTCATGGGCAGGGACACCCCTGGCATCAGGGCGTCGTGGGAATTGTCGCCGGAAAATTGTCGCAACTCCTCGGCAAACCGTGCCTGGTATTAGCCCAAACACCTGACGGCGAATACAAGGGATCGGGACGGGGGATAGCTGGAGATAACTTGGTGGAGCACTTGGCGGCTTGTGATATGCACTTAGCTCACTGGGGAGGGCATCCACTCGCAGTCGGGCTTGGCCTGAGAGGCGAAAATCTTGAGACTTTCATTGGAAGTTTCATGTCCACCTTTCAGAATGCATCCAACGCGGAACAGACAGAACCAAAGTTGGAAATTGACCTGACCCTTTCTCCTGACGATATCCATCCAGAATTACTCGCCGAAATAAGCAGGCTTGAACCTTTTGGGCAAGACAACCCAGAGCCGGTCATTTGCATTCAGGGCATTATGTTAGAAACCAATCCTAGGAAGGTAGGCAATGGGGATCATTTTCAGTTTTCCATCCGCAACTCCGCTGGATTGGTGCAAGGGATAGCCTGGAGAATGTCAGACAGAATTCCCCCCGCCGGAAAAAAGATAGACCTTGCTTTCCGCTTAAAATGGAACTGGTGGAACGGGCGCCGAAAGCTACAAATGGTCTTGGAGGACTGGAGGGAAAGCGTGGAAGGCAATCATGGCTTTTCGGTCAAATCAAGAAACTAGGGATTTACCTGCTGATCAATATGAGCGAAGGCCTCATCTTCGCTCATCCGCACCTGCTTGGTGGTATCCCGGTCGCGCAGCGTGATCGAGCCGTCACCCTCCACAGTCTCAAAATCGACGGTTATCCCAAAAGGAACTCCCGCTTCGTCAATTCTGCGGTAACGCCTTCCAATAGCACCGGACTGGTCATAAACGACATTCCATTTTCTCTGGAAGCGGTTGAGTAGATTTTGGGCTTTTTCGACCAACTCAGGCTTGTTTTTGACCAATGGGAAAATCCCCACCTTGATGGGAGCAACTCTTGGATGAAACCTCATCAATGTTCTTTTTTCTCCTCCTATCTCATCAACAGAATAGGCAGAACATAAAACCGCCAAGAAAGTTCGGTCCACGCCGAGGCTAGGTTCAATAACATGCGGAATGTACCTTTCTTTGGTGGATTCATCAAAGTACTCCATGCTCTTCCCCGAATGGTTTTGGTGTTGGGTTAGATCAAAACATCCGCGGGCAGCAATTCCTTCAAGTTCATGTTCCCCAAATGGAAATTTAAAGGTAATATCGGTGCATGCTTTGGCGTAGTGGGCCAACTTGTCTTGTGGATGAATTTCTTCACCCAAGTATTCGGAGGTTAACCCGATGGAACTGAACCAGTTCTTCCTAGTATCGATCCACTGACGATGAAACTTCGGCCAGTGCTCATCTCCCGGCGGGATAAAATACTCAATCTCCATCTGCTCGAACTCGCGCGACCTGAAAATGAAATTACGGGGAGTGATCTCATTCCTGAAAGCTTTCCCAATTTGGGCAATACCGAAGGGAACTTTTACCCTACCTGTATCAAGCACATTTTTAAAATTCGCGAAAATCCCTTGGGCAGTCTCAGGTCTTAGATAGCAGGCCGAGGATGCATCCCGCAATGCACCGACATGAGTTTCAAACATCATGTTAAACTCCCGGGGTGGGGTCAAAGAACCCGGCTTCCCCGTAGCTGGAGAAGGGACGAGTATTTGCTGCTCTTCGGATAGTTCGTCAAACGGCCGAAGTTCCACCGCATCCAAGGTCCCTTGCGTTGCCGATTTTCTTTTGATCGCCTCGGCCATTTGCACGGCTTCTTCCTGCATAACTTCAGATTCCAGAAGAGAAATCCATCCAAGCGAATTCCCCTCGACCGTAACTTCGGCGGCAAAAAGTTGATCTGCCCGGTAGCGCATCTTGGATTCCTTACAATCAACCATGGGATCAGTAAATCCATCAACATGGCCCGATGCTTCCCAAATTTTGGGGTTCATGATAATACTGGAATCCAAACCAACCATATCCTGACGGCGGCGAACCATATCTTCCCACCACGCATCCTTGATATTTTTCCGCAACTCTACACCCAGGGGCCCATAGTCAAAAAAACCGTTCAAGCCCCCATAAATTTCAGAGGATTGAAATACGAAACCCCTGCGCTTGCTCAATGAGATGATCTCTTCCATCAAATGATTTTGTTTGCTCATGATATTTGTCGCATCTTAAAGAATATGGTTGTTGGCACAATCTTTAAGCACAGTTGCAAGACCCGATATTCGGCTGTAATTAACAACTTCAAGTTGACTAGAGGCGATCTTAAATTTTGAATATATACTATGTCGCATCCAAATCATAAATTTGGCATTTTAAAACTAATCATCCTAGCACTTTCTCTTTGCTTTCTTGGCGTTGGGTGCAGTTTTTCACCGAAAAAATATTTTTCTAAAAAATTTAATCTTGCCGGAGCAATCACTTATGAACCCAGTTCCTATGAACCTGTAGAAACAGGCACCCTCCATGTGAGCTCGGAGGAAGTTCTCCACCGCCGGGACTTCCGTGGCTCAAAGACCACTTTGATGTGGGGACTTTTCACCCTTACTGATTACTAGTCATCATTTGATCAGCTTGGGCCTGATTTAAAATTAGAATAATTCCATTTTTCTTGCTGTTGAGCGTTTAATGGATAAACTTGTCCCTTTACGCATGAGTACTGAGTTAAACACATCGCAACCTTCTCTTCTCACATCGCTCAAGGAGAGAGGTGTTCGCCCGACGAGGCAGAGAACCGCGGTTTATCAATGCATTCTCACTAAACGAGATCATCCTACTGCGGACGATATTTTATCTAGGGTACGCCATATACTCCCAACCATTTCCTTTGCTACTGTTTATAACTGCTTGGAAACGCTCGTGTCATGTGGCCTTGTCCGCCAGGTTAACTTTGACCGCTCCCCCAGCAGGTACTGTCCGAACCTTTCCCCCCACGCTCACTTTAAATGCGAGAAAACGGGAGAGATTTTTGACCTCAAACTCAACGACTCTCTGGTCCATGCAATCAAGGATGCACTGCCCCCGGGGTTTGTTGCTGAAAACTTTGATTTAACCTTCAACGGCTCTCATCTCTCCCAAAACTGAATACACCCACCGATACGAAATCGTGAACACCCTAAAAATAGACAATCTTTCCGCCAGCATTGATGGTAAAGAGATCCTGCGCGACCTAAGCCTTGAAATTCCCAAAGGGGAAGTTCATGCAATCATGGGCCCGAACGGCAGTGGCAAAAGCACCCTGTCAAAAGTTCTTGCTGGTCATCCTGACTATGAAGTGACCGGAGGTAAGGCCACCCTCGATGGCACCCCTCTGCTTGGCATGGAACCGGATGAGATTTCAAGGTTGGGCTTATTCCTTGCTTTCCAATATCCTATCGAGGTTCCGGGGGTAAGCATTGCCAACTTTATCCGGGCAACATTGCAAGCCCGTTTACCCGAAGGTGAAAGCATCAAAGCAGTGGACTACTACAAGCAATTATATCTGCGCATGGATGAACTCGGAATGGACAGGAAATTTACTTCCCGTGCCTTAAATGAGGGATTTTCTGGGGGAGAAAAGAAGAGATGTGAAATCCTGCAAATGGCCATGCTTGAGCCCAATTACTGCATCCTTGATGAAACGGACAGCGGACTGGACATTGACGCCCTTAGAATCGTTTCCGAAGGCGTTAACCGGATGCGCTCCAAGGATCGCGGCATCCTCGTCATTACCCATTACCAAAGGTTGCTCGAATACATCGTGCCCGATTGCGTGCATGTGATGGCCAACGGCCGGATCGTCCGCTCAGGCGACAAGACCCTCGCCTTTGAATTGGAGGAGAAGGGATATGACTGGATTAAAGAAGAAGCAGTCGCTTAATTTCATTCGTTTTGTAAGTAAACATGATTAGTCCTTCAGCAGTAGACATTGATCGGGAAAAAGGGAATTTTCACTTCGATACCCAGTATGCATTTGATGCGGGCGTGGGCTTATCCGAAGAGGTTGTCCGCTATATTTCGGAAATCAAAGTTGAAGATTCCTGGCTTCTCGAGTTTAGGCTCAAAGCATTAGAAACCTTTCTCAAAAAACCCATGCCCACCCACTGGGCAACCAAGGATTTGCTCAACATCAACTTTGATGTCATCCGTTATTACTTGGCCAAAGGGCAACAGCCCAGCCGCTCCTGGGATGAAGTCCCTGAAGATGTAAAGCTCACCTTCGAGCGATTGGGCATCCCTGAGCAGGAGCGTAAGTTTCTTGCGGGAGTTGAAGCACAATTTGATAGCGAAGC
>JAYOXT010000057.1:0-11883 GCA_038152995.1 Opitutales bacterium
TGCGGTCTTCCTTGGTGCCATCGGATTCCAAACCGTCCCACTGGCCTTGAATACGGCCGGAATACTTGAGCTCAGTAATTTTCTTACTCTTGGGCTTTACTTGAACCTCTTGGCCGTGCACGAAAGCGGCAGCCAAAAGAACGATCAGACTAGGGATGGCAATTTTCATAAGTCCCGACCTTAGCAGATAATCGTTACATACCTGGGTCACTTTTGTTACAATTATGTTACAATTAGTGCGGTAAGACCTTTTTCGCCAAATTTCGGAAGACGAGGAGGGGGTAAATTACGAAAGGGTGGGGAGTCGGAAAGAAAAGACGGTCCCTTTTCCTATCTGACTGCCTGCAGAAATTTCTCCACCATGTGCCTCGACCACTTCCCGGGCAATGCTTAAACCAAGCCCCGTACCCCCGCGTTCGCGCGAGCGTCCCTTGTCCACCCGGTAAAAACGTTCGAAGAGTCGTCCCAATTCTTCTTCGGCGATCCCCTGACCATCGTCCTCGATGGAGCAAACGACAAAGGGTTCTCCTTTCTCTTTACGGGCCCGGACTTTGATTTCGCTGGCACCCTCGGCGTGGAGCACGGCATTGTCGATCAGGTTTTCAATCAGGCTGACCAGTTTTTCTGCATCTCCCTCAATCATCAATTCTGAAGGGGGGATATCCAGCGACAGGGTGGCCTTGATATTTTGGCGGGATGCAAGCAGGTTCTCAGTAGCAGTACGAAAAAGGGCATGGAAATCGAGCTTTTGTAGCCGGAGAGTGGGGGCAGATTCCTCCAGTTTCGCAAGGGTCAGCAGATCCTCAACCAGTGCGTTGAGTCGGCGTGCATTGCGTTGGATTTTTCCGAGGAAGTCTTTTTTTCGGGCTTCCGGGAGATCATCGTAGTCCTCGATCAGGGAGTCAGAAAAACCCTTGATAATGGATACAGGGGTACGCAGTTCATGGGATACATTGGCCACGAAGTCACGCCGGGTTAACTCGTCCTTGTTTTTGGGTTCCCTCGGTTGAGGGCGTGCTGTCGGCCAACTCCGTTTGCCCCGGGATCTTCCTATCTTCCACGCAAGAAAGATGCCTCCGATCCAGGAAATTGCCAGAACGGCGGCCAGCCAGGGGGGCAGGCTCATGAGTGGGGGGTACTCTGCTCGATCAGGCGGTAACCAACTCCCCGAATGGTTTCGATTTCGAGGCCTGATTGCTCGATTTTCTTGCGTACCCGGCGGATGTGCACATCCACGGTGCGGGTCTCCACTTCGGTATCGAACTTCCAGACTCCAAGCAGGAGGTTGTCGCGAGTCTGTACCCGTCCCTTGCGCTTGAGAAAGTAATGCAGCAGCTTGAATTCGGTCAGGGTAAACTCAACTTTCTCCCCGGCGATGGAAATGCTATGATCCTCCTCATCGAGCACCAGTTTACCGGAAAGAATACGGGAGCTCGCTTCTTCGGACTGGTCGGCGACCCGTTTGAGGATGGAGCGTATGCGAAGGGTTAGTTCCTGCACATCAAAAGGTTTCCCGAGGTAATCATCGGCTCCCTGTTCCAATCCTTTGATTCGGTGCTCCACTCCCGACTTGGCGGTCAGCATAATTACGGGCGTTTTCTGTAATAGATTGTCCGAACGGATCATCCGCAGGAGCTGAAACCCATCGAGGTCAGGCATCATCACATCGAGTATGATCAGGTCGGGCATAAAATCCCTGGCCTTACCGAGGGCTTCGAAGGGATTGTTGGAAAACTTTACCTCAAACCCTGCCTTGCCCAGTTGGTAGTGAAGCAGATCGGTGAGATCTTCTTCATCATCGACAACAAATATACGAATGCGGGCGGTCATGGGATTTCACGCGATTTGAGGGTGCCCGGGCGGACATGGCAAGATAGATTTCTCTACGCTTGAGTTGCCAGGCTTGGCAGGCAACTCCTGGCCAGAGGGTTTCGCGGATTATTCCAATTCCTTACGGAGGGCTGATTTCTTGAATTCGGGAGCATGCCGGACATCCCGGCTGGTCGCCATAAATACAGTTTCCTTGGAAATATTCACCGCATGGTCACAGACTCTCTCCAGTGATTTGGAAATAAATAATACCTCGAAAACAGAGGACGAAGTCGTGGGATCCTTTTCCACGAGGGACTGGCAAAACTGGTTGTTTTCCTTGTGTAATTGATCGACCTCGAGGTCTCGTGTCCAAATTGCTTTGGCCTGGTCTTCATCATATTCCACGAAGATGGAAAGGGCATCCTGGATCATCTCCCGGGCCATTTCTCCCATTCTGGGAATCCGATGAAAGTCGGGTATGGCCGTCTTGCGGGAGCGCCGGGCAATTGCCTTGGCTTCATCGCCGATACGTTCGATCTCGTGGCTGATCTTGATGATGGATACAAGTAGGCGCAAGTCAGAGGCCACCGGGGCGTGGGTGGAGAGAAAAGTGGTCACTTCCTCACCCAGTTCGTTTTCCAAGTCGTCAATCTCCTCGTCTTTCGCTCGGACGGACTTGGCGAGTACGGAGTCCCCTTCGACCAGGGCTTTGATTGCTCCCTGCAGGGAATCGTTGGCCAGTTGGCCCATTAGCAGGAGCTTGGACTTGAGGTTTTCCAGGTTGTGTTCGAATTGTGTGGTCATGAGCAGGTGGGCATTATCCGAATTTTCCGGATATGTAATCTTCAGTTTGTTGCTTGCTTGGATTGAGAAATATTTTTTTGGTCAGGTCGCATTCGATCAGTTTCCCAAGGTAGAAAAAGGCGGTGCGGTCGGATATTCTTCCTGCCTGCTGCATATTGTGGGTAACGACCACAATGGTGTATTCGTGCTTCAGTTCAAGAATCAGTTCCTCCACTCTGCCCGTCGCGACCGGATCGAGTGCGGAGCAGGGTTCGTCCATCAGAATGATTTCAGGTTCGACCGCAAGGGTCCGGGCAATGCACAGGCGTTGCTGCTGTCCGCCTGATAGCCCGTAGGCGTTCTCATTCAATCGGTCCTTCACTTCTTCCCAAAGGGCGGCTTTTCTTAGAGATTCCTCCACTTTTTGGTCGATCACCCGCTTGGACTTCACCCCCTGGATCTGCAACCCGTAGGCGACATTTTGATAAATGGATTTAGGAAAAGGATTGGATTTTTGAAAGACCATGCCCACTCTCTTGCGCAGTTCGATCACATCGACACTCTTGTCATGCAGGTCTACCCCGTGAATTTCGATCGATCCCTTGCCGATGCGGGCGCCGTCCACCAAGTCGTTCATTCGGTTGAGGCAGCGCAGTAGGGTACTTTTGCCACATCCGGATGGGCCGATGAATGCCATCACTTCCTTGGGGAAGATGTCGAGGGAGACATTGTGGATCACCTGGTTGCTTCCGTAGAGAAAGTCGAGGTCGCGAATACGGATTGCGGGGTCACCGGAATCAACCTCTTCGGTTGTAGGACTGGATACTGGACTGGTTGTGATTGCTTCTTGCATGACAAATAAAAAAGAAATGAGGGTTACCAACGGTATTTTTTGCGGAGACGGTTGCGTAGGATGATCGAAAGACTGGCCACGCCTACCACCAGAAGAAGGAAGACAAAGGCGGTACCATACTGCATATCAGCAGTGTACGCATTTTGGGGAATCTTGGCACTGACCACATAAATATGGTAGGGCAGAGCCATGACTCCCTGAAAGAAAAAGTCTGTCCAGTGCTCCAGACCCTCCCAGGGAAGATCGGATCGCTTGGCGTAAGCGGCAGTAAACATAATCGGTGCTGTTTCTCCAGCCGCCCGGGCAACCCCGAGGATGGAGGAGGTAAGGATGCCAGGCATGGCAAAGGGAAGCACGCTGGTCTTAATCATGGTCCACTTGGTCGCTCCGAGGGCAAGCGAGCTTTCCCGAAAACCCTGAGGGATGGAACGGAGAGCCTCTTCGCTGGCGGTGATGACAATGGGGAGAACCATGAAAGCGAGGGTGAACCAACCGGCAAGTAGCGAAACATTCCAGTCGAGAAAAATAACGAAGAGCCCGAACCCAAAAAGCCCAAAGATGATGGATGGGACACCGGCGAGGTTGAGAATGGCCAGACGGACCATCGAGAGAAATTTTCCCGCCTTTCCATATTCCGCGAGAAAGATGGCGCAAAACACACCGAGTACAATGGCGATGGCCATCGCCCCGATCACCAGTAGAAGGGTGCCAATAATCGCCGGGAAAATACCTCCCCCAGAATAGGCATAATCTTTCGATGGCAGGGATACGGCCATTGCCTGCTTGAAGGGTGCGAGCGATGCCTGCAGGGCTTCCCAGTTCTCGATTTCATGGTCTGGGCCAAGGAGAACATTGCGTGCCGCGGAGTAGGCAACAAGGGCCTCCGCAAACCGGCCAAATTCCTTTGGTCCTTCGGCTTGGAGAAATTCGTCGTAGGACGATTTGGCCTCTTCACCAAATGAAGACATCGACTGGTTGTAAGCCTCGGGAATCTCAGCGAGGAAGGCAAGATATGCCATTTCCACTTCTTCTGCATGAGCCAGGGAGAGATTTTCGATTTTTGGGTAGTTCGTGGCCCGAAAAAGAGTCACTTTTTCTTCTACGAGGGAGAGCCGGCTTCTCTCCTTTTCAAAATGCCCAAGCATAAATTGGGTAACCATGCCGGGCACCTCTTCCACCTTGATTTCGAAATCTTCGGCAGTGGTTTTGGGGTCGGTGAGCATTTCCTTCCAAAAAGCAAACTTGTTGGTGGCATTTTCCCGCTCGCGAAGCAGAAACTTTTCATCGGCGACAAGTAGGGAGTCCTTGGACCATTCATTTTGCAACCGGGAGAAGCGGGCATCCAGTTCCCTGCGTGCGGAGTCGTGCCCGTCTGATTGGCGAAATTCTCCCCATTTGTTGAGCATCTTTTCATCCTTGAGCTTGTAGTAGTTGCTCGAACTAAGCTTAATTTCATCTTCTCCTTCGCCAATGACATGGAGGGTCTGCGGATGTTCGGTCAAAAATTCCCAGTTAATCAATCCATCGCCTTCAAACACCTTGGATGATCCTTTGGAGATAATGTCCCAAAACAGAAAAGCGGCACAAAAAAGCACAAAGAAGGTCATGCCTCGAAGCAGACCAAACATGAGGGATTCCTGAGCTCTCTCCGTGGTGAGGCGGCTCTCGAAAGGATGCCTGGGTTCTTTTTCTGGGCTCATAGGGTCAGTAGCTCGCTTTGTAGCGGCCGGCAATGGTTTGAGAGAGGAAATTCACCAACAAGGCGATCAGAAAGAGAGCGATGCCCACCATGAAGAGTGCCCGGTAGTGGATGCTCCCAAATTCCACTTCACCCATTTCCTGAGCGATGATTCCCGTCATAGTGTGAACGGGCTGGGCAAACACACCCAAACCAGAAGTGAAGTCGGGTATGGCGATGCGGTTGCCAGCACACAGGAGCACCACCATGGTTTCTCCGATGACCCGTCCAAACCCGAGGAGAACCGCCGAGATAATACCGGTAATAGCGGAGGGAAAGATGACCCGTGCACAGGTCTGCCAACGGTTGGCCCCGAGCGAGAGAGACGCATCCCGCAAGGCCCGTGGAACATTATTGAGCGAGTCCTCGGCGAGGGTGAAAATGGTTGGCACCGTCATCAGAGCGAGAAGAAAGCCGGCGGTCAGGGAGTTGAGTCGTTCGTCCGCGATCAGGCTGACCATTCCCCCGAGCACGGCGATCCCAAAGAAACCAATCAGCACCGAGGGGATGGCGGAGATGAACTCGATGCAGGGTTTGATGAAGGATTGCTCCCGGGCGGAGGCCACCTGATTGACATAGATTGCCGAGCCCACGCCAAAGGGAATAGCCAGGGCAAGAGCAATCAAACTTACCAAAAGCGACCCTGAAAGGAGGGGGAGGACGCCATACCAATCCTGCCGGGCACTGTTAGTGACCCAGTCCTTGCCCAAAAGGAAGCCGCTGAACGCACGATGGAGCGGGTAGGGTTGGGTTGGGTCCCACTCAGTGAGTCTTTCCTCATAGAGGGGTACAGAGGCAAGGTATTCACTGAGTGCGGTTTTTGCCTGGGAGAAATCTTTTACTGATTTAGCCAGCAGAAAGCTTGGCTTAAAGCGATTGAGCAGGGAAGAAAACTGTTTTCTTTGCTTAGACAGAATCTCGGCATACTGTTGGTTGGCTGAGGCCTGAATCAGCGGGGTAAGGCTGGTGATTTGGCCCTCTTTTTCGGTGCCGGATTCGGTGCCCACGATGGGGTTGATCCGTTTGGCCAGGTCTTCTCTCTGGTGGCGGATGAAATAATTCTGCCACCTCGCCAATTCTTTATGAGTGAAAAAAGTTCGTTCCTTAAGCTGTGCAATTGTCTCGGGGAAATCTTCCACTGGGAGACCCTGCTTGAGAGCCTCCTCCTTCACTTCGATCATATCGCTTTGAGTGAGGAGGAAAAGTTTGGTCTCCGCCGCCCATTTCACCACCTTCTTTTCGTAGATCAACAGGAGTTCCTTGGTGTTCTGAAAGTCGCGGGTCAAATCAAGCAATTGCCTGGTATATTTCTCTGCACTGGTACGAGTGGCATCATTGGTGGCAATGGATTCCAATGCAGCGGTTTCCTGGGCGAGGATGTTTTCGAGATAGCGGTAGAGCAGGGTTTGGTCATCGTGCTGCTTGGTTACCACATTGGCGTACTCCATGCCCGATTTGCGGTATCTTTGCAGGTCGTGCCTGTACTGGCCAAAGAACTCAATCCCTTCCTTGAATAGAAATAGGGTGATGAGACCGAGAATAATGATCGAGGTTACGGCGTTACTGGCAAAAAAGAGTTTGATCCAGTTGTCTTTCCGTTGGGAGGAATTCATGTTCAATGGCTAAGGAAGAGAAATCTAAACGAGGTCTAAAGTTTGTGTGCTTGGGGAGAGTGAATGGATTGATTCATGAAGACGGAATGTATGATACCATACCCCCTTGATTATTATGTGACGGAATTGCGCCAATTATGTAACAAAGCTTGACTTTTAATGCTTTCATTGGTGAAACCTCGGAAGTTGCAGCGAAAAAGTGGTTCCCTTTCCGGGTTCACTGCTGGCATAGACTCTGCCTCCATGAGCTTCAGTCACATGCTTGACGATACTCAACCCCAGTCCAGTGCCGCCTTTTTCGCGAGATCTTCCTTTATCGACGACATAGAAGCGCTCGAAGATACGCTCCAAATCTTTATCTGGTATGCCGATGCCGTCATCTGTGACCGAGCAGGTGATATTCTCCCCATATTCAGATAGGGTGGTGCTGACCCGTACCTCAGAAAAATTTCCCGCATATTTGAAAGCGTTATCGATGAGATTACCAATCGCCATCGCCACTTTGATCGCATCAAAGGGAAAGCCGTCCTTTTCCTCAGCAAAAGAAAACTTCAGTTTGCCTGCATCCACATAGGGCTTGTCCTGAAGATAGAGGTCAACCCCCTTAATGACCTCACATAGTTTATTGTTGGTAGGGTGGATGGGTTGCTCGCTTCCTTCCAATTCCGAGAGGCTGAGCAAGTCGTCCACCAGGGCCTGCAGCCTCAGTGCATTTTTGTGAATTTTGCCTAGGAAGGAAGTTCGGTGAGTCTCGGAGAGGTCTGGGGTGTCGACCAGGGATTCTGCAAACCCCTTGATCATGGTAACCGGCGTGCGCAGTTCGTGCGATGCATTGGCCACAAAGTCTTTTCGCAAGCGTTCCGCACGCTTAATTTCAGTAACTTCGCGAAACAGGAGCAGATATACTTCCCCGGGATTGATCCGTATGGGAGAGAGCAGGGCGGTGGCGACTTCGAAATCCTTAATGGTGCCATTCCTCCTAAAGGTGAACTCTGCTTTGCCGGGTTGTTTTCCCTGGCTCAACTGGTTAAGTAGTTCAAGGACTTCAAAGGAGTCAATGAAGGCTTCCAGCCTCCGGCCTTTCATCTCCCTTCCAAGGGAAAAATTTCTTTGGGCGGTGGAATTGGCAAAGGTTATCCCGTGGTCGCGATCAAGAATGATGGCACCGTCCAGCATGCCCCCAAGAATTTCATTGAAAGCATGATGGGTTCGGTTGCTCTCCTTTTCCAGGATGGCAATGCGGCTGGCATTTTCATCGAGTGTTTTTTGACAGAGTTCCAGTGGGAAATTTTCGTTCAGGAAGAGAGGTTTTTCTAAAATGTAGGAGTTTCCTTCGCGGATGGAGGTTGCAAATTCTCGGATCAACCTACGGCTGTATCTCTCTTGAATCCAAAAGTACAGGGCCACCCCCCCCAGAGAAAGCACCAGTGCCTCAATCATGTTTTGGAGAGAGGGAAGTGGAAGTTTCAGTCGATCACCAGTTTGTAGCCAACGCCACGCACGGTTTTGATCATATCGCCCTTGTCCCCGAGTTTACCCCGCAGGCGACCCACATGGTTGTCCACTGTGCGTGTCTCTATGTCTGAGTCATAGTTCCATACATTGACCAGAAGATTTTCCCGGCTTTGTACCCGGCCAATTCTCTCCATCATCAAATGAAGAAGGCGAAATTCCGTATGGGTAAGATCGACCAGTTTTTCCTCGATGAAGACCTCGTGGCTTTCTGGGTCGAGGACGATTCCCCCACCTTCGAGTTTGCCAGACATGGCGAGTTTTTTCTTGAGCGTCCGGGCGAGGATCGCCTTGGATCGGGCGATCAGTTCCCGGTTGTCAAAGGGCTTGGTCAGGTAGTCGTCGGCACCGCGTTCAAATCCTTTCACCCTTTCGTCTGCATCGCTTCGGGCAGTGAGAAAGAGAATGGGCACGTCTCGGAGTTGTGAGTCCACTTTGAGCATGCTACAGAGGCGCAAGCCGTCCAACTCGGGCATCATTACATCGAGGATGATCAAGTCGGGGAGAAAATCACGGGCATGCCCGATTGCCTCAAGAGGGTTCGAAAGAGAACTGGTCCGGAAACCCTCCTTTTGCAGTTGAAATTCAATCAGTTCGCAAAGGTCAGGCTCATCATCGATTACTAGGATCGAGTGTTTGGGTGGGGTAAAGGTGGAGGATTCACTCATGATTTGAAAGTGTTCAAGGGGGATGGATCTGAATTACTTTACACCCTCAATGTAACAACTCTGCGCCAAGCATCGAAAAGTTATGTTATTTTCTGCCTTAGCGGATCAAGTCCGAGGATGAACTTCGGGGGTATTCACCCCCTTGTATAAGTCCAAAAAATGAATTTGTTGCGCTCTTGTTGCACCGGTTTGTTCAAATGCGGGAAGGGCTAAGATAAAGTATAGATGTTCTTCATAGAACAGTTTGTTTGTTTCAGTTACCTTATTACCCAATTAAAACTGCAACTCCCTGAGGGTTGCATTTTTTTTGAGCAAGAGACGGGTACTTTTAAGCCGCTGCTTTAAGAGGGCTTACTTTGGGCAGTTGTTGGCACCGATTCTTCTGAGCTATGGAGATGCTGAGGTTGTGGACTGCCTGCTCTGACCGAAGATCTTTGAGGAATTTATTGTAAGTTAACAAATTCAATTTCCTGTCCATCGTTTCGACGATACAGGTATTGGATTCTACCCAATCCCCGCTGTTCAGGTAGCGGACACCCCCAATCATACGGTCTGAGGCAACATGAATATGCCCGCAAATCATTCCTTGGCATTGAAACTTTCGGGCCATTTCTGCCAGGCTTTCCTCGTATCGATGTACATGATTGACGGCCCCTTTGACCTTGGCTTTGGCCCAGGCACTCAGGGAAAAAGGCTTTTTTCCCCGTAGCTTGCGGTACCGGTTATAAACCCGGTTGAATCGCATCAGGTTGTCGTACCCAATCGAACCCACCCGTGCAATCCACTTTCTTTTGGTGGAAAAGGAATCGAAGCAATCCCCATGAAGAACTAGGTATTTCCGGTCTGTTCCCTGAAAGATAAAGTGCTCTTCGATACGGATTTTCTCAAAGGCGAAGGGCAGAATATTGCAGAGGAAATCATCATGGTTTCCACGAAGGTAGATTACCCGGGTCTTTCTTTTTTCAACCATTTTTAAAATTAGCCGGATGCATCGGGTGTGTTCTTTTTTCCATCCACCGGCTCTTTTTAGAGCCCATCCATCTATAAAGTCTCCATTAAGCACAAGGGTTTTGCAGTGAACATGAGCAAGGAAGTGATTCAGTTTCTTGATGCCAGTTTCGCGCATACCCAAGTGGGTATCAGAAAGAAAGATCGTTCGGTATGTGAGCTTGGTCTTTTTTTTCGGCATTATGCAGGCGCCCGGACACATTCTGCTGGTGTAATCTGGTAATTCGAAGAATAAGGACATTCCATCGAGGCCTCCACTAAGTCTCGGTGAAACTTGGCCACGATTTTATTCCAGTCTGCCCGCTTGGTAGATTCACGGGCCTTGCGACTCATTATGGCTTGGTTTATCCCAGACATTCCCAGTGCAAGATTGAGGTTTTCTTTGAGAGAATCCTGATCACCAAGCGGCGATAAAAAACCATTCTTCCCATGTTCGATATATTCAGATGGTGCGGCATAATCGTAGGCAATCACGGGCAGTCCAGAGGTGAGTGCCTCGGTTACCACATTCCCAAAGGTTTCGGTGGTGCTTGGAAAGACAAACAGATCTGCGGATGCATAGTGCTCGGCGAGAGAGATTTTATTGAGACATCCAGGGAAGAGAAGTCGGGGATACTTTCGGGTTAGTCTTTCTCTTTCAGGGCCGTCCCCAACAATAATTCCTGCAGTTGCTTTACCCTGCTCGATCATTTGATCAAAAAGTTTACATGCCAGATCGAGATTTTTTTCCGCAGCCACTCGGGATACACAGAGGAGTACGCGGTCGAGCTCTCCTGCACCCCACCTTTTTCGGAGTGATTCGGATCGCCTGCTGGGTGAGAAGAGCTCTCGGTTCACACCACGGCTAAGCATACGAAGATTTCGATACCCCTTACTTTCCAGCTCTTCGATCATCCAGTCTGTCGGAGCAAAGGTGGCAAGAGTACGATTGTGAAACCACCGAAGGTAGGAGTCGATCAGTGGCTTAAGAAAGGAAATTTTATAGTGTTTGAGGTAGAGATCAAAATTGGTGTGAAAGCCAGAGACTACCGGAATTTCCATTTTTCCAGCCACTCGCAGGGCTGAAAATCCTGCCGGCCCTTCTGTTGCGAGATAGATCACATCCGGGCGTTGGGCTTCCCACCTCGCTCTCAATAACTTGGAGCAGGGTAGTCCAAACCTGAGTTGGGGGTAGTTGGGGATCGGGCGGGCCGGTAAATCGACCTCGCTCCATGGCTCATCGTCTTTTCCAATAGAATCCCGTGCGGGTCGAAGTACCTCAACTTGCGAACCCTGATCACATAACCCCCGGGCAAGGTGGGCCAATGTGAAAGACACTCCATTGACTTCCGGAGGGAAGGTTTCGGTGAGTAAACTGATTCTCAATGCTTTCCGGATTCCGTCCTTCATAGGTTTAATTTACCCTGATCACTTAGCATTTTCTCATCCCTTAGGTAACAATTTCGCACCAAAAAAAGGGCCGCCTCCGAAGAGGCGACCCTTGTATAAAACAAACAAACTTAGATCGTCTTACTTAACCGGTACGAAACCAGTACTTGCTACGATCTTTTGACCAGGTGCGGTCAGGGCGAAGTCCAAAAACTTCTTGGCTGCGCCGGTTGGTGCTCCATTGGTGAAGCAGTTCAACCCACGGGCCAATTTGTAGGAACCATCATTGGCCGAGGCTGCGGTGGGAAGAACACCGTCCACTGCGATTACTTTGATTCCTTTGGCTCCGACATAGGCCAATCCAACATAACCGATGCCATTTGGATTGTTGGCTACTTCGGTGGCGATTTGCTCGTTACCTGCCATCTTTTGAGTCGCTGAACCATAGTCGCGCTTGGCCATAGCGAACTCCTGGAAGAATGCATAGGTTCCGGAGGAGGTGTTACGGGTGTAACCGGAGATACCTCC
>JAYOXT010000058.1:0-1697 GCA_038152995.1 Opitutales bacterium
AATGACAGCACCGATGCACGCTGGGCGATTTCGGCATCGCCCGAATTAGATGAAATCAGGCTGGGTCTCTTTGGGGGCAAAGCACGACCAATTGGCAGGGAAGGCGGAGTCATGGGAGTGGTCCTCTCTGATGATAATCAAAGCGAACAAGGGATTCTAGTGCTCGAGGTCATTCCGCAATCAGCAGCAGACCGGGCAGGGCTGAAAATCAATGACCGCATCCTCAAAATTGACCACAGATCAGTAAGGTCGAAGCAACAGGTCAATCATGCTATGCAAAAAAAAGATCCGGGCGACCTTGTACTTTTGCATATTCACAGAGTGGATGAAGCCATTGAACTGCGGGTTACCTTGGGTCACCGCTCCGTCACTTTTGATTTATTTAACAGGAACCTTCTTATGAGCGGACCCACTTCCAAAAGGAAAGATAACTTTCCACTCGTTCTGCAGCACGACATCCCAATTCACCACAATAATATGGGGGGGCCTGTCTTTAATTTAGAAGGACAATGCGTCGGCATTAACATTGCCCGGGTGGATCGAGTAACTAATTTTGCCCTGCCTCATACCGTACTCGACCCCATCCTGCGGGATTGGCTTAAGCCCTGATCACCGTAGGGGAAAGCCCAGCACATACCTGAACCCAATTTCGGACCCCATGTACGAGGCTTCATAAGCTGCCCTACTGGCGGATCTGCTCTCCTGGGCGGTACGGTAAAAACTTCCTCCCCGCACTATTTTCTTCGTTCCACGAATTGGCCCAATGGGGTCGACCACTTTGTCTTCTTGCGGGTAAGGTCCGTAAAAATCGAAACACCATTCCATGACATTTCCATGCATGTCATGTAGACCCCAACGATTCCCCGGGTACATGGGTGATTTTGGTCGAACTTCAGATATGCCCTTCCGGTTGTAAGGGGTGAAGGCACGCTCCCCTGTCGAAAATCCCTCTCTTAAGTCCAAAATATAGGTTCTGGAAGACCCGTCTATATTTGCATTTTCCCCACTCAAGTAATTTCCCTCACCCAATCCGCAAAATTCTCCACTTCCTGCACGGCAACTATATTCCCACTCCGCTTCGGTAGGTAACCGGTAGATCAAAGTTCTTGGGATTTCATTGGTTTTGTAAGCAGATTGGGTTCTTAGCCAGCAATAATTCACGGCCTGAGAGTAAGAAATACGGGTAACGGGAAATCCTTGGTTTAACCGTCCCAATTCACGGCCTCCCTGTTTTATTAAAAATAGGTGCAATTCCTCAAGACTTGAAAACTTCCCATCGCTCACCCGATAATTCCTTCGATTGGAGGGTGTCGTCCAATTTTCTTTCGATCCCTGCACCTCGTCTATGGAAAAAAATGTGGTTTTTCCCTCTTCATATTGGTGTACAGAATAAGGGCCGTCGAGATACCCTCTCGATGAGCAAACTTGACTGAGTATTTTTCCGCTTAACCAAAATACTTTTTCTCCCCTCTGGCGGTCTGGTGAAGCATACTGGTTCCATTCTGCATTGGTCACCTCAAATTTCTTCATCCAAAATGCACGGGTGATTTGAACACGATGAAGCACTTCATCTGATTTTCTCCCCATCTCTTCAACGGGACTGCCCATTAGAAATTCACCAGGCTCTATCTTGCAAAGATCATCTCTATTATTCAGCTGGAGTAGTTGCTTTGGATCGAGGTGTGTCTGCTTTTGGT
>JAYOXT010000058.1:1797-7064 GCA_038152995.1 Opitutales bacterium
TCTCTATTATTCAGCTGGAGTAGTTGCTTTGGATCGAGGTGTGTCTGCTTTTGGTTCGCGAATGGCAGATACTCAGCGACCCTCCCTTCCCCTTCTTTCTCCTCTGAACAACCGTTGAGCAAAATTATCAGAGGAAATAGGCAAGTTTTCCAAAAGTAGACCAGACACTTGAATTGCCTCTGTGCATTACCCCAATTCTTCTGCAAAATATTCAAAGTATCATTGGCTTTCCTCATCGGATGCAGGTTGCGTCATTGGGAGCTTGATGTAAAAGGTTGTGCCCTGCCCCTGCTTGGAGTCGAACCATATTTGGCCATTGTGGGATTTAACAATTACATTGTGGGCGATGGCCAACCCCTGTCCGGTGCCCACCCCCACCTCCTTGGTGGTGAAAAAGGGCTCAAAAATTCTCGTCTGCACATCAGGAGGTATTCCGCCCCCATTATCCGCAATCCCAATAATGACACAATCGTGGTCTGGGTAGTGCCTGCTGGAAACAACCAAATTTCCCTTGGTTCCCTCAGGAAAACGATCGCGGATAGCATGGGCACCATTGACAATCAGATTAAGAACTACCTGGTTAATTTCCCCAATATTACATGGAACCATGGGTATATCTTCCTGAAGCTGAAGGTCCAGGTCCGCATGATACTTCCATTCGTTGGTCGCCACCACAGTAGTGGAACGTATTGCCTGATTTAAATCGTTGGGCCTTTTAGCAGATTGTGCATCCCGGTAAGCGAAGTTTTTCATCGACTTCACAATGGTCGTGATCCGTGAAATTCCTTCGGCCGCTTGGTCCACGGCCTCAGGGGCATTTTCTATAAAAAATTCAATATCGCTGTCTGCGGGTGCATCAGGTGCCTGTTGAAGTTTTTTTATAAAGCCGTCTGTGGCATCTTTAAGAAACAGGATATTATCATTGGCGAATTGGGATGGAGAATTGATCTCGTGAGCAATACCCGAAGCCAATTGTCCAACGGCTTCCATTTTCTGGGCGTGAACCAATTGAGTTTCAAGCTCTTTTCGCTGCCTGATTTCCTCGGTCAGTTTCTTATTGCTCTGCTGCAATGCCTTGGTTCTTTGGTTGACTTTTTCTTCCAGTCCCGAAATCAATCCACGCAATCTCTTGGTTACCGAACGAATTTCATAAGGACCGGATTCCTTGAGGTTAAATGGCTTATTATGATCGATGGAGTTTTTGGCCGCGACCTCCAGCTTGCGAATCGGACTGGCGAAGCTCTTGTAAGTTATAAAGGCAAGAAAGCCAACCAAGCCGAGATATAAAATACTCGCGATGGTGAACAGGATCGAATTTCCCCTCTCCTCATTTTCTAGGCTTTCCAATTTTTTCGTCATCGATGCCTGGGCATTCCACATATTCTGCTCAGCCTTTACCTCCAGTTGGTCCAACCTTTGGGAAAAGCTTTTTTTGGCATCACTGTAGGCAACCATTGCATTTTTAAACCCCGACGACCCAGAGCCCATGGACTGCGATCCGCTACTCAATTTTAGAATTGCATCCTCAATAAGACTGATGTCCCTTTCCATGGGTTTAAGAATCTCCTCTGAATAATTTTTAAAGTACTTCTGAGAAATGGATCGCAGGCCCTCCTTGGACATAACAATTCTGTCCTTTGCCACCCCATAAACTCCGGCATAACTTTCAGGATATATTTCCAGGGCTTCAAAGATTCCCCTGGATGTGGATAAAAATGCCTGAATGTCTTGATACTCGCTGGAAGATGCACCCGAATTCCGACTTTCTTCCTCAAGCTCTTGGGTGGACTGATTAATGCTGGTAAGCATCCACCATCCAAAAATTCCTACGAATAGGGCTCCGCCTAGGCTTCCTGCTGAAAGTAACCCGATATATGTTTTCACTTTCATTGCAGTCAACTTACTTCTTGGGCCTACTATTCTTCCAGTGGTATTTTTACCTTAATTTTTTTCGGGAAAGGAAATTCTGTGTAACAAGAGATATAGTTTCTGACGACTTTTAATAATTGTCGATCAACATCTGCACCCCCCGATGCGATCAGCATACCCTCCTGTAAGAGCAAATCATCAATTAAGATCATTCCAACATTCAAATCTCTCGGCGAGATTTCTGCTAATTCATACTTCTCAAGACTGACGGACAGGTAGGATTGCAAGGCATCCACAATCTTTGGGTCGTAGTTCTCCGATCTCGACTTAAGCGTAGACACAATAAGAGATTCTTCATGGCCCTGTTCCTGATAATAATCATAATCTAGGGCAACGCGGAGGATGGATGCCCCAGTACGCACGCCGGAACCATCTTCTTCTTCAAATTGATGTTGAACATCAATTCTTTGTAGGATTTTTTTCACCCCTTCCAACCCAGGAATGAGATCGATCATTTTCAAGTTCTCCTCAGGCAACTCGGCCAGCATAGTCTTTACTTCTCGAGTAACATCCCTCCGGTGATAGACTGCTTCGCTAAGATGCGGAGGAATCGAGGAGTATCCCATTTGCGAAAAAATAGCCGCCACTCCAACCTGCCATGATTCTGGCATTTTTACCAATTCGGACAAAGCATTTGAAATTCTCCGCAATCTTTGTGCCCTGCCAAAAAAAAGAGGTTGGGTTGTTGCCAACGACTGAGCAAGGGCATCCACTGCTCCCCGAAGGGTTTGATCCAATAAAATGCGCTTGCTGCAAATCAGATCATATTGAGCAACGGCATCGCTGAGTACCTTGATCAGGGTCTGCGGCGGACAAGGCTTTGATAGCATACGAAAGACATTACCTTCATTGACTGCGGCCATTGCCGATTCGAAATCCGTGTAACCCGTCAATAAAACAGTAACGACCTCTGAGTTAATTTGCTTGATGCTTGAGAGCATCTCAGCCCCATTCATCCGAGGCATGCGCATATCCGATAAAACTACGGCAAAGCCTCCTTCTTTTTGGAAAAGCTCCAAGCCTTCTTGGCCATCCGAGGCAAGGTGGATATCAAACTTGTTACGCAGGTTTAACTGAAACCCACGCAGGATTGACTCCTCGTCATCCACACACAAAATCTTTTTATTCACCGCTTAAAAGAAAAGCAAACACCACCAGATGTACTCTAAATGAATTGTAGAAATTGTCGAATCCTAAAGGAAGGGCTCGACTGTTGATCGCTTACTTTCTGAAGGCGGATATTTTTGCCTCTACATTTGCCTGATTCTGCCAATTTTCAGGTTTAGGGAAATCCTGGTTTTTAAGCAAGTCTTCCATGGTGACTTCCCGGCTAGGGATACCTCCCTCGGGAATATCCACCTTCGCGATCCAGGCGATTGCGTTAAGAACGAGCCTGCGGGCATCAAGGGATGCCCAGTTCTCATGGAAATGAGCACCGGTGAATCCAAATCCACGCCCGTAATTATAATCTTCCCCGCGTTGGTAAGCCCATGCCACATGCTGGGCTTCTTTCCTATTGAGCACCGCCTCCGCAACATTTGGGTTTCCATGATGCGGGTGACTCTCCACCCCTGGCTTTAAGCGTCTCATGGTCTGAGCAGGCGGAAGGGCGGATAAAATTGGTGTTATTCGACCCAATGCGGAGGTTGCCTCTCTAAACCTCATGTGATAGTACCATTCATCGAGCATAGCAAAGGGTTGCACCCCCTGAGTGATCGGATGTTGAGGGAGAAGCTGAAAGTCTGCATTCCACACTGGATTAACCGACCAATAGGGCTCGAAATATCCACCTATCCACTTGAGAAAATGATCACCAGCAGGTCCTTTAGTGGTTTCGACACCGTAATGTATACAGCCAAGCCCTACTCCCCGGCGCATTACCTGATCAAACTCGCCCAGCCTTTGATTAAGCAAGTGGCGAACTCCTCCATCACAAGCGACCACAACAGCGTCCGCATCGTCAAACACAGATGGGTCTTTCGGGTAACCCCCATCCGTCACTACTGTGACCCGGATTCCCAGTCCCGCGGCCTCAAGATGATCTGCCAAAAGCTTACAACCAGCCGCATGTTCATGAGCAAAAAAACCATGGCTTTTAGGTCCTGCGACGAAGACAACATTTTTAGTTTTTGCCCCAGAAAACCCCGTAAAAAAGAGGCAGAGTGCTGAGATAAGAATGGTGCGAAAGAAGCAATTTTTCATAATAATCATAATAAAAAATATTTTTCTGCGGTCAATGGACTAAAGCTGGGTTGCCCAGTTTAATTTTCGCAGTTCACCGATTTTATTGCAAAGGTCTCGACGCTGGATGGCCTATTGAAGCGGTTTCTTTCCCTCTTTCTTAAGAGAATGATAGAGAATGACGAACTCAGGATCTTTCGCTGACAACTGATCAAAGGCGAGGGGACCCATCGACTCGATGGAGCTTCCTATTTTTAGGATTAATGCCTTATTCGATGCGGCACTCACCGAAGGGTTACCGCTGTGCTTAGCTCGATATTCCTTAACCACTTCGCACAGGTACTTTTCATCGCTTGCCGCGGAATCTTGAGCATGCCCATCCAGGATATTCTCTTGGTCCGTGGCCTTGGCACCTGGGGTTGATGGGGCATTTCCCAGATCATTGTGGCCATTAGACTCTCTGTGTGCCCAGTGGTGAGGTACTTCCTGCAGGTAATCTCTACATTGGAGCAAGTAGGCCAATACCAGGCTCGGAAGATCATCGGTGGTTGGATTTGACTGCTCATAGATAAGACCGGCGAGACGAGAAGGATAGAGAAATTCTGCCTGCCTCGCAGAGACAACCCAATCCAATAGAGCACTTGGGGCACCGCGGTCATGGTCGTATATCGAAAGAAGCCAACTAGCACCGCCATAAACTTGAGGGGAGTCGTTTACTTCAGGGTTTCTCAAAACCATGGCCTTGAAAAATTTGGGGCGTGCTTCGCTTGCCTCCAGAACCCATGGAGCAAGTTCCTCTTCTCCGTAAATAATTATATGCTCAGCAAAGGTCCTGAAGTTTGCCTGAAGGTACTCGAGTTGGGCAATTAACGCCTCGGGGGAAGATACAGGCAGGAGCAATGAAGCAAATCCATGGTCGGCAAGAAATCCGAATGAAGCCTCTAATTGAGTAAACTCTTTCTCAAATTGAGCAATGGGAATTGGTCGGGTGAGGCGAACAAACAAACAATCGGCAAATTCTATACTATCTCCAATACGCCTTGCCGACCCATGGTTTACATCATGCATAGTAGCGGGTCGAAACTGACCGGGAAGAATCACGCTTTTTACCAAGCCAAGATCGCGGATTTCAAAGGACTGAAGGGGGTTATTCTTCT
>JAYOXT010000058.1:7164-11818 GCA_038152995.1 Opitutales bacterium
CTTTTTACCAAGCCAAGATCGCGGATTTCAAAGGACTGAAGGGGGTTATTCTTCTCGGCAAGATAATTGGATACACGATCCTTGAGTGGTCTTAGAAAACTGAGGATTTTCCTAGAGTAATGAATTTCATAATCAAAGGCAGCCTTTGGGTGCAACTGATGGTTGTCTATAAGTGGCTTTGCAAAATGGTCCAATGGCAGCTTGCTAAGAACCGGGTTTAATTTGCTTTCCATGTAATCTCCCCAACATAACTGCAGCCGGAAATTCGCATAGGATTCAACCAGGCGAAAACTTGCCGCCTGCAAAATATAGATCGTCGCAGCCACAACCATAAGCCCACAAATTACTGAAATGATTTTCCGGTAAATCATGTTGTTAATAGGCTAAGAGGAAGACTGGGGTGTCTCCGTTACCGAAGTTTCTCCATAACCTGGTTTTGCGGGCTCTGTCTCTGCCTCATCCATTAGATCAGCCCCTGGTGTGCTTTGTGCTAAATCCTTTTCTTCGGTCAAGGGCTCTACCTGCTCTAGCTTTTCTCCATCAACCTCACTTGTTATGGATATATCTTCTCCGAGATTACCGCTTGCTGCTTCCTTTGGAGAGTCTTTTTTCGCAGGGCCTTCCTCCACTTCTTCTGCAAGCTGTACCGCTTCCTCTTCCCGCTCGCTCTCCTCTGCGTTTTCGGTCTTTGTCGGAACATGCTTATCACTGGCCTCCAGGCTCAACTCTTCCGCACTCGGGATTGAACTTTGGATCGCATGAAGGCGAATCGGGTTGACCGATGAACCCAGTTCTTGGACAGGATTTACTCTCCTGACATGCAAGCCATACCACATTAAACATACGCTGATCAGGTAGACGATTAGAGTGAATGAGAAAAGGGCCATTTTATCTTCCCGAAGAAGAATTCGATCGTCATTTACAAAACTTGTCCAAAATTGAAAAAGCAGGAGAAAGAGGGGGATGGAAATTCCAAAGCTAAGGGCCTTCAATTGCAAACGTGATGACCGTAAAAAACTTATCCCGATTAAACAGAAAGAAGCAAAAAGGCCTCCGACCACCAAAACCAGCTTTAAAGCAAAGGTAAGCTCTTTGTAGGAAGCAATTTTTCCCATCCCAAGAATTTCCGGAATCGTGTAACCAATGAAAACAAACTGGGTGATGTCTTTAACAAAATGCTCAAAGGGCAAAACATCATAATGCAAGGCAGCCCCTAAAAAAACCATCAGAAAAAGCATGCACGAGCCAAGGGTTAAGAAAATGATTCTTGAGAAGGGGTACATAGGCAAATGAGCAGACTATTTCTTCCCAAGACGGCAATTTTGGCAAGAGAATCTTATCTTCCCAACCTTTAGGTGCACTTTGTTGAATGCCCAAGTGCCGATGTGGAAATCCTGGAGGTAGAACTATTTTGAGGCAATTATTTTGGGCCCCGGATCACCAAGTCATCCCAGGCCATTTCTTGTTCTGCATAAGCAAATCCCCAAAGGGCACATTTTCCTCCCACCAATAAGCCATCGATAAGAAAATTCGATTTCCAGCCATCCACTCCCCCACCGACTGCAGGGTAAATATGGACCATCAGCCGGGTCTTTTTCTCTTTTTCTGGCCGAGCGAGGATATGTACGCGCATCCACTCTTTGGGCGACCAGATGATCCCACCTCTCTTCTCCTCATAGTCTAAATGAGTAACCCGAAACTCCCGGAAGCTGGGATTGATTCTAAAATGAATTCCCCTCACACCGGACAAAGCACCCGCATAAACATTGTGCTTACGGCTCTTAAATCCGCCAAGGCAGGAAAAGGACAACTCCACATTTGAGCTATTAAGGCGGGGCCCAAAAAGAAACCCATGTTCATCCACCGGATGCCCTGGCAAAACCAAGCATTTCCGACCGTCTCTCATAGCAACGGAAAATTGCCCTTCCAGTATAAAGAAGTCCTCCGGCACACCTCCTTCTTCCACATCTTCAAAACTCTGTTCGTATAATACATCCCAGTACTCTTCCACTTCGCTTAGATCTTGGCCTAACCCGACCCTAGCTGTAAGCAGAAGCAAAATCCAAAAAAAGAAAGGGAGTCTTTGTTTATTCATGTCTTAGTTCCTCCAGCTTGCTCTCCCTTAATCCCATGCTTATTGCACAATATACACAAAATGCAGCTAGGCCGAACAGGCTTGATATAAAAAATACCATTTCCATCAAGGAAAACTCCCCCATCCCGCTCTGAACCGCAGGAAGTAAACTCAACAATCCCGCTCCGCTACCAATACATAGTCCCCAATTCACCCACTTTATATTTTCCTGCCAAGCTAAAGCTTTAAGCCTACTGGAAGTATATCCAATAGCTCTAAGAATTGCCTGCTCTGCCCTACATTCCCAGAGGTTTCGAAGAATAACGATCAATAATCCCAGAGTGCCAAGGATCACTCCAAGGCCTCCCAGCCCTTGAAATATGGAAAGGTAGGTATTTTCCACATTTTTTAATTTGTCCAATCTCTGAGTAGTTGCCTGTGCTTCCAGACCATAGTGAAAGAGTCGATCCTTGAGATGCCGAACCCCATGTTCTTGCTGTTTTTTGTAAGCAGAGAACCAAAAATGCTGGTAGCCACCCCGACCTGGAAAGTTCTTCATCCAATTGTTTTCTGAAAGATACAAACCACCCTGCAAAAAACTGCCCGACACCACCGCAGCAATCTCAACATCAAAAGCTTTGCCCTGCTCGTCCAAATAAGTCAGCCGGTCACCCACCTTCTTCTTTAAAGACCACATCAAAGTGTTCTGGTCAATCAGTGCCGGGTAGGTCCCGGGCTCCATCTTTTGCTCCAGGCTCGACCAATCGCCCTCGACAAATTTGAATCTTCCTTCCATGGAGTGCAATGGTACTCCATAAAGGGGCGGAGAGGAGGATTGATTTAAGTTTAAACAGCTTGCATCATCCCCTTGCAATGCCCTGAGCGGCACCAAGGTAACTCCCTCCAAAATCTCCGGCTTAAGATCGAACAACTCTCTGGCTTCCTCGCCAAGCAAATCATCATAGATGGGCAGGCTGGAAGATAGAAGATGGGAAAATCCACCCGTACCGGATTCCCGAAGGAGCGGGTCTTGAACCGGTTTCTGGTGAAACGCCCCCGCCCCTATCACTAAAAATGCACCCGTGGCAAGCATGCCAACCACCATCAATTTTCTTCCCGGCTTTCGCTGCATGCATTGTAGAATCATCTCCGAACCAAAGGAGAAATTCTTCCTATTTTTTGCCTGGAAAAAGCGGGCCATCCCTGCGGCCAATATCATTGATCCCGTCGCAAAAAAAATGGGTCCTGGCGGCAAGTCAACAAACCAAAAGGATATCAATAAGCCCAAAGAAATCAACCATCCTGCCCACTCAATCTTCTTTGCCCGGAGAAGGGGTTTCTCAGTATCCGATATTTCTACCCATTCTGCCCCGCTTAACAAGGCGTTCGGAGTATGTTTCAATTGCTTCCTGCCGGCCCATGCCAAACTGGCCAATCCAATGCAAAAAGATAACACGCCCCCCAGGATAACCGATTGGGCGGTGGGTGCATAAAGAATGGATAAATGGGAAACAGCCCCGCCCCAGGCACCCTCAAGCATAGAAAGAATTCCCTTCCCCAGAAACCAGGACCACCCAATCCCCAGGACCGTGCCGAGCAAGCACACCATAGCTGCTTCCTGCCAGATCATCACCCGGATCCGCAACCGGCTGTATCCGAGGGCAAGAAACATCCCAACCTGACGATTTCTCTGATCCATGGAAAATCCGAATAGCATAGCACTCAGCGACACTCCTGCCAGGATGACAAAAAAGCCGAAGGATAGGAATAATTGGCTGAAGTCCACCGGGCCTGTGGAGGCCCGTTCCGCATTTTTCTTTAGGTCAATCAACCTCACCCCGGAATCCGAGGGTGTAAGGCCGGCGGCTAATTCTCTCCCCAAGCGGTGGGCCGATTCTTCCCCCTGCAGGCGAAGTCCGGTGTGATTCCCCCACCGATTTCCCCACATCTCCTTAGCTGAGCCAAGTGAAACAAAGGCCTTCGGGCTTCCCCTGTGCTCATCCCAGTAAGTTTCGTCCTTAGGGCGGATACCATGCTTGATCGGAATCCCTGTATCCCATTCTCCACAATTTTCTGCATCGCTAAGACCGGGAAATCTGGGTGTCCAATCACTTTCCTGCCCTGGGGGAATCCTGGGGGGCATCGGTAAGATTTTCCCCACGGTAAACGGACGTGTATTCTCGCTTAGTCTTCTGCGTTCACCGACGACAAAGTAATCAAGTTCCACCCTGTCTCCTACACTTGCATTCAAGTCTTCTGCTGCCCATTGATTTAGGGCAATTTGATCCTCTTTCCAATTGGGTTCGAATAGGCCTGATTTACCAGGAACAACCCCTGCAACCATGGAGTATGGGATAAGGGTTGAGCCTTTGTTTTGGTCATTGGTTACCTTCTTTATTGCATTGACCAGATAGGTTAGCTCGCCTTGTGCAGTCGGCTCTATTTTGCTCGCTCTGTCCACAACGGAGTCAGGCAAAAATACACTTCTTGTCCGCAGGCTCCAATGGTCTTCAAAAAGAAGCTTCTTCATCTCCAGGCCCGCATCCGACAAACTCCATGCCTCTTCTGCAGCTCGCTCAA
>JAYOXT010000059.1:0-11055 GCA_038152995.1 Opitutales bacterium
GCTACGCCCTCGATGCAGAATGGAATTCCCCACATTTCGAGAAAATGCTCTCTGATAATGCCCTTCTCATTTCTACTTTTGCCAAGGCCCACCGAAAATTTAAAAATCCACTCTTTGAAAAAATAGTCCGACAGACCTTGCAGTGGGCCGAAGAGGCGTTGGGCCAAAAGGAAGGTGGCTTTGCCTGCTCACTCTCCGCGGAAATTAACGGCGTGGAGGGGGCTCATTACCTCTGGAGTGTGGAGGAACTGACAGAGGTTCTAGGTAAGAAGCCTGCGGAAATCTACGCCAAAAAATTATCCCCCATCGGGTCAAGCCAAGAGGATGCCTACCTCCCCCGTTCCATTCCTCTTGATCAAGACTGGGATGCAGAGACCGACCAGCAGACCCTCCGCCTGCTTGCAGAAAAACGAAGTCAGAGAACAGCCCCATCCGCCGACCGCAAATGCCTGCTCACTGATCATGCCCTGATCGCCCGGGCAATGATTGACGCGGGGGTATCCTTTGCCTCGGATGAATGGATTGGGCGGGCTCATGCCCTTCTGCTTTGGATGGAAAGCACCTACGCCCGGCAAGGGCAGACCGTTTCGTCAGTCCGCTTTCCGGATGGTTCACTCAGTCAGCATGGCTTTCTTGAAGATTATGCTTTTTGGACGGAAGCCCAGCTTGCATTCGCTGCAATTTCTGAACCTTTTGGATATGAACCCGCGGAGGAATGGATTGGCCGGGCCGAAGGAATGGCCCATTTTATTGGGTCGAAATTTAAGGATGAACGGGTGGCCGGGTACTTCGCCACTTCCGTTGACCAGTCTTCCCCGCCACCGGTGAGGAAAAAGTTTTGGTTCGATAATGCCCTGCCCTCTGGCAACTCCTCCCTGCTGAGAATTTTTCACACCCTCAGCCTGATAGGAAAAAACAGGGATACCTGGGTAGAGGAATACACAGAAGCCCTGGGTGGGTATGTCAAGATTGCTCAAAATACCCCCGACGGTATTGGACATGCCCTTGCCGCGATCAGTGAGGCACAGGTTGGGGTGGTCACCATATCGGGGGAAATGCCTTTTCTGCAACTTTGCACCCAAAAGCTTGCAAATTATCCCTACCGACCGGTCTATTTCTTTTTAGCAGACCATAAGAGAATGAGCGTAAACGGCCAGGATGCGGCACCACCCGCCGATCCCGCAGACTGGATCCGTTATCTATTCGGCTAACTTTAAAAGCCTACTTACCCGGCTTCGACAGTAACTTACTGAGGGACCGACCGTCTTCCTGTACCACTTTTTCGGCGATCTGCTTCACATCATATTCTTTGCCATGCAGGGAATCATGTGCCACTTGAATGGCGGTGCGAATCAGCTTGGAGTCGGTTTTGACTCTCTGACCGGACTTCGAAAGAATGCGCTCAATCCCATCAAGGAGGAAAAGATCGTCCTCAGTCAAGGTTATGGTGCGGACAATTCGCTTGGGTAAACTTTCATCGGATGTACTCACAATAAATAAGTACTAGATAAAAGAATTACTAAATCAAGTAAAAGCACTAAATAGTGCGATAACCTGACTGATTTCCATTAGCTACAAAAGGGAACATACTTGCGGAAGTGCTCACAGCGGGGGCAAGCCACCGCGAGGGCATCACCTACTGGTTGCGGTTGATGCAGTTAAGGTCGTCAAATGAGCGCTGGAGTCGCTCAACAAAGTGATCCTCTCCGCTTCTTAACCAAACCCGCGGATCGTAGTATTTTTTATTGGGCTTATCGTCTCCCTCGGGATTGCCAAGCTGAGCCTGCAGGTAATCTTTATTCTTTTTATAATAAGCATGCACCCCATCCCAAAATGCCCATTGCATATCAGTATCGAGATTCATTTTGACAACACCGTAACCAATCGCTTCTCGAATTTGCTCGCGGGATGAACCCGAACCGCCATGGAAAACAAAGTCGATTGGTTTACCGGACAGACCATGCTTATCTTTCACAAACTCCTGGGAGTTCTTTAAAATAATGGGTGTCAGTTCCACGTTCCCGGGTTTGTACACGCCATGAACATTTCCAAACGCGGCCGCCACGGTAAACCGGTGGCTCACAGAAGAAAGGATTTCATAGGCCTGGTTGACCTCCTCCGGTTGGGTGTAGAGACGGGCACTATCGATATCAGTGTTGTCCACTCCATCTTCCTCACCTCCGGTAACTCCTAATTCAATCTCCACGGTCATACCGATCTGGTTCATCCTCTGAAAGTATTCACGGCAAGTGCCAAGGTTGTCATCGATCGGTTCCTCGGAGAGATCGAGCATATGCGAACTGTAAAGGGATTTACCTTCACGCTCGTAAAATTTTTCCCCAGCATCCAGCAACCCGTCAATCCATGGGAGCAATTTTCTGGCGGCGTGGTCGGTGTGTAAAATAACGGGCACATCGTAGGCTTCGGCCATGGCATGCACATGGAGGGCACCCGATACAGAACCGGCAATCGCCGCCCTCTGCCCATCGTTGTTCAAACTCTTGCCAGCGAAGAATTGACCGCCCCCGTTGGAAAACTGAATCATCACCGGAGAGTTCACCGCAGCAGCGGTTTCAAGAACGGCGTTGACGGTGTGAGAGTTGACTACATTAACGGCGGGCAAGGCATATTCGTTTTCTTTGGCATCGGCGAAGATTGCCTGCACGGCATCTCCAGTGGCCACTCCTCCGGGAAATTTTTTACTCATGATGATTAGGTTGGGTGTTGGGAATTAGGTGAAAAAAGGACTTGCCTCTCATATTAAGCAAAAGCAGGCAAAAAAATAATATTAACACCAAGAAGTTTTTATCGTAAGAGATCTTCGATATTTTCGGAACCGAGGGCTTTTTCCACTTCATCCAGTTTGATAAATGTGGTGCGGGTATGGGGCAGCTTGTATCTTTTAAAGACCCCTTTATCCAAAAGGTAATAGAGCTTGCGCTGGGAGATACGCAGGACTTTGGCTGCTTCCGTAATGCGCAAAATCTTTGGTGCCGGTGGCTTGCGGATATCCTTCATAGCTTCCTGCTGGCTGAGCATAGAATTTTCCAGACGCTCTATTCTCTCTTCCATCGAAGCAAGGCGGTCCTTGATCTCGGTCATCACCAAAAAAATTACTTCCGCCTCAATTCCCTCGCGCTCTTTGACTCCCAACTCTCTTTCTTTCTCATTGCGAAAACTGAGTGCATCGATCCGGGAACGGAAATACTTGCGGAACCTTTTTTTGCGGTATGTCCAAGCTATGCAATGCGGAGAGGCTCGATCCTTGGCAAGTGTGTAGGAAACTTTCATGAAATTCGAATTGATCGGGAAGACTAGTTGGGATAGAGGATATTTGTTTAAAGCAAGCCGAGATGAGCGACAAGAATTTTCCCGATGTTATCCGCGAGATCCACCAGCAGGACAACCGCTATGGCAAAGGTGCCTATTACTTCATTCGTGAAGCACTCGACCATACCCTCAAAAATGTCCAAAAGAGCAAAGAAGGAAAAGGTGGGCATGTTTCGGGAATGGAATTGCTTGAGGGCATCCGTGACTATGCTTTGGATCGCTTTGGACCGATGACCCTAACCATGATGGATCACTGGAACATTAGCAAATGCAGGGATTTTGGGGAAATTGTGTTCAATCTGGTAGAGCACGGCATCCTTGGTCGCACCGAAAATGATTCGCTTGAGGACTTTGAGAAGGGCTACGATTTCCAGCAGGCATTTCGTGACCCCTTCCTTCCAGCCAAGCGAAAATCTCCGCCCCCAGAACTGAACTAACTATCTCACCTCCCGCCGAAAAGGGAGTAAAGGAAGTAGACCAAGGCAAGAAGCCCCAGTGCCTGATAAATTTTTTTCATCCTCGCACGATTTTTTCCGGAACCAAACACTCCTCCCAGTGAAGGTTCCCCGTGCTCAGTCTCCTTCCGCATATACTGAGCACGCGACTGGCAAACAGGGCAATTATGCCCATCCGATGGGTGCCACTCAAAGTCGCATTGGGGGCAATTGTTGAATTTTTCCATTGGTCGAACTGGATGGATGATCGATTTTCTCTTGCACTCTTGTAAAATAACTTGAGAAACTATCAATGCCCATTTTAAGAGTACTGTGAAATCTTGGTTCCTCTCCATCCGTTCGATCGTATTGCCCGCTCTGCCTTTATTGCTGCCGGCACTCGGTTTCGGCACGGTCCTGAAACAGGAACTTTCCTTAATCCAGTCCAAGGCCATGGAGGGAGACTCCTACTACCAGGGTGCCTTGGCGAGTTTCTACAAGTATGGGGAAAAAGGCTTGCCGATAGACTTATTGGAGGCGGAGAGGTGGGCCAAATTGGCTGCCGAAAAAGATGGGGGTATCGGGCTGGCCGTGCTTGCATCCATTGAACTTGAAAGAGGCAAGACCGAACGCGGACAATTTCTCTACGACGAAGCATACCTTCACTCCAGCCTGCGTGATTTGGAGAAGGCCAAAGACCCCATCGCTCAGTTTTGTATCGGGTTGATGGAGATGGATAACCCGCCCCGCAACATTGAAAAGGGAATACGTAGCCTCGAACGATCCGCCGATCAGGGTTTTGCCACTGCCCAAGCCACATTGGGGATGATCTACTTCACCGGCATTGGTGTCCCCCGTGACCCCAAGGAAGCGATCAAATGGTGCTCGCAAGCCTCCAGGCAAAAACTTCCCCTTGGTATGTTTTATCTGGGTATGGCTTATTCTGCCGGGGATGGCGTGAAAAGAAACAAGGATTTTTCCAACCGGTGGATCGGTAGTGCAGCCGAAAGGGGGTTATTGATGGCCCAGCTCACCATCGGGATGAAATTGGCCCTTGGTGATGGCATAGATCGAGACCTGGATCTTGGGGTTCAGTGGCTAAGGCAGGCAGCCAGTCGTGGATCCGCCGAAGCCCAGTTGCAACTCAGAAGGTTCGAAAATCTCCTCGCCCGTTCTCCAACTCGGCAATCCAACATCGAAAAAAGGCAAAGGAAGTCGATCGCCAAATTGGCCGAGCAGGTTTCTACTTCATCTGGGGAGTTATCAACGCGGCAATCTGAATCTGCAAAGATCGACGGGGTAGACGCTCTTCTTTCCGAAGGTAAAAGCAATTCGGTTCCCCAAAAAAAGAGCTCCTTAGATGAATCTGTATTTCCTCCCTCCGCCAACAAGGAAGTTCAATCCTTCCGCGAATTGGGCCTTGAACACTACAAATCCCAAAACTTTTCCGAAGCGAAACTCAACTTTCTCAAGGCATCTGAAGTGAACGACCCTGTTGCCCTTCGCTACATGGGTATTATGTATTTTTTAGGTCAGGGAGTTGAGCTTGACTATAATCAGGCAATTATCTGGCTTTCCCGGTCCAAAAAGCACGGGGACAGGGAGGCAGACAGGTATCTCAAGATAGCCCAAACTTTTTCTAGGTAGCCCAAATTCTTGCCACCTCGTTGCAAGAAGGTCGTTAAACAGTCAACTTCTCTCGCATCGCCGATACTGCTTGCTCTACATTCTGGCGGTGCCCAAAAGCACTGAGTCGAAAGAATCCCTCACCAGCAGGTCCAAACCCGGATCCGGGAGTACCCACCACATGGCATTCGCCCAGCAATTTATCAAAGAACTCCCAGGAGGTCAGGTTTCCTGGTGTTTTCAACCAGACATACGGAGCGTTGCCCCCGCCATAGGTGGTGATACCGAGGGATTTTAGCCCCTCGTTGATGATGCGGGCATTTTCCAGGTAAAAGGCGACCTGGGCATCGGTCTGTGCCCTGCCCTCTTTGGACAAGGCGGCGAACCCGCCTGCCTGCACCACATTGGACGCACCGTTGAAGAAAGTGTTTTGCCGTCGGGTCCACAAAGCGTGCACTTTCCCTGCATCGGAATCCTCTGTCCGCAAAGCCTTGGGAACAATGGTCCAGGCAAGGCGCACCCCAGTGAAGCCGGCAGTTTTAGAAAAACTGTTCATCTCAATGGCACAAGTTGATGCCCCTTCGATCTCATAGATGGAACGGGGAAGATCAGGATCGGTGATGAAAGCAGCGTAAGCAGAATCAAAAAAGATCACCGCTTTGTGCTCATTGGCGTAATCAACAAATTTTTTCAACTGCTCTTTGGTCGCCACCGCCCCGGTGGGGTTATTTGGACTGCAAATATAAATCAGGTCGACTTTGCGGTCAGGAAGCTCGGGGAAGAAACCGTTTTCCTCGGTGCAGGGCATGTAGACCAGTCCCTCATATCCGGATTTCCCCGCTGATCCCGTGCGGCCAAAGATTACATTACTGTCCACATAGACCGGATAAGCGGGGTCCTGCACCGCCACCACACAGTCTTGGGAAAAAATGCCCTGAATGTTAGCCGAATCGGACTTGGCCCCATCGGAAACGAAAAATTCCGAAGGATCGAGGGATACACCACGCTCCGTGTATAAATCGGCCAGGGCCTGACGCAGGGAGAGTACCCCCTCAGACGGACCATATCCGGAATAGCTCTCCTGTTTGCCAAGAGCCTGAACCCCATCACTCAGCCCTTTTAAAACAGCGGGCACAATTGGTTCAGTGGTATCCCCGATGCCAAGGCGTAAGACCTGGGTTCCCGGATTTGCTTCCAAAAAGGCGTTGGTGCGTCTGGCGATCTCTGGGAAAAGGTAGCCAGCGGCGAGTTTGTCGTAGTTGGTATTGATTCTTGCCATATACCCTTACTCCATATCGAAAAATCAGGCTAAGGAAAAGCGGGGAATGAAAGAATTATCCGCAGGCAGGTGATCCGTGGTCATCCCGCTTGCCAAGCCCATCTCTGTAGGCTATAAAAGAGGGTTTTTACGCTGACATGAAACGGACTCACGATTGCAACGAATTACGCCCTGAAAACGCCGGATCTTCCGCCAACCTCATTGGTTGGATTGATTCCCTGCGCGACCACGGAGGGGTATTCTTTCTCGACCTGCGCGACCGCGAGGGCAAGACCCAGGTGGTCCTCGATCCTGAGAACGCCACCCTCTCCGCCCTTTTTCCCAAGCTCAAGCCAGAAAGTGTGATCGAAGTATCCGGCGAGGTACGTGCCCGGGACGAAGGCACGGTTAATTCCAACTTGCCCACCGGTGGGATCGAGCTTTTTGCCCACTCCATCACGGTTCATAACCAGTCGAAGACGCCCCCATTCCCGATGGATGATTCCGCGGATAAGGTGAGCGAGGACCTCCGTCTCTCCTACCGCTATTTAGACCTCCGTCGGCAGTCCAACCTCAAGGCCCTGAAACTGCGCCACCGTGCGTCCCATGCCATTCGCCAGTATTTTGACGGACAGGGATTTCTCGAAGTCGAAACACCCATCCTTTTCAAGAGCACGCCCGAAGGAGCCCGGGAGTTCCTCACCCCCAGCCGTTTGAACCCGGGGAAGTTCTACGCCCTGCCCCAGTCCCCCCAGCAGTACAAGCAAATGCTGATGGTCGCCGGAATCGAGCGCTACTACCAGCTTGCCCGCTGCTTCCGCGACGAGGATTTGCGGGCCGACCGTCAGCCCGAGTTTACCCAGGTGGACCTCGAAATGTCCTTCATCGACCGCGAGGATATGTATGCCCTGATCGAAGGCCTGCTTAAAACCGTTTGGAAAGAAACCCTCGGCGAGGAAATCCAGACTCCTTTCCTGCGTATGCCCTACCACGAGGCCATGAACCGATTCGGTTCTGACAAGCCCGACATGCGCTTCGGGATGGAAATTCAGGACTTTTCCGAAACTTTCGCCTCCTCCGACTTTAAAGTTTTCGCGGGTGCTGTACAATCCGGTGGTGCGGTTAAAGCATTCAATGCCAAGGGGCTTGCTGATCTTACCCAGGGAGAACTAAAGCACCTTGAAGACTGTGCCAAATCCCTCGGAGCCAAGGGTCTCGCCTTTATTAAATCTGAAAAGGGCGAATGGAAATCCCCCATCCTCAAATTTCTCTCCGACAGCGAAAAGGAAACCCTTAGGGAAAAACTTGCGGTGGAAGATGGCGATGTCGTTTTCTTTGCCGCTGGTGCATGGGAAAGCTCCTGCAACATCCTTGGCCGCGTACGGCTGGAAGCCGCCACCCTTCTTGAAAAGCGCGGACAATCCCTCCGCGATCCCAAGGATTGGAAATTCCTCTGGGTAATCGATTTCCCCCTGATGCACTATGAAGAAGAGGAAGGTCGCTATGTTGCCTCCCACCACCCCTTCACCGCACCGGTGGAGGAGGACTTGGAATTTCTCGACTCCGATCCCAAGAAAGTGCGCGGTCAGCACTACGATATCGTACTCAACGGGGTCGAACTGGGTGGTGGAAGCATCCGGATTCATCAACCCGATGTACAAAAGAAAGTGTTTGAGGATGTGCTGAAGATTCCTGCGGATGTGGTACAGAGCCGGTTTGGCTACATGCTCGAAGCCTTTTCATACGGTGCCCCCCCGCATGGTGGGATTGCCCTGGGCCTCGATCGTTTGGTAACGATTCTCTGCAACCGTGACAGTATCCGTGATGTCATTGCCTTCCCCAAGACCCAAAAGGGACAGGACCTGATGACCGATAGCCCAGGCGAAGCGACCGAGCGCCAGTTGCGCGATCTCAAGATCAAATCAATCGCCGAGGAAGTGTAAGATTTATTTTGCTATGGACCTAGGCTTTTTTCCTCCAAGCTTTGGGCCAATCCCATCCTCTCGAATTGCTTGGATTATCTTCTTGCTTATTCCTCCTGCCCTGATTCTGCCAAGATTTTGGGGGAAGTTTCGCTTACCCCTTTGGGCATCGATGATTCTTTTTACGATTCTGGGATGGGTCATCGTCAATGTGGCCACCTGGCTATATTTTGATTATCTTTGGGAATTAGCCGAGGCATTGCCTCAAGGTCCGGAAAAAGATGAGGCTTATAAAAAATGGTCGGCGGACGGAGCTAGCCTGACCGGTGCCTTTTATGGAGGATGGATTGTCTCCCTCCTCTATTTTTGTAGCTGGTGGATAGGATTCCGTGTCGTTTCTTATTTTCGCAACCGGGTAATGATCACTCCCGGGCTACCATCCTGATCCCGCCCAATTCTTTTCGCTTACCGGTTCCTAAATCCCTAAGAATGAAATTAGACGGCCCTGAACTTTCGCCTCCACTGACCCGGGGAATCGCCCTTGAGCTCGGTAAACACTCGGTTGAAATGGCTCAGGCTGCCAAATCCGCATTCTAGCGAGATCGCGAGCACATTTTGCTCCGATTCCACCAACAACCGGGAGGCCCGCGAGATTCTTGCCTGATTAAGAAAGCGGGAAAAAGTTCGTCCGGTGTGTCTTTTAAAAAACCGGCTGAAAGCAGACGGGGTCATACCTGCAAGTTTACACGCTTCCGCAAAAAGCCCCTCTCCCATCGGCCTTTCGGCACTTTCAAAGATCAGGTCAATCACCCGGGCGAGCCGGTCGTCCTGCGGATCCTTGGGGGAAAACTCCTCACTTGCCAAAAGTGTCCGGGGCAACCCAGTCAACTCTCCCAGCAGGGAAAGCCAGGCGGTGTAAGACTCCCAAGTCCCTTGTTCCGCCTGCCTCAACCGCCCGAAGGCAAGTTTTAGTCGATCGGCAGTTGCTTGCCCGGAAATTCGAAAGCTTAAGCCTCGTGAAGATTGAACGAGCATTTTTTCGATGGCCCGAAGCTCTGGGCTTCCAGAAATTGCCTGCCTCGGAAATTGCAGCACATAAGCACGGGAGGACCCGGTGAAATCGGGGGCGGTCCTCCAACAATGAGAGAGATTGGAGCCCACTAATATGAGGTCGGATGGCCCGAAGGCTTCCATATGATCCCCCACCATCCGCTGCCCGACCCCATCGAGCACCCATTTTAATTCCAATTCCGGGTGGTAGTGCCAGTGTCCGTCAAAGCCACCCGTCTGATCGATTTCGAAGAAGCGGAAGGACGACCCCTTATCCAGAGGCAATGCTTCAAAAGTGGCCCGCATAGAGATGATTTTGACTCATTTTTGGAGTGAATCAATATTTATGAACAATAAATGATCAATTTTTAGCAATGGAGAGGAAGATTCTTGAACCCAGGCATGGTAAAGTATCAATCTTTAAAATTCTTCGTTTTCCGATTGCTCCGCTTCTTTCAACTGTAATTGAATCCAACCATGAACTCATCTCCTCTCTCCCGTCGATCATTTGTTAAATCCGGCAGTGTATTGTCTACCGGGCTCGCCCTCACTCCCTATGTTTCAAAAGGGCTAACCGATGACAAACCCATAAGAATTGGGATTGTAGGTTGCGGTGGGCGCGGCTGCGGAGCGGTGGGCAATGCCATGGCTGCGGATCCCAAAGTCGAACTGGTTGCGATTGGGGACCTATTCGAGGATCGGATCAAGCAGCGCAGTAACCATTTGGCAAAAATTTGCGGCCCCCGCTATAAGGTAACTGAGGAAAACAAATTTACCGGATTTGACTGCTATAAAAGAGTGATCGATGCCGGGGTGGATTATGTGATTTTGGCTTCCCCTCCCGCTTTTCGACCTGCTCAACTTGAATATGCTGTGGAAAAAGGTATCCACTGCTTTTTCGAAAAACCCGTGGCGGTAGATGCCCCCGGAATCCGCAAAGTCATCGAATTGGCCAAAAAGGCGAAGGAGAAGAAGCTTGGGTTTATGTCCGGTTTTTGCTGGCGCTACAATTTTCCAAAACGGGCCGTTTTTTCTCGGGTGCTCGATGGTGCAATCGGAGATATCAATGCGATGTACAGCACCTACAACGCTGGGGAGGTGGGCGGAAACCGCGGACGCACCGGCACCCAAAGCGATTTGGAAATTCAACTCCGCAACTGGCCCAAACACTTATGGCTGGCTGGCGACTCGATTGTGGAACAGGCCATTCATTCCATCGATATGATGCAATGGGCCATGGGCGAGGAACTACCCATTGAAGCGGATGGAAGCGGAGGCAGGCAGGTCTATCCCGACGATCCCGACCGCTATGGCAACATCTACGATCATTTTGCCATTGTCTACAAATGGGCAAACGGTACCCGGGGCTACCATTTTTCACGGCAACAAAACGGAACCCAGGGAAGCTACGAATTGGAAATTTTTGGCAAAAAGG
>JAYOXT010000060.1:0-10585 GCA_038152995.1 Opitutales bacterium
TCACTGAATCTACGATCGCATCTGCACGCATCTCTGGTGAGGCAAGTAGCCTAACAGGTTTGGCCGCAGGCACGCCGGTCATTGCCGGGGGTGGGGATCAGGCAGCTCAGGCGGTGGGGTGCGGGATAGTAGAGGAAGGCATGGTTTCGGCCACCCTTGGAACCAGTGGTGTGGTCTTTGCTCAAAGCGATCAGTATCGGGTGGAACCCGATGGTAAATTGCATGCTTTTTGTCATGCGGTGCCGGGGAAGTGGCACTTGATGGGGGTGATGCTATCCGCTGCCGGATCCTTTCAGTGGTATAAAAACCACCTCGGTGTGGAGGAGCAGAAGAGAGAGGAACTGGGTGAGGGGAATGCGTATGATCTACTGACTCAGGGGGCGGCCTCGGTGGAGCCCGGTTGCGAGGGACTGGTCTTTCTTCCCTATCTTTCTGGGGAGCGCACTCCGCACCCCGATCCCCATGCCAGAGGGGCATTTGTCGGGCTGACCTTGCGCCACGGCAAGGCCCATCTGTCCCGTGCGGTGCTCGAGGGCGTGAGCTTTGGTCTGAAGGACTCCCTATCCCTGATGCAAGCCTTGGGCGTGCACCCGGCAAAAGTTATTCTTTCCGGTGGGGGTGCAAGATCCGCCCTATGGAAACAAATGCTATCCGATATTTTTGAAACCCCCTGCTGCCTAGTCAACGCAACCGAAGGAGCTGCCTATGGGGCAGCCCTTTTGGCGGCGGTTGGGTGTGACGGTGTGTCTTCGGTCGAGGAGGGAGCGAGGCTCTGGGTCAAGGAAACCGAACAGATTGCGGTCAGTCCAAACCACCCCCAATACCGTAAGAATTATCAAGTATACCGTGATCTTTATCCCAGCCTGCAAGGATCATTTGGACAATTATCGGGAGGATGACCCTGGCATCTACTGAAGGTAAGCCCAGTGCGATCTATGAAACCGACCGTTCACTGGGTGAATACTTGCTCTTTCATTATGGGCGGCCGGATGAGCAGTTTCCTTGGCCGGATGGGCCCAAAGAGGCACTTGGTTTCGCCACCCGATCGGTAATTGAACTAATGGACGATCGTACACCGCTCAGGTCTGCTCTGGATCTTGGATGTGCGGTGGGCAAAAGCAGTTTTGTCTTGGGCGGTCTTGCCGACAGGGTGGTTGGAATCGATTACTCCGCCTCATTCATCTGTGCGGCTCAGACCATGCAAAAAACCGGCGAGCTTGCCTTTCGTTATCATGAAGAGGGCTCTCGATGGCGAGAGGGGGTCGCAAAAGTGGATAAACCTCCCAAAAATGTAAGTTTTGAACAGGGCGATGCCTGCGAATTGAGGAGCGATCTCGGTGCCTTTGATTTGGTTCATGCCGCCAACCTTCTCTGTAGGTTGACTGATCCCATGTGTTTGCTCAACCGACTGGCAGATTTGGTTGTTCCGGGCGGACAGTTGCTCCTGACCACTCCTTTCACATGGCTTGAAGAATTTACGCCTCAGGAAAATTGGTTGGAAGAAGGCGGGTCGGAAACAGCCCTAAAAAAAATCCTGCTAGAGGATTTTGAACTCGAATTTGAAACTAACCTTCCTTTTCTGATTCGAGAGCACCGCAGAAAGTACCAATACACCATGGCACTGGGGATGCGCTGGAGAAGACGAGCTGGCCTATGAAAATGTCCGAATTTTTATCTTCGATCGAAGAGAGGGAAGAGCCAGTCTTTGAATGGACAACGGAATTGAAGGCTCTTTGGTGGTGCAGGAAAGGAAATTGGGCAAAGGCGCATGATCTTGCCCAGGATGCGGGGAGTAGGGAAGGGGACTGGATTCATGCCCACCTCCACAGGGTGGAAGGAGATCTCGGGAATGCTGGTTATTGGTACTCCCGTGCCGGGCGTAGACAGGGGAGAAAATCTGTTGAGCAGGAATGGTCAGATATAACCGAAGAGATTTTAACTTCTTACGATTGATTAACAAATGAGTTTTCAATCTGGTACTCCCACAAAAGAACGCATTATTCAGGAAGAAATCAGGTGGGACTGGGTGACGCCATTCTGTCTCTTGGTCCTAAGTGTGATCAGTGTCTTGTTTATCCGATCTGCCCAGGCATATGGTGGTGGAAATTACTGGAAGATGCAGATATTGTGGTGCTCCATTGGGTTCTCTCTTTATTTGGTTGTATCCCTGATTGATTATCATTGGTGGATGAGGTATGCCCACCTTTTCTACTTTGCGGTCATTTTTGCCCTGTTGCTTGTTTTTGGCGGGCCGATGATTTATGGGGCGAGAAGGTGGATCGATTTTGGTCTTTTTAAGGTGCAACCGTCCGAAGTGGCAAAGTGGTCTACTATGGTACTAGGAGCGAGTATACTGGCTCGCTCTCAGGTCGGTGACATGAGGGATTCAATTAAAGGCATCGCTAAGGTTGCCTGTTGTTTTGCCCTGCCAATGTTCTTGATTTTTCTCCAACCCGATTTAGGTTCTACCTTGGTGTTTCCACCCATTGCATTTTCACTTTTATACATCGCTCGCATGCCAGCTAAATTTTTCGTTTCTACGTTTGTCGTATTCGTGGTGATGCTCGGCTTGCTGGGTTTCGATGTGTACAATTATTATCAATATAAAACCGAGAATCCAATACCTTCAGAAGCTACGGTTGCTTATGAAGATATGTCTCTTCTCCCCCTCAAGGATTATCAACGCAAACGCATACTTACCTTTCTAGCTCCAGAAGTCGAAGACCCCCAGGGTATTGGTGCCAACTGGAACCGCATTCAGGCACTCATTGCAGTAGCCACGGGTGGTTTATCTGGAAAAGGATTGGGTGAGGGCATGCAGGCAAAACTTGGCTATCTGCCGACAGCCGTCGCCCACAATGACTTCATTTTTGCGGTCATTGCGGAGGAGTCCGGCCTTTTAGGTGGTCTGCTGGCGATCGGTGCGATTATGGCGATCGTATTTGGTTGCCTGCGTGTGGCTTCCAAAGCGGCTGACCGTTTCGGGTCGATGCTTGCCGTAAGTGTGTCCGTGCTGTTGATGACCCATGTTTTCATAAACATTGGCATGACACTTGGCATCACCCCAATTACGGGTCTGCCTTTACCATTTCTGAGTTATGGCGGCTCTTTTTTGGTGGTATGTTTTTTGATGTTAGGGATGGTCCAGAGCGTGTATCGCTTTCGAAAGGAATCTCTTTGAACTTATGAGTTTCAAAGTAAAGATTTTAGGTAAAGCGTTTATTGGATTCTTCAACCATTACAGTTATGGCAAGAAGAAACAGGCATCGTTCCTCCTCTCGAAACAATAAAAATAAAAGCTCCTCAGGTTCCGCTAATCCGGACTCACCTGTGCCGACCGACTTGACCCAGGCCCCGGTTGAGCCCCCTCCCTTTCATGTGGATAAAGGAAAGCTCCGGGAGCATGCTCTGGAGCGGGCGAAGAACCGGCCAATCCGTGAGCGCATCCTTGCATTCTTTCGCAGGCAACAGAGCAAGGACTACAAGGAACTAATCATCAATACCGAGGCCTTGGAGCGTCGGGTGGCGATGATGGAGAACGGGATTCTCCAAGGTTTCGATATTGAACGGCTGGACAAGGAAAGAATGGTCGGGGCAATTTTCAAAGGAAAGGTACAGAACTTGGAGGCTGGGTTGAAGGCCGCCTTTGTCGATATTGGGCAGGAGAAAAATGCCTTTCTTCATTATTGGGATATGCTTCCCGGGGCGAACAATGACCCCTCGGTCGAAATTGTCCGCGAAAATAAAAAGAAGTCTAAAGGCAAAGACGAGGCAAAATCGGTTTCCGACATTCCCCGTGTTTATCCTATAGGTTCGGAGATCGTGGTGCAAATAACCAAGGCGCAGATTGGGAGCAAGGGCCCTCGCACCACCACGAACCTGTCTCTTCCAGGAAGGTTCCTCGTGCTTATGCCTTATGCTGGACAATGCGGAATTTCCCGAAAAATTGAGGAAAAATCGGAGCGTTCCCGGTTAAAGCGAATCATTGGCAATCTTTCTCTCCGTGAAGGGATGGGAGTGATTATCCGCACTGCCGGACAGAATAAACCAGAAAGGTTTTTTGTGCGTGACTTGCACCTTCTTCTCCAGCAATGGGATCAAATCGAGTCCAAGATCAAGAACGACCCATCCCCTGCTTTACTATACGAGGAACCGGATTTGATTGGGTTAACTGCCCGTGATTTCCTTACCGACGATGTCGACCGTGTGCAGGTGGACAACCAGGAGGACTTCAGTCGCCTCCTCGAAACCATCCAAAAAATATCCCCAAAATCGAAATCAAAAGTCTCCCTTTTTGAGGAAGAAATTCCCATTTTTCAACGGTTCAATGTGGAGCGTCAGATTGAACAGACCTTCATGCGCCGTGTGCTCCTGCCCTCGGGAGGGGAGATCGTCATGGAGGAGACCGAGGCACTTGTTTCTATCGATGTCAACACCGGTAGCCATAAAGGAGACCGTAAGGACGGAAAAAATTTCATCCTGCAGGCAAATATTGAAGCAGCCGCTGAAGTGGCTCGGCAAATGCGTCTGCGCAACCTGGGAGGATTGGTCATAGTCGATTTTATCGACATGAAAAGTAAGGGAGATCAAAGAAAGGTCTTCCAGAAAATGAAGTCGGCTATGGCGGAGGACAAGGCCAAGCATAACATTTTACCCATCTCGCAATTGGGTATCATGCAGATTACCCGCCAGAGGCACGATGAAAGTAATTCCAGCGGCGTTTATGAAGCATGCCCCTACTGCAAAGGTAGGGGAGTGGTGAAATCCCCACGGTCGGTCAGCATCGAGATCCAGCGTTTGATCACCAGTGCTGTTCGAAGACAGCAGGTGGAATCATCTGCGGATCATCTTACCCTCAAAGTCTACCTGCACCCACGGACCTTACGCAGACTGAGAGGACCGGATGCACCGTTAATTCAGAAGCTTGAAAAAAATTATGGGTTGGAGATCACTTATGAAGCCGCGGAAAGTTATCATATTGAAAATTACAAAATTGTGGATGAATTAAGCGGAAAAGAAATTCGCTGATCACACCGCCGTAAGTGCATGCGCGTTCTCGCCACATTTGATAAATTCAAGGATTCCTTACGGGCAGATCAGGCATGTGAAATCTTTTCGTCCGTGTTAGAGGACGAGGTTCTCGATATTGAAGTGGTGCAATGTCCCTTGACCGATGGCGGCGAGGGGTTTGTCGAAGTGTTATCTGCTTCCAGGGCGTCCAAGACCTTGCTGCTAAAAGCGAGAAATTCATTGGGTGAAGAAAAGGAGGTTTCCGCAGCTTCTGTTTCTTTGGAAGACCTCCCTTCGGGCATCCTTACCTTACTGGACCTGCCTGCTCATGGCATCTTGGTCATTTTGGAAATGGCATCCGTTTGCGGACTCTCTTCCCTTCCGATGGCCGAACGGAATCCCTGGAACACCTCCACAGAAGGAGTGGGTGATTTATTAAAAGCGGTCAAGGAAATGCAGGCAGATGCCATCCTTCTTGGCATAGGTGGGAGTGCCACCAATGATGCCGGCATCGGAGCCCTTTGTTCGCTAGGTTTATTCGTCTTTGACTCGGACGGGAAAAAAATCAGCCCAGTCCCGCCTTCCTCATGGCACCGTATTGCAGGCTTCAGTGCGGATCACTTGATCGATTTGCCCAAGATTCGTATCGCCTGTGATGTCGGCAATCCATTGCTTGGGTCCCGGGGAGCGACCCTTCAATTTGCTCCTCAAAAGGGCCTTCCTCGCAGCGAGCTTGATGCTTTGGAGGAAAAAATGTGCCATGCCGTTGAGCTGCTCGAGGAATGTTTTTCATCGGCTAAGAGCAAGGCACTGGAAAAGGGGGCTGGTGCAGCTGGTGGGATCGGCTTTGGTTTGTCCCTGGCCTACGATGTAAAATTGGTTTCCGGCTTCCAGTTGGTGAGTGATTGGTTGGACCTTCCTGAAAAAATTCAGTCATCCGACATGGTCGTCACCGGAGAAGGACAGTTTGACCACACTTCCCTTTCAGGAAAAGGCCCCTACGCGGTACTTCAGTTGGCCAATAAATATTCCATACCCAAAATTCTTGTCTGTGGAAAAATAGTGGAAGAGATAAAAGAAGAACTCGTCAGCAGGGTGGGCGATGTTCAATGCGTTTCAATTTCAAAACCAACGCTTTCACTGGCAGAAAACCTAGCCGCAGTGAGTGAGAATTTATCTATTTCTGCAAAAAAGATCAAAGCCTCGCTCACTGACCAGATAAACAGTCCATGTCCACATTTCCTTAAATTAAAATTTAAGAGAATTCGCAGAATTAAGAGGTTTCTTCGCCCGCTTCCACGTCGTTCAAATGTGCATCGTTATCCGGTACTGAAGTGGTTTTCTCAGACGGCATATGAACGGTCCTACCTGTGGTCTTTTCGTAGGGCAGAGATAAGTGCGGCTCTGTTCTGGGGAATCTGGATTTCTATGCTTCCCATTGTCGGCGTACAAATGATTGTGGTATTTTTTGTTTCTTTACTGGTTCGTGCGAACCTGCCCTTGATCGTTGCTTTGCAGTGGATTTCCAACCCATTGACCATGGGGCCCATTTACTTTGCTGATTATAAAATTGGGCTATCTGTTTTAAGCCTTCTTGGAGTTGATTATAAAAAAAATAAACTGCTTAGCCCCGAGTACAATTGGTCCGAATTCTCCTTCTCTGACCTTTTGCGCCTGATTGATACATTTCCTCCGATGTTGGCGGGCGGTTCGGTGTTAGGTATATCATTGGGACTATCTGTGGTCTTCCTTTACAAGACCTTGGCCAACTTTTACAAATCTTCAAAGTGAACCTCTGTTATTCCCAAAAACTTCAAGTTTCTTTTCTTCCAGCCAAGAACCGGACTGTACTTGTGCTGTGTATCTTTATGATTTGGTCCGGAATGCTTCTTGGAAGAAGTGATTTCAAGCTGGGCATCGATCACCTCCAGCAACGGGGATTTGATATTCTTGCAGGCAAAAGAGTTGGTCTGCTTACCCATCCTGCGGGGAAAAATGCCCGTGGTATGTCCACTGTACGGATTTTCCACCAGTCTCCGCATGTAAATCTGGTCGCTTTATTCGGGCCTGAACATGGAATTTATGGGGATGAAAAAGCCTCGGTGCCGGTGGATGATAAAGTGGATCACCGCACCAACCTACCGGTGTTCTCCCTCTATGGGAAGTATCGTAAGCCCACGGCTAAGATGCTTTCAGGGATCGATTGCCTAGTGGTTGACTTGCAGGATGTCGGGGTCCGCTGCTACACCTATATCAGTTGCATGAAATACGCCATGGAGGCTTGTTTTGAATCCGGCAAGGAAGTCATCATCCTCGACAGGCCCAACCCTTTGGGCGGGTTGAAAATGGCTGGACCGATGATCGACTTAGAGTGGATAAGCTATGTTGGTGCATTTCCCATCCCCTTTGTGCACGGTATGACTATCGCAGAGATTGCACTTTGGTCTAAGAAGAAACCGGGTGTACTTAGGCTAGAGGACGGATTTAGAAAAGCTGGAAAATTGAGCATTGTACCCATGACTGGATGGCGACGCTCCATGACCTGGCCGGAAACCAAGCTGAAATGGCACCCCACATCTCCAAATATTCCTACCCTTGATGCAGTCGCCGGTTATCCCATGACTGGTCTTGGTGCTCAATTGGGGGGATTTAGTCATGGGATTGGAACCATGCATCCTTTCCGCTTTCTCAGCTTTGAGGGCAAGTCACCCGATGTACTAAAATCGGAACTGGAGTCATTAAATATCCCTGGTCTATCCTACAAGATCCTCGATTTAAAAGATGCCACCGGTAAACCAATTCGAGGGGTTTACCTTGTGGTCAATGATTGGAATAAGTGGAATCCCACAGAATTGGCCTTTGCGATGATGTCATTATCTGCAAGGTGGCAAACACCAAGTCCCTTTCTCGGAGTCAAAAAATCAGAAGCGAATCTATTTAATAAGCATGTGGGTTCGACCGAGTGGTGGAACTACTTGCAGTCGGCCGAGCAAGATGTGGACAGGAATCGATTTTCCAAAAAATGGGCAACAGAGGTCAGTCAATTCAGGTCCTCGGTTCAGCCATTTTTGCTGTACTGAACTCAGTTTATCTGGCGAGGTCTTCCTGACTCAAGATTTTCACCTGGTGGAGCTTAAGTGACTCCTCTGCTGTTTCTTCATCCTCCATTGCCACGGCCAAAACGGGTTTCCCGTGAGGTTGGTGCATAAAGGAATAGACATAATGGATATTGATTTCGGTACGGAACAAAGTTTGGGTAATCCGGGAAAGGGCATCCTCATTCTCAAGTTCCACCGCCAGAATCTTGCGTTCGGTAAAACTGATGGACCTTTCCTTTAAGAGGCGGGCTAAGTCCTTGGGGTAATTGGGTACGAGTCGGATAACCGCAGAATCGGTGGTGTCGAGCACCGAAATTGCGAGGATGTGAATGTCCTGTTCTTTGAGCATGGAAACGAAATCATTCAGCCAACCAACCTTGTGTTCGGCATAGATTACAAATTGGCGGATTAAGTCTTTGCCAGGGCTGCGAAGAGTGGATGAACTCTCATTAAAATCAGTCATAAGTATGAGTAGTGAAAAAGAAAAGAATCAGAGGGATGGGTTTGGGCGATGGGCAGATTGAACGCTTGCCACTTTAATTTAATCGATGCATAGCTTGTTAGCAGTAAAACTAATGATGAAAGGGATACCGCTATACTTTCTAAGCATTTTTCTTGTTAATCAAGTACTTATTGGAAGTGTGGGATCCAAATGGTTGCAGTCTGCTCTGCAGGATTTGGAAACTGCTGCAAGCCAAGGAGATGCTTATGCTCAGGCCTATCTTGCCCTTTGCTATATGCATGGTGAAAAAGAACTGGATATTTCCCTGCTCGAAGCCAGGTATCATGCGGAAAACTCAGCCAGGCAGTTCCATTGGTTGGGCGATTTTGCTTTGGGTTATCTCTCCCGCCTGCCTCCACTTGGTCCTGATCCGCAAAAGGTCAGCTCGCACTATCTCAGGGTTTTCAGGGATCCGGACGGTCGAGTGATTAAACAGGCGGCCTTGGGGGATCCTTTGGCCGCCTTTGCATTGGCGGAGATTTTAACGGCGGAGGAAGTGAAATCTTTCCTTGAGCCCGATTTTAAAATGGCTGCCTCCTACTACGAACTGGCTGCCTATGAAGGTTATGCTCCGGCTGCTGTTCAGTATGGACTGATGATTCTGCATAATGTGGTTGCTGGGGCGGATACGGAGTCAAATCAGGCAAAAGGGATTCGATTCCTTCAGGATGCAGTAGATGACAAACTGCCAAGCGGTCATCATTATCTTGGCCGCTGTTACTTGGAGGGAACCGGTGTGGATGTGGATAAAACTCTTGCTTTTATCCAATTTCAGGCAGCCGCGGACCGGGGTTACGGTTCATCTCAGTTAATTTTGGCGAACTTTTACGCTCAAGGGGTCACGGGTCCGCCTGACTTCAGGCAAGCGATTCATTACGCACAACTTGCTGTTGAGCAAAAAACCACTGGTGCGGATGAGACCCTTGATAAAATTAATGCGATGATGAATGCTGCGAGCTCGGATGATCTGGGCGAATTCCCAGCTGAACCATCGTTTGAAGAATCAATCCCTGAGGATCCGCTTGACGAACTGCCGGAGCCCCCACAGGTCACTTTTGTTCCCGCTGTTTCATCGCGGACGGAAGCACCGAGCAAAAGCTTTCGTATCCCCTCTCCCTACGGACAAAGAATAAACACGGGAACGCAACAGGCAGATCAGGCAATCCCAACAAGCATAGTAGCTGCACCCATATCCACTTCTGCCCCAGCCATTATTTCTTCAGCTGACCAACCAGGGAACGCCAAAGAACTTTGCGAGCAAGGCAAGCGGGCTTATTGGGGTCAGAGGCAGCAGGTTGACTTTATGGAAGCTGCCCACTTGTTCGAACGAGCTGCTGAGCTTGGCAATGCGGAAGCTGCCCGCTATCTTGGGATCATTTATTTGCGGGGCAAGGGCACCGCAAAAGACCTAGTCCTGGCGATGAAGTGGTTGGAGGAATCAGCTGCGGGAGGGGATGAATTGGCAAAGAAAAACCTCGTATCCCTGAAAGCGGTACTTGAAACCAATTAAAATAGTTTTCTTTTTAATTTACCCTTTGGTCGGATTGTCCTATTAAAGTTAAGTTTATTCAGGAGAGATGGCAGAGTGGTCTAATGCGCTGGTTTGCTAAACCTAGACCTAAATCTCTGAAGCCCTGACTCCCGCTTAGATTAAGCAACCTAACAAATTTATTTTTGCGGCAATCTCTTTTTTTCGCTTAATTTTGGTGGCGGTTTGGTGGCGGATTGAGTTAATTGCGCAAAAATTTTTATTTACTTAAGTAACTGAACTAGAGCAACTTAGGGATTGACAATTTTTCGTTTTGATGCGATAATGTCTTCATAACAATCGTTCTTTGACAGATTATTTTAAGAAGGAGTTTGGGCACTTGATTGAAGTGTCATCGTCCGCCTGTTTTGGGCGGGTGGTGGCTCAATCATTTCATCAACATTTGGCGATTGGCTGAGTTGGGCTTTTGTTCGATCGAATCTTTTT
>JAYOXT010000061.1:0-10265 GCA_038152995.1 Opitutales bacterium
GTCTGGCCAAGGAGTTCGAAGCGGTTCATATTCCGATGCAGGATATTTTTGACGAGGCCATTTCTGTAGCTCCTGCAGTTCATTGGATTTGGGACGGCATTCATCCAATGCCTGCCGGTCATGAAGTCATTGCCCGTTCCTGGCTCGATGCGGTTTCGAGCCGTTGGTCGGGCAAATAATTTAGATAAAGAAAAGTCATGCCAGAGACTGATTGGGAAAAGAGATATATCGAAAAGGATACTCCCTGGGATAAAGGGGAGCCTGCTCCAGGTTTAGTGGATTGGTTGAAAAATCAAAACCTGGATCCCGATACCCGGGTCTTAGTTCCCGGTTGCGGTGGTGGCCACGATGCCGCCGCTTGGGCCAAGGCAGAATTTGAGACGACCGGGGTGGATTTATCCGAGCTAGCACTAAACCAAGCTGGTCAAAAATATCAGTCGATTCCCGGGCTTGCTTTTTTCCCGGGTAATTTTTTGGAAGATGTTCCACAGGAACCTTATGACCTGATTTTTGAGCACACCCTTTACTGTGCGATTGATCCGGGCCGCAGGGGTGAATATGCCCAAGCTTTGACGCGGTGGTTAAAACCGGATGGTCTTTTTCTGGCGATCCACTTTACCTTCCCGCTGACCGAAGAGGGCCCACCATTTGGAGCAAGCCGAGAGGAAATTATTGATCGATTTTCGGACAGTTTTGAACTCATCGAAGAATGGGAACCCCGAAACTTTGAAGGCAGGGAAAGAGAAGAACGAATGTTTTACTGGAAGTGCAAGTAACCTATTCTTAACGGTTCCAACCTTTGGCGGGCAAGCTGTGGGGCTTGAGTATTTCTAACCTGACCAAATTTCATAAGAATCTCTTTTGTCTGAATGTTATTTTTCCCTCCACTGAATTTTGTCTTCGGAAAGATCCAAAACCTGTTTTTGTGCAAGCAGGCGCTCGCGAAGTTTGGGGTAGGGCACTTGTTGAACATCCAATTCTTGATCCGCGGCAATTGCTGCAGCCACGCCAGCACCCTGACCAATGACCATCCAGGCGGCTTCGATCCGCAAGGAGGAGATGGCTACATGAGTGGAGGACAAGGCCACGGGCACAAGCAGGTTTTTACATTGGGTAGGCTGGGGTAAAATCGCCCGATAGGGAACATGGTATGCATATCCGCGTCCATGCCCCGGAGGCTTGACCGGATAGATCGTGCCTTCATGAACCACCCCTCCTCCGGGGAGTGCGACCCTCTGGCAGTCATGGGAGTCGATGGGGAAGGAGGAGATGGCGATGGGGTCATCTTTGACCGGATGCCTGCGGATGTCCTTTTGCGAGAGAACATACATTCCTTTCATTCTTCTGGATTCACGGACGTAGAGTGCGGGGGAGAAATGCCCAGTATCTTGAAACTCGTCTTTGCAAAGTCCCCATTGGGCGTATCTGCGTTGCATGTTTTTCGGGACAGTTGGGTCCGTGCTAAGAAAATGAATGAACTCCAAGGTGTATTGCTTGTGATCCTCCCAGATTTTTTCCCGCCCCTCTTTGTCTGAACGGTGCCAGTTCTTCGCTCCACCGATCAGTCCCAGGGAAAACAGTTTGGATATGGCATTATTCCCATCGAATTTTCGGTTGGGCAAGGGGTAAGGATCGAACCAGATACTGTCGGCAAAACCTGCCTTAATCGCTCTCCTCATAATTTCAAACCTTGCCGGATCGTACTTGTCAGGCTTGGGCATCGGCACCATGTTCTGTGGATCATTGGTCAGGCAGAGCCGAAAACTGTAAGTCATGATATTATCATCTCCATCTTCCAGTGGGCCGGCATCTTGCCCTGTCAGCAGAGGAAGCAAGTTTCCTTCTTCATCAAATCCGTTGATGGGCAATTCTTTCTTGGGGTACTGTTTCCCAGCCAAAGATTCTCCGAAATCGGTTCTCCCTTCGCGACCTATGGTCCATTCCACTCCCGATGCAGCCATTAGATCTCCTTCATAGGTAGCGTCGACAAAGATATTCCCGGAAAAGGTTCCCCCGCTGGTCTCAATCGCATTGATTCGACCATGATCCATAGACACGTCTTCAAGGTATTTTTCGAGATACACGGTCACTCCCGATTCCTCCAGCATCTGCTTGTAAATCCGCATGGCAACATGGGGCTCATAGGTCCATCTTGCCTGATTCTTTATCTGGGGATCGTAGGGGGCAGGCTGCCCTCTTTTTTGATAATCAGCAACCACGCGGGTGTGGAATTCATGGAACAATCCCATAAGGGTGTCACGGTGCATTTGGTTGGAGTCGGAAAAGCTTAACCCCCCGGTTACCAATCCGCCCATGTGGGAGGTTGGCTCAAGCAAAAGGGTGTTGGCTCCTTCTCGGGCTGCTGCAATCGCGGCAAATATACCTCCTGGAGTCGAACCATAGACAACCACGTCGAATGGATCGGACGGCGTTGTTTTAGCCAACATGGGAGCCAGGATGAGGAATTTGGCACAAAACAGGATTAGAATATTTTGTAACAAGAGAGCTTTCATTATTAATGCTGGAAAATGCGAAGGTAAGTTTTTGTGTGTACAAATTCAACTCCTTTGCCACCGTTTACACAAAATCGTACGGCTAAGTCCATCTCCTCAGCTTTCTGCATCCCTTTTTCCAATCCCATAATCATCAGGGCAGTAGCCCAAGCATCCGCATCCCTGGCAGTGGGGGCAAATGCATTAACTGCGATTAAAGGATGCTCAACGGGATATCCCGTTTGGGGATTCAATAAATGAGAAGCACTTCTTTTGGCATTTGGGTTAGGCTTATGCAGACGATAAGTACCCGATGTGGCCACCGCATAGTTTCTAAGGGGAACGGATACCATTTCATCTTTTTTCCCTTCACCACGCTCAAGGCCAACGATCCATCCTTTTCCTTTTTTACCTTTCCCATGAGCCCTAACTTCGCCGCCAATTTCGACCAGATAGTTTTGCAAAGCCCATCGTTCGAGAAGTTGGCAAATCTGATCAATAATTTCCCCCTTGGCTGACCCGGAAAAATCTAATTGTAGTTTAGAGAATTTTTTCCGAACCCTGTTTTTTGGTAACACCTCTAAATTTTCCATTCCTGTGAGCTTCTTGATCTCTGCAATTTCTTCATCCTTTGGGATTGTGGATCGTGTGCCACTGGTTGGCCCAAATCCCCAGAGGTTGACTAACGGTGCGATGGTTGGGTCAAAAGAACCACCGGTCTTACGATGCATCCACTGGGCATGTTGGACTAACTCATAGAGTTGCGGGTTCACTTGCAAGGGAGTCGTGCTTTTATTGGCATTCCACAGAGACAACTCGGAGTCGGGTCGCCAGTGGGAAAAGATTTTTTCAGCTTGTTCTAATTTTTGAACAATTTCCCTCCTTAACTTTTCCGCATCAAACTCTTTACGGGCCAGTACTTTGATTGACCAGGTGGTGCCTAATGCATTGCCCGAAAGTTCCGTGAGATTAGGTTTTACCTGAATATCTTTTTGATTACAGCAGGATAGGCAAATGACAGCAAAACATAGCGAAGCACACCCGATCCACTTGCGGGAAAACGGTCCCAAATCAAAACGGTTCTTTGGGTGCTGGTAGATATTGAACAAAGTCACCATCCTTTTTTTGCATCTCTTCAACCGTCCTGATTCGCAGTTTTTTGAGCAAGTCATGATGTTGGTGACTTGCGGCTAAATTATTCAACTCCTCAGGGTCTTCGTTTAAATCGTAGAGTTCTTCAATGATGCCATCCTTGAAGTGTCGGATATATTTGTATTGTTCCAGACGCATCATCATCCACGCATATAAATCTCTCCTTTTAAAAATATCGTAATTCTTATTTTTAAGATGTTCCGTAATCTGATCCCCATATTCGTATGTCGTATTGATCATCAGCATGGGATCGTCCAGCGAGGATTCAGGATTATTGAGTAGATTAGAAAGATCTCGACCATGCATTTTCCAAGCTGGCTTGATTCCAGTTAGGGAGTGGATGGTTCGGGTAATATCTACCCCATTGACCGGCTCGGTGCAGACTGTGTTTTCCGGTATTTTCTCGTGAGCCGAAAAAATCAGCGGGGCGAGAAGATTGGCATCGTAAGGAGCCCATTTTTCCTGCATCCCATGCTCTCCCCAGGCAAATCCCTGGTCGGAGGTAAAGATAACTACGGTGTTTTTAAGCTGGTCGGTTTCTTTTAGAGCGTTGAGCATGGAACCGACTCCATCATCGAGGGACCGTACGGCCCTGTGATATTTTTTTACGATGGTCTCGTAGCCAACCGGAAGGCCATTTTCATCTTTTTTCCACCGGGTTAGGTTTGTAAGGTGCTCGGGCTTGGTTGGGCGGGGGCCAAAAATATCCAATGGCACACGGGCATCGGGTGCATCCGCATAATCATTGAGGTGACGGTCCGCTGGGGTGTATGGACCGTGCACTCCCGGGTAACAGAGCCAAAGAAACCACGGCTTTGGGCTAGCCGCTTGCTTTCGAACATACTCCTCGGCGATTTCGGTGAAGCGGTCATTGCTGTATCCACCAAGGGGTTCTCTGGGCCCTCCATTTGTTCGCACCTGGGTGCCATGGTAATAAGCATTAGAGTTTTTTCTTCCGTTAGCACTGCCTCGATCCCAGATGACCGAGTAATCCCAGTCCCTTCCATCTCCCACATCTTCTCCCAGATGCCACTTGCCAATGCAGGCAGTCTCGTAGCCATTGCTTCGGAGTACCTTTGGGAAAAATGGCAGTTTTTGTGGATCGTAGGATGCCATGGGGTATTTGGTGATTTGGATCGAATCCAGTCGGTGCTGCAAGAGACCGGTCAGGGCGGAGGCACGGGAAGGTTGACACCAAGTGCCGGTGTAGCACTGGGTGAAACGCATCCCAGATTTTGCCAACTGGTCGATATTAGGAGTGTTTACCCAAGGTCGTGCATTTTCATAAGCAGATACCGATCGGATCGATTGATCGTCGGTGAAAATATAGAGAATGTTTGGCTGTTCGTCGCTAGCCGAGATAGATGCACATATAGAGAAGAAAGAAAAGAGAGTGAGGAGCATTGATGCTACTGGGAGACCGAGTCGGTTTCTCGACTACGGCCCGCATCCAAGATTGCCTGAAGTTCCGCATTGAGCTTTTCGACTAGGTCGGGATTGGACTTAGCCAAATTTTTCGATTCACTTGGATCATTGACCAAGTCAACCAAGGTAAGTTTTTCTACATTTGTATTCGCCAGCGTTTCTTCGACTTTTACATTTCGAGCCATTTTTTTTGCATGGCGCAGAAGTTTCCATTTTCCTTTCCGAAAGCCAAAATTACCTCTTCCACCATTGTCTTGTTGAATTAGGTGTTCACGCCCCTTAGCTCCATTCTCACCGATGAGAGCTGCCATAATGTTTTGGCTGTCCACAAAGGCTTCTTCCGGGATGGAAATCCCAGCCTGAGAAGCCAGGCTGGTAGCTAAGTCGATGGTGCATACGATTTCATCGGATACTCCAGGTTTAATTTTCCCAGGCCACCATGTTATAAAGGGGGTTCTTGTGCCTCCCTCGAAGATGCTATACTTCCCGCCTTTGTAGGGTCCGGCTGATTTGTGATCTCCCATGTATTCCAAGGCACCGTCTTTGTAACCATCATCCCCAACAGGACCATTGTCCGAGCAGAAAATAACCATGGTATTCTCCTCCAGGTTTTGTTCTTTAAGGATACGAACGAGTTCACCGACACACCAGTCCAATTGTACGATGGCATCCCCCCGGTAGCTCAGGGCTGATTTTCCCTGAAAACGCTCATGTGGAATGCGGGGAACATGAAGGTCATGGGAGGCAAAAAAGAGGAAGAAGGGAGAATCTTTATTTTCTTTGATCCATTCCTCCGATTTCTCCACCCACTTATCGGCGAGGTCTTCATCGCGAAAACGGGCGGCATGACCGCCGGTGTAGAACCCAATTCGGCTGATGCCGTTGTGGATGGTTCCGTTATGGCCGTGAGACCAATCCATTTTGAGGGTATCCCGATGGCTGATGCCAGTGGGGTGTTCTGGGGTTGGCTTTTTGTGACCTACCCAAAGTGGATCTTTAGGGTCGAGGTTGAGTACGCGATCATTTTCAACATACACTTGGGGCACACGGTCATTGGTGGTGGGGAGGAGGAAATTATAATCAAACCCAATCTCATTGGGTCCAGGTTTGAGCTGTCCATTCCAGTCTGGACCCTCGCCAGGCGCTCCGAGCCCAAGGTGCCACTTTCCAATCACCGCTGTTTTATAACCAGCTTTTTTGAGCAGATCACCAATGGTGGTCTCGCCAGGCTGGATAATCGAAGGCCCGTTGGGAGGGGCGATCCCAGTGCCTTCTCTTCGAAAGGCATAGTTCCCTGTAAGGAAGGAATAGCGCGTGGGCGTACAGGTGGAAGCGGAACAATATCCACTGGTAAAGCGTAGACCTTCCTTGGCGAGTTGGTCAATATGGGGAGTTTTTAAATTCTTGGGCTGGGCTCCGTAACACCCTACATCTCCATACCCGAGATCGTCTGCCATAATGACGACTATGTTGGGCGTGTCTGCGTGCAGAACCGCAAGGCAGGTTAAAGTGGAGATGAAAAAGAAGGGAAGAAGGTTAAGTTGCATAAATTTGTAATGTGGACAGGAAGAGCAATGAGTTCAAGGGTTCATCCGCTCTTCGATCTCATTTGGATCCAGAGGGGCGTCGGTCATGAGGTTGATTGGTCGGTCACCCGATATAACGATGTCGTCTTCCAAGCGAATACCGATTCCCTCTTCAGGAATATAAATGCCAGGTTCCACCGTAAAGACCGCACCTTCAGTTAGGTGGGTTTGTCCGTTGGATACATCATGAACATCCAGCCCCAGAGAGTGACCGAGTCCGTGCATGAAATACTTGTGGCAGGCGGGTTTGCCTGGCTTTTGGTTTTTGATGTCCTTGAGGCTGATCAGTTTGAGGCGGACCAGTTCCTCATTCATCATCTCATTTGCCTCGCTCCTCCATTGCTTGATCTCTTTACCGGCTGTGGCACCCGTGATAGATTTTTGCAGAACTCGAAGCACCGCCTGATAGACCTGTTTTTGCCGCCGGGAAAATTTTCCGCTGACGGGCACAGTGCGAGTGAGGTCAGCGTTGTAGTTTGCGTAGCATGCACCCACATCCATTAAAAGCAGGTCTCCCTTTTTACAGGCTTGGTCGTTTTGGAGGTAGTGGAGCACGCAGGCATTCTTGCCTGAGGCGATAATCGGACCGTAAGCAAACTTGCATCGTTTTGAGATAAAGGAGCGAGCCCACTCCGCCTCAATTTCATATTCCATAACCCCAGGTTTAATGCATGGGAGTACATCCTTGAAAGTATTCGTCGTTACCTCGACTGCCTTTTTGATTAACTCGATTTCTCTTGGTTCTTTAACAAACCGCAAGGCATGCATATGGGGAGCAAGACGAACAAACTTTCTTTTGGGATAGCGATTGCGTAGGGAGTTCCTAAACCTTTGATCCCTAGTTTCCACTGGGTTGTTGGCTCGTTGGTGCTCGTTGTCGTTGAGGTAGAAGGGACCTTGAACCTTGCGGGCCAGTTTGGCGAATACCGCGTTGAAGTCCTCCACCCAGTGCACTTGAGAAATTCCGGAGATTTTTCGGGCGTCGGTTTTGTTCAGTTTGTACCCTTCCCAAATGAGCAGGGTGGGATTGGGTTTGCGGATGAAGAGATGAGCCCGTTCGCTTGCCTTGTTGGCTCCCGGATGAAGAAGGAGGATCGATTCCTCCTGCTCAATGCCTGAAAGGTAGAAAAGGTCAGAATTAGGGTGGTAGGGAAGGGTGCCGTCCGCATTGCTTGGCATGAGGTCATTGGCATTGAGGACGATTGGGCAGTCATCCGGCAACCGTTCGAACAGTTGCTGGCGGTTATGAGCGAAAAGTCTGGGTTCAATGGGATGATGGCGCATCTTTCGTTAGCTTTAGGCGACTCTCTTCAATTTTGAAATCCGCCCAGTCTGCACCCACTCCGCCACAAAAATATCCCCGTTGGGAGCAAAGCAGGCATCATGCGGATGAATAAACTTACCTTCCTTCCAGGTTTTGGAGTTCCCCCGGCTAACCTTTTTCTTGGTGACCACATTGTCGACATCATCCCCCAACCTTGCGACTACCTGATTGTTTTCGTCGAGCAAGGAGATACGGGCGTGAAGTTCGGGAATCATCAGTAGGTTCTCCCATGTGTCCGCGTTGGCGGGCATGCCGTATCCGGAAAGGGTTTCCCGGTGCGATCCGTCGAGGTTGAGAAACTGGATGGTGTGGTGAGCTCGGTCGCAAATGACTACGGTTTCTTCGCCTTTTCTGCGATCCACCCAGATGCCATGAGGTGTGCTGAAGGTGCCTTTCCCGCCCCCTGGTCCGCCGAATTTCGATACCCAGTTACCTTCTTTGTCGTAGCGATGAATCCAGAAAGAACCGTAGCCATCAGCGAGCAAAAACCCGCCATCCTCCAGAAAGGCGAAGTTGGTCGGCAAAAAGGCGTCTCTTCCCCAGCGGGGCTTACCCTTCCCCTCAAACCGTACCGCCCCGGGTTCATTTTCTCCCTTTAGGTAGATCCCGCTTTCCATGGGGGCATATTTTTCCCAGACGGTTTCGCCAGTGAGGGTGAGCTTGGCGAAGGCCTTGATGTTTTGGTAGGCACAGACATAGAGAAACTCCTCGTTGCCTTCCCGGTGCACCTCGATCCCGTGGCCCCCGCCCTGGAACTGGTTTCCAAAAGCCCGGACAAATTTACCCCTCGGGTCGAAGACGAAGATGGACGGATGGTCCTTTAGGTGTCTCCTGCCCTCGTGAATGACATAGACGAATCCTGCCTTGTCCACCGCGAGGTTGTGGGTGGTCTGCCAGTTATATTGGTCAGGAAGTTGGGCCCAGTCGTGAGTGACCTCAAATTGATGAGGTCCTTCGCCAATCACTATAGGGTTGTTACCCGATTTTTTGCCAAGGAGAAGATGGGGCAGAACTAGACTGCTGGTTGCAGAGGCACGGAGGAAGGATCGACGATTCATGGGAATACTTTAAAGTTAAAAAATAAGATCGTTTCGTTGATCGAGAATTACGGCAGGATGGAGCCTAAGGAAAGCTAAAATCAATAGAGAGACCTCACTTTCTGCGCGATGATTGACAATCCCTCGGACACCACTCCTTCACTCTGAGAAAAGCTGATGCGGATGCATTCGTCCTTATGTTGCCAAGGTTTATTCAGTCCGGGAAAGAAGTAATGGCCAGGCACCACCAGTACGCCTTTTGCTTTTAATCTTTGGTACAGTTCTTCGGTGGTGATGGGCAAGTCCTTCAGCCAGAGCCAGAGAAATAAAGCACCCTCTGGTTTGTGAATGGCATAGGGCAGGCCATCCATTTCCTCCTGCAGTTGGGTGACTGCCCGTTTCGATTTTTCTGCGTAGAAGGGGCGAATTATCTTCCTGCTAACTTCCAAAATCTCTCCGCTACGGACCAGTTCCAGGGCAAGGGCTGGGCCGAGACTTCCGGGGGCGAGGCTGAAGACCGAGGTCACCCGAGAGACCAGTTGGATAATTTCCTTACGGGCGATGACAATCCCAGTGCGGAGGGTGGGTAGTCCAAACTTGGAGAGGCTTAGGCAAAGAATCATATCCTCGTCCCAAACCGGGGTTACTTCACTTTGGATGATATTAGGAAAGGGGGCTCCATAAGCGTTGTCCAAAATCAGGGGTGCTCCGGCACGGCGTGCGAGTGTTCTAAGTTTTTCTACTTCCTCATCGGTGGCTACATTACCGGTTGGGTTGGTTGGGCGGGATAGGCACAGAGCGCCGACTTCTCTGCTAATATGCAGGTCATCGAAATCGATTCGGTACTTGAAAAAGGGGGCCTCAAGGGATTCGATTTTTGGTCTGCGGGCGAGAAAGAAGTCTGGCTCCAAGCCCACTTCGGTATACCCGATGTATTCGGGAGTGAGGGGGAGCATGATCTGTTTTTTCCGAGAACCCTCAAAGCGACCGGCGAATAAATTAAAAAGGGAGACAAAGGCATTTTGGCTTCCATTAGTCAGGGCAATGTTTTCCCTCCCAATTCCCCAACCGTACTCGCGGTTGAGCATGTCCGCCAAGGCTTCAAGAAAGGGAGCGGCACCCTGGGGTGTATCGTAATTTCCGATCAGTCGCTCGAATTCCCCTGGTCGGTCGAGAATCTCCATCATTCGTCTGCGGGCGAGTGCCTGTACCTCGGGAATGTGGGCGGGGTTGCCCCCGCCGAGCATCA
>JAYOXT010000062.1:0-10140 GCA_038152995.1 Opitutales bacterium
TTTCATTCTGCATTTATTAAATCCGATGGCTCCCTGTGGAGTATGGGGGAAAATGGAGGTGGTCAGTTGGGCATAAATTCTTTTGAGGATGCCAACCTCACCACCGAGGTGGATGTGGGTACCTTGCCCATCATGGTCTCGCTTGGCAATCCCATGGCTGGTTCCGATCTCTTTGTAAATCTTGCCAAGCAGCAAAGTTTTCTTTCCGAGCAGGGAGCTCAATTGATCGAAGCACAGGAGGTAATTAGCCGAATGGGTGAACTCAAAGGTTTAAGTTCTAACTTACTGGCCTCGGATGCAGATGTTTCTCTTTACAATGTTGAATTTGGGGAGTTGCAGAACCAATTGTTTGGAATATCCCAGGTTTCGGTCGGGGGTGAATCCTTGTTTGCCCAGTTTGCCACGACATCATTGGGTAATGTTTCTTCCACGGAAGCCGTGTTTGGCGGCGAAAATCAGAATCCTTCGCTTGGTCATACTTTTCAAACTCAGGTAGAGGAAGTAGGCGATGGGGTCAGTCTGGGGTCGGTCAGTCTCTTTTCCATTAACCGTAGTTTGCTTCTCTCCGGAGTCACCGTTGATACACTATCCCTTGCCTCCTTTACTTACAGTTCCGCCAGTAATTGGAGCGGGAATGGATCCGATAATAATCAGTTTGTCGCCACTTTTGCATCACCCGAGGGAGGGAATGTTTTACACCTGGATGATATCTCGGTGGGTGTGTTCAATCAGGTAGCCACCAATATCGCCCTGCTGCGTGCCCAAAATGGATCTGAATTCAATGCTATTAAGCAGTACTATTCTTCCCATGTGGATTATGAGGTGTCGAAGGTGGCGATTGGGGGTGGGCATAGTATCTTTTTGCTCAAGGGGGATTATGCCTATGTGACGGGCCGGGGAACATCCGGGCAACTTGGCAATGGGGAACTGAGCAACAGTTCCACTTATGAATTCGCCATGTCTGGGGTCAGAAGTGTGGCTGCAGGTAGTAATCATTCTCTCTTTTTGAAGAAGGATGGCTCCTTGTATGGCACGGGAGGAAACGAATATGGCCAGCTTGGTCTAGGGCATGAGAATAACCAGAGTTGGCCCACCCAAATTTTGGACGGCAATGTGAGCAGTGTTGCTGCCGGACACGATCATACACTCGTAGTGAAAAAAGATGGTTCTCTGTGGGGTTCGGGGAATGGGAATAATTATCGATTAGGCCTCAATAACCAAGCAGATCAAAATCAAATGACCGAAATTGTATCATCGGGTGTGCGATCCGCTGCGGCGGGTAATGCGTTCTCACTTTTTTTAAAGGACAATGGATCCCTTTGGGGTATGGGTATCTCCAACTTTGGCCAGTTGGGCAAAGGAAGTGAAAGTCTTTTTTCGACTCCTGTTGAAATTGTTTCTTCTGGCGTTCGGCAAATTTCAGCGGGTCAACGCCACAGTTTGTTCATCAAAAATGATGGATCGGTCTGGGGGATGGGCTCAAATGAGGACGGTAGGCTTGGACTTGGTGATGTCAATGGGTCCAATGTACCGGTCCAACTTTTCCCGGGAGCGGCCAAGGAAGTCTTCGCGGGTCAAAAACATTCACTCGTCTTGATGCTGGATGGCACCCTCTGGGGGGCCGGGTTTAATGGCAATGGACAGCTTGGGCTTGGGGATCTGGATAACCGTACCACTTTTACCAAAATTGCCTCCGATGTAATGCGCCTGGCGGATGTGATGAATAATGAACTCTCCGTCCCCTCCGCTTCGGATTTAGAGATGATCTGGGTGGAACCGGGCACCTTTACGATGGGGAGTCCTGCCTCGGAAACTGGCAGGTATGATGACGAGACCCAGCACGAAGTTACCTTGAGCAATGGATTTTATCTGGGTAAATACGAAGTTACCCAGGCACAGTACGAGGCAGTGATGACGGGCGTGACTGGCGATCTCAATGCTACACCCAGCAATTGGCACGGAAATTCAAACCGCCCGGTAGAGAAAATTTCATACAACGATATCCAGGTATTTCTCGAGCGTTTAAATGCACAGGAAGCGGATAACTTACCGGATGGTTGGGAATATGCTTTGCCCACAGAAGCCCAGTGGGAGTACACCTGCCGGGCAGGCACGACCACGGCGTACTCGTGGGGAGATACGATTAGTTCTGGCGATGCCAACTACAATTGGGATGGAGAATGGGATACCGGTGTCGATTTCAAAGAAACCCGTGATATCGGCCAATATCCGGCCAACCCGTGGGGCTTTTTCGACATGCATGGCAATGTTAAGGAGTGGACCGCAGATGCCAATGCATCCTACCAAAGTGGGGATCAGACCGATCCATTCAATCGGGGCACTACCGATTCCAGTCGAATTACCCGGGGGGGGGGGTGGTATTCTTTTGGTACGATCTTACGCTCGGCCGGACGCACAAGTGGGACTTCAAATTATAGAACATACAATATTGGCTTTCGCCTCTCCCTCCAAAAAGTCCCCCATGTGGTCGATCTCAATGCCAGCGTCGCACTGGAAATGATCTGGGTGGAACCGGGGACTTTTACGATGGGGCAGAGTGACATATCGGATGCTTCTCCAGAGCACAACGTTACTCTGACCTCAGGATTCTATTTAGGTAAATACGAGGTGACGCAGGCCCAGTACGAGGCGGTGATGACGGGCAATACAGATGGTTTAAATGCCACCCCAAGCAACTGGCCTAACAACCCGGACCGCCCGGTTGAACAGGTTTCCTGGGAGGATATTCAAAAATTCCTCACCCGTTTGAATGCCCAGCAAGACGGCAATATTCCCGAGGGGTGGGCGTATGTATTGCCCACGGAAGCACAGTGGGAGTATGCCTGCCGGGCAGGCACGACCACGGCGTACTCGTGGGGGGATGCAATTACTTCCGATGATGCAAATTATAATTGGGATGGTGATTGGAATACAGGAGCTGATTTTAAAGAAACCCGAGATGTCGGGCAGTACAGTGCCAACCCCTGGGGCTTTTTTGATATGCATGGCAACGTGTGGGAGTGGACGGCGGATGCTTGGGGTAGTTACGCAACGGGTGCCCAGACCGATCCGTTCAATGTCGGCACAACGGGCTCCAACCGTGTACTTCGGGGCGGCCCCTGGAACAATACTGGTCCGAACCTGCGTTCGGCCGCCCGCAGCAGCCTCAACCCCAGCACCCGCAACTACTACGATGGCTTCCGTGTCGGTTTCCAACAGGTTAACCAAGCACCGACCGACCTTAACTCCACCGCTGTCCTTGCCTTTTCCGAAAACCAACCTGTTGGCACAATCGTGGGCGAGTTCAATGCCACCGATCCGGAGGGTGGGGCGATTACCTACCACCCTGTAAACGGAGATAACAACAACTCGCTCTTCACCCTCGATAGCAATGGCACTCTCAAAACTGCCACTGTTTTTGATTACGAGGCCGATCCCTCCACTTACACCATCACCGTACAGGCAAAGGATGAACTAAACGCAACCACCGAGGGGAACTTTACAGTCAACTTGCTGGATGTGTACGAACCATCCAAAAATGACCACATACTCGAATTTAACTCAACTACTGACTTGGAAATGATTTGGGTTGAACCGGGTACCTTTACCATGGGGATAGATGGTGTATTTGGGATTCAGAATGCTCATCAAGTTACTCTGACCAAAGGATTTTATTTGGGCAAATATGAGGTAACCCAAGCACAATACAACCATGTGCTAACTGGTAATGGTGCAGGTTTCAGTTCAACCGAGCCAATTACCGGTAAATCATTCGATGATGTGCAAAGCTTTTTGGACAAATTAAACGAGGCTGAGGAAAATGGAACCCTTGCAAGTAGTTGGGAATTCACCCTTCCGACAAATGCTGAATGGGAATATGCCTGTAAGGCTGGAACTACAACATATTACCCCTGGGGGAATGAATACCTAACTTCCAATTTTAGCACTAGTGCAGGTACAATTGGTAGATTTGCGCCCAATTTTTGGGGCTTTTATGATATGATTGGTAATGGAAAAGAGTTTGTCAGTGATCTCTGGGCTAACGGATATTACAGTTCCGATGCCAAGACCGATCCAATTGCTGGTACCTATGGTGATAATATCATTCGAAGCGTTCAGGGGTTTGGCTCTCCTTATTGGGCATCTGCCCAACGGACTGTTGGTTCATCAGCTGGATTTAGGCTTGCATTAAAATACACCAACACTTCCACGGTTGTGGAGTTCAATTCCACTTCCTTAATAAATTTAGAAGAAAATACCCCTGCAGGCTCAATTCTTACTCAGTTTGATTCTGGGACATCAGTAAGTCCAGTCAGAGTAAAAAGTTTCAGCTTTGTGTCCGGAGATAACGACAATCAATTTTTTAAGCTCGGGTTGAACGGTACTCTACGCAACAAGTATGTATTTGATTACGAGACAAATGCCACCAGTTATCAACTACAGATAAGATCTTTGGATGGAAACAATGTTTCGGAGGAAAGAACGTTCACTGTAAATATCATTGATAAAATCGAGGGTGCCCCCCCGACCGAAGGCAATGGATCGGTTGATAATCCCTACCAGATATCAACGGTTCTCAACCTACACTGGTTGTCTAAAACAGCGTCCGTTCTTGGGGATAATTTTATTTTGACTAATGATATCAACGCTTCCCTCACTGCAGATTCAAGATGGGATTCCGGTGCTGGGTTTGATCCCATCGGCGGTTTTTCAGGAATATTTGATGGAGCAGGGTACAAAATTATTAACCTTACAATCAATAAGCCCGGCATTAATTCAGTCGGAATGTTTGGGAGTGTGTCCGGAGAAATTAAAGACCTATCCCTTGTTAATGTAAATATCACGGGTGCGAGTAGTGTAGGTGGTCTTGCCGCATCTTCATCTGGCAGGATTAGCAGATGCTATGTCAGTGGCACGGTGAATGGTTCTGGGCAATCGGTGGGTGGGTTAGCAGGAGGTTTGTCAAGTTCCGGAATGGTTGAAGAGTGCGTTGCAGAGGTAGAAGTAATAGGGGGTAGTTCCAGTGCAAATGTTGGCGGTATGGTTGGCAACATTTGGGGAACAATCAAAAATTCATACTCCACTGGTGATGTCTCATCGAATAATAGTGGTGGTGGTTTTGTGGGTTACAGTATAGGCGGAACAATTATAAATTCCTACAGTACGGGGAAAGTGACCAGTCAACATAATGGTGCTGGTTTTGTGAAACTTGATTCCTCTGCATCTGCAACTGGTTGCTTCTGGGATACCACAACCTCTAGATGGACTGGGACGTTTAATGCTGGAGGTACTGGTTTGAGCACTAGCAATATGAGATCTTCGTCTACTTTCCTAGATGCCGGATGGGACTTCAATAGTACATGGTATGCACCAGTGGGATATTATCCATTATTAAAGGCTCATCGTCCTCCAAGTCGTGTGATTAGCTGGAATGAAACGAACTTAGAATTTTCTGAAACGGATCAGTTTATTGAATTCAATGCTTCTGCTTCTGGTGAATTGTTGCAAATGGTTGATCTTACCCGACCTTATGATCAGGTATTTGGATTGCCTGCAGAAGGCATTCATTCTAGCCACCCTGCTTGGATGGCAATCGATAACAATCCAGGCAAAAAGTATCTTAATACGCTGGATGAAAATAATTCAGGAGTTCTTGTTTACACATCAGGTGGAATTGCATCCGGGATTGCTCTAACTTCGGGAAATGACTTGCCTGATAGAGACCCATCGAGTTATCAACTTTATGGTTCTAATAATGGCTCTGAATTTTCTTTAATTTCAGAGGGAAACCTCACGGCTTTTGCAAGCAGAGGTGAAAGGAAATCGGTGAGTTTTGAGAATGATGATTTCTATCTAAACTATAAATTAATTTTCCCCGCCATTGCCAATGAGGATGCTGATATGATGCAAATCGCAGAGATAGAAATTCTTGGTTCAACTGCCTTATCTTTTGTTTCAAGTGATCCTTCAATTCTGGAAATTAATGGGACCAAAGGAATGATCAGAGGAGATGGGAATGTAACGGTAACCGCATATGCACCAGCTACAGAAAACGACTCCAATGCAACATCTGTATCATACACTTTTTTAATAAATGGTAACCAAGCCCCCACCGATCTCAATTCAACCGCCGTACTCGCATTTTCGGAAAACCAACCTGTTGGCACAATCGTGGGCGAGTTCAATGCCACCGATGCGGAGGGTGGGGCGATTACCTACCACCCTGTAAACGGAGATAACAACAACTCGCTCTTCACCCTCGAAACCAACGGCACTCTCAAAACTGCCACTGTTTTGGATTACGAGGCCGATCCCTCCACTTACACCATCACCGTTCAGGCAAAGGATGAGTATAATGCCACCACCGAGGGCAACTTTACGGTGACGCTGCTTAATGACGCACCGTCCACCTTTACTGTATCGGGCGGGCAGTTTGGTACACCTTACTATAATTTTACTGATGGTAATGGAAACACTCCTGACTTTGCCACCCGCTTGCTTTTCCCCGGGGAAATTTACCACTTTACCGATGTGGGGGTATCCGGCAGCCATCCATTTATGATTGGGGAGAGCTATGGGGACACCACCTCCTCTCTGGTCAGCGGTGGGCCGCTCAATGGATCGGGTGGTACCATTACCGTTACCATCCCTTCCGACTTTAACGGCTCTCTCTATTACTTCTGCACCAATCATGCCAGCATGGTGCAGGAGTTTAAAGTGCGAAGGCCCAACCACATGGCAGAGCTCAACTCCACCGTGGACTTGGAAATGATCTGGGTGGAACCGGGCACATTTACCATTGGTAGTCCGACCACGGAAGCGGGTAGGCAAACGAATGAAACTGAGCATAATGTTACTCTGACTAAAGGGTTTTACCTTGGTAAATACGAAGTTACCCAGGCCCAGTACGAGGCGGTGATGGCGGGGAATACGGAAACAAATAGTAGTGGTGATGTGATCAGTGCCACCCCGAGCCAATTTGGCGGTAACCCGGACCGTCCTGTGGAAAAAGTGTCTTGGGAGGATATTCAGGTATTTCTTACCCGCTTAAATGAGCAACAATCGGAAAACCTTCCCAATGGGTGGGCCTATGTATTGCCCACGGAAGCACAGTGGGAGTATGCCTGTCGTGCAGGCACGACCACAGCGTACTCGTGGGGGGATAGTATAAGTGCCTCGGATGCCAACTGGAACCATGGCAATGATGCAAACCAGACAGAGAATGTGGGCCTTTACAGTGCGAACCCCTGGGGCTTTTTTGATATGCACGGCAATGTGCGGGAGTGGACAGCGGATGCTTGGGGGAATTACGCAACGGGTGCCCAGACCGATCCGTTCAATGTCGGCACGGCGGGCTCCAACCGTGTCATTCGGGGCGGCTCCTGGATCAATACTGGTGCGTACCTGCGTTCGGCCATCCGCAGCACCAACGGCCCCGGCTACCGCGTCAGCCACATTGGCTTCCGTGTCGGTTTCCAACAGGTTAATCAAGCACCGACCGATTTAAATTCCACCACAGCACTTACTATCGCCGAGAACCAACCGATTGGGACCATTGTGGGCGAGTTCAATGCCACCGATGCGGAGGGTGGGGCGATTACCTACCACCCTGTAAACGGAGATAACAACAACTCGCTCTTCACCCTCGAAACCAACGGCACTCTCAAAACTGCCACTGTTTTGGATTACGAGGCCGATCCCTCCACTTACACCATCACCGTTCAGGCAAAGGATGAGTATAATGCCACCACCGAGGGCAACTTTACGGTGACATTGGAGGATATTTTCGAAGACCTGGATGGGGACGGTACGGAAGACCATCTGGATGACGATATGGATGGGGATGGGTTTACCAATGCGGAGGAACTGGCCATTGGGTCGGACCCAAGAAGTGCGGTCGGTTTGCCCCTGAACGATTCAAATTTCATGAGTGCGGTCGCTCTATGGTTTGATGCAGAGCAAAATGCCACCGCTCTTTACGGCCATATCAGCGACTGGAATGTTTCGGCGGTTACGAATATGTACCAGACCTTTAAGGACCGGACAGATTTTAACGAAGACATCAGCAATTGGAATACTTCCTCGGTTACCTCTATGGGACATATGTTTTCCGGTGCCAGTTCATTTAATCAAGCAATCGGTAATTGGGATACCTCCTCGGTTACCCATATGGCTCAAATGTTTAACGGCGCCTCCTCATTTAATCAGGCAATTGGGGACTGGAATACCTCCTCAGTCACCAGTATGTATTCCATGTTTAAAGGAGCTTCTGCTTTTAACCAACTAATCGGTAATTGGGATGTTTCTGCTGTCACTAATATGGCTCATATGTTTAGTGGTGCGACTGCTTTTAACAAACTAATCGGTAATTGGGATGTTTCTGCTGTCACTAATATGGCTCAGATGTTTAGTGGTGCGACTGCTTTTAACCAATCGATTGTTAATTGGAATGTATCTTCGGTGACCAATATGTATTCCATGTTTAAAGGAGCTTCTGCTTTTAACCAACCCATCGGTAATTGGGACACCTCCTCGGTCACCAGTATGGGACAAATGTTTTACGGTGCCAGTTCATTTAATCAGGCAATCGGAGACTGGGACACCTCCTCGGTCACCAGTATGGGACAAATGTTTAACGGAGCCACTGCCTTCAATCAGGCAATCGGAGACTGGAACACTTCCTCGATTACTGATATGGGATTAATGTTTGAAGGTGCATCATCCTTCGACCAAGTAATCGGAGACTGGAATACCTCCTCAGTCACCAGTATGTATTCCATGTTTAAAGGAGCTTCTGCTTTTAACCAACTAATCGGTAATTGGGATGTTTCTGCTGTCACTAATATGGCTCATATGTTTAGTGGTGCGACTGCTTTTAACAAACCGATTGTTAATTGGAATGTATCTTCGGTGACCAATATGAATGCATTGTTCTTGAATGCGGAAGCTTTTAATCAGGACATTAGTGATTGGAATGTCACTGCGGTCACGGCATTCAATATGTTTAGCGGAGCGGAGGCTTTATCCAACCTAAACAAGCGTGCCATCCATCTCGCCTTTTCTGCCAATGAAAACTGGGATATGGACTGGAGACCACACCTGGCCAACTCCGCCCCCATCGACCTAAATTCGTCCACCGCACTTACGCTGACTGAAAACCAACCAGTCGCTACCTTCATCGGTGAATTCAATGCCACCGATCTGGAAGGGGATGCTATCACATTTAACCTGCCCGCTGGGGAAAATAATAACTCCCTGTTCAGTATCGAAACGAACGGTACGCTCCGAAGTGCAGCCACCTTCGACTACGAAACCGACAGCTCTTACACCATCACGGTACAGGCCAAAGACGAATACAACGACACCACCGAGGGTAATTTTACGGTGACGCTGGAGGATATTTTCGAAGACCTGGATGGGGACGGTACGGAAGACCATCTGGATGACGATATGGATGGGGATGGGTTTACCAATGCGGAGGAACTGGCCATCGGGTCGGACCCAAGAAGTGCGGTCGGCTTGCCCCTGAATAATTCAAATTTCATGAGTGCGATCAATCTATGGTTTGATGCAGAGCAAAATGCCACCGCTCTTTACGGCCATATCAGTGACTGGAATGTTTCGGCGGTTACTACTATGGCCAATGCGTTCAAAGATCGATCAACTTTCAACGAAGATATCAGTAATTGGGATGTATCCTCGGTTATTCAAATGGGTAGTATGTTTAATGGAGCCACTGATTTTAATCAATCGATCGGGGGCTGGAATACCTCGTCAGTCACCACCATGAATTCCATGTTTAAAGGAGCTTCTGCTTTTAACCAAGCAATCGGTAATTGGGATGTTTCTGCTGTCAATAATATGGCTCAAATGTTTAGTGGAGCGACAAGTTTTAACCAACCAATTGGAGACTGGAACACTTCTTTGGTCACAGCAATGAATGCCATGTTTACAGGAGCTTCTGCTTTTAACCAACCCATCGGTAATTGGGATACTTCTTCAGTTATCCTAATGGGCAGCATGTTTAAAGGAGCCGCTGATTTTAACCAATCAATCGGAGACTGGAACACATCATCGGTCACAATCATGAATTCCATGTTTAGTGGAGCTTCTGCTTTTAACCAACTTATCGGAAATTGG
>JAYOXT010000063.1:0-9843 GCA_038152995.1 Opitutales bacterium
TCATTCCCCTCGATATGGATAATGGGATAGAGGGGAGTCTCGGAAATATTTTCTTCAAGCAGGTCTTTCAGCCCATCCTTGGAGCGGAAGCGCTTCCCATTGTATCGAATGACCAATCCGCGGTTTAAATAGGTGTAGTAGCGGAGCATCCGCTCGACAAATTCATTGCGGTAGCGGTACTTCTTGAACATGGAATCATCCGGAACATAGGTGATCTGAGTTCCGTTTTCTTCCTTGGTCGATTTGTTCTTTTTGTCGATCGATTGCACATCTCCACAGGCAAATTCAATCCTGCGGGTTTCCCCTTCGCGAAATGCCTGAATATCAAACTTGGTGGACAAGGCATTGACCGCCTTGATGCCCACACCGTTTAAACCAACGGACTTTTTAAAGGCTTCGGAATCATACTTTGCCCCGGTATTGATCTTACTGGAACAATCGAGCAGTTTTTCCAGGGGAATACCCCGGCCAAAATCCCGCACGGTCACAATTTGGCCATCACACTCGACCTCGATTTGCTTACCAAAGCCCATCACAAATTCATCGATGCAGTTATCGAGAACTTCTTTGAGAAGCACATAGATCCCATCGTCCTCCGAAGAACCGTCCCCGAGTTTGCCAATGTACATGCCCGGACGCAGACGAATGTGCTCCTTCCAGTCGAGCGACTTAATGCTGTCCGCTGTGTATTTGTGGTCAGCCATTATTCCCTAAATCCATTTCCACATTATCAGTTTATTAGAAGCCGCCCCCCACTTGTCCACTTGAAAATCATTTTGGGAATAAAATCCTTGCACACTTGGCCAGTTAGGTAAGAGAAAAAGCAGCTTCCTTTCACCCAACAACATGAAGACAGTACGCAACTATCTCCTCGCCCTTTCCCAGCTCAAAGATCCCCGCTTATGGAAGCCCATTCTCTGGGCCACCCTCCTCAGCCTAGGCACAATATTTATTCTCGCAGTGATCGGCGGGGCTTTTCTTTTTCAAATATCCAGCATCCTTTCCATCAAGCTTACGGGCTGGTTGGCATGGGCGGGCGGATGGGTTGAAGGATTGGCTGCTGTTTTAGGAATCTTTTTTGTGGGCATGCTAGGCTATTTCTTTCTCGCCAGTGTTTTTGCCGCCTACCTGGGCCTTTTTATTGACGATGCCCTTGATGCGGTCAGGGAAGCTCACTACCCGGATTCTCCGTGGGTAAAGCCCCCAGGGATAATCGAATCCAGTGTAGCCTCCCTTAAATTCATTCTCTGGAGCCTGATTGTTTACATTCTCGCCTCTCCTGTACTCTTGATTGCCTTCTTTATCCCGCCCCTTGGCCTTGCCTTGCAGATATTGCTGGGCGGGCACCTCCTTGGGCGTGAATATGCTCAACTGGTGGAACTACGAATCCCCCGGGAGCACCGTCTTCGCAAAGCCGGCAACCTCAGTCATGGTGCGTTCGCCTCCTTCCTGTGGCTTTTTCCCTTTATCAACCTGATTGCCCCCCTGCTCTTAGCTTGTTCGCTGGTCCATGCCCGCTTGAGCAAGGATGCTGGCAACTTATCGGAGTAGGAGATTTCTTAACTTAACTAACGGGAAAACTCCCCTTTGAAACGGGGACCCACCGTAGTGCCATTTACATCCCACTCTTCGATAAGTCCAATCGGCAGACCCTCGACATATTTGGTTCGGGTTTTCTTTTTACCGGAGGGGTGGAAGGTTACCCCGACTCCTTCATAGGGAGCATCCTGCCCGCTTTTATACCACAGGCCATCGATTTTTTGAATCAGCTCTTTATCCTGATCCACAAAGGGAAGTGCATCGAGGTTTTCCACTTCCTTGGACTGTACATTCAGGGATTCCACACTACACTGACTGGGCAACCACATCACCACCAAGGCCATGAAAGCAAAGGCGAGAATCCACCAAAAATAAGGAGAGGAATAAATACGGGACCGCAATGAGGGCTCCGGGGCTTCAGGCGGGGTAGGAAAAATATCTTCGTTCTCGTTCATCAAGGGGACTAGTAAACCTATGTAAGGGCTAATTTAGCAAAGCATAAAGAAAAATATTCGTACCCAGCCTCGCATAAAAGGAATGGGCATAGTTGCTGATCTCTTCGCCTGAATAGTACTTAAAGATACGCCATCTGCCCGTTGGTTCCCTCACCCAGAGCGGACGCTGCCCAGGCATGACAAAAATTTCATCCTGTAAACCATCCTCCCGGGTCACCTCGAAAGTATTACCGGCAAAAGAAGCCAGTTTGAGAGTTTCATCAAAATTATCCGCTGATTCCCGGATACGAAAAGAAATCGGGGGAATCCACGATCCAAATTCATCCCTTCCCCAACCCATCGCACAAATAGGAGAGGCGAGGCAGGCCAGCCTCCCGCTTACTTTAATACCGACCAGAGAGTAAGTGCCTTGGGGCCACTTCTCCTGCTCCACAAAGGTCAGCACGGTCTCGGGCAGGCGCTTTTGCTCTTTTTCCAACTGGAGGTCCTCATTGGTAGGCAGTCCCTTGTAAAAGGTACGAAAGATTTCGTGATTGCGGGCGAGGGGAATGAAGGGTTTTTCAGGAAAAACTTGGGAGAACCACTCCCCCACTTCTGGTCTTTCCTCCCAGGCAGCATAACTGTGACCAAGATCCGCACCCAAAAAGGATGCCTTAATCCCGGCATCTAAGTAAAGAAAACCACCAAGTTCTAGGTATTGGCGTAGGGCATCATTTTCCTCCACCGAAAAATCGAAATTGGGCAACTCGTCACAGTTAATGTAGAGAATGGGGTTTTCATAAAGCCTCTCATCAGTGAGGGACTGAATGAATAGGGGGTCCTGATCAAATTTCACCCGGGCATGTTCGTTCATAAAGGCAAGCAGACTGGGCAGAGCATCAGGATAACGGATTCTCAAATTCCCATCCCTGCGCAGTTGCATAATCCGAATAGAGGATTTTTCGCCCTGCTCACTCTGAGCGAAAGAATTGGGAACCGCCCATGAACAAGAAAGCAGAGCAAGGATATATGGTACAAACCTCATGGCAGCGGAACCCTCATTCGCTGAAGCTCGATACGGATTGCCTGGGCAATTTTAGTCGATGAGTTTTTAGATAAATAATCCTTGAGAATGGCAATGCCTTCCTGGCGGTTGATCAGCAAACCATCCATGGCGGCACGCTGGATGGCATATTCCTGATCGTGCAGGGATTGCTGATGAATTTTTTCCCACCCCTGCGTTCTCAGTTTTGCCAGTACCCGTAGAGTGGTGGCACGCACCAGGTTGTCTTCATCAATCAAAAGATCGAAAAATGTGTTTTCCACGACAACCGGTTGAGCAGAAAGCAGGCTTTCCGCACCGAAGGCACGGACATCGGCATACCTGCTATCGATGAGGGTGCGGATCTCAGGCTCCCCCAACTCAGGCAGCCTGCCGCGCAAGGTGATTAGAATGGCCGAACGTACATCCACATCCCTGTCCGATAACGCGGGCAACCACACCTGCGGGGTATTCCAGCCTTCCGTAAGGGAAAGATACCTCTGCCATGCCTGGGAGCGCAGTTTCCCGCTGGGATGACTGGTGAGGGATTTATAAATGCGGTTTCCATCCTCACCCAGGGAGGAAAGCCCATAGAAAATTGACTCCACTTTTCCACTCAAACCGGGCGACTGTAAAAGAAAGGCTTCGATCTTTGCCACCACTTCATCGGGCAACTTTTCCCCAAACCGGGCAATTTCCACCGCCGCCTGTGCCGCAATTTCAATCGCATCATCTGTCATCATTTTTCTGAGCACTCCGCGGTAAAGGGGATGGGAATACCCGAGTTCCCTGGCAACAGAGACCACCTTGGTTCGAATGCCCAGCTCCCGGTGGGAGGCAAGCAGTTCCACTTTTTCAAAGACAGTGTCATCTTGCGGATGCAATCTCACCTTATCGAGAGCGACCAGCAGCACCCCTATGTCTTTGTCAGATAGAAGGACACCCAGGGTCTCAGGAAAGATGGGCAGGCGTAGATTGGAGTGGTACTTGAGCATATTTTGCCGGACAATGGAATCGACATCGATCAGGGCATCGACCGCCAATTTAAATAAGTCCTCGCGGAGATTGGCTGGGACGGAACGAAATACCATCCGCCCATTCACCACGGTGCGTTCAACTCCAGAGCGCATTAAACCGATGGAAAGACGGGGAATCATCGCAGACACTTCCCTCCTCACCTCCACATCCGGATCCCCAACTTTGGAAAATATTTTTTCGGTCAGGGCCCGGTCGTACATCGGTTGCCCGGAATCAAAATGTTCAATCAGCGAAACAATACTGGCTCGCCTAACCAGAGCATTGTCATCATCCAACCCCACGAGCAGGAGGTAAGTGCCACGGGCGTTGGGGTATTTACCTAACAACTTCGCTGCCGCCAACCGGTCTCCATCCAGGGATGACTTTAATTTATTCTCTGCTTCATCGAGGGTCTTCTCGAGATTGGAACGGGGCGGAGGAAGAGAGATTGACTGATTCTGCTCGGCGGGTTCATTCGTCAGGGGGAGGACCGGGGATTCCGCAAAACAAAACGGAGTGAGCAGACCCCAAAGTGGGCGAATAACATATTTCATCGTAAGCCCTCCTTCCTTCTCCAAATCCACTCCGAACCGGCGAGCAGAAAAAGGAGTACAAACAAGGGCCAAATATCGGCAAGGTCACTCCTGCGTGAGACCGTGGGCAAATTCTCCGAGAGATTGGGCAACCACGACCGATCAAAACGATCAATTTCAGTGAATTTTCCACCCGTCATCGTGGCAATCATTTGTAGGTCGCGCAGGTTGTAACGGACATCCCTCGCCTCTTCACTGGAATCCTTTACCCTAAAATGCGTGGTGTGCTCCATCGTTTCCCCGTCGGGAAACTTCAGTCGGTAATCCACCCGGTAGCTTCCTGCGCGGGTGGGCTTGAGTTTCCCGGAGTATGCACCCGCTTCCCCTCCCTGCGGATACAGGTTTAAAAAGAGACTGTAATCACCCGGGCCGGAGACATTTGCCTCAATCATTGCATCCAGTGAAGGTTCGAAATTTCCACCCAGTGCCTCCACTTGCAGCAAAACATCCGATCCCCGAAAAATTTCATTATCGAAATTTTCCACCTTTAAACGCTCCACCGCCCCCGATCCCAACCATTCCACCACCGCCTGCCAAAAAAGGGTAAACTCACGGTTACTCTCCGGATTGTGCAAGGCACGACGCCAGTCCCCAGGGGATCCCCAGTAAGCAGACTTCCCTGCCCCATAAGCCTGCACAACGAGAACTGATTTTTCCGGGTTACCCCGCAGATTGACAGTCCGACGGGCAGCCGGGTTTACCCGGGTAACCAAAACCGAGGGTATGCTGTGCGGTAGAAAGTTTTGCCACTGTTCGATTTTTTTCTGCTCCAAAAACAGGGGATCGCTCAATACCTCGAGCGATAAGTCCTGCTTGGACCGCAAATCATCTCCTGCAATTGCAGGGAGCAGACCACCAAGACTCACCCGGCCATCTTTCAACGAACCATAGCTTAGCAGACCTCCACCTCTTTTTTGAACATAATCCTTGAGGGAGGAGACAAGGGTGGCATTGAGCTCAGCAAGGCAACCCAAGTCCAGCACCACGACATCAAACTGCATCCAAAACTCGGGATCATCTGAAAACCCATCCACGGAAAGATTTTCTCCAACCGTGTGAAACACACCCTCGCTCAGCTTGATTTGGGAATTTAACTGAAAACGCTCTGTCGCCAGGCTTCGCTTGATAAAAGGATACAGCGGACTGAGGTGGTTGGACAAGTGTAACACAGAAAAGAAATTGGGCGGACGCACCGGCAGGGAGAGAAAATCATTGTTATCCGAGGGATCCACATCTCCGTCCAATTGCGAAACCAAGACCTGGTAGTTTTGAACCCCAGCTACCCCGACCAACTGGGACTGGAACTGAATTGTTCGCCCCTCTCCGCCGAGGAGAGTCATATTCAGTTCATCCACCGGCTGTTCATCAGACCAAAGCTCCACCTTGCATGTGACCTCTTCGGCAAAGGCATTAACCACTCTGGCATCCAATACAAATTCCTCCTTCGCGGTCACTGAGGTGGGTGGGTCGACGAAGGAAACGCTGAGATTTCCGGTCTCCTGTAATTCTCCCACCCCAATCACATTGACCGGAATTCCCTGCTCCCGATAGGCTTGAGCCACCTTTACCGGAGAGGTACCGAGGTTATTTCTTCCATCGGAAAAAAGAACCACCGAGGAAAGGGGCAACTCATTTTCTTCCTCCAGTAAACGGCTCAGGGTGTCGCCCAGAGCGGTCTGGGCAAAATCCTCAGCAACTGCTAAAGGACCGGAACCAATGGGCCAATTTTCACTGGCAAATCCCCTGCTTTCGACATGGCCATAGGTGGAGCGTATGGATTGTACCCACGAACCGGGTTCCCCGGTCAGGAGGTGAGGACGAACAAGGTCGAGTCGGGTGTCTCCGTTGGCCCGATCCCGGGTGTTCATACTTCCAGAAAGATCAACCAGGGAAAGCACGCGGACCGATGAGGGGTCCGGCTCATTTTGAACAATGTGAGGTCTGAGTATCAAGAGAAGAAGGAGAACGGCGACCAGTCCCCTGCAAGCAATCATCATCCATGCCTGTCCCACAGAAAGGGTGTGCAAAAGCCGTTTTCCGTGCCACCCAAGGATGAGGATGAACAGAAGCACGGGGATAACAAGCCACTGGACAGCGTAGGGCCAATCAAATCCAAACCCGCTCATCATTTGCCCTCCGCAATCCTCCGAAAATATTCCTCCACCTGCTTCCGGTAGCGGGCAGGTGCCCTGGTTGCCTGTTGGTTGCGCTGGAGATGATTCTCCACTGCTTCTTGCCAGAAAAATTGTTCAATTAACTGGGTGGCCTGCTCTACCGCCCCAGCAGAAAGCGAACGGGCGTTATTCATGTCTTCGGAAAAGGTGGCCGCTTCGAACATACGAGTCAGATTTAACAACCTCTGATCTTCCTCGGATTGGGGAAGGTTACCGATTGAGCGTGCCGCCTCCTCACTCATTTCCCTGAGCTCTTCCTCGCCCAACGACCCAAGCCGTTCCTGCATCTCCTCAAGATGCTCGGCGAGGTTTGCCAGTTCCGGGTTGTTTTCATTTCTTAGTTTGTCCTCCACACCCTGCAAATCCTCCTCCAAACCCCCAAGGGCACCCTCTACCTTTTCTTGCTCACTACCTGCCTGGGGAAATCCCTCATAGAGCAAAGAGTTCGAAGCACGACGGCCGGATTTCTCAAGACCCTCCTCCTTTGCCTCAGCCAGGCTCTTGAGCAAGTCCTCCGTCGCCCGCTCCTGATATTTACCTAAAGAACGGGCAGCCTGGTCTATTTTTTCAAGAAGATCATTGATCTCCTGATTGATCGCATCCTGCTCCTCTTTGAGTCCCTGCCCCTGTCCTGAGGAAGCCTGCCCGGTATCTTTGCGAAGTTCAGACTGAGCGGAACCGAGCTGTTCCGCCTGCTTGGTCAGCTGGTCAATCATATCAGCGGCGATTTGGGACATCTCACTATTGATCCTTTGCTTCGCCCGGCCCAGGGCATCCGCGGCCAGCTCTCCATGGGGCTGGGCATCCTGCGGCCGGTCCCTACGAAGATCGCCCGCCCCCTCTTTCATCTCGCTTCCTGCTTCCTCCAATTCGGAAACATCACCAAGCCTGCCCGTGCGGTCATACTTTCTGTCCTTAAACGATTCTAACTCCCGCCTCAATTCCTCCTGGCCATCGGAAAGTTCCTGGTTCTTTTCTCCCTCCTGGCCCGAGCGTACCGCCTGTCCGATCCCCTGGTTGATCTCTTCCTGCCTCCGCTCAAACTCCTTGATTTCCTCGAGGTCCTCGGCCAGTTCCTTGAGCTTTTCCGAGGGGTCCTCACTGGACTGGGATTGCTCGGTCTGTTCCTGCTGTTCCCCCTCCTCGCCCTTGGACTTTTGCGGCTGCCCCTGTCCCTTGGTCTTCTGTTTTTCCATTTCCTGCAGAAAGGCATAGAGCTGGACCAGTTTTCTGAGAGTCTTTTCTGTGGGTTCCAGGGAGAGCTCGAGCTCCTCCTCCCCAGCATAAATTTCTGTCTGTTCAATATGGTAGGTCGCTTCATTGAGAAGTTCGCCCAGGTCGAGTCCATCGACGATGGGGAACCGGCCTTCAAACTCATCATACACCTTGGTCATGTCATGCTTGAGTTCGAGAGCATCGGTGGAAATTTCAAGGGCTTGCTTCTCCCGCTCACCGCCCTCCTCGAGCATGGCGTCGTAGGTATCCCGAATCATTTTTTTCGTGCGGTTAATAAATTCACGCACAGGAATTTCTTTGGTATCCTGCCCCATATCCCCTCCCTCGAACTGGCTGTCCGAAGAATTTCCTTCCGGTGGAAGGATTTCTATAAAGTACACTTCCGAACGGGCGATCTGACCTTCGGGTTCCTTATTATCCACCGCAAAGGCCATGTAGGTGAGCACATCCCCCACTGCCAGGGCATAGTTGTTAAGATCCATTATTCCAGTGACCGCTTTTTCCCGTTCGACCGGGTCCACAAACAACTCATCCTCGAATTTTTCCCCATCGTGGGACACATGCAGGCGGATATCAGCGACACCAAAATCATCACTGGCATAGACTTCAATGAGCAAAGGATCTGCATCCACCGCGAGCTCCAGGTCCTTGGCAGGGTCGGTGATTTCAACCAGGGGCGGGTTATCGGGGATGGGGGAAAGAATGACCTCGTCGTGCATCACCTCCGCACGGTGGGGGAAGTCCACATCCTGAAGGCTTAACCTTCCACGCCATTCATCTAGCAGGGTGCACTCCCAGGAAAAAGTCACGTTACCCTGCTTTTGTAGGCTGTAGTTTGCGTCATCTGCATAGAGCTTCGCGGAAATATTTGGAGGGATATTTTCAGTACGCACAACGAGGGTAACCTCACTCCCCTCTGGGACCTTTATAAAACCAAAACCATCATGGGAAAACTTTTCCAAATTCATGTAGGAGGGAGGAACGATATTCCAGGAAGCGAACTCGAGAACCGGTGGGTCAAACGGGCTCAAGGCATACCACTCACTTTCCAGGGACTGGGTGGTGATCCGGTAATCGACCCTCTCAGTAATCGCGGGCAGCAAAAACTCCATCTGATTAAGAGACTGCCCGGAAATCATCGGTGTGCGGATGGAGAAATCACCACTCTTTGTCTCAATCCATGCCTTCATTTCTCCGCGGTGGGGACGTAAAATTTCTGCAAAGATGGAAACATCTGCTCCCCTCCTAAATTCAGCGTCCGGTGCCAGCACAACCTCCTGCGGACAATTACTCAGACCTGTAGTGACCAAAATTCCTGGATCCCCGCTTAGAGAATCCATCATCTTCTTGACCGGACTGCGTTCGAGGTTCCACCAGGAAAGCAGCACACCGCCAACAAAGCCAAGTACGAGGAGGTTCCAAAAAGATGAACCGAGACCTAGGCTTAGACGCCAATCCACCTGCCCGCTTAAATTGCTCATTTTAAACAACGCCCTTCTTTCCATCAGGTTGGGCTCGGTGCTTTTTTGCTCAATTTCAACCGCGGTATTAAGCAGGTCGCGCAGTGCGGGATTGGTTGACTCTACCTTACTGGCGAGATTTTTGAGCGAGGGACGACGGATCCATGCATAGAGCAGTATTCCCACAATGAGAAGGAGGGACAGTCCAGCGACCACCGCAACCCAGAAGAGGGCATCCGTCTCGCGGATGGGTGCATACGCATCGTAGAGATCAAGAAGAACAAGTAAACCCGACCAGGCAAGAAAGCCGACCACCAGCGAAAAAAGTGAGCGGGCAAAAAGAAAAAA
>JAYOXT010000064.1:0-9459 GCA_038152995.1 Opitutales bacterium
TACCTCGAACTGTCCATGCGTTTGGGTGCTTTCGCCCGTCAGGCTGCCCGTGGAATTGTTCAATCCCTGCATATCACCTACTGGGGGGGAATGATTGACTTTGATACTATTCCGCTCACCCGTGCTGTGCAGAAAGGTTGGCTCAAGGGAATTGCCGGGGATGAGGGGGTCAACGATGTCAATGCCCCCTTTAAAATAAAGGCATTAGGCATTAAGGTGGAAACGACCAAGTCCTCCTCTTCAGTTGACTATAATGAATTGATTGAGGTCCGCACGATTGATGCGACTGGAAAAGAGCAATCAGTCCGAGGAACCATTATCGGAAAAAATGCCGACCCACGGATTGTCGAAGTCGATGGGGAAGCCATTGAGGCCCGTCCGGTTGACACCTTGCTGGTGGTTCGCAACCTAGACAAGCCTGGGATCGTTGGCAAGGTGGGCACGATCCTCGGTGAGTACGGAGTGAACATTGCCAATATGTCTCTGAGTCGTTCCAAGGATTCGGATACGGCCCTGACCATCCTTGAATTGGATGACGAACCCCCCGCCGAAGCGATTGAAAAATTGGTCGCTCAGACGGATATCCAGGAAGCCCGGGTATCCCGTCAAAAATAGTTCCATCATTCTTCATCTGTCATTCTCCCATATATGTTAAGTGTCGAGACCATCGCTGTTCTTATCATCGGATATTTGATCGGTTCCATTCCCTGGGCGGTGATCATTGCCAAGCGTGCGGGGGTTGATATTTTTTCGGTGGGCAGTGGCAACCCCGGTGCAACCAATGTCCTTCGAACCTTGGGCAAGTCTATGGGCTATCTCGTTTTTGCCCTCGATTTTCTCAAAGGCGTGCTTGCGGTTTGGTGGTTTCAGTTACCTTTATTTTCATTCTCCGGCGATGCTGCATTGGGTCTTTGGGGCCTGCCAGCAGCAGTTCTTGGTCACACCTATCCTATTTTCACTGGGTTTCGTGGAGGCAAAGGGGTGGCCACGGCGATGGGTGGTTTGCTTGGGTTGATGCCTGCTTGCCTCCTTGTCGGATTGTTCGTCTGGGGGCTGACTTTTTATCTTACCAAATATGTCGCCGTTGCCTCCATTGCCTTTGGGCTGAGTCTGCCTGTCTGTTCGATCGTATTTTCAACCAACGAGGGAGGTGGGTATGGCAAGACCCTTCTCGCCTTTGTGGTCATGGGTTGGATTATTTGGAGGCACCGTTCCAATCTAGCCCGTCTGCGTGCGGGCACGGAAAACCGTTTTGAAAAAAAGCAAAACCGCAACCGCTGAGAAAATGAAGCTTGATACCCCCAGTTCTCCCGCGGCAATCCGAATAGGCATTCTTGGCCTTGGCACCGTGGGTCAGGGCACCTGGAAGCACCTCTTGGAGAATTCCACCTTTTGGCCAAAGATTTTGGGGGCGGAATTGCTCCCGGTTCGGGCATCGGTCAAGTCGCTTTCCAAAGAGCGTGCGGTTGACATTTCTCCTGGACAGTTGACCACCGACTCTCAGGCAGTTGTGGATGACCCGGAAATTGATCTGATCTGTGAATTAATCGGCGGGGTGGAAGAAGCAAGAGCACTGACACTGCGGGCTTTTTCCCTAGGTAAATCGGTGGTAACCGCTAACAAGGCATTGATTTGCGAGCATGGAGAGGAACTTTTTCAGGCGGCCGAGAAGGCTGGGGTTATCTATGGGTTTGAAGCGAGCGTGGCAGGAGGAATTCCCATCATCAAGGTGCTTCGGGAAAGCTTGGTCTCCAATGAATTTCCCCTGATTTATGGGATACTTAACGGTACATCCAACTACATCCTTACAAGAATGGAAAAGGAAGGGGCCAGTTTCGACGAGGTGCTCGGGGACGCCCGTTCGCTCGGTTATGTAGAAGCGGATGAAGCCCTTGACCTCGATGGGGTGGATGCGGCACATAAAGCAGTGATTCTCGCATACCTCGCCCATGGAATTTGGGTCAATTTAGACGAGGTGACTGTGGAAGGGATCCGGAGAATTTCCAACGAGGACTTAAGGGCAGCCGACAACCTGGGTTGTCGGATTAAACTGATTGGTGTGATTCGGAGAAACTTTTCCAATAATCATGTTTCCGTAGCGGTGCATCCCGCCTTGATACCTCTGGGGGAAACCATTGCCCGCACCGATGGGGTGCATAACGGAGTCTGCCTCAGTGGTTCGGTGGTGGGTACCGTGGTTCTTACCGGGCGTGGTGCCGGACAGGACCCCACTGCAAGTTCAGTAATTTCTGACATCGTTGATGTGGTCAAGGGGATGAAAGGAATCTCTTCCTCTCCTAAGCTTCGCCATGTCTCTCCTGAGGAATGTTCGCCCGCTTCCCCCGAAGAAGTCGAGGGTCGTTTCTACCTTCGTCTTTCGGTGGATGACCGCCCTGGGCAGTTGGCCAAGGTGGCGGAGTGTATGGCCGATCGCGGAATCAGTTTGGCGACAGTCTCTCAGACCCCCCATGAAAATGACCAACCGGCCAGTTTGATTTTGACGACTCACCAGACCAATGAGCACTCTATTGCTCTGGTCTTGGCAAAATTAAAAGATCTTCCCGGGGTCATGGACGAGCCCGTGCTTTTTCGAATGTTTGATCCCAACGGAATTTCATGAAATGAATGTGGTGGTACAAAAGTATGGCGGCACCTCAGTCGCCGATGTGGACCGGATTAAGAAAGTGGCCCGTCGGGTCAAAGCCACGGTCGATGTAGGGAGTGGTGTATTGGTGGTGGTCTCCGCCCGGGCTGGGGTAACCAACCAGTTGATTGAACGTGCCAAGGCCATTCAGAAAAATCCCTCCGAGCGGGAACTTGATATGCTTATGACCTGCGGTGAGCAGGAAACCATTGCTCTGCTCTGCATGGCCCTCCATGCCATTGGCGTACCAGCCGTTTCCAGGACTGGTTGGCAGGTCGGCATTCTTACCGAAGGATTGCATGCTAAGTCGCGTATCCGTGAAGTTCAGGGCGGAGATTTGCGCAAACAGATCCGTGCAGGCAATGTGGTGGTGGTTGCTGGATTTCAGGGAGTCAACGAGAAAGGCGATGTGACCACTTTCGGTCGTGGCGGATCGGATCTCAGTGCTATTGCCTTGGCAGGTTGCTTGCGGGCCAAGGCCTGCCAGATTTATACTGATGTGGATGGGGTTTACACCGCGGATCCTCGCATTGTTCCTGATGCCCGCAAGATTACAGAGATTAATTACGAGGAAATGCTCGAACTCGCCAGCAGCGGGTCCAAAGTGATGCAGACCAGGGCGGTCGAGTTCGCCCAGAAACATAATATTCCATTTGAAGTACGATCCAGTTTTTCCAAAAAATCCGGAACCATGGTAAAAAAGAAAGTAAAATCGTTGGAGGATATGCTCGTTAGCGGCGTAGCCACAGACAAGAACCAAGTACGCATTAGTGTGACCGAACTGCCTGACCGTCCCGGTGCCGCGGCTGCGGTTTTCAAGGTAATGGCGGAAACGGGCGTAGTCGTGGACATGATCATTCAAAATGTGGGCCGTCAGGGCCTTGCCAATCTTTCCTTCACGGTTCCTTCTGAAGATGCCTTCCGTGCGGAAAAAGCACTCAAGGAACATTTTGCTGAGGGCAATGGAGGCAGGTTGGGCAAAAGCACCAACATTGTCAAAGTCTCGGTGGTTGGAGTGGGCATGCGATCCCATTCGGGAGTGGCAGCCACCTTCTTTGATGCCCTCGCCAACGCTGGAATCAATATGCTTATGATCAGTACTTCTGAGATTAAGATATCCGTGGCAGTTGAGCCAAAGAGCGGGGACGAGGCAACCCGAGTTGCCCACCAGGCATTCGGTCTGGGGAAGTAACCTGTAAGATTACTCCACCATGCTCTACATCAGCACGCGTGGTGGGGCACCGCCAGTTTCTTTTTGTGAAGCAGTTGCTCAGGGCCTTGCCCCGGATGGGGGACTTTATCTGCCTGAAACCTTTCCTGATTTAAGCGCTGAACTCAGCCAGTGGGAGAGCTTGCCCTACGCGGACCTTTGCCATGCGTTTTTCAGGAAGTTTGCCACTGATTTGCCGGATGCTGATTTGAAAAAGGCAATTGATTTGGCCTATGCCAGTTTTTCCCATCCGCAAATCGCCCCCCTTGTCCAGATCAATGACCATTTCCAGGTATTGGAACTTTTCCATGGTCCGACCCTTGCCTTCAAGGACTTCGCTCTTCAACTACTGGGCAATCTTTATGAATTGCAGATTGAGCGGACAGGGCAGCCTCTCTGTGTGCTCGGGGCCACTTCCGGAGACACCGGAGCTGCTGCAATATCCGGCTTGCTGGGAAAAGCCGGTGTGACAGTTTTTATACTCTACCCCGATGGCAGAGTTTCCCCCTTGCAGGAGAGACAAATGACCTGCACCGGGGCAGACAATGTCTATCCCCTTGCCATCCAAGGAACTTTCGATGATGCCCAGCGTACGGTCAAGGAACTCTTTGGTGATCTCTCTTTTCGTCAGTCTATCGGACTGTCCGCGGTCAATTCAATCAACCTGGCCAGGATTCTGGCCCAGTCGGCTTATTACCTCTATGCCTGGCTGAGGCTGGATCCAGAATTGAGAGAAGAAACCACCTTTGTGGTTCCCACGGGAAATTTTGGCAATGTGTTTGCCGGTTGGTTGCTTACCAAAATGGGTATTCGGTTTGGTGGTTTCCGGGTGGCGACCAATCAGAATGATGTTTTGCACCGTCTTTTCGGATCTGGCACATATGAACTGGGTGCGGTTTCCCCCAGTTTGGCGCCATCCATGGACATTCAGGTGGCCTCCAACTTTGAGCGCCTTTTGTATTACTTTCTCGATCGCGATAGCGGGCGTGTTAATGAGGTCATGAAAAGATTCCGCGAGGATGGAAGATATGACTTTGAACAATTTTCAGTACCCGGCTTTTCGAGTGCTTCCTCCACAGATGAAGAAATTCCTGGAATTATCCGCAGGGTATGGGAAGAACATCATTATTTAGCCGATCCCCACACCGCCTGTGCCTTCAAGGATCTCCCTGCCGATCAACCTGCGGTTATTCTGGCCACCGCTCATCCGGCAAAATTTCCTCAGGTATTTGAGAATGCCGGACTGGACCGTCCGACCGCACCGGTCTTGCAGGCCTTGCTCCAAAAAACGCCCCAAAAATATCAGGTCGGTGTCGACTCTCTGGCGGTCCGTTCCTTTATCGAACAACGGATCACCTCATTGAGATAAGAAACCTGTTTCCTCGAGGGGAGGATTCGCTGTCTAATGAGCAAAAAGATCATTTTTTTGCGGGGTGGGGGATTGGGTGACTTTATTCTTACCCTGCCTCTGCTCCAGCTTGCGAGGTCTAGGTACGAAGAAGTTGTCCTTTACACGCGTGCACAATATGCCGGTCTTTTAAACGATGAGTGGGCATGGCTGGAGGTAAAAAACTTGGATGAGCTCAGCGGACACCCACCTCCCATGATTGGAGGCTCTACGGTGGTCAGTTTTTGGATGGAGCAAGGGTGGCGCGGGGAAATGATCCGGGCTGGGGCAAGTTCTGTGTTTGCAATCCCTCCCCGCCCGGCAGAGGGAGACCATTTCGTTACCCAAGCGCTGGGCGTACTTGGATGGGATGCCCCCAAAGATTTATTGTTTCAGCAAATGATTGGAAATGAATGGAAGGACAGTCAGTGTACTTTATGGATACATCCGGGGAGTGGGGCAGTGGGAAAGAACCTGCCGATGGAGTATTTTATCGCCCGGGCGAATCAATGGATCACATCAAAGCGGGAAGGGAAAGTCATTTTTTCCCTGGGAGAAGCGGACGAGCAAGCGAGGGATTTGTTGAAGCAACATGTGCTTTGCCAGCACCCCCAGGTCTCACTGATCGAACCTGCCACTGTTATGGAATTGAAACACCAGCTGTCCTTGCAGGCGGATCAGTTTCTGGGGAACGACTCGGGGCCAGGCCATCTTGCCGCCGGACTGGGCCTGCCTGTGGAAATTTGGTATGTGCAGACGGCCTCCACTGTCTGGCATCCTGTGGGCCCGCGGGTTAAGATTTACGACTGGTTGTCCGATTCCAGCAGGATCTTGTAAGTCACGGAATCAACCAGTGCCTCCCAGCTCGCAGTAATCACATTATCACTGACCCCGACAGTTCCCCAGGTCGATTGACCATCGGTGGATTCCACATGGACGCGGGTAATCGCATTGGTGCCCTGGTTACTCTCGAGAATACGAACCTTGAAGTCGATCAGGGTAACCTCAGAAATAAAAGGAAAGTCTTTTTCCAATGCCTTGCGTAGGGCATGATCCAAAGCAGAGACCGGTCCGTTCCCCTCCGCCACGATGTGACGCACCTCGTCCCTGACTTTTAATTTCACCGTGGCCTCGGAGGTAACACTGTCCTCATGGCTCGATCCTTCTATCCCAACATGGAAACGCAGAACCTCAAAAGCTGGTTCTTCTCCCCGTAGAAATCGGCGCAACAGGAGGTCGAAGGAAGCATCCGCAGATTCAAATTCGTATCCCTTGAATTCCAGAGATTTCAACTCCTCAAGAAAAGATTTCATCTCCGGAGACCTCCCATCCACCTCCATACCCATTTCCTTGGCTTTGAGCATAATGCTGCTACGTCCGGACATGTCGGAAACGAGCACACGGGTACGATTGCCCACGGTTGCTGGATCGATGTGTTCGTAACTGCGAGTTGACTTAGATGCGGCATCCGCATGCACGCCGCCCTTGTGGGCAAAGGAAGCAGCACCGACATAGGGAGCCCGGATATCGGGTCTTAAATTGGTCGAGTCGTCAATAAAAAGGGAAAGGTCTCTTAATTTGGAAAGGTTTTGCCCGCAATGAGTGGAACAATCCATTTTTAATTCAAGATTGGGAATGATGGTGGTCAGGTTGGCATTGCCATTGCGCTCGCCATACCCATTCATGGTTCCCTGTACCATCACTGCCCCTGCCTCGACACCAGCCAGACTGACCGCCACACCGACACCGGCGTCATTATGGCAATGAACCCCGATTTTGGAGTTGGGGAAATGGCCGACAACGGCCTTAGTAATTTTGTGAAATGGAGTAACCAGTTTTCCGCCGTTGGTTTCGCATAGGGTAAGGAAGTCGGCTCCTCCCCGTTCTGCAGCTTCGAGGGTGGACAGGGCATATTCCCCATTATCAAGAAACCCATCAAAAAAGTGCTCAGCATCATAGACCACTTCCTTGCCCTGCTCCTTCAAGTACCTGACCGTGTCTTCGATCATCAGGAGATTTTCCTCTGGTGTGGTCCTTAATACATCGGTGACATGCAGGAGCCATGATTTCCCGAAAATGGTCACTACCGGGGTCTGGGCATCGATCAGAAGTTTAACCTGTGCATCCTCCTCTACGGGTGTATTTGCTCGTCTGGTCGAGCCAAAGGCTGCAACCTTTGCATGCTTTAAATTAAGTTTTACCGCCTGTTCAAAGAAAGCCATGTCCCTGGGATTGCTCCCTGGCCAGCCGCCCTCGATGTAATCAACCCCAAACTGATCCAGTTTTTCTGCCACCCGCAATTTGGAAGCAACCGTAAAGGAGACACCTTCCGCCTGGGAGCCGTCCCTGAGGGTTGTGTCATAAATTAAAATACTTTGGTTATCCATCGGAAGGAGAGAGGATCAATAGAAATGGGGGTTGGAAGATTGGCCTGAAGGATTAATTTCAGACACGCTTTTAGCATGTACCTTCAGGAATGATTGGCAACGGCAAAGCCAAGGGTATATGCTTACAGACATGTCTAGTACAATTGATGGCAACTTGGGAATGAAAATTTTTCAGTCCCTTAGGTCTAGGCCGTTTAAGAGCTTCCTTATCGACTATGGCTTGCCTGGAAAGAGACTTTTTTCCAGAGGAGTGGTCCTTTCCCTTTCCCTGCTTTTAAGCAGGCGGATTGCGGATCAAGTGGAAGGGCAAAGGGTCGGCGTATTGCTTCCACCCGGGTTGCCGGGCTTTGTGGCCAACTTCGGATTATTTTTGTGCGGCAGGGTACCGGTTAACCTAAACTTTACTTTGGGTCCTGAAATAAATCGTGAAATTCTGAACAACTCGGGGGTGGTAGCAGTGTTGTCCGTATCCGCGATGAAGAAAAAGTTTCCTCACTTCCCTTGGCCTGAGAATTGTTTTTGGGTGGATGAATTTTTAAACGAGATCACGAGCAACCGATGGTTGATCCTACGAACCTGCTTACTTGCCTTGCTTTTTCCAAGGCTCACGGTCCGGCAGTTTCAGATACCCTCCATGGGAGGAGACAAAGTAGCAATACTTCTCTACACAAGTGGAAGTTCAGGAAAACCCAAAGGGGTGCCTCTTTCTCATAGAAACTTGGTTGCAAACTGTCGTCAATTACACGACCTTGAGCTTTTTCGTGATCAGCCAAGGGTATTGGCCAACCTTCCCTTGTTTCATAGTTTTGGGATGACCGTGGGAATGATTTTCCCCACCCTACACGGCTTGCCGGTTGTGGCCACTCCTTCTCCCTTGGATCACAGGTTAAATATTCAGGCAATCTCCGAGCAAAGAGTGGAGATTTTACTGGGCACCCCCACATTTCTCAGAGGATATCTAAAAATGGCCGCACATGGTGACCTCGACAGCATCCGTTATGTCATTGCCGGTGCCGAAAAGAGCCCAGTTTCTTTTCGCAAACGCTGGGAGGAAAAAATAAATTGTCAGTACCTGGAAGGCTATGGATTAACCGAAACATCCCCTGCATTGTCCTTCAATCTGCCGGGAGGAGGGAAGCGGTGCGGTTCGGTTGGTCGCTTATTGCAGGGAGTGGAGTGCCGGACGATTGATCCGGAAAGTGGTGCAGATACGGACAGGGAGCAGGGTGGAATTCTTTGTTTTCGTGGATCGAACATATTTTCAGGTTATTTGGGTGATGAGGAGAAAACCAGGGAAGTGCTCGATGAAGATGGGTGGTTCAAGACGGGCGACCTTGGTCGGTTGGATAGGGATGGATTTCTTTGGATAGAAGGAAGGGTATCTAGGTTTTCAAAAATAGGCGGCGAAATGGTTCCTCATGGAAGGGTGGAAGAGGAAATTATAGGTGTCTTGGGATTGTGCCCCACCGATGAACCCATTCTCGTAATTTCGGCAGTGCAGGACGAGAAGAAGGGGGAAAAATTGGTCGTGGTCTGCACTCAGTCAGTCGATCAGGCAAGGGTTAGGAATGGCTTGATGAAAAAGGGAATTTCCAACTTATGGATTCCGAGGCACTTCATTGAAGTGGATAAGATACCTCTGTTGCCGAGTGGCAAAACAAACTGGGATAAAATCCGGCAACTTGTGGCCCGGGCCGATGTGGAGCAGGGTGCTTGCGGAGGGAATCAATGAATCCGCTTGGTAGGCCGGCCGGGACTCGAACCCGGAACCAATGGCTTAAAAGGCCACTGCTCTACCGATTGAGCTACCGACCCGCAAGCAAAACCAAAT
>JAYOXT010000065.1:0-9070 GCA_038152995.1 Opitutales bacterium
GGAATGGAGAAGGTAGCAAATCCCTCATCAACTGAATTTTGTGAAAGTGAGGCGTTTTGGTTTTCATGTGCAAAAAAAGCAAGCACTCCTTCTTTCGACCCTAAGGCAAAAATGGTTCCGCTCTTTTCTGTCTGCATACCCATGGAAATTTTCAGTTTTCCCAGTTCATCCTTGGCAAAATTTTCGTCCAATGCACCTACAGGAATTGTGAAGAGAGTCGTCTCTCCAACTTTTTCGGACTTTTCCATCCCGCGGTACAACTCCGACCTCAATCGGCGGGCTTTGCTCATCTCTTTTATTTTTTCCGGCTCAATTCGGGCATCTCTACGAAAACGGTCGATATCGTTAGGATGAAAAGCCGGTCCTGATGCCCATCGGTCAAATTTTTCATAAAATGTACCGGGAGAGACTTCGTCTTTTGTTCTAAAAATCATCAACAGGGAAGAATTAGTCAAAGCATCGTAGTTTCCCGAAGTGGAAACAGGTGAGTTGACAATAGTTTCGAGAAAATTTCCAACTACCAGGGAAACTTCGGTCGTGTCTTCGATCTTCACACCCATCTCTTTTTGGAAATCCATCACATGGTGGTCCCTCATGATATTGGAATAACCAAAACCAATCAGTCCATAGGTATTGAGCACTTCTTGAAAATACGGGCTTCCGAGTACCTGATTTGGTTGAATGGAAAAGACAGCAGCCTTTTCATCCGGTTTCCATGGCTCAGCGTTAAGATTTAATAAAGAAAGAAGACCACATCCCAGTAGGAGTAATAGCAAGAAAGGCTTGGGTTTATTCATAGGAATATCAACTAGAGTTGATTGATAATTTCGAGAACTCTGGAGTTTTTTATGAGTACTATCCTTTGGTATCTTTTCTCCATTGGGCAATTTTGTCTGACATCCGCTTCACCCGCTTGGGTATTGAATCCGCAAGGTCGGTGAGTTCATTCGGATCTTTCTCAAGGTTGTATAAGTGAAAGTCTGCCGTGTCCCAAGTATGAAGAGCACTGTAATGCGGAGATATATCCCTTCCTTTGTACCGTTTGATCAATTTCCACTTCCCCTCAATACACCAGACATACTGGAGAGTATCATCTGGGTCTCCCAGGGTCATGTTATGGGTGGAGTGATTCACACCGAAAACAGTATCCCTTTTTTTGCGTGCTTTTTCATCCAGTAGATTGATACCCGATAACCCTGCAGGCACTTTCCCACCCGCCGCCGAAACAATAGTAGGAAACAGATCAACCGCATGGGCAAGATCTGAAGAATATTCAGGAGGTATTCTTTTGGGCCATGTGAGCAGAATGGGATTGCGGGTACCGCCCTCGTATGGAGAACCCTTGGTCCGTTGGGCATAGCCACGGAAGAGTTTCTGATTGGGGTCATCCTTATTCGAACTTACCGTACTCCATCCATTATCACAGGTAAAGACGACCAAGGTATCATCCCTTAGCTCCTGTTTGTCCAAATATCCCAGCAGCTCCCCACAGGTCTCATCAAACCATTCACACATGGCTAAATACTTTGCCTGGTCAAGAGGCCTGCCCTCCTTGCGGTACTTTTTTAAAAGACGCTCGGGTGGATTATGCGGTGTGTGGGGGAGAAAAGGTGCATACCATAAGAAAAAGGGTTTGTTTTCTTTCTGCGCATGCTCCACAAAGTCGGTGATTGGTTTAAGTCCATGCCGGCCGATCTTTAGGCCCACATCCCCATGCCGCCCACCCCGTTTGGGGTCCCCGTGGGTCATCCCATGGGTAAACCCACCATCCTGATAGGAGCCCTCCCACCATTTTCCAGATTGGTGGGCTAAATATCCGAGTTTTACCAATTCTTTAATGAAAGATGGTTTTTGGTGAAAGGCTTGGCGAAAAGGAATATCCCGCTTTGCCCGGTCTTCATTTTTATAAGCATCATTTCCGGTAATTCCATGTTGGTGGGGAAATAACCCCGTTGCCATCGAGGCGAGGGATGGGCGGCATATCGGAGCCGCTACATAGCCCCTTTTAAAAGTAAGGCTCCTTTTCGCCAAAGCATCCAAGTGAGGAGTCTGAACCTCTTGGCTCCCCATAAATCCATAGTCGGACCAGTGCTGGTCATCCCCGAGTATAAAAACAATGTTGGGTCGGTTGGCGTAAGCAAGGGATGAGATCGCCCAGACCACGACAGAATAAATGAACAATTTAGAAAAGGTCATATGACTCAACCCATGCCTAAGATTAAATGATCTGCAACCATTTTGGCAGGTATTCCACATGAAATCTTTTAGATCTGAAAACCAAAAATAAAAAAAGTAAAAAAATTTTGAACATTTTTAGAACATGGTGCGTCTTACCTTGTGAATTTAATATCAGTTTGTTTTCAGTTTTTAGTTTTGTTGCATAGATGCCGGTTCTTACGAGCCGGCATTTTTGTTTCCTGAAGTTCTCGATGCATAGGCTTGCTTAACATCCGCTAAGTCTTAATTTGAAAGACCATGAAATTTTCTCTTCCTATTATCTGCATCTTTGCCTTTACGGGTCTTACCTGGGCTCAGGAATCCGTCTCCAATGCCGAACTCTCCCGCAAGCTCGACCTTATTCTGGGGAAAGTCGGGGGCTTGGAGGAGCGCGTATCCAAACTGGAAACCGAAAACAAAGAAGTAAAACAAGAGGTCAAGCAGGCTAAAAAGACTGCAGAAGAAGCAAAATCATCTACAGCCAATCTAGCTATCCCTGAGAATATAGAGGAGAAAGCATCCTTTTTTCTAAGTTTAAAAAACCAAATTTATTCGCAGGAAGCAAAAGATTCGGGCCCATGGGCGAAGGAGGAATCCTGGCAGCAGATCAAAAAAAACCTCACCCGTGTGCAGGTTCGGCGACTGTTGGGCAATCCGCACCGAGTGAAGTTAAATAACAACCCCCGCATTGATCAGGTCTATCTTTACGAGGGAGATCTCGACGCAGATGGAAAAGAGGATCAGGGCGTGGTCAACTTTTACCGGGACCGTATCGTTTCCTTCACATCCCCCTTCTGAATTTATCAGGCTTCAGGTCCCGAAAATTCGATTATTTTACCCACCTCCACAACGGTGTGGTTTCGGTATTGACAAAAATATTCATCAGTATTTAATGAAGTGCAAAATTCTTATCAATTGTATGAGAGTTTTTGGTACCTAAACAAACAAACAAACAAAATAGATATGAAAACAAAACTACTCGCCGTTATGGCTACTCTTGGCATGGTTGCTTCTGCTTCCGCTGTTAAGGTAAACAATAATCTCTCCATCAATGGTTTCATCGATGGTTCTTATGTGTCAACTGATGAAGGTGCTTCTGATGTATCTAACATTGGTATTGACGAAGTGGAATTAAATTTCCTTGTTAACGCTGGTAATATTTCTGGTGAATTGCATGTAGATACAATTGGTGAAAATACTCAAGCTGGTGATTCAGACGCAACAAGCGAATTGGAAATTGAACAAGTTCATTTCTCCTACTCTTTTGGAAACGGTGCTTCTGTACAAGTTGGTCGTTTTGGTTCTGCACTCGGTTTAGAGCGTGAAGATCCAGCGGGTCTTTACACCTTCAGCCGCGCTTACGGAAACAATGCCTTCAATTTGGGCGATGTTGATTCTGGCCATGTCGGAGAAGGTGCCCGCCTTAGTTACACTGCTGGCGATTTCGGTGCGAGCTTAGCTCTCTACAATGGCGCTGGTGCCGCAGAAGACAATGGTACTGCAAACGATGACCTTGACTTCGAACTCGCTGTTTCCTACAACGGCATCGAAAATCTATCTGTTGGTGCAGGCCTACAAACTACCCGCCCTCAAGGTAACGGCAACGATATCGAAGTTTACACCGTAAATGCGGCTTACACCTTGAACAAGGTTTTGATTGCTGGTGAGTATACTAATAGTGAAGAAGATGGAAGTTCTGACATTTCCGCCTACTCTATCCTCGCTGACTACGATGTTAATGACAAACTTGGTCTTGCTGTTCGTTACAGTAATTGGGAACAACTTAACGGTGCTGCAGTCGAAGAATCTGACAAGCTCACCTTTGCTCCTAATTATGCCATTACTGACAGTCTTGGTGCAATTGTTGAGTTTTCAGCTCAAGAAGATCACGACGGAACTGAGACTGACTCTGTAGCTATCGAGCTTACCTACACTTTCTAAGTCTTTGACTTAAGTTAGTTTTTTTAAGGGCCGTCCATTTGGACGGCCCTTTTTTTGTGCCAGTTTGGAATTATCAGATTTTCATCTCAAGAATCTTTCTATTAAATAACACAGTGATTCGTGTCATACAGGAATATCAATCGGAAGATAATCCATCTAAGTTTCAAACAGGGGATATTATTCGCCACAGAAAATACGAATACCGTGGAGTAATCGTACACATCGACCCAATCTTTCAGGGTGAAGAAAATTGGTATCTATCCAATCAGACCCAACCGAGTAAAGATCAGTCTTGGTATTTTGTATTAGTTGATGGTAACCAACAGGTTACTTATGTAGCAGAAGAAAATTTACATCCGTATAATTCCGCTAATCCTATCGTGCACCCCATGCTCAATGTCTTCTTCTCAGGATTTGATAGTGAACTGAATCAATATATTCGCAATGATGTGCCTTGGAACCCAGGAACCCCACCTGATGCTCCTCCACATTTGCCACCACCCAATTTTAAGCCACCCAGCCCTCCTTCTTTCTAAAGTTTTATAGATATGAAGCTAAAATGGCTGGTATTGGATAGTTTTGTATGGGTTATCTTCCTATTTTTTGAGTTTTTTGCTGGTTTAAAGAACTTTTTCGCTCTCAAACCGGCAACCTATCAATTTTCATACTGGGCATATGGAAGGTGCTTAGGAGGAGTTACCCTGATTGCATTCCTTTCTTACTGGTACCAGGCAGATGCATTAATCGGACATAATGGACTAACTCCATGGTCAACAGATCTACAAAAGATTGATCAACTGGTTAACCAAAACTCAGAAATAAATAAATGGTCGATTCGCCCAACCTTACTTTGGCTCGAACCATTTTCTAACCATCATTTACTCTTCGGAATCGGGACTGTTTCTGCACTTCTTCTCACCATCGGTTTTCTCCCAACCATCTCTGCATTAGTTAGTTACCTATGTTACCTTTCCTTGATGGTCGTGGGTGAACCCTTCCTCAGTTTTCAGTGGGATGCCCTGCTTTGTGAAACCTTGCTGCTCTCCCTTCCCTTTCTACCTTTTACTAAATTTCACCAGTTGGGTACTCCTTACAAGGTACCCACCTTCGCTCGTTATTTGCTGATCGCTCTCCTAGCCAAGCTCATGCTCGAGTCGGGGATTGTGAAATTTACTTCCTTTCGTGCAAATAACGAAAATACATGGCGCGATCTAACCGCACTCGATTTCCATTACTGGACACAACCCTTGCCGCATGGATTGAGTGCATGGATTCATTCCCTGCCTTCGTGGTTTGATCAATTTTCTCTTATTTCCATGTATGGAATCGAGCTCGTCCTCCCCATACTTCTCTTTTTCCCAGGCAACCTGCGAAGAATTGCTTTATTTGGACAAATTGTCCTGCAAATCGCCATTCTACTTTCTGGAAATTATGGATTTTTTAACCTGCTCACCCTTTGCCTTTGTATTCCCTTAATCGATGATCAAATTCTGCCTAAATGGTTCATAAATCCAAGTAAACCTGACATTAAAGTGAACAATGGCACCAGCAATGGAGAGATCACAACAAATAAATCCATTGCAGTCAGCATCATTCAAACAAGTTTTCTAAGCATTGCTTGGTTTTTCTTTGCTGTAACCACCTATGGTCACCTAGCAAGGGATATTAAAGGAAATCAAACCAATCCAATTCTTAAAATCGATGCGAAGTGGACGGATGAATACATGAATTTCGTCCGCCCAACCCGTGCCTTTAATTCCTATGGATTGTTTCGGGTCATGACTACCACCCGACCGGAAATCATTGTCGAAGGAAGTTTAGATGGTAACACCTGGCGACCTTACCAATTTAAGCACAAGCCAACTGATCCCACGCAAACCCCAGAATTTGCCGGTTTTCATATGCCCAGGATTGATTGGCAAATGTGGTTTGAGGGATTGAATTACGAACGCTATGCCAGTCATCCATTCTCTCGAAGGCTCTACCATAAGTTTCTGTCTACGATTGCTTTAGGTGGGAGCATCGATGATTTTCAGGATTTCGGGAATATCATCGGAAGCAATGAATATCAGGCATTTATACAAGCCCCTCCTCATGTTCGGCAAAGAGTGTTGCAAAACTACAACTCTCTATTACATGCCTTCGAATCCCGTTCCCTCTGGTTTGGGGAATTATTGGAGGCAATATTTGAGCACCGCCCTGAAATCATGAAACTATTGGCCGAAAACTTGGAAGATTTACCACCTATGCCCAATCACCTTCGCGTTTCTCTTGCTCACTACCGATTTGCCTCGGAAGATGATAAATCCGATCCAGCAGCTGTTTGGAAAGTAAACCCAATCAAACAAGCCAGTTTTGTAATTTCCCCCAAATAGCTTTAATTACGCTATATTTAAGATTGATTATTATCCCACTACCTATTGAAATACAGTTTTTTATGAAAAGTGCATACGAATTGGCCATGGAGCGAATGGGGGGCGGAGATGACAAACCTCTCACCGATGAACAAAAAGAAAAAATTGCTGAGATTGATTCCAAATACAAAGCAAAGATTGCCGAACGAAAAATCTTCCTCGAAAAGAATTTAAGTGATGCAGAGGCTGAGGGAAATGCAGATGAGATTGAAATGATCCGTCGACAATTAAACGATGAGATTGCCGAGTTAGAGGCGAAATCGGAGTCCGAAAAGGATAAGGTTCGTAATTCCTAGATTTTCCTAGGGTTTCAAGGTCTCTCCATGTTTGAGAGTAATAAAACTACCCTCTTCTAACTTAGCATTTTTCACCGCTTCCCGGAGTTTTATGGGAGGTTCCACCAGTGGTTCATCGGTCAGGTTAAAAAATGTGCCCCAGTGCATCCCAATTGATTTTTGGCTCTTCACATCCTGGTGTATCTTTACCGCTTCCTCTGGGTTGCAATGCATGTCCTTCATAAACCACCGAGGTGCATAGGCTCCAATAGGAATCAGGGAAAGGTCCATCTTGCCAAACCTAGCCCCAATATCCAGAAAATCTTTGGAATATCCCGTATCCCCGGCGAAGAAGAGCCGTTTACCCGGTGCTTCCACGACCCAACCGGCCCACAAGACTTCATTGGTATCCGCCAATCCACGCCTGCTCCAATGCTGAACCGGCACGGCGTGGAAAGTCCATTCTCTCATTGAGTGACTTTGCCACCAGTCCAATTCCACCACTTTTTCTTCAATCCCAATATCAGAAAACCACTCTTTCATACCCAGCGGTACAAGAAAGAGTGGTGGGTTGGATTTTTGAATATCCACGATGCCTAAGACTGTCTTTTTATCTAAGTGATCGTAGTGATTGTGGGAAATCACCACCACATCGATTTCAGGAAATTCATTCATTGAAATAGCGGGTTGGACGATCCGCTTGGGCCCGGCAAAAGAAACGGGTGAGGCACGGTTTGATAAATGTGGGTCCGTAACCACATTCATTCCCTTGTATTGCCAAAGAAAAGTGGAATGCCCAATCCAGGTAAGGGTTTCCTCACTTCGGTTGTTCTGCAGAAAAGATAAATCGGGTTTCACAGTCTCGAAATCGACAAGTTCCTGTGAATCCCTGCTAAACCGCCACTTAAACACCGTTCCTAGGCTCTTGCTCATTCTTTCCTCAGGCAAGTAGTTATTCTTAAAACCATCCTCTGTATGATGAGCGGGAAGTTTTATCTGCTCTGCCAAGCACATTAATGGAATAAATGAAGTTGCAACAGTTAGCCAAAGCAAACAGGTGGCAAATTTCTGCAGAATGAACATAAGTTTAGTACTTTTATCAGCCTATCAAATTTAATCTAGGCCTGAAATGCCATGTGGGCTTGTTAAGCGACCGCAGATTCCTGATAAAAGAGCCGTCTGGGCGGGTGTAATTCCAATCCATAGGATCGGTTGATCAGACGCAGCCAGTTCTCCGGCCATTTTTTGGCATGTGGGTTGGAAATGGCCCGTGAGACGAAGCCAAATGAATTGGTGTAAAACATGAAGTAATGGTCCGCTTCTTCCTCTTCCGAAAGGTCGTTCACAAAGCCGCCAAAATATTCTTTTTTTAACATGCGCACATAGGAATCTTCAGGGTGCAAGTAGGATGCAGAAATCTCCGTTGCTATGGGTTGAGTACGATTCGAACAAAAGCATTCGTCCTTGCTGTCATAGGAGAGAGTGTCCCGTAAAGGTGCCAAAAAGCGGGTTACCCGCACCCGAAAGCGATGACCGGTTGAAAACAGATCGACCACAGTTTCACGCCCCCTCTTGGGCAGTCTGACAAGACGCAAGAAAAGAAGGCCAGAATTGGGCTCAGGCAATTCCATGGTGGCAGAATGTCGTGCCGCCTCTTTTTCTAAAACTTCCGCGTATGTAAGCATAGTAACGAAACTTATTTAAGCATCTTTGATGCCACGATTATTCCCGAACCAAACATAATGGTTACAGGAAGAATTTGTCTAGTTATTTTTGCTACAAATCAGTAAACAATAAGCCTCACAAAGCCCTAAACTGTAGTATTTTGTAAAATAATTAGGCGATAATATCCTTGATCACATGACCATGGATATCGGTAAGGCGGAAATCGCGCCCCTGGTAGCGGTAAGTCAGCTTGCGATGATCGATCCCTAGCAGATGCAGGATGGTGGCATTGAGATCGTGAATATGCATCGTTTCGGGTGTCCAATGGGCATCCTTGCTTGGGCGGACAATATTTCCATCCCGGTCGGTCAGGTTGTACCCATACTCATCGGATTGCCCGTAGGTGATACCCGGCTTCACCCCGCCGCCGGCCATCCAGGTGGTGAAGGCACGTGGATGGTGATCCCGGCCATAATTTTCGCGGGACAAGGCACCCTGGCAGTAATTGGTACGGCCAAACTCTCCTCCCCATACCACCAGGGTATCATCGAGCATGCC
>JAYOXT010000066.1:0-8166 GCA_038152995.1 Opitutales bacterium
AGCCGAACTTTTTTCCTGAGATTTTGCCTGAACTTACCGCATGGTTTGATGCATCTGATACAGATACCCTAATCACAACGCATGGAGGAAACGAATTGGTATCTTGGGCAAATAAGGTGAATCCTCGCATCAAATTGTTTGGTGCTCAAAGCAGAATGCCCTCAACGGGTGCCTCGATTAACCAGCTAAATGCGGTAAAATTTGATGAGTCGAGCGGAGTTACCGAATTAGTCGAAGCCGATAATTGGAACCCTGCAACTGAAGATGGCTCAATCTCGGGGGATGTGGTGGATCTATCGATATTTCTTGCCATGAGGGTAGATCAAAATGCCAGATCAGTATTTCCTTTTGGTTTTGGTTGGGGCGATCATTTCTTTTGGAGTAATGGTGGGATTTTCTGGAGAAACTCTGAGGGGCGGCCTGGTTTTGTGGTAGCAACAAATGGTGAAAGGTTTGTTCTCAATTTAGATTTTTCGGTCACGCGCGGTACCCAAAGGGTTTTCAAGAATGGTGTGGAATTGTCCAGTGGTCCGAGAACTGAATCTACTAAAGCTAGTCATTCATTTCATTTCCCTTCATCAGGGGGAGGAGGTGAGGGCGAATATTTGCAAAGATGGTCGGTGGGTGAAGTAATAGTAGCGAGATCCTTACTCAGCGATGAGCTTCGCCAAAGAACGGAGGGATATTTAACTCACAAATGGGGTTTGATTGAATCCCTGCCATCAAGTCACTTATTTTCCCAAAACCGTTCTGTAGAACTTACTGACCTATTGGTTTCAATTGATGAGAATGGTACCCTGTCAACCCGTTCAGTTCCAAACTATGAAGCTGATCAAAACTATACAGTTACCGTCCGTGCAACTGATGATCACAATATTTCCTTTGATAAAAACTTTACCATAACCATCACCAATGTGGTTGAGGATCTCGATGGAGATGGTACGGAAGACCATTATGATTTGGATGATGATGGGGATGGGTTGAGTGATTTAGATGAGGCACATTTTAACAGCGATCCACGCGATGCAAATTCCCCCGCGGTTCCCGCAACCAGTTTTGTAATATCTCAGCAATTAAACATATCCGAGGATGCAGAGATCGGGGCAGTGGTGGGCAAGTTTACCCAACTGGAGGATAGTGCCAGTCCGATCAAGTCCTACGAATTAATCCCACACCTGCCCACCTCGGTAAACCCAGTTCTCTGGCTGGATGCGAGCGAATTGGACTATGCCGGGGAGACCTGGCAAGATAAGAGCTCATCCAATAACCATGCCACCCGTAATGGATCCGCTCAGGGATTCCCAACCATTCTCAAAAACTTCCAAAACGGGCATTCGGTGATGCACTACAATGGGGCCCCCATGGCTTATCATGATTTTGAGGAAATCGGAGATGTTCGCACGGTATTCTGGGTGGTTGGTCGCCGGGAAGGATCAAACGGGGCTTTACTGGGTGATGTGAGTAACACCCACTTCTTCTCTAACAGGGAGGCATTTTGGGCGGCCGGGTTTGCGGCCGATGCCGTACTGGGCGGAGATACTTTTATCCGCGGATTAAAAGTTGACGGCTCCCAGACCTTGCCCCCGCAAAACCTCGAGATTGTGTCCTTTCGCTCCTCGGCCGACCTTAATGCAAGCAGGTTTGGTAAGGGGGGGAATATTTCCAGTTTTACGGGTGAGCTTGGAGAATTGATTATTTTCGACCGTACGCTGGGAGACTTGGAGATGCACGAGGTGGAGCGCTACCTTGCTCACAAATGGGCCCTGCCCATCGAGCGCACATTAAATGTGTTTGGTGTAGATAACAATGGAACCCTCCGCACGACCGCCCGGTTGGATTATGAATTGGGTGCCTCCCGATCCATTCTCTTGCGTGCGACCAATGAGAACAACCAGTCCATTGAAAACACTCATCTTATTTCCATAACCGATGGTGTGGATGATCTGGACGGGGACGGTGCCACCGACTCCACCGATCCCGATATCGATGGCGACGGGATGAGCAACGCTCTGGAAGTTTCGCTCGGCTACGACCCCAAGGATGCAGGCTCCGTAAATAATGCCCCTGAGGAGATTCGTTCCGCTCACCCCTTGGGAGCATCTGAGGATACTGCTGTGGGATCAATTGTTGGCCAGTTGGTGGCCACCGATTCGGATTTTCGCCCGGTTCTCTCCTACACCCTCACCAGTGGGGAAGGGGATGGGGACAATGCAAGTTTTTCTCTTTTGACAGATGGGCAACTTCGTCTGAACGCCCCTCTGGATTATGAAAGTGCCCAGAGCCTGTCCATCCGGGTGGAGGTGAAGGACGAGCACAATGCGTCCACTCAACAAGCCCTAACCTTTACCGTGCTCAATGTGTTTGAGGATTTGGATGGCGATGGGGTGGAAGACCACCTCGAAACCGATATCGATGGGGATGGTATTCCCAATAGTTCCGACTCCGACCGCGATGGCGATGGCCTCAGCAATACCGATGAAGCCCTCTATGGTTCCGATCCCAACAATCCTACCTCCACCAACCGCCCGCCCACGGACTTAAACTCAAGTGGAAATTTGGCTGTTCTGGAAAACCAGCCCATTGGCACTCTGGTGGGCAAGCTTACCCCTGTGGATGTGGATGGGAGCGTTGGCTTCGCCTATGAATTGGTGGATGGCGAAGGGTCGACCAACAATGCTTTATTCCACATGGATGAAGAGGGTGGTTTGCGTACTGCCGTGGTCTTTGACTACGAAAACAATGCTTCCAGCTACCTAGTTCGTGTCCGGGCGGTCGATCCCTACGGGCAGGGATTCGATAAGTCATTCACTGTTTCCTTGATCGATGATGTCCGCTTTTCCCCAGTCTCTATAAATGAGGGGCTTATGCTATGGCTCGATGCGGGAGACCGTGGCTCCATGCGAGTGTCCAACAATCTGGAGATGGTTGATGATTTGCCCTTGGATGGTGAGTCCGTTGGGATGTGGATGGACAAGAGTGGAAATGGGCACCATGCCGTGGGCAACGGGCAGTCTAAATACCAAGAAAATTCACTATCCCGTTACTTCCCCTCAGTCCGTACAGATGGAGATGCACTGGTTGTGCAAAATTCTGAGAACTCTTTTGATGCCTGGGATAGTATGACACTCTTTTTTGTAACTAAATGGACCAGTTCTAGCTATTGGACTTGGGGGATTGAAAAGGGAAATCCCTACAATGGTTCGGGGGGGTGGCAAGTTCAACGAATGAATACGGGAGCTAACCAAGCAACTGGTATGTGGTGGGCAAGACCTGACACTACTCAGACAAGACTTACCGGGGCGACTGCAATGGATGCAAGAATGGATGCCAAAATCATTACGATGAGGCATGATGGTTCTACAACAAATTTAAAATTCTATGCTAATGGTTCATACATTAAACAATCTAGCAGTATCGCTCGTTTTGTGCCTAATGGGCAGCCTGTCCGCGTTGGTAACGGTTACAGGTGGGGAGAACTCCTTATCTTCCGTAATGCTCTGCCTGATGATAACCGGGAGCTTATCGAGGGCTACCTCGCCTACAAGTGGGGCATGGAAGAGGATTTACCCAGCACTCATTCATTTTTCCAAAACCCATCCCCCAGTGGTTATGAAAATTTAGAAGCAAACTTCACCAACCGCCCGCCCCATGACCTGTACTTTATCGGATCGGGTGGAGTGGCTGAGGATGCACCTGCGGGAACTACTGTAAAGACCGTGATGGCGGTTGATCCTGACATTGGTTCCACCTTTCAGTATAAACTCGTTGCTGGGGAAGGAGATGCCGATAATGCATTCTTTTACATTTCCGAAACTGGCGAGCTTCACCTAGCCCGAGATTTGGACTACGAGGAAAAGAACCTCCTGTCCATACGGATTTGGGTAGAGGATGAGGAAGGAAGTTCCTTTGAAAAAGCTCTGCAACTAGTGCTGACTGATGTTTTTGAGGATATGGATGCCGACGGTATCGCAGACCATCTCGATTCGGATATGGACGGTGACGGGGTCGACAACACAGCGGATGAGGATATCGATGGGGACGGTGTGGCCAATACTATGGAACTTGCCAACCGTGCCAGCCCCACCAACCCATACTCTTCCAACCATGCTCCCACCGCGATATCTTTGCTTGCTCCCCTCACTATTCCTGAGAATCTGGCTGCTGGTGCAGTTGTCGGGCAATTACTGGCCAATGATGCGGATACGGGCGATGAGCACCGCTTTTTTCTCACCGGTGAGGGCGGTGCGGACAACCACTTGTTTACTGTATCAAAAAGTGGAGAGGTGCGTACCACTACCATGTTTGATTTCGATCACAATGCATCCACTTACAGCATTCGGGTGCGGGTGTTGGACCGCTACCAAGCCTCCGCAGAGCAAGTCCTCACCATTCGCTTAAAGGACAGTCCGTGGGGTAATCCGTCCAAGCTCAGTGATCATTTGATGGTTTGGCTGGATGCGTCCGATGTTTCCACTTTGGAAAAAGGAGATTTCCCAGGAGAACTGGGTTCTCCAGCAAATGGTGAGCCTGTTGGTTTTTGGGCAGACAAAAGTGGTAAGGGGCACCATGCAACCGTGTTGAGCTCTTTACCAATTTGGAACAGTTCTTCTTTGCATGGGCTGCCGGCAGTACAATTTACAGGTGACGCTATGAAGTTGAAAACCAGTGAGACATCATTTGATGGATGGACACACTTGAATTGTATAAGCGTTTGGTACTCCCCAGCTAAACATGTTTGGACCCCATTGTTTGGAAAAAAGGGAAGTGGTGCTACTTGGGACTTTTTGGCAAGAAGGGCTGACTGGATTCCGCCATTATATGAAATCAGGCTCTACGGAGATTCATCAAGTACCACAGCTGAAATAAATCGGTCTTATTCCACGAATATTCAAGAGCCAAATATCTTGGTGTTAAGTCATGATGGAACTTCAGCCAAAGCTTGGTTGAATGGTACGCTAGTTATCAATGTTGGCTATACTGGGGGTTTGCGCTCATCCACTAATCCATTCACTTTTGGTAACGGCACATCGAGTTTTTCTGAATTAATTATTTACAATTCTCCTTTATCTGATGCCAACCGAACAAGGCTCGAAGGTCAACTCGCCCACAAGTGGAACTTGGTAAGTGCCTTGCCCGCAGGCCATGCCTTTAAAGATAGTGGTTCCATCGGAGGGTTTGCTCGTTTTGCGGAGAATCTTTCCAGTGGCACAACCATAGGCAGCGTTGAAAGCCTGGTCAGGGATTACAACGCCACTTGGACCTATTCTTTGAGTGAGCCAAATAGCACCAATGATAACCACTTGTTTACTCTGAGTGAGGATGGAAACTTATCGACTCGTATCACTTTTGATTACGAGTACAACGCCTCGGAATACCAAATATCGATCATTGCTAGTGTGGGTGGGCAGGTACAAGGAACCACCGAATATCCGGTTTTCCTGACCGATGTGAATGAGGACTTGGATGGGGATGGTTTCAGCAATGCAGAAGAAACTGCCTATGGTTCCGACCCGAACGATGAGGAGTCCATCCCCAACACTGCACCAACCAATATATCCGGTGCATTAAGTGTATTGGAAAATGCCGACGCAGGCACGGTGGTGGGCACCCTCACCACCTCCGATACAGACAACCATGAAAGCTTCAAATACAGCCTGGTGTCGCGTACGGCAGGGGCGAACGCCATCCTTTGGTTGGATGCAAATAATACCAATTCCATACTGGAAAAGGATGGAAAGGTCTACGAGTGGCGCGACCTTAGTGGTAAGGGGAACCACGCGGTGCAGTCTAACCCCGATGCCCAGCCTATCCGTATAAATGAACGCGTGGAATTTGATGGAAATGACATCATGCAAATATCCAAAGATCCATTCAGAGGGCTTCAGGAACCTGCAGTGGTGGTGGTGGCAAAATGGAACCAGAGTATGGGTTGGGGGAATACAATGGTTGGGTATCATGGGGAGTCAAATATTGGCTGGAAATTAAGGCAGCGAGATAGTTTCACTAAATTGGTTTACACAATCAGAGGAACAGCACCAACCGATGATCCAGTGCCCAATGCTTCGACATCTCAGGCAAACTATTTCCTAGCCTCTGCTTATAGAAAAGACGAAAGAAGAATTCTCATTCACAATGGGGCAGTCATTTCAAATATAGCTGACACGGGTGAGATCACATACTCGGGCTCTAACAGATCTGCAATTGGTGGTGCTTTTTATGCTGATGAATTTTCCTCACCCAGTGGGTTTCTGAGAGGCTCGATCAAAGAACTGATCGTGATGAATGGAAAGTCGGCTGAAGAAATTGAAAAATTGGAAAATCACCTAGCCTCCAAATGGGGAATCCCAATGAACCGGCCGGTTGATGAGTTGGATAATGAATCCTTTGCCATCGATGAAAATGGAACCATTTCCACCACCGCTTCCCTGGACTATGAAGAGGATGCCAATCGTACGATTCGCATACGGGCGACTGATCCGTACGGAGAATTTATCGAGAAGGAATTGGTCGTCTCGCTGACCAATGTGGTGGAGGATATCGATGGGGATGGCACTGAGGATGCCGTTGACCCAGATGCGGACGGGGACGGTATGAGCAATGAGGATGAACTGGCAAATGGATCGGACCCCTTCGATGCAAATTCCAAAAACAACCCACCCACCGGACTTACCACTTCCTCGAGCCTTACGATTTTAGAAAACCAGCTCGCGGGCTCAGTGGTTGGTTCCTTTACTGGCACAGACCCTGACAATGGGCAGATTCTAAAATTTGGATTGGTTGCGGATTACCCCGAGCATTTATCACCCACCCTTTGGCTGGACGCCAATGCCAGTGAGTCCCTTGATTTGAACCGGTCCTTTGTGATGAGTTGGTCGGACAAGCGGGGAGGAGTGTTGATGATTCAGGATACTGAGAGCAATCAACCGCAAAGAATGGACCGTGAGCATAATGGTCTCCCAGTGGTCGAGTTTTCAGGAAATGATTATTTGTACACCAATGGGTCCTTCGCCATGGGGCCGAGCTTTTCACTCTTCCTGGTTGCCGGTTTGGATGAGGTGAACTGTGAATCTGATGCACTTGTTTCCTATGATAGTTTTTCAGGTGGTGGATTTATGCAATGGGATGCAGGAGCGACCAATCAATTTAAGTCCAGGGCTTGGCATACCAATCTTTATGATGTCGCATCCAGTCATACTTTTGACTTAGCAGGGAACATGGGGCCTGCTCTCTATGAACTGTCTTTTGATTATGGAAATCGCAAAATTGAAGGCATCGTTAATGGTCAACACTTCGGCACCACGGAATACTACACCGCACCCAACCCCAACCATGTCTTGCGCATATTTGCCAACAATAGCCTGAATCAATTCCCTCATGGCTTTGTTGCCGAATTTATGGTTTTTGACCAAGCACTTGGAGAAGTGGACCGAAAGCTGGTGGAGTCCTACCTCGGAGAGAAGTGGGCATTGCCCATGCACGATCCGGTCGAACACCCGCTGTTTAAGATGGAGGAAAACGGAACCCTGGTGACCCGTGCAGGGCTGGATTTTGAACTGGATGAAAACCACACCATCACCGTGCGGGTATTCGATGAGTACAATGCTACCTATGACAAAGATTTTCTCGTAACGGTTACCAATGTAGTTGAAGACCTTGATGGGGATGGGATCGAGAACCATTACGATACTGATGATGATAATGACAGTATCTCGGACGATCTTGATCCGGATGATGATAACGACGGGTTTTCCGACGCTGATGAAATTGCATATGGTTCCAACCCCCTCGATCCCAATTCGGTGGCCAATGCTTATCCCAATTCGCTCGAATTAAATGGTACCACAATTTTGGAAAACCAACCAGTTGGTACCCGGGTGGGCCAGTTGCATGCCACTGACCCGGATGGCAATGTCAGCCTGAACTTTCGCTTTGCCGAGGGAGAGGGGGCAGAGGATAACGCCCTTTTTGCAATCGACCAAAACAACACCCTACGCACCACCCAGACATTTGACTACGAAACCGACGAGCACAATTTTTCCATCCGTGTACGGGTAGCAGACGAGCACAATTTCTCCCTGGAAAAAGTATTTGTCATTCACCTGCTTGATCAAAACGAACTCCCTTACGATCTAAATTCCACGCAGTCTTTAAGTGTCCTAGAAAACC
>JAYOXT010000067.1:0-7781 GCA_038152995.1 Opitutales bacterium
CCAGTGGCAATACCGCACAGTCCATCACCCGGACTATCGAAGTGGCAGACACCACTCCACCGCAGATCACTCTGATTGGTGATAATTACATTAACCACCCCGCATCCACCCCTTATGTGGATCAGGGAGCAAATTGGACGGACTTGGTTGATGGCAACGGAAGCATCAATGGGACAGGCACGGTAGATCACAACACTCCAGGAATTTACCAAATCGAATACAACTACACCGACCACGCAGGCAATGCGGCTCAAACCATTTACCGATCCGTACAGGTGATCGACCAGCAGGCTCCGGTAATCACTCTGATTGGTGACAGTAATATTACCCACGAAGCTGGTACTGCATACATCGATGCCGGTGCATACTGGAATGATGCCGTGGATGGCAATGGTACTGCCGATGCCAATGGCACGGTGGACACAAATGTTCCCGCCACCTACTTCATCACCTACTCCTCTACCGATTCCAGTGGCAATACCGCACAGTCCATCACCCGGACTATCGAAGTGGCAGACACCACCCCACCGCAGATCACTCTGATTGGTGATGACAATCTCACTCATCCCATTGGAGTGGATTACACAGACCTTGGGGCTTATTGGACGGACCAGGTCGATGGAGAAGGTACTGCATTTTCCGATGGAGAGGTGGACATTTCCATTCCTGGGATCTACTCAATTTCTTATTATTTCACTGACAAGGGAGGGAACTCGGCCACATCCATTGCAAGATTGATTGAAATCAGGAATCAAACTCCAGAGCTTACTACTCATCCAATTTCAATCCCTGAAAATAGTAATTTTGTGGTAAATGTTCAGGCAACTGACCCAGACTTCAATCAAACGCTTACCTATACTGCCATCGGTGGAGCGGATGTGAGCTTCTTTGATATCAACGCCGTCACCGGCACCTTAACCTTTATCAGCTCTCCAGACTATGAAGTACCCCAAGATTCCGACAGCGACAATTTCTATGAGCTTATCATCGGAGTATCGGATGGCTTCGATTTGATTGAATCAGTTTTTGTCGTTGAGATCACCGATGTCTGGGAAAATCGGGCACCTTCCAGTATTACTTTATCGTCTTCTACCATTTACGAAAATCAACCTGCACATACTTTGGTTGGTCACCTCATCACCGAGGATCCTGACACCAATGATACATTTAGCTACTACCTAATTCCTGACTACAGCGAGCTAAATTCCACAGTTATATCTCCGTCATATCCGGGCGAACGAGATGGTTCATACAAAGTTGAAGAGTTATTTCACCTCGATACAAATGGTACAATTACAACAACGCGAACACTGGACTACGAATTAGACCCCATCATTACCTTATTCGGTGTAATGGTGGAAGACGCACAAGGAGCCAGTTATGAACAATGGCTTGAGATCGAGCTTTTGAATGTAATCGAGGACATGGATAAAGATGGTACCGAAGATGCCCATGACCATGACCGTGATGGAGATGGCTTCTCCAATGAAGAGGAGATCCTCAATGGAACCGATCCGGATAATTTCTACTCACTAACAGAAGAACCTATCGTTTCAGTCGAAGATGCGGTATTCGAAGAAAATGGATCCATTCTGCTCTCGGGAGAAATCGTCTTTGATGGCGACGGAGAAATTGTTGAGTTTGGCTTTGTTTTATCATCAGGTGTAATTCTAGATTCCAATATTTCTGAAGTTTATTGGCTTGATGGCATTGGCTCAGCTTCTGGATTTAAGTTGGATGTAAACGAACATCCATTCACCGATATCTTTTATTACCGTGCCTGGGCGAGAAATGCTGCCGGATATGGAATAAGCTCTGTTAAAAAGTTCATAATTCCAGAAGAACCTCAGACATGGTGGGGTGAAATTACCGATCATGAAGGTGGATGGAAAACATCTAATTGGTTTGGTACCTTTAGGTATTACGAGAAGGGTTGGATGTTCCATACTGAACTCGGATGGCTTTACAACTCTCCGGATCAAACCGGCGGAGTCTGGCTATGGACTACCGAGCGCGGATGGCTTTGGACAAACCAAGCCCTATGGCCGTATTTGTTCCAGCAAAGTTCGCTGAGTTGGTTGTATTATATTTCCCGTGAAAACGGCAAAGGGCTCTTTTATGATTTCTCCACCTCCTCTTATGATCTACCCCAAGAGGAAGCGAACCCTGTCCCTGACACCGAAGAAAACGGCTTTTAGTACCCATCTTTTCTCTGGATATAGCCGAAGCCTAAAGATGGAACTACGCAAGTATTTGCTTTGGTTGCTGTTTCTTTTTTGGGGACTGCCCAAGGCAAACGCCTACCCGAACATCCAAATAACAGAGGATAATTGGGGGCAGGTTGAGAAATCAGAAGTTCATCAAGTGCTGGTTTTGGCATCCCAACAAATTCTTCCCCATACTGGACATGAACAATGGCCCGCTCTGCAAATCAGAAATACTGCTGATGGACCGATGACCCTTTATCAGAGAGGCGAAGAAGGGCAGTATATTATTTCATTAAATACCAGGGACAGGAGATGGTGCCAGTATGTGTTTCAATTCGCACATGAATTGGGGCATATCATTTGCGGATTTAAAAAAAAGGGGGGTTGCCACCGCTGGATAGAGGAATCTATCTGTGAAGTCGCCTCTCTTTTTGTCCTGCAAAAGATGTCCACTGCCTGGAAGGAACATCCTCCCCTGCCGGACCAAGTTTCTTATTTTGAGGAATTTCCCCCTTACCTAAATTCGAGAATCAATCAAGCACCACAAATGGATACATTTCCCTTTAAACAGTGGTGGCAAAAGAATCGGAATGCCCTGGAAATGGATTCTACCCTACGCTTGAAAAACCTCACCATTGCAAGGCATATTCTTCCCTTGTTTGAGAAAAACCCAAATGTAGCATGGGGAGCATGTGGTTATTTGAATTCTTTTGAGCAAGTAGAGAAACCTACCTTCGAGAGCTTTCTTCGGGATTGGTCTGACTCCTGTGCTAACCAGGAACAAAGACTGTTTGTTCATGAGTTAAGGGGATGCTTTTTCCCCATGAATTCGCTTGGAGAAGCCAGCAGATGAACAAGGCATATTTCGAGACCAGTTTTTTGCTGAAACCCAGGCCAGAATCTTTACCTGCAGAATTTTGTATTATCACTGCCTGTAATCCGATGGACCGAATACTTTCTGAAGATGAAAACCTCACCAGAAACAAACAACTTCACTCCATGATTGAGAGATCTGTTAACGAATGTCTTGAAATCATAGGAATGTCACCCGACCGTGCCCACCAAGAACCAAGCTTTATCACCTCAGCAAACTTTTATGATTGCTTAAAATGGGCCAAGTTATTTGACCAACGAGCAATTTTCGGAGTGGTTATAGACCAACTTGAAATCATTTCCTGCTCACCTCCACATACCAAATATCCCGCAGGACTTTTTTCAGAGCGATTAATTTCATGAATACACCGGTCACGGCTATATTGCGTACATAGCAAACAAAGCAACAAGCGCGGGCACATAGAGGTTATCATTCAGGCAGAATCCTCTGTATTTAAATGGAAAAAGCTCCAATAAGGAGACGGTCAAACTAAGGGCGATCGCATTCCCTAGATTCATCTGCTTTCCCCATAAATCCGTAAATGAAGGAAGGTGAGAACTAAGGAAACAGCAGAGGATGAGGCAGATTAAAAAGCAGCCGACCGCTCCTTCCATTGTTTTTTGGCCAATTTTGATCCGCCCAACCGCTTTTCCGAAAAGTGCGGCGGCGGCATCACCAATGATAAAAAGTGTAAAGGCTAGGAAGGAGGAAGCAGCCATAGCTTCACTATGCAGGCTCAACACCGAGCAAATGAAGATGGCGGCCACGACATGGAAACCTCCCGTTAATTGCTTGCTCTCACAAGCCCTCAACATGGAACCAAAAACTTGGGTAAACCAATGTCGAAAAGCCTTATTTCGAAACCTCAAATATTCAATAGCAGAAGCGGACAAAAAAAGTCCAAAACTGGCAGCCACCATCCACTCCCTGCTGAAAAATGAATAAATTGGCCCGTAAAAAATGACCAAAGGGAAGCAGACAACCAGAATGTGTAAAAATTTTCGGTTTACTTCTTCTTTGGGAACTCTGCGAAAGAATGGAGTCATCGACTAGACTTACATTCCTATGAGCAGATGAAAAAGTACCTTAAAACTCAAAGGTCGCCTGATTTTTCCCGTCTTTTTCTTTTGCTGGTGCATCCAGAGATGGTGGCGAATCGGATTTTGGCTTTTCTTCCTTCACGGGAGGCGTTGACTTTACTGCGGTGGCATTAGACTCAGGAGCATCACCGGCCGAAGAATTCTTTTCTTTTCGGGAATCAGCAGATTCGTTCTCTTCCGCCCCATTGTCCCGGGGCGTATTCACCACACGGTCGACTTTATGGGCAGTTAAAGTGGTTCCCTTCGCTCCCCTCCCCTGGATTTCAATCCATGCAAAATCAAATTCGATGACCATTTCCTTGACCCGTTTGAGCTCAGGATCTAAGTGAACCAAAATATTACTGTTCTTTTTCTCATTGTCATGAACCGCAAAGAAAAAGATCCGTGATTTGGAGTGGGTTTTAAATAAAGGATATTCTTTTTCCCGGGTCACTCCGCCCACTTTGAACTTTTTCGCATAGAGACGACCACTCTTTCCGTCGCGGTAGACCATGTTGTAAACTTTTTCCTCATCCCGACGAAATACATTCACCCGCAGGGGGGATTTGCCGACAAACATTTTTTCGGCAATTTTCATCACCTTCATCAAGCCGTCTTTTCCGAATACAATAACCTCGTCCAGGCTCGAACATTTTTCAATGGCCTCGTCCTTTTTCAGACCATATCCGGCAAATCCATCCTTGCGGTTGAGGTAGAGCGTCTCATTGGCCACCACCACCTGGGCCGCATTGATCCGGTCAAAGGGAGCAAGAGAGCCATCCTCTTCCCGGCAAATTTCGGTTTTCCGCTCCTTCCCCTTGCCATAATTCTTTTTTAGTTCCTTTAGATACCTTATGGCATAGCGGGTAAGCTGGGCTAGGAAGCCCTCCACTTCCTTAATCTCTTCTTCAAATCCTTTGATCACCTCATCGGCCCGGAAGGAATCGTATTTGGAAATTCTTTTGATACGGATTTCAAGAAGTCTGAGAATGTCGTCTTGAGTGATGGCCCGGTGAAAGATTTTCACATAGGGCTTCAGTCCCTTATCCACCGCGGAAATTACGCCCTCCCAGGTTTCTTCCTTTTCAATATCCCGATAGATTCGTTTCTCGATGAAGATTTTTTCGAGGGAGGCAAAGTGCCACTTTTCCTTCAATTCCCCCAGTCGAATTTCCAGTTCCTGCCGGAGAAGTTCACGGGTTTGATCGGCGGAGGATTTGATCAAATCATTGACCGAAAGAAATTGGGGGTGATTGTCCTTAATCACACAGGCATTAGGGGCAAGACTGACCTCACAATCCGTAAATGCGTAGAGGGCAGGCAGGGCCTCATCTGCCGATACAGTGGAGGGCAAGTGGATCATGATCTCCACAAACTCGGCCGTGTTATCCTCAATCTTGGAAATCTTGATCTTACCTTTATCATTCGCAGCCAATACCGAATCAATCAGGCTGGTAGTGGTAGTACCAAAAGGAATTTCCACCACTTTTAAAAGGTGTTTCTTAACGGTCTCGATCTTTGCCCGCACCCGAATACGACCACCGCGGGATCCGCCATTATAGGATGTACAATCCGCGATGCCTCCCTGAGCGAAGTCCGGAAGCAGGTCGACCGGATTATTACGGAGGGCATCGATCATTGCATCAATAATTTCGAGAAAGTTGTGCGGTAAAATCTTGGTGGATAGACCCACCGCAATACCCTCTGCACCCTGGGCCAAGAGCAGGGGAAATTTGGTGGGAAATGTAACTGGTTCCTTGTTCCGGCCATCATAAGAGGCCGCCCAGGTGGTTACTTTTGGGCTGAAGATTACCTCCAGAGCAAAGGGAGTAAGCCGGGCCTCGATGTATCGGGGAGCCGCCGCGGAATCCCCGGTTAATACATTCCCCCAATTTCCCTGTGGATCAATTAATAAGTCCTTCTGTCCAATCTGGATGATGGCATCCCCAATCGAAGCATCCCCATGCGGGTGATACTTCATGGTATTTCCAATGACATTGGCAACCTTGTTGTACCGACCATCCTCCAGTTCCTTCATCGAGTGGAGAATGCGGCGTTGCACCGGTTTCAGACCGTCATCGGCATGGGGAACCGCCCGTTCGAGAATGACATAGGATGCGTAATCGAGGAACCAGTCCCCATACATATCATCCACATAAATGGCATCGTCATCTGCACGCTTGGGACCTTCCAGGGCAAGTGCTTCGGGATCAAATCTTTTATTGGTGGTTTCTTCGTCACCCACTTGCTCGAGTTCCTCCTCCTGAGCATCCGAATCTTTACCGGTATCCTCATTGGAGTTGATTTGCTGGGCACTCATAAGAAAGGGTTAGGCAGCGGCAGTTTCGGCTACTGCTTCCTCTTGGCTGGATGATTTTTTGGACGGTAAGGATTCCTCGGTGTTTTCTGTATTCTCTTCCTCCGCATCCTCCTCCACCAGGTCATGCTCAAAGCGGAGGTTACGGATAATGTATTCCTGACGGGTGGGAGTATTTTTACCCATAAAAAATTTCAGCATCTCTTTGATCGACTCGTGAGCATCTATCCTCACTGGATCGAGCCGGATATCATCCCCGATAAAGTGCTTAAATTCATCCGGTGAAATTTCCCCCAACCCTTTAAACCGGGTAATTTCCGGGTTACGACCAAGTGTTTTGATGGCCGCTTCCTTTTCGGTGTCGTCGTAACAGTAGAGGGTGGACTTTTTATTGCGCACCCGGAAGAGCGGAGTCTGCAACACAAAGAGGTGCCCCTGCCGGATAAGCTCAGGGAAGAATTGTAAAAAGAAGGTGATCAGCAGAAGGCGGATGTGCATGCCATCGACATCCGCATCGGTGGCAATCACAACCTGATTATAACGTAAATCCTCAAGATCTTCTTCAATCCCAAGGGCTGCCTGAATCAGGTTAAACTCCTCGTTTTCATAAACCACCTTGCGAGTAAGCCCAAAGGTATTGAGCGGCTTTCCTTTTAGGCTAAACACTCCTTGAAACTGCACATCACGGGCCTTGGTGATCGAGCCACTTGCCGAGTCTCCCTCGGTAATAAAAAGCGTACTTTTAAATTTTTCTTTGTGCTTACTACTGAGATGGATGCGACAGTCGCGCAGCTTACGGTTATGCACCTTGCTTTTTTTGGCTCTTTCCCTGGCAATCTTTTGAATCCCCTTTAACTCTTTGCGCTCCCGTTCACTGCGCTGAATTTTGTCCTGCAACGCATCTGCAGTCTCGGGATGGCGGTGGAGATAGTTATCGAGTTTTTCTTTGAGAAAGTTCCCCACAAAGGTACGGATGGTTTCTCCATCCGGAGAAACAGTAAGGGATCCAAGCTTGGTCTTGGTCTGCGACTCAAAGACAGGTTCCTGTACTTTTATACTGATAGCCGCAACAATTCCTCCCCGAATATCGCCTGCTTCAAAATTTTTCTTACAAAAGTCGCGGATGGTCTTAACCACGGCCTCACGAAAAGCCGCCTGATGGGTCCCCCCCTGGGTGGTGTGCTGCCCGTTTACAAAAGAAAAGTAATCCTCTCCGTACTGATCGAGGTGAGTGAAGGCGACCTCAATGTCATTCCCCTCGATATGGATAATGGGATAGAGGGGAGTCTCGGAAATATTTTCTT
>JAYOXT010000068.1:0-7740 GCA_038152995.1 Opitutales bacterium
TCGGTGACTTGGAGGCTGGAATTGCCGACTTTCTTCCGGGGATGGATGCGGTGGTGTTTACCGCTGGTTCCGGTGGGCATACCGGGCCGGAAAAAACCATCGATGTCGATCAGAATGCGGCCGTTCGTTTAATCCATGACTGTAAAAAAGCAGGTGTACGGAGATTTCTCATGGTCAGTGCCATTGGGGCAGATCCTGCGAGCGAGTCTCCAAGGATTCAGCACTACCTAAGGGCGAAGGGAGTGGCGGATGGTGCCCTGCGCGCATCCGGGCTTGATTATATCATTCTGGCTCCGGGTACTTTACTTGAGCAACCAGGCACGGGAAGAATTGAAGCGGCGGAGGAACTTGGGCATCACGGGTATCTCCCGCGTGAGGATTTGGCGGATTGTATCATCGAGTCCTTGCGGAATTATAACTGTGTCGGAAAAACGATCGAAATTGTATCGGGCGGGAGGAAAATAAAGGATGCAATTGCCGATGCAGTTGGGGGAGGTTCCATGCCTGCGATATTGTGAGTAACATTTGCCCTTTCATTCTTGAGGAATTGGCAAAACCTGACATAAAGGAGTTTCAATTCCATATCTCTCCTGAATTGAACCCAAATTACGCAGATTTTTTCCCAACGCCGGCTCCCCGAGGAGCCTTTTTTTTGATTTTTTTCCTGCACTATGCCTAGAAGAACTGATCTCGAACACATCCTAATCATTGGCTCTGGCCCCATTATCATTGGCCAGGCTTGCGAATTTGATTACAGCGGGGCCCAAGCCTGCAAGGCTTTGCGGGAAGAAGGTTACCGCGTCTCATTGGTCAACAGTAATCCGGCCACCATCATGACGGACCCTGAGTTTGCGGATGCGACCTATGTCGAACCGCTTACCGTGGAGAGTGTGACCAAGATCATCGAAAAGGAAAAGCCCGACGCCCTCCTTCCCACCCTCGGCGGGCAGACGGGCCTTAATCTTTCACTTGATCTTTTCCATGCTGGCGTGCTCGAGGCCAATGGAGTGGAGATGATTGGTGCCAAGCCCGAGGCGATCAAGAAAGGCGAGGACCGCGAACTTTTTAAACAGGCGATGCTTAAGATCGGACTCGATGTCGCCCGTTCTTTTTCCATCACCTCTCTGGAAGAGGCCCGTTCCCATCTCGATGAACTGGGTGATTTTCCGATTATTTTGCGCCCCGCCTTTACCCTCGGTGGAACCGGTGGAGGAATTGCCTACAACCGGGAGGAATTCGACGAGATGGTCAAGAAGGGCTTGGATGCCTCCCCGGTACGGCAGGTGCTGATGGAAGAATGCCTGCTCGGATGGAAGGAATACGAGATGGAGGTGATGCGCGACTACAAGGACCAGTGCGTGGTCATCTGCTCGATCGAAAACTTTGACCCCATGGGTGTGCACACCGGAGATTCCATCACCATTGCCCCGGCGATGACTCTTTCGGACAAGGAATACCAGTTGATGCGCGATGCTTCCTTTGCCTGTATCCGCGAGATCGGGGTGGAAACTGGCGGGAGTAATATCCAGTTTTCCACGGATCCCAAGACCGGCCGCATGGTGGTGATTGAAATGAATCCACGGGTATCGCGCAGTTCTGCCCTTGCCTCCAAGGCGACCGGATTCCCCATCGCCAAATTTGCCGCTAAATTGGCCGTTGGGTATTCGCTCGACGAATTGCGCAATGATGTGACCAAGGAAACACCCGCCTCTTTCGAGCCATCGATTGACTATGTGGTCACCAAGATTCCCCGCTTTACCTTCGAGAAATTCCCCGAAACCGATTCTTCCCTCACCTCCGCAATGAAGTCCGTGGGCGAAGCGATGGCGATTGGACGGACCTTTAAGGAGTCCTTCCAAAAAGCAATGCGCTCCCTCGAAATTGGACTGAAAGGATTTGAGGCGGGCAAGTTGGCCGATCAAGACCTCGACAAATCCGCGGTACGGGCAGGGGTAAAACGCCCATCGGCCGACCGACCCACATTTTTATACAAGGCATTGGATATGGGAATGACCGCGGAGGATCTTTCCACGCAGTCTGGGATCGATCCGTGGTTCACTTCCCAATTGGAAGAGATTCATCAGATTGGTCAGTTTTTGCGGGGTTCCAGTCTCGATACGATTGAGGAAGAAGCTTTCCGCCAGGCCAAGGAAGCCGGCTTTTCCGACCGCCAGTTGGCCGACTACTGGAATTGCGAGCCCTCTGAAGTTCGTGCCAGGCGTGTATCCCTGGGTATTGATACCACCTTCCGCTTAGTCGATACCTGTGCCGCTGAATTTGAGGCATTCACGCCCTATTACTACTCGTCCTATGGTGACGAAAACGAGATCAGTAAGTCGGATAAGAAAAAGATTATGATTCTCGGCGGTGGTCCCAACCGGATCGGGCAGGGGATCGAATTTGATTACTGCTGTGTGCATGCCTCCTTTGCTCTGCGTGGTGCAGGGTATGAGACGGTGATGGTCAATTCCAACCCCGAGACTGTATCGACTGATTACGACACTTCCGACCGTCTCTACTTTGAGCCCCTTACTCTGGAAGATGTTCTGGAAATTTATCACCAGGAGGAATGCGACGGGGCCATCGTACAGTACGGCGGACAGACCCCGCTCAACCTTGCCACCGGTCTGAAAGAAGCGGGGGTCAATGTCATCGGTACATCCCCCGAAAGCATTGATCTGGCGGAGGATAGAGAGAAATTTAAGCGTATCCTTGAGGAAATCGGACTCAAGCAACCTCAGAACGAAACCGCGATGCATCCCGGGGAAGCGGCAGAAAAAGCTGCCCGTATTGGGTACCCCATCTTGCTACGCCCCTCCTTTGTTTTGGGTGGTCGCGGCATGTTTATTGTCTATGACGAGGATGAGCTCAATGGGGTAGTCAAGGAAGCCTTTGCGGTGGCTCCGGGCAAACCGGTCCTGCTCGATAAGTTTCTTGAGGAGGCAATCGAGCTGGATGTTGACTGCATTTCGGACGGCGAGACCACGGTGGTGGGCGGGATGCTCCAGCACATTGAATTTGCCGGGGTTCATAGTGGGGATGCCGCGATGGTTCTTCCCCCGCATGACCTGGAGAGTTCGATGATCGATGAGGTCAGGCAGGCATCCCATGCCCTCGCCAAAGCCCTCAAGGTGATCGGGTTGATGAATATCCAGTTCGCGATCAAGGACGGGGAACTCTTTTTGATCGAGGTGAATCCACGGGCTTCCCGTACCGTGCCCTTTGTCAGCAAGGCAATCGGGGTGCCCTTGGCCAAGCTGGGTGCCCGGGTCATGGCCGGGGCAAAACTCAAAGATCTTGGTTTTACAGAAGAGATTACGCCCAAGCATTGGGCAATTAAGGAAGCGGTTTTTCCCTTTAGTAAATTTCCCGGTTCTCCCATTGTACTCACCCCTGAGATGCGCAGCACCGGGGAAGTGATGGGGCAGGATGAGGATTTTGGAATCGCGTTTGCCAAGACCCAGATGGCAGCCAAGCCTTCCTTGCCTTTGGAGGGAACCGTATTTATCAGTGTGAAGGATTCAGACAAGCCCAAGGCCCTCGAAATCGCTCAGGGATTGAACGAGCTTGGTTTCAAGTTTTACTCCACCGAAGGCACGGCCAAGTTTCTCAACGACAATGGAATCAAGGCAGAGTCTACCCTGCGCATCAGTGAGGGTCGCCCCAATGTGGCCGACCTGATCAAGAACGGCAAGGTGCAGTTGGTGATCAATACTCCACTCGGGCTCATTCCGCGCCGGGATGAAAATGGCATCCGCAGTGAGGCGGTCCTCCATGGGGTGCCGGTGATTACCACTCTCGGCTCGGCCTACGCCGCCTTGCAGGGCATTCGATCGATTCGCGAAAAGAAGTTTTCGGTTAAGTCTCTCCAGGCCTATCACCCATCATGAGTCCGTCGGTCATCGCCCTGCTTCATGGCCCGGATCAGCCCGGACTGGTAGCGAGGACGGCTGGGTGGATTCATCAGCGTGGGGGCAATGTCCTGCATGCCGATCAGCACCTCGACCGAGATGAAAATATTTTCTTTCAACGGGTGGAGTGGCAGCCCGCATCCGATCATTCCATCGAAGAAGAAATGGTTTCCTTTAGGGAGTTGGTGGCGGGTGAACTGGGGATGCAGGTCCGGCTGGCGAGAAGCGACCAGCGGCCCCGTGTTGCCCTGATGGTGACCAAAGCCGATCATTGCTTTCATGACCTCGCCCTGCGCCAGCGGGCAGGGGAGTGGGAGGCGGATCTGGTCGGCGTGCTTTCCAATCATGAGACCCTGCGATCCGTGGCCAATTCCTATGATTTACCTTTTGTATTTCATGCAGTCAGCCGGGAGAACAAGGCGGATGCAGAAACAGAACAGCTTGCCTGGTTGGCGGAGCAAAAAATCGACCTTCTCATCCTCGCCCGCTACATGCAGGTGCTCTCAGCGGGCTTCCTTGAAAAAGTCGCTTGCCCGGTGATTAATATTCACCACTCCTTTCTTCCGTCCTTTGCGGGTGCCCGGCCCTACCACCAGGCCCACAAGCGTGGGGTCAAACTCATCGGGGCCACTGCCCACTATGTTACCCAGGATTTGGACGAAGGGCCAATCATCGAGCAGGATGTCGCCCGGGTCAGCCACCGGCATGGTGCCCAGGAATTGATTGAGCGTGGACGAGATTTAGAAAAGCTGGTTTTGGCCGCTGCCGTTCGACGCCATCTTCAGCACCGGGTACTGGTCTACGGCAATAAGACGGTGGTCTTTGATTAGGCCACCCGCTGAGAAAATATGCGGGAAAACAAACTCTCCCGTTTGCAGGTTCCAACAGTATTGCCCTTTCCCGAGCCAATCGCTGTGCTATTTATTCAATTAACTTTTTTACTTTGCCAGGAATGCTTCACAAGGAGCCAATGCACAACTTTGACAAGGGCTGAAGACTTTTTTTCCAATCCTCACATTTTTCTTCCCAAATATTTCCAGCGGAGTGAGCGTTTGAATACAGACTAGTTAATTTTGATCAAAAATGTTGGGAGGACCATCATTATTCAATCTTCGATATCAAGAACTCTAAAGTAATAGGTGATGCCGTTGGAAACAAACTGCTTGTGAAAAATATCACCCTTTTTTGTGAGTGAGATGTCGGTGTTGGTAGTCGTTCCTAATGAGTTAGGCAGAGAAAAGTTTTTAAGCGTGATACTACTTTCGTTTGTTTGAGTAATTTGCGAGTTAGCGGAGTACCCAACTTTTGTTTGGTTATCTGAGAAACTTGCTTGATATGAAGTAGAGTCATAATCAAGTGTCCCGCTCCAACTCAAAGTGTAGTAGTCTCTATCAATTGAAAATGATTGTCCTACCTGAATTGCCGGGATGGATGATGATGTCACGGTGGCATAAATTTCTGCCCTCAAAAAAGTCTGACCTGGAGATCGTGTAGCATTAAAGAGTGTTTCCAATACCACATTACCCAAGTATGAATTGTTATTGTAGTAAGTTCCCGACTCAGTGCCTGTAAATGAGCCTTGATAAAAGATATCTGGGTCCAAAATGTCGTAAATTCCATCACCATTCTCATCGCTTCTATAATTTCTTATGTCTACGCTAGTATTGGATGTTGTTTGTATGCTCGGGTAATTTGGATCGTATGCGGATATCGAAACTCTCAAATCACCGCTTGATAAGCCATCATCAATAACACTGTAATTGGTGTAAACATAATCATTTCTAGACTTAAAAATCGCTTCCCAATCAAGAGAGTCGGTGAAGATTTCTAGTTTTGCAGTTTTTGCACTCCTTGTTAGTTCATCATCAATAATCACATCGGGCCAAGTAATATTGGTATTCGGCAGAGCCACTTCGAGCATCGCTTTTTGCGATGCGGTGATGGGGTTGTCGTAAAGATCAAGCTCCGTCAAATTCGTCAACCCTGCCAGCGGTGATAGGTCGCTGATGTTGTTGTCGTAAAGATAAAGCGACATCAAATTCGTCAACCCCGCAAGCGGTGATATGTCGCTGATGTTGTTGTCGTAAAGATAAAGCGACATCAAATTCGTCAACCCCGCAAGCGGTGATATGTCGCTGATGTTGTTTTGTGCAATCCAAAGCCCCGTCAAGTTCGTCAACCCAGCCAGCGGTGTTAGGTCGCTGATGTTGTTGCTCCAAAGATCAAGCTCCGTCAAATTCGTCAACCCCGCAAGCGGTGATAGGTCGCTGATGTTGTTGTCGTAAAGATAAAGCCACTGCAAATTCGTCAACCCAGCAAGCGGTGAAATATTTTTGATATTGCTCCTGTAAAGATCAACCTCTGTCGCCCCGCTCTCCTTAGCTTCCTTTATTTTCTGAAGCACACTCAACCCACCATAGGGTTCAGGGTCTAATATCCACTCCTCGTAGTCCTCGTCCCATGATGTTTTGGTTTTTACACTAGGATGGTCTTCAGTGACGGTAAATGTACCGTACTCATCTGGAGCATCCTCTGATTGCCAAGACCCTTCATGGTAACTGCTAAAGTTTAACAGATAGATCCAGGTCAAAGAGCCATCGATTGGATCGACTTGTGTGATGATGATTTCGGCGGTTCCGTTATTGTAGCCATATTCCCAATAGTTCTCGTATTCATCAACCTCAACTTTCCCAAATTCATCGAAGTATGTAATTGTACCATTGGAATTAAACATAAGTGAACTTGCCTCATCATATTCCCCATTATAGGTGGCCGAAACATTGAAATATTTGCCTACTACATAAGAATTAAATTCTGTTTCCGTAAGACCAAAGCCATCTTCAATCAACCAGTCCGGCCAGTTGATATTTGTATTCGGCAACGCCTCCTCCAACATCGCTTTTTGTGATGCTAATACAGGATTACCAAAAAGATAAAGCTGTTCCAGGTTACTTAAACCCGTCAGTGCAGACAGATCAGAAATATTATTGTCGTCAAGATCAAGGCTTTCTAAGTTCTTAAGCCCACTCAACGGAGATAAATCATTGATGTTATTCTCCCACAAAACTAGAGAGATTAAATTTGTTAGTCCCTGAAGTGGAGTGAGGTCAGAGATGATGTTACCCTTAAGATTAAGTGAGGTCAATGTATCGAAACCTACCAATGGCGAAAGGTCTGAAATATTCGAATATTCTAGATTCAGCTCCGTAGCCCCGCTATCTTTTGCCTGCTTAATCTGCTGAAGTACACTCAAACCCCCATACGGTTCTGCGTTTTGTACCCACTCCTCGTAGTTCAAGTACCAAGGTCTATCTTCAATAATCACATCGGGCCAAATAATATAAGTATTCGGCAGAGCCACTTCTAGCATCGCTTTTTGCGATGCGGTGATGGGGTTGTCGTAAAGATCAAGCTCCGTCAAATTCGTCAACCCTGCCAGCGGTGTTAGGTCGGTGACGTTGTTGTCGTAAAGCCAAAGCCACTCCAAATTCGTCAACCCCGCCAGCGGTGATAAGTCGCTGATATTGTTGTTGGAAAGAATAAGCACCGTCAAATTCGTCAACCCCGCCAGCGGTGTTAGGTCGCTGATGTAGTTGCTTTCAAGAATAAGATCTGTCAAATTCGTCAACCCCGCCAGCAGTGTTAGGTCGCTGATGTTGTTGTCGATAAGCCAAAGCTCCGTCAAATTCGTCAACCCTGCCAGCGGCGTAATGTCGTTGATGGGGTTTTCTATAAGATTAAGCACCCACAAATTCGTCAACCCCGCCAGCGGTGTTAGGTCGCTGATGTTGTTGTTGTAAAGATAAAGCTCTGTCAAATTCGTCAACCC
>JAYOXT010000069.1:0-7012 GCA_038152995.1 Opitutales bacterium
CCCCGGACAAAGTTCGTCCATTTGGTCGTCCGATGAAGCGCAAGAGAGAGATGGCTTTTGGGCAGTAAAAGCAGACAACCTGAAAAGTTTTTCCTTCCAGGCACAAGTGAAGCAATGAGGAACGGGTCTCTACTTTTGATCATCAAGATCATTTCATCCGGCTTTTGCCTATGGGCGGATCCCTCTTACTCGGTTCAACCCTACCCCACTCCTCCAGGCATTGTTTGTGAGGTAACGGGATTAGATTATGCTGCCGACGGCACCTTTTATATCTGTACCCGACGGGGGGATGTATGGGCTCAAAAGAACGGAGACTGGCAGAGGTTTGCCAATGGCTTGCACGAACCGATGGGTCTGCTTGCCGGACCTCGTTTCGCCGTAGTCTCGCAACGCCCGGAAGTAACCCGGTTGGTGGATGAAGATGGAGATGGCACGGCGGATCGTTACGAAACGATCTGCGATCAGATTGCGATGGAAGCAAATTTCCATCAATACAACTACGGACTGGTAGAAGGAAAGATTGCGGGCAGCCTCCACGGCATTCTCTCCTGCTCGGGATTAAGTAAGCCCGATGGCTCACCCGCAAGTGCCAATGGGTTTTCTCCCATTCCCTACCGTATGTGGTCCTACCAGATTACCCCAAGCGGAGAGTTCAGGCCATGGTCGAGCGGGTTGCGCACCGCCAATGGGATAGGAAAAAGTCCACAGGGTGAACTCTTTGCGGCGGACAATCAGGGAGACTGGGTGGCCACCTCCATGCTCCACCACTTAGAGGAGGGAGATTTCCATGGACATCCCGCTGCCCTGCGATGGGATCAGAATTTTCCGTATTCCGAAGATCCCGAATCCGCTCCCATAGATCTGCTCGAAAAAATGAGAAAGCCCCCCGCGGTTCATTTCCCACATGGAGAACTGGCCAATTCACCAGGCTCTCCAACCTGGGATACCACGGGCGGAAAGTTCGGCCCGTTTGCAGGTCAGATCTTTATTGGAGACATCGTACACCCAAGAATCATCCGGGTGGCATTGGAAAAAGTGAACGGGCAGTACCAGGGGGCCTGCTTTTCCTTTTATCATGCCGAAGGATTGAAGGCTGGGATTTGCCGGCTTGCCTTTTCCTCCGATGGTGAATTGATCATCGGCCGGGCGGGCGAAGGAAACTGGGCCCGAGGGAAAACCGACTCAGGCTTGCAAAAGATCGCTTACTCGGGAACTAGTCCTTTCGAAATCCACCGGATCGAAGTGCAAAACGATGGGTTTCTTTTTCACTTCACTCAGCCACTGGGAGAAACGGAATCGATCGGAACCGAATCCATTTCTTGCAAAAGTTTTCGTTACACATACGGCCCAAATTATGGATACCCTAAAACGGATATTCGCGAGGTTTCCCCAAGTGCAGTTGAGGTTTCTCAGGACGCAAAATCTCTTTACATCACGATTCCCAATCTGGGAAGGCGAAGGATCTATCAATTTAAAATTTTCGATCTGGTCGATACCATGGGTAAACCCCTTCGTAACCCCGTTGCCTATTACACCCTGAACGAACTTCCTCTTGTAGACTAAGCTTTAACCAGGCTGGGAAAAAAGGTCTCTTCAATTGGTGGATTCGGGGTGAGGCTTTCCCTCGATCCAATCCTCAAGGACTCCCCCCTTTTCTCCGAGCAGGAGTAGTACCCCCTTAAGTTGTGCAATGGTGGCAAGATCGTCCTCCGACAACCGACCTGCAGATTGAAGCGGATGGACAAGCAGATCGTCGATTAGGGTACAGGAGACTTGGGCGATGGATCGGGCGTCGAGGTCGTGTTGCTCGCACTCGACGCTACGGGACTGGGGAGTGGCGATTATTTTCATGGGATGGATTATTATAAAAGTTTAGATGGACATATGGAGTCCATATGAATTTTCATCCATTATTATGGAAACAGATGAAACCACCTACAAAGCACTGCACCGAATGCTAGGCATTCATGAATATTTAAATAAAGAACGGGCTCCGGGATTAGACTCGCTGGCAAGAAAGTTTGGAGTATCCACCAAGACAATTCAAAGGGACATTGCTTTCATGAAGAAAGAGATGAACCTGCCGGTGGAATATTCCCGTGAACTCAAAGGGTACCGCTACACCGAGGAGGTAATTGATATGCCGGCGATGAAACTGAGCAGGCAGGAGGTATTTGCTTTATTGGTCGCCCGCTCCTCCATCGAACAATACCAGGGAAGTGCCTTCGAAGATCCATTAAAAAGTTTTTTCACCAAGTTGCTCGCCCATCTCGCCCCGCTCGACTTGAGCAATATGGAAAACATCCACCGCTATGTCTCCTACCTGCCCAATGGGGTGAGCACCGCCCGTTACGAAGATCTCGAAATCCTGGGCAAGGCCTGCCGAGACTCCCGGGAGGTGGAGATTGATTACCGGGCGGCGAGTTCGGGCAAAAAAGGAAAACGCACTCTTCGCCCACGCCATCTCTTCAACCACGGTGGAAACTGGTACCTGCTGGCAGCCTCCCCAAAATCAGACACTGTCGCATGCTACCTGCTCGCCCGTATGGGAAAGAAAATCAAGCTGGGCCAATCATTCCCTCCTTACGAACCCTTCGACTTACCTGCCGCCCGTGAACATGCCTTCGGGGCATTTTTTGGCACCGCAAAACACCGGGTGAAAGTTGCTTTTGATCAGGTGGCGGCTCCTTTCGTCCGCGAAAAGATTTGGAATAAGACTCAGGTGGTAACGGAAAGAGAGGATGGCGGAGTCGATTTTGAGATCACGGTCTGCGATCTGGTGGAGATCAAGGCATGGGTACTTTCCTGGGGAATGCATGCCCGGGCGACCGGTCCCAAAAGATTGCTTAATGAAATCAAAGCGGAACTCAAGGAAATGAAGAAGCAATACGCTTAGCTTATTACATCAATCATTAGAATCGACATAGAGCTTTAGGCTAAGAACCTATCCTAGTAGAACATTTAATTGTGAGTATGGATGCTAAACAGATTGTGGTGGTGGGCGGTGGAGCGGCCGGATATTTCTGTGCCCTGACTGCAGCCGAGGCGGATCCATCTGCGATGGTAATTCTGTTGGAGGCGGGCAGTCAGGTATTGCGCAAGGTCAAGGTATCAGGTGGCGGACGGTGCAACCTGACTCACCATTGTTACGACCCCCAGGAACTGAGTACCCGCTATCCTAGAGGGGCGAAGGAATTACGGGGTGCCTTTCATCACTTCCAACCCAGAGATACCATCGAATGGTTTGAGTCCCGGGGAGTTAAAACCAAGGTGGAGGCCGATGGGCGAATTTTTCCCGTTAGTGATGATTCGCAAAGCGTGATTGACTGCCTGCTTGGAGAGGCTCGCAGGCTCAAGGTGGTGACCCGTAAGAATGCAAGGGTTACCAGGCTCGAGCGAAAAAACGATCGGTGGGCCGTGGAGATCAACCGGGAGGAAATCATAGATGCAGACCGGGTATGCCTTGCCCTGGGATCGCTTAAGGGAACAGGAATGGAAGATATTCTGATTGGACTGGGCCATACCCTGTCCCCTCTCCTGCCCTCCCTTTTCGCGTTCAACCTACCGGAGCACCCCTTAAAAGAACTGGCCGGTCTATCGGTGCCATATGCAACGGCGTGTATTTCACCAAATGGGAAAGCTCAGTCAGGCCCCCTGCTCATAACTCACCGTGGATTGAGCGGACCCTGCATCCTTCGTCTCTCCGCCTGGGAGGCCGAGGCTTTGGCGGCCTGCGGTTATCAGTTTGAAGTGCAAATCAATTGGCTCGGGAATCGTTCCGTCGATAAAACACGAGAGGAAATCCAGAGTTACAGAAAAGAACGGGCAGTCGCACAGGTAGGAACCAACCCTCGACAAGAAATGCCCAAACGGTTGTGGACCGCCCTCGTGACCGAGGCAGGCATTGCCAAGGAAACCACCTGGGCTCATCTCTCCAAGGATGGAGAAAAGAATCTGCTGGAAGCCCTAACCGCCTATCGGGTGAGCGTGCAGGGAAAGACCACCAACAAGGAAGAGTTCGTGACCTGTGGTGGAGTAAGCCTGAAAGAAGTGGACTTTCGAACGATGGAAAGCAAGCTCGCCACCGGTTTGCACTTTGCCGGGGAGTGCCTCGACTTCGACGGTATCACCGGCGGATTTAACTTTCAAGCCGCGTGGACAACCGGGCGGATTGCCGGGTTGGCGATTGTAAAAAATTTGTAAAACCATTCCTTCTCCTTGCCCGAGCAGGAAGGAGCGTTAGGTTTGTGTACGATGAATTTAAATACCTTTTTTCAACATCTCGATGAAGTGGAGGACCTGACTTTCGTTCTCCCCAATGGCACGCATGTCCCTCCGCACTTTCACCTGACCGAGGTCGCATTGCTCACCAAGAAATATGTGGACTGCGGAGGCACGCAGCGCGAGGAACAGGTAATCAGTTTTCAGTTATGGAGTGCAGATGACTACGACCACCGCCTTGCACCCTGCAGGGCTTACGGCATCGTGGAACGGGCTCAGGTAGCACTTGGATTTGGCAACTTGGAAGTGGAAGTCGAATACCAATCCGACACCATTGGCCGATACGGATTGGACTATTCTCAGGGTCGCTTCCTGCTCACCGCCAAGCAGACCGATTGCCTGGCTAAAGATAAATGCGGGATATCTGGTGCCGAACCTGCACCAATCGAAGTGGCCCAATCCACCGGTTCCTGCTGCTCGCCAGAGTCTGGCTGCTGCTAGACCCGATCCTACAAAAAGGTTGGAAAAGAAGATGGGATCAGCGAATGGCTCCCATCGCTTTCAAACGATTGGTGGGGGCGGTCAAATCTCCAGCAAGCAGATTCTTGGCAGCACCCAATGAGGACCTCGACTTCCGTGCCTTGGGGACTGGACTTGGAAACGCGACCATTTTGTAGCGCAACGGCAGAGACTCGCTGACACTGCGGTAGGTTTCTGGTTTTTGGTAAAGTTTGCAGACTGACCTCCATGCCTTACCGGGAACAAAACCGAGCAGGGGCTGCTCCTGGATGCCAGAGACAAGAAGGGCATCGAGTACCCGACTATCCCAGTGAGCAAGAAGGTGATCCGGCCAGGGCTTGATCTCCTCGATCCTCCGGTTCTCGTGAATGAAATTGGTATCGTGATGGGTGCTGAAGATGCGGTAGTCGTCAGTGACCTCCTCGCCCTCCTCGATGTCTCGCACCGCCACCTCGAACCCGTAACCGGTGGTCAGGGTATTGGCGTCGTCATCGTGATTCATGTACTTCGCTAAGTCCCAGGACACGATGCGGTTGCCGAGGTAGTCTTCGTAGGAGTACTTTTCGACATACTCCATGAGTTGAGGATCGACCCGGTCGATTCCATCGTTAGGGATCACGATATCGAGACCGTCCTGTGCAAAGGTAACCGTACCTTTGGGGATGGGACGAGAGGCAACCAAGCCGTAGCCCTTTTGGTCAGATATCCATACAATTCGCACCCAGGGGATGATCATATATTTTTAATGGATTTATTAATTAACCTTTCTCCAATGAATTTATTTTTTAAAGAAGCAATTCAAAAAATTACTCTTTTTTCATTTGTGATTTTTTAATTTTTCAAGCTCTCGGAATATCCTAGCAAAGCACTCCCTAGAGCAGAGACTCCATGATGCTTCCATTTGGTATTAGAACATTGGAAATGGCTCCCCCATAAGCATCTTTTGACCCCACCAAAACTATTTTTGATTTTTTACGACTTACTGCGGCATAGAGGATTATCTTGGTCAAAATCGGCGACTACCTTGGAGGTAAAATAATTAAAACCTGTTCATATTGAGAGACCAGACTCCTGTGTATACTGAAAACTTATTGGAGTCCGTGTTTATTTGGATAGACGGGATTGTGCAACCAACCTCGGTTCATCGAAATCTGGGAAAAAGCATTATTCTCAAATATCACTCCGTCATTCCCGTTAAATAGAGCCACCGAATAATTATTCAAAATTATATCCAACCAAGTTTTGCAACGATGATCAATTTTGTCTACCCCTAGGAAATGAATTTCCTCAATTCTCGGAATACCTTTTTTATTCTTACAGTCGGACTTTTAATAACCCTGCCCTTCTTTACGGTGATTAATAGCTTTGGCAAAGATCAACAGATTGGTCAATCAATGGCTGAAACTGCCCTAGAATTGATTTCATCTTTAGGTCCTAAAAAGACGGCAGAACTTGTATATGAGTTTGAAAACTCTTCACGCGAGCATTGGCACTTTTTTCCAAACTGGTCTGGGCGAAAGGGAATTCCTCTCAGTCAGTTTTCAAAAAAGCAAAAGGGGTTTATTAAGGAACTGCTTCATTTGCTTTTAACTTCCGAAGCCTTCCAGGAACAGGAAAACATTAGACTAATCCATGGACTGCAAAAGGATTTAACCGACCCAAATAACCCCATGCATCTCTATTATACAGCCATTTTTGGCTCCCCATCCACAAATACAACTTGGGCTTGGAGATTCGAAGGGCATCATCTTTCCCTTAATTGTACTCTGGTTGATGGTAAACTCTTCTCAGTCACTCCATCTTTCTGGGGCTCTTCACCTGTTCGTGCAAATGATGGGGATGGCCATCAGATTGAGGTATTTGAACATGAACAGAAACTTAGCCTTTCTTTAGTGGAATCATTAACCGAAGACCAAAAACTTAATGCTGAGCTCAATCGAAGTAATGGTCCCCGAGCAACGCCCAAAGTATCCCGGGAGTATTTTCAGAATGATAAAGGACTTCCGTTCCATGAACTCAATAGCAAACAACAGGAACTACTAAGAAGATTGATCTTTGCTTTCGCCCAAAAATACAGACCTGAAATACTCGAACAAATTGATCAGCGAAAACCAATCATTGATCCAAAGTCGATTCGCTTTTCATACCGCCTTAATTCAAAGCCATATATCTCTTACTTTAGTATCCTCAGCAACGAATACCTTATTGAATATGACAACCAAGGGGGAAATCATATTCATGCTGCCTGGCGGGACTTCGACGGCGATTTTGG
>JAYOXT010000070.1:0-6976 GCA_038152995.1 Opitutales bacterium
GCCCCGATGAACCGGGGAATCTGTTCGTCTATTACAGTATATCCGCAAGGTGAACTCTCCGCCGATGCGGTGCGGGCGTGCTGGGAGAAATCTTATGCGGACCGGCCCTTTGTGCGGGTCCTGCCTGAAGATATCCAACCAGATGTCGCCAATGTGGTGGGCACCAATCGAATCGATATCAATGTTACCCCCGATCCCAGAACCGGACGCTACTTGATCTGCTCCGCGGAGGATAACCTGCTGAAAGGAGCCGGCGGACAGGCGGTTCAATCCTTGAACATTTGCATGGGGCTGAGTGAAAGCACCGGGTTGCCATGAGGTTTTTTGAAGACTGCGACGGGGTAACAGAGGCAAGAGGTTTCTTTGCCACGGGAGTTCATTGCGATATCAAAGGAGGGCACAGTGGCAAGCTGGACCTAGGCATTATTTTTTCTACCCGTCCCTGTACGGCAGCGGGTGTGTTTACTACCAACGATATCAAGGCTGCCCCGGTGCTTTTCTGCCAGGAACTGCTTAATATACCAAATCATTCTTTTCACGGGGTGGTTGCCAATAGTGGCAATGCCAATGCCTGCACCGGCAACCAGGGATATTTGGACACCAGGAAAATGGCTTCTGAAACTGCCCGGCATCTGAAGGTAAAGCCGGAAGAAATCCTCGTCTGTTCCACGGGAAGAATTGGTGTCCCCCTGCCTATGAGCCGCATCACTGCTGGCATTCGAGATGCCGCACTTGATGTTATGGACAAACTCGATGGCGGGCAGGCTTTTCAGGAAGCCATTCTGACCTCTGATACCTGCACCAAGTCGTGCTCCGCCAAGATTGAGACCGCTTCAGGTACGGTGATAACGGTTGGTGGAGTAGTCAAAGGGGCCGGCATGATTCAGCCAAACATGGCTACGATGCTCGCGTTTTTGTGCACAGACGCAAGTGCCTCCCCTGCCTTTCTGCAAAAGCATCTCAGTGCCGCGGTGGATCAGTCCTTTAACCGCATTACCATAGATGGGGATATGAGCACCAATGACAGTGTTATCTTCCTAGCCAACGGATCAACCGAGATCGACATTGAAAAAGAACCAGCCAAGGTCCAGTCTGAGTTTATCGAGGCAGTGCAAAGGGTATGTGCCTGCCTCGCCCGCAAGTGTGTGTCCGATGGAGAGAAGGTCACCAAATTTGTCCGCGTCCTCGTGGAAGGAGCCAGCGATCAGGAAAGTGCCGAGCAGGTCGCACGGGCAATTGCCAATTCCCTGCTGGTCAAAAGTTCCTGGTATGGATCGGACCCGAACTGGGGAAGAATTGTCGATGCCGCGGGCTATGCCAAGGTGGGCGTCCAGTTCAATTTACTCGACCTCTTCTACAACGAGGTACCTGCACTTAGAAAAGGTGAGCCCCTTGTCGCCAACAAAGGACAGTGGAAGGAAGTGGTTTCGGCAAAGAGTTTTCTTATCCGCCTGAACTTAAATATGGGCAACGCATCCGAGGAAATCTGGTCCAATGACCTGAGCGAAGCCTATGTTAATTTTAACAAGAGCGAGTGACAATGATCGATTACGGAGACAGTCAGGAAAAAGCAAAAATTCTGATGGAAGCCCTTCCCTATGTCCGTCGCTTCCGGGGTTCTATCTTTGTGGTAAAATACGGGGGAAGCTTCATGGACTCCCCCGACCCAAAGGTCCGTTCTGGAGTGGCCCAGGACTTGGTCTTCCTGCACTTTGTGGGAATCAAAGTCGTGGTGGTCCACGGTGGAGGGAAAGCGATTACCCGCGAACTGGACCACCGGGGCATCGAGGCTAGGTTTGTCGATGGCCTTCGGGTAACTGATGAAAAATCCATCGAGGTGGTCGATGAAGTGCTCAACCAAACCGTCAATCAGGAAGTGGCCAAGTTTGTGACCGACCATGACTGCGAAGTGCAGCGGTTTCCCGGAAAAGAATTGCTCGGTTGCGAAAAGCTGAAAACAGGTAATGAGCTCGGCTTTGTCGGCCAGATTTGTTCGGTAAACCGTGACAAAATATTCTCGGCATTGGATAAGGGAAAAATGCCCATCCTTTCCTCCACCGCCGCAGATTCCACCGGGCAGTGCTTTAATGTCAATGCAGACAGTGCCGCCGCGGAGGTAGCCATTGCCCTTGGGGCCCGCAGGCTTGTCTATCTTTCTGATGTACCCGGTCTCCTCCGGGATCCATCCGACCCCACTTCCCTTCTTTCCAGTCTGGCCTGCAGCCAGGTTGCCCCCCTCAAAGAAGAGGGAGTGATTTCCGCAGGCATGCTCCCCAAGGTCAATAGTGCAGTGCAGGCAATCAATAGCGGGGTTAACCGGGTGCACTTCATCGATGGCAGGCTGCCCCACAGCATCCTTCTGGAAATTTTCACCGATCAGGGAATCGGTACCGAAATTGTGCACGGTTAAAAATGAACTTCCCTGAGCACAACAGGTTGCTGATCGGAAATTATGCCCATCCCAGCATTGATCTGGTTCAGGGCAAGGGAACGAAAGTATGGGACTCCTCCGGCAAGGAATATCTCGATTTCACCTGTGGGATTGCCGTGACCAATGTCGGGCATTGCCACCCTCACTGGACCGCAATGGTGGCAGAGCAGGCCAACAAGCTGACCCATTGCTCCAATCTCTTTTCCATCCCTGAACAGGTCAGACTGGCGGAGCGGCTGGTTGGATACATTGGACCAGGGAAAGTTCTCTTCTGTAACAGTGGGGCCGAAGCAAATGAGGCACTGATTAAACTTTCACGCCTGCACCGCCCCGAGCAAAAGCGGCCCACAATCCTTACCGCAGAAAATGGTTTCCATGGCAGGACGATGGGGGCCCTTTCCGCCACCCATTCTTCGAAATACCGCCATGGATTTGAGCCCCTGCTGCAGGACTTTGCCTTCGGCCAGTTAAACCATATCAGTTCCTTCTCCGACTTGGCGGACGATCAGACCGGTGCCATCTTAATCGAGTCCATCCAGGGAGAGGGGGGCATTCATGAGGCAACTGATGCCTTCCTCAATGAAATCAGGGAACTTTGCCAGTCCAAGAATCTCCTGCTGATGCTGGATGAAGTGCAGGCAGGCATCGGGCGCACGGGAGAATTCCTAGGATTTCAAAAATCGGGAATTTTGCCAGATGCCGTGGCCATCGCCAAAGGATTGGGAGGTGGCTTCCCCATCGGGGCAATCTGGGTGGGTTCCGACTTACAGGACACCTTTACCCCAGGATCCCACGGAACCACTTTTGGTGGCTCTCCCCTTGCCTGTGCCGCGGCCCATGCGGTGCTTGACATCCTCGAAAGCGAAAACCTCATTGCCAGAAGCCGGGAAAAAGGGGCTCAGTTCAAGGCGGCACTGGAAGACCTCGGCCGGGAGTTTCCCGATTTCGTCGAAGAGATCAGAGGCCGTGGGTTCATGCTTGGCCTGGTCTGTAAAAAAGATCCTGCCGGTCTGATTGCCTCTATGAGAGAACAAGGGCTCCTCACCGTCGGTGCCTCCGGTCATGTTATCCGCATCCTGCCCCCACTGAATGTGAGGGAAGCTGAACTGGAGCATGCCCTTTCGATTATGCGTACCTGCATGGCTCAATTGAACCCTTGAACTTTACCGCAAAAATGAAGCATTTTCTCAAAGAAAACGACTTGGACAATGAACAGATTGAAGATGTCTTCAACCTCGCGTTTGACTTCAAACAAGACCGGAGCCAACGGCCTACAGACCATCTCCGAGGGCAAACCTGGGGCATGCTCTTTTTCAAAAACAGCACCCGCACACGGGTATCGTTTGAGGTTGGGATCAATGAACTCGGGGGTCGTTCCCTGATCCTCGATCAATCTAGTACCCAGATTGGACGGGGAGAAAGTATCGCCGACACCATCCGTGTGCTCTCCCGCTACCTCGATGGGCTTGTCATCCGGGCCCATGGCCATCAGATTATTGAGGAATTTTCCGCGTCGTCCGAAATGCCGATTGTCAATGCCCTGACCGACTTTCTGCACCCCTGCCAGATCTATGCCGACTGCATGACGATCCTCGAAAAAATGGGGAGCGAAAAAAATCCCTTCGTAGGCCTGCGGGGGAAAAAACTCGCCTTCTATGGGGATACCGCATGCAACATGGCGAACTCCTGGGTTTTAATGGGGGCTATTCTGGGCATGGAAATCTCCCTCTGCGGTCCGGGCGAATTTAAGCCAAAAGAGGAAATCAGACAGCTTTTACAGGCACACAATCTTCCGCAAACCTGGTCATTTTGTGATGACCCCGTATTGGGGGCAGAAGGGGCAGAAATCATTTACACCGATGTTTGGGTAAGCATGGGCTGCGAAAGTGAACAGGAACAAAGGAAGGCAACGATGTCGCCCTTCCAGGTGAATGATGACACCTTTGCCAAGGCCCACCCCGACTGTATGTTTATGCACTGCATGCCCGCCCACCCGGGCGAGGAAGTCAGCCAAGCTGTTCTTGATTCCGGCCGTTCCATTCTCTTTGATCAGGCAGAAAACCGCTTGCACATGCAAAAAGGCATTCTGGCCAAACTCTCTTCTCTTTTCCAAAAACATTAACCAACTATGAAACTTGTTCTCGCCTATTCAGGAGGGCTCGACACCTCTGTCCTCGTTCACTGGTTTGCCCATCATCACGGGGCCGAAGTCATCACCTATTGTGCGGATGTCGGCCAGGAGGAGGAGCTCGACGGGCTCTCAGAAAAGGCCCTACAAACAGGGGCCATTGAGCACAGGACGCTCGACTTGGTGGATGAATTTGCCAATGACTTTATCTATCCCATGGTCCGGGGAAATGCGGTTTATGAAAGCCAGTATCTGCTCGGCACCTCCATTGCCCGCCCTCTGATCGCCAAGGCACAGATCGAAATTGCCCGCGAATTTGGAGCCGACACCGTAGCTCATGGTGCCACCGGAAAAGGCAATGACCAATGCCGTTTTGAACTGACCTTCTCTGCCCTTGCCCCCGACCTCACCATTGTCGCCCCCTGGCGCGATGCGGATTTCCGGAAGAGATTTCCCGGCCGGACAGAGATGATTGACTACTGCCAGGAGCACAACATCAATGTTGAGGCCAGTGCATCCAAGCCTTATTCAATGGACCGCAATCTCTGGCATATTTCCTACGAGGCGGGCATTCTTGAGGATCCATGGTTTGACCCCACCACCCCGGAAAACCGGGGGATGTATAAACTTACGGTCGACCCTGAACTGGCCCCGGATGCCCCCCAGTACCTCGAGCTTGAGTTTAGCGAGGGCAATTGCATCGCCGTTGACGGCGTTGCCGGATCGCCTGCGGACATCATCCGTTCCCTCAACAGGATTGCCGGAGCCCATGGTATTGGCCGGGTGGACTTGGTTGAAAACCGCTTTGTGGGCATGAAAAGCCGGGGAGTTTACGAAACTCCGGGAGGTACCATCCTACTCCACGCCCACAGGCAACTCGAGACCCTCTGCATGGACCGGGATCTTCTGCACCTGCGGGATTCCCTGATCCCACGCTATGCAGAACTGATTTACTACGGCTTTTGGTTTGCTCCGGAAAGAGAGGCCCTGCAGGCACTTATCGACAGAAGCCAGGAGAAGATCAGCGGAACCGTGCGGCTGAAACTCTACAAAGGTGGCATCACCACGGTGGGCCGAAAATCCCCCTTTTCACTTTACGATGACAAGGTGGCATCGATGGAAGGAGATGAAAGTGATTACCAACCGGAGGACGCAGGTGGGTTCATCCGCTTAAACGGCCTGCGACTCAAAGAAAGATCGAGAAAGCAAGGGTACCAATGCCCCTGAACTGGACTGAATGAAAAAACTTCTCGTCATTGATAATTTCGACTCCTTTACCTACAATCTGGTACAGTATTTTGGACAGTGCGGGGCATCCTGCATAGTCATGCGAAACAATGAGAGAGCCCTTGAAGAGATCGAGGTTGAGCCCTTTGACGGCCTTGTCCTGTCCCCGGGACCGTGCGATCCGGACCGTGCGGGCATATCCCTACCGGCTGTGACCCATTGGCAGGGGAAAAAACCACTCCTCGGGGTCTGCCTGGGGCATCAGTGCATTGGTCAGGCCTACGGAGGGAAAATTGTCAGGGCAGACCGGTTGATGCATGGGAAAACCTCTCCCATCCTGCACCAGCATAGTCATCTCTTTGAGGACATGCCCCACCCCTTTTCCGCTACCCGATACCACTCCCTCGTAATTGCTCCCGACTCCCTGCCTGCGTGCCTCGAAGTCACCGCACATACAGAGGAGAATGAAATTATGGGCATTCGGCACAAGGAGCATCCTATCTGGGGCGTTCAATTCCATCCAGAATCCCTCGCAACCGATCACGGAATTATAATCTTGAAGAATTTCCTACAATATTGTTAAAGAAAGCTGTGTGTGTGGAAAATGTGGAATTCAGTGACTGCTGATGCTTTGTCCTAAATGTTCAAGTGTTGACCTTAAGGTGCTTGAGACACGGGCGGGCAAAGTTGCTTCAACTCGTAGAAGAAGAGAGTGCCAAAATTGCGGCCATCGGTTCTCCACGATTGAGGAGGTTCTCCATGAAGATCTCGCTGTGGTAAAGCGGGATGGGAGGAGAGAATCTTTCGATCGGACCAAGCTGGCCATGGGTATCAGGCGTGCCATTGCCAAACGACCAATCGATGCCGAGCAAATCAACACCCTCCTTTCAGAAACCCTTCGCCGTATCGAAAATGAATTTGATAGTGAGGTACCCAGCCGGGCGATTGCCGATACGGTGATGCTCGGTCTGAGGAAGGTGGATGCGATTGCCTGGCTTAGGTTTGCCAGCTTCTACGAGGATTTCATGCAGTTCTCTCGATTCGCAGAAGAAATTGTTTACTTGGGTGGGGATGGAAGTGGGGAAAACGGCGGGTAAAAAAGACGACTATACGAGACTGCAGCATTTAAACTCCCTGTTCATGGTGATCGGGAGTGTCTCCACGACTGAGGAGACCATGCAGCTGCAATG
>JAYOXT010000071.1:0-6269 GCA_038152995.1 Opitutales bacterium
TAATGTTGTTATCTGTAAGCAAAAGCGACGTCAAATTCGTCAACCCAGCCAGCGGGGATAAGTCAGAAATGTTGTTATAACTAAGCTGAAGGTCCGCCAAATTCGTCAGCCCTGCCAGTGGGGTAATGTCGCTGATGTTGTTGCTCCAAAGATCAAGCTCCGTAGCCCCACTATCTTTCGCCTCCTTAATCTGCTGAAGTACACTCAACCCACCATAGGGTTCAGGGTTTAATATCCACTCCTCGTACTGGTCGTCCCAAGTAGGGACAGGAATAGTAGACTCGCTTATTTTTAAATTATAAAATTCTTCAGCTTTGTCTTTGGATATAAAGAAGTAGCTTTTACTTATCGAGGCAGCCCCATAGGGGCCATAGTTTGAGGTGACTACACCGTCCACAACCGATTCAATCTCGTAGTAGAGGGCATATCCGTTTGGGTTCCAAATATAAACTCCGTCATCACTTATTTCATATTCGCTTTGAGAAAACCCAGAGCTGGGTAGTTGGTCAAAAGCACCTGTTGCACTGTAAGAATTACCTTCACCATCGTGGTAGCCTGTTTGAATACGCCAACCTGTACCTGTCTCGTAGACTGTCCAAGTGGTTATACCGGCAAGGTCACGGTACTTATATTGGTCATCGAATTTACCAACCACTACTTGCCCACTGGATGTACGCAGGATTGGCTCGGATGCAATAAACTCCGACCACTCCTTGGTGCTGTTACGGTAGGCATAGATGCTACCATTCGCTGCTCCTCGTAGGTACAACCAGTCTTTAGACACATTATCATACACCCAGGGGTATTCCTTGTAGTACAACCACTCGCTTGCAGCGGTGGCAGAGAGGGAAAATCCTAAAAGACCAATTATAGCAAATAACAATCTCATCCCCCCACCAAAACACTTTGCTGGGGGGTAGTCAAAATATCTGCGCTTTTTCAACTGCAAGCACCCACAATCAATATTGGCGAGGAATGACTCCTCGCAGAGTGAGTGCGAACACATACAACGCAGATGGAAAATACAACAGAACCAACAAGCGAGGCTCCGGCTGAAAACACGGGAGCAGAAAATACCAACGCCATTCTTTCGATAGAAGATTTGACCAGTTCCTTTATGGAGAAGGTCGAGGAACAATCAAAAGAAACCACCGAAACCGATGCGGTCGAAGAAAGTGACGCAACTGAAACCGTAGAGTCGGAAGAGGAACAGGAGGGCGAAGTTCTTTCTCAGTCTGACAACGATACGGAGGAGGGTTCCGTTGAGGAATCTGACGACTTTTATTTCTTTCGAGTGGGTAAAATAGGTAGACTCTGGGCCTTTCCTGAGTAAAAAATAAAAATAAAGAAAATCGTATTTATGGAATTTAATTTAGAAGCCATTCTTTGGTATGCCCTCGCTATCGATTGTTCCTTTGCCGTTACTGTTAGTTGGTTCTTAAAGGACTGGTACGATTCAGCGGTTCCTTCGATTGCGAAGCATTTTCCTGCCACCAAGGCATGGAGCATCGCCTACCTCGTGCTCACTTTGTGGTTGGGTTCCGCTCTCCTAAGGGCGGGAATCTTGCCCTGGTAGTTTTTAAAAAGAGCTATATTACAAAGCTTTTTCTTTCCAAATTTGGACTAACCGCATCTCTTGTGCTATATTTAGTGTAAATACACTACAAGGAGGCTTATATGAAATTCTGTTTTTATCTTTTAGCTTTTACTTACTCTGCATCACTCTTTGGAGCATGTCCGGCAATGAGAAAGAGTTCCTATAAATCATCTGCTTCTTATGCGAGCCCAGCACGCTATGCGACTCCCGCGAAAGCGTACGATCCTAACGATCCTAAAAATTACAAGTTCACTGTAAATGAAGACAAATTTAAAACTCTGAGTGATGCCCGTAAATACATGACAAACCTCCAAAAGGAGGCCAAGAAAGAGGGTAGAAAACTCGAAGTGATTAAAGTGGATAGATACAACTACAAGGTGATTTCAGAAAAGGACGCCGAGGAGGAATATTCCCAACTCTCGCCCTCCGCAAAATAAGAAGTTCACTTAAGAATCTTCTCGGAGAATATGAAACTTGAAGAATTAGTAAAAAGCACAAACGCAGTCAGGAAATTTTCCGATGGTAACACCCTTTTGACTCTTTGGTTTGAAGGTCCAAAGTGCAGGAGCATGGAGGTTGTTTTTGACATGCTAAGCAGTGAATCTGTTTTATTTTGCAGCAACAAAAAGCAGCATTACTACGATACAAGAAAAGAGGTTCGTTACGGCTATGAACTGACTGCAGTGGCTGCACATTTCAAAAACCTACCGCTTGAAAAAATTGCAGTTTTTAAAAGCTCAATTAGCCACCTAAGCGAAGGGCTTAGACGGGTGGTTCTCAACTTTCTGAAACCGATTGAAGGAAGGGGTGAAGTTATCTAATTGATCCTAGGGAAATCGGTTTTTTTCCTCTAACGATTCGAAATACAAAAACAGGAAATTAAGCTGGTAAATGACCTCGATTGATTTGGGTCAGGCCAACACCCCGTTGACGCATTTGCCTATGCCGTCCTTGGTTGCGTAGAAGGGGCGTTTTTCCACCTCGTAGGCAGTCTTTGGGTTGATGCCCATAATCGTGTAAATGGTGGCGTGGAGGTCTTCAATGGATACGGGGTCCTTCACGGCCATGAGTGGCCGTTCCTCGGCTGTAGCTCCGTGAACATGGCCCTTCTTTACACCGCCTCCCCACATCATCACGCTGGATCCGCCAGTGAAGTGGCGGTGCAGGCCGTATTGCTTCATTTCCTTCAACTTGTCCGTCCGTGCCCGCGACTGGTCGGGTGCCGAGGAGCCAGGCACGCCCTCGATCATCATGTCCCGGCTGAATTCGCTGGCGAGGATGACGAGGGTGCGGTCGAGCAGACCGCGGGCTTCCAGGTCGAGAATGAGCTGGGCGACTGGTTGGTCGATTTCCTTCTTCATCCGCACCGCGGTGGTGTGCCCATTTTCGTGGGTGTCCCAGTTGAGAAAGGGCACATATTCGGTGGTCACTTCCACAAAGCGTGCCCCTTCCTCCACCAGTCTCCGTGCGAGCAGGCAGCCTTGCCCGAAGCGGGAATCGCCATACTTTTTGGCCGAGTCTGGAGATTCACGGGTGAGGTCAAAGGCGTGTTTCTCATCGGACTGGAGCAGGCGGTGGGCCGCCTCCATGGAGCGAATCATGGACTCGCCCTGAAAGTCGCTCATGTGGTCGCGGTTTGGGTTCTGATCGAGCAAGTTCTTGAAATGTTTGTAGCGGTTGCTGAACCGACCCGGTTCCATGCCCTTGGGTGGCTGCACGGACTGCACTGCCTGTTCCGGATAGGGCAGATTCATAGGACCGTGCTCCGAGCCAAAAAATCCCGCAGTGGTAAAGGCTTTTAGCTCCTCTTTTTCCCCGACTCCTTCGAGACGCTGTCCGATATTAATGAAAGGGGGAACGACCTCGTTTTTGGGTCCTAGTACTTTGGCCATCCATGCACCGAGGTGGGGGGCCGCCACGGTGATGGGGGGCACATAGCCGGTGTGCCAATGGTATTGGTGGCGGGAGTGGAGGATGGCACCGAGATCGGGTTGGTAGGCGGAACGGATGAGGGTGCCCCGGTCCATCACCTGGGCGATGTTTTCCAGTCCTTGGCAGATTTTTAGTCCATCGACATTGGTATCGATTGCCGGGAAAGTGCTGAGAATTTTTTCCACTTCCAACCCCTCTTCGAAAGGCAGGTAAGTTTTTGGGTCAAAGGTATCGGGAGATGCCATACCCCCAGCCATCCAGATAAGGATGCAGGAATCCGCCCGGGCACTTGGGTGAGTGATGGGTTCGTTTCCCCAAAGGCGGGTAGCAGGAGTGGCCAGAGCGGCGGTGGAGGCGAGGCCAAGTTGTTTAAGGAAGTCGCGTCTTTGGATAGCTTCTGGATAAATCATGACATTCAATCTATGGGTTAGCGAATGATTTGAAAATCGGGCTGCATGAAGACCATCCAAAGGAGGTCTTCCACGCCTTGTTGTTGAGGAGAGTTTTTCGTAACTGCAAGCAGGGTCTTTTCTTCGACTGGGGTGGGATTGCGACCCAGGGCATGTTGGTACAACCAAGCGGGGATGTTTTCTTGCTTTTGGGTGCGGGATAAATTTTTTGCTCCGTCACTCAGAGTACTGGAAAGAATATCCCCGTTGGCCAGGTCGATTGCCTGCAGAGTGGTGAGGGAGGACGGGCGGGAAGTGACCACCTGGTCGCGGTGGGGACGTCCAAGTGAGCGCATCAAAAAATCGTTGGCGACCAGCGATGCACGGACGGGTGGTTCCGTGCCTGTCTTACCGTCCTGAATCGCCTGTCTATGTAAGACCTTGTTCCAGGGAGCTTCTCCGTATGCTTTTACCAGATGAGCTTGCGACCACTCCTTTTCTGGTGCCTGAGCCAACCAGTCCGCACCTGTCTCAATAACCTCCTGCCTGTTCTCGTATTGCAGGACGATCTGGCCAACAAATCCCTGGGCTCCTCCAAACATTTCTGCTTCCACCTCGATCAGGTTTTTGCCTGCCTTAAAAAGATCGGGCTGCAGGATTTTGACCGGTCTTTCCCATGCACTGGACCGGGCGACCAAGCGTCCGTTCACCGACAAGGAAAAGGCATTGTCGCAGGTAGCAAGAATTCCCGCTGAAAGCGGTTTTTCATCGAGAGTCACTTCCTTAAGGAGCTTGATTTTCGAGGCATCTTCCTTGGTCCAAATCCAATGGGCGTAAATCTCTTTGGGCCAGGGGAAGCTCAGGATCTCCGCGGGGACGGGCTCAGTGTCGTCGAATTTTCGGTTTACCTTGGCGTTGGGGTTCTTCGGGTTGCTGGCAGTGACCTGCCAGATGGTGTCCATCAACTGCTCGGCGGACATCCGCTTGGGCAAGGGGCCGTTGTACACATAATCGATGCCTGGTTCCTCGGAGAGCAAGTCGCTGCGGGAGCGATAGGCCTCCGAAGTCATCACCAGACGCATGAATTTTTTTAGATCATACCCGTCTTCGGCGAAGCGGACGGCGAGAAAGTCGAGCAGGTCCTCGTTCCAGGGTTGGGTGTGCATCGCATCTACTGGGTGAACAATTCCCCGGCCCATCAGTCTTGCCCAGATCCGGTTGACAATGGTGCGGGTGAATCGTCCGTTTTCCGGGTGGGTCATCAAGCCCGCAAGTTGCTTGAGCCGGACCTCCCGGGTGGCATTGGCATCGATCTGCCCAAGCTCTGGAAACATCCACCGGGCGGTAGCCATCTTCCCAGTTGGGATATCGCACCGCTCCAGTTCGAGCGGTTCATCGGCAAATACGGCGGCGAGGTCATAGGCCTCCTGCAGGGTCCATCGGTCGATGAAGCTATCGTGGCAACTGGCGCACTTCATATTGATTCCCAGAAAGACCTGAGAAACATTCTGGGCAAATTGCATGTTGCGGGTCTGGCTGGCGTTGACGGTGCCGCGCCACTTGATCCCGTTGATAAATCCCGCTGCCTTCTCTTCGGCATCAATCAGTTCGCGGGTCATTTGGTCATAGGGCATGTTTTCCCGCAGGGCATCGTAGAGCCAATCGGTGATCTGCGTACGCCCCTTGGTGATAAAACCGGTGCCGGTGTAATCATTGCGCAGCAAATCATTCCAGAAAGTCAGCCAATGATCGGCGTAGGAAATCTCGCGATTCAGGAGTTCATCCACCAAGTCCTCGCTCTTCTTAGCTGATTTGTTTTTCAAAAAAGCGTCGCGTTCCTCTGGTGTGGGCAACAAGCCAATGAGGTCGAGATAGGCCCGGCGTACAAAAGTCTCCTCGCTTGCCGGAGCGGGCAGGGGAGCCTGACGCTCGGAGAGGTCCCGGTCGAGGATGCGGTCGATGGGGTGATTTCTGTCTGGATGTGCTGAGGGTAGGGTAACCACTCTTGGTTTGAGCTTTGGTTCCCAGCCAGAATCTCCGAGGCGGATTTCCTCGGGCCATTCCATCCCCTCTTGGACCCACTGGTGGAGTAAATGAACCTCCTCGTCAGAAAGCCCGGGTCCCTTGGGGGGCATGCGGTCATCGGTATCTTCCGTGGCGACCATCTCAAGGAAATAGCTTTCATCTGGATCTCCCGGTACGGCGACTTCCCCGCCTTCTCCACCGGCGAGAAATTCCAACCGGGTATTCATCGAAAGCCCACCCTTTTTCTTTCCTTCGGTGTGGCATTCGGCACAATTTTTTTTGAGCACCGGCATGATCTGGTGCACAAAGTCAATTTTTCCAAATAA
>JAYOXT010000072.1:0-6027 GCA_038152995.1 Opitutales bacterium
GAAATGGCCTACTTTGAGTGCTTGCATGAACTGAAGCTCATTGTCGACCTGATGATTGAGTCCGGCATTGCCGGGATGAGGTTTTCAGTTTCTGAAACCGCCAAGTATGGCGACATCACCCGCGGCCCCCGTGTGGTCAATGCTAATGTGAAGAAATCAATGAAATCGATTCTTAAGGAGATCCAAAGTGGCAAATTTGCCAAGGAATGGATCAAGGAGTACCAGGCAGGGTTGCCCAATTATAATAAATTGCTCGAGGATGGAGAGAACCATCCAATCGAAGTGACCGGCCGAAGCTTGCGTGCAGTGATGCCTTGGATACCGAAGAAAAATATCAAAGGTGCCCAGGCTTCCTATTCCTGATTCAGCTATTCAGACGCTGGGTGCCTCTCTGATGCCTAGCTTTTACTTAGATCTTCCAGTTTCCCTTATATGGCGGTAAGCGGACCTCTCGTACTCGCCACCAGGAAAAGCCCACTGGCTCTGCGTCAGTCGGAGATGGTGGCGGCCACTATTGGAGAAAAGCTTGGTTTGGCAGTTGAGCTTTTGCCTCTGGTTACCACCGGAGACAGGCAAACAAAGTGGTCTCTTGAAAAATCGGGGGGGAAGGGCCTTTTTACCAAAGAATTAGAGGACGCATTACTCGATGGCCGGGCAGATTTGGCGGTTCATAGTGCCAAGGATATGCCAACGGAAATGCCTGTAGGGCTGGATTTGGTTGCCTTTTTGCCGCGGGAAAACCCGGCGGATACTTTGGTAACTAAGCAGGGGGTGAACCAACCAAAAATAATTGCCACGGGTAGTCCGCGCCGAAGAGCCCAGGCGGCCCAGATCTTCCCCGGTGCTCAGTGGATGGAGTTGCGGGGCAATGTGGAAACGCGCCTTAAGAAAATTGCAGAAGGCAGGGAAGCCGAGGCCACCCTGCTGGCCGCTGCCGGGTTGAACCGCTTACAAATTTCACAATTTCCCGGCCTTGAATTTCGTGCTCTGACCCTTGATGAAATGGTTCCAGCTCCAGGGCAGGGAGCCATTGCGGTGCAGGCTAGATCCGAAGACCGGCCACTTTTTCAAAAGATAAGTGATCAAGCAACTGAACATGCTGTGCGGATCGAGCGTTCCATCCTTACTGCTTTTGGAGGAGGTTGTCAGGTCGCCCTGGGGGCTCATTATTCCAAGGTGGATGACCAGCTGAGTTTCTTTCATGAAAAGTGTGGGATTAAAAAGTTGTCCCTAAGGGGAAAAGTGGAATCGGATTGGAAGAAGGAATTGATCGAATGGACAACAAAGAGCTGAGCGAAGGCATCGTTTACTTGGTGGGGGCAGGACCTGGAGACCCAGGTTTATTAACCTTACGTGCCAAGTCGTTGATCGAAACCTGCGATGCTTTGGTCTATGATCACCTCGCCAACAAGAGACTGCACGATTGGGCTCCCGCCGATTGCGAGCGTATCGATGTCGGGAAAAGCCCCGGCCGGCACACGATGGATCAATCAGAGATTGGAAAAATTCTTGTCGAAAAAGCCCAAGCTGGGCTGAAGGTTGTTCGGTTAAAGGGAGGAGATCCATTTGTTTTTGGGCGATGTGCGGAGGAGATGATTGCCCTGGATGATGCGGGGGTTAGCTATGAGATCGTGCCGGGAGTGACTGCAGCACTTGCCTGTGCGGCCTATGCGGGCATTCCGCTTTCCCATCGCGACTTTGGGTCGTCCATTTCTTTCCTCACTGGCCACGAAGATGTCGCCAAGGAATCCTTGCGGGTAGACTTTTCCAAATTCTCCGAGGTTGGGGGAACGCTCTGTATCTACATGGGCATGAGCAAGATGGATGAAATTGTAGGCAAGCTCCTTTCCGGTGGGCTCTCTGCGGAAAGACCGGCTGCGGTTGTCTGTTGCGGCACCTTGCCTGGACAAAAAAAGGTGCTCGCCCCCTTGGGTGAGTTGGTGGAGCGGGCCAAGGAGGAAAACCTTGGGGCTCCGGCAATCATCTTTGTGGGCAATTCCATCGGATTGGCTCGCACATCTACCTGGTTTGAACGCAAGCCCCTAATGGGGAGACGGCTTGTACTTACCCGTTCGGCCGGGCAGAGGAGCAGGATGCGTCCGGCCCTGGAAAACCTCGGTGCAGAGGTGCTGGACCTTCCTCTCATTCGCATCCAACCGTCCGAGGACCGAAAGTTGGTTGCCGAAGTGTTTGCCGGGATTGCCACCTATGAGTGGGTGGTCTTTACCAGTGCAAATGGAGCGAGGGAATTCATGAAATTTTTCTTCCGTGCATTTTCGGATATCCGCAGCTTTGGACCGATGCGGATTGCCTGCGTGGGGAGTGCAACGGCCGAAGTGCTGCAATCTTATCAGTTGCATGTCGAGCTGATTGCCAAGGACGCAACTGCAGAGGGTCTGGCCAAGGAACTGGTGGCCACAGACAGCCTCGATAGTGCCAATGTTCTGGTCGTAACCGGGAACCGTAACCGGGAAATTATGGTCGATGTGCTGGAAAATATTGGTCGTGCCATCGTTGATACCCTGCCCGTTTATGAGACGGATTTTGCCGATGTACTGGACGCTCCTGATTTTGCCTCCTTTCAAGAAGTGGGTGCGGATGCAATTATATTCACCAGTTCATCCACTGCCTTGTCCTATGTCGAGCAGTCGGAGGATATTGTGTTGGAGAAAGAGGCCCGTGTTCCTGTGCTCTGCAGTTTTGGGCCACAGACTACCCAGACTTTGCAGGAAAATGATCTTGAGGTTGCTGTGCAGTCTGCCCACCCCAGTACCGATGGATTAGTTGATGCTTTGATCCATTATTTTACTCCTTCCTCATGAGACCCAAGTTGGTCAAGGTTTGCGGGATCACCCGTCCGCAGGATGCGAGGTTTTGCATCGAGGAGGGGGCGGATGCTCTGGGCTTTATTTTCTATCCCCCGTCGCCCCGTCATCTCTCCGTTGAGCAAGGTAGGAATTTACTGAGGGAAGTGGATTTTAATGAGTGTCTGAAAGTGGCGGTTTCGGTAACGCCAGACTTTGCTATGGTTCGTGATTTGATCGCTGCCGGTTTTGAAAAATTTCAGTTTCATTTTCCTGCCGATTATCCTACGGAGCATATTCGTGAGTGGAGTGATTCAGTGGGGTTGGATAACCTCTGGCTGGCACCCCGCTTGCAACCGGATGAGGAGTGCCCGAAGGACTCTTTACAGTTCTCAAAAGTCGTTCTTCTCGATGCTTATTCCAAGGATGTATACGGAGGGTCAGGCAAGGTGGGCAATTGGCAAAAGTTCAACCAGTTAAAAGCCGAGCATTCAGATCACCAGTGGTACCTTGCCGGCGGACTTAGCCCCGATAACCTGCGGGAGGCAATTTCCTCAACTCAGCCAGATGGAATTGATTTGAACAGTGGGGTGGAGAGTGCTCCGGGGATCAAGGATACATCTCTGGTTTCCCGTGCATTTGACAAATTCCGGAAATAAAGAATTCCGGGAGAATTATTTGAACTGCTTGGCGAGCCTGGCCAGTTGTTTCGGGTCCATACTCTCAAGATCAGGCAATCCGCCACCGCCACCTCCGAAAGCACTCATTAATTGTTTCATTTTCCCACCCTTCATTTTTCTCATCATCTTTTGCATCTGGGAAAATTGTTTGATCAATAAATTAACATCCCGGATCTGAACCCCGGCCCCATCGGCAATTCTTTTACGCCGGGAACCTCCAATGATGCGGGGCAACCGGCGCTCCTGCTTGGTCATGGAAAGAATAATGGCCTCGTGCCGACCAAGGGCAGCTTCCTCTTTGTCCCCAACCTGAACATTGCCCATGCCGGGCAGCATCTTGGCAATGGAGCCCATGGAACCCAGTTTTTTCATTTGTCTCATCTGGGATAGGAAGTCCTCGAAATCGAACTCCGCCTTGAGCATTTTCTCCGCCATGCGGGCCGATTCCTCCTCGTCCAAGTGCTCCTGGGCTTTTTCGACCAGGGACACGACATCCCCCATTCCAAGAATACGGGAGGCCAGACGGTCGGAGTGAAAGGGCTCAAATTCATCAATTTTCTCACCGGTTCCCATGAACTTGATGGGGGCACCAGTGACTTTTTTCATGGAGAGGGCGGCACCTCCACGGGCATCGCCGTCAATTTTGGTAAGGACAATACCGCTCAGACCGAGACGTTCGTGAAAGGTCTTGGCCACATTGACCGCTTCCTGTCCGAGAGCGGAGTCCGCAACCAGCAAGATTTCATGTGGATCGATTTCTTTTTTTACCCGTTCCAGTTCGTCGACTAGTTCATCATCGATTTGCAGACGGCCCGCGGTGTCAAAAATAACCAGATCCGCCCCTGCGGACTTGGATTTTTCCCAGCCTGCACGGGCGATGGCGGGCACATCCTTGCTTTGCCGGTCGAGGTGACAGGGAAAATTTTCCTGATTGGCCAGAAATTCCAGCTGGTCGATGGCGGCAGGACGGTAAACATCACAGGCGACCAGCATGGGCTTACGTCCAGTCTTGGCGAGATGCCGGGCCAGTTTGGCGGTGGTGGTGGTTTTACCTGCACCATGCAAACCGACCATTAAGACGCGCAAGGGCCTTTCTTCCCGGAGTGCAGAGTTTCCTTCCCCAAGAAGGCGGACCAATTCATCGTTGATGATTTTAACGACCTGCTGTCCGGGAGATACGGATTTGAGCACATCCTGCCCGAGGCAGGCACTTTTTACCTCATCCACAAATTCGCGGGCCACTCGAAAGTGAACATCCGCCGAAAGTAGAGCCTTGCGCACTTCGGTGAGGGCTTCGGCAATATTGTCTTCCGAAAGTTTACTTTTGCCTCCGAGGGACCGCAGGACCCCGCTTAGCTTCTCGGTTAAATTTTCAAACATAGATTTGTCTACAATGACATCGCAGTGGGGCAGGGGAAAGCCCGAAATCCTCAAAGTGCCTTTACGCGTTGCCAAAACGGGTAATAAACTTATGCTTTTTCTTTCTCCCTTAATTACACATTACCCAATGAAGATTCTTGTCGCGGATCGCATCTCTCCACTCGGAGTGGATTTTTTAAAAAAGCAGGATGGCTTTGAAGTTGTTGAAGCCTATGGATCATCCCCTGAGGAGGTCATCGGGCATGCCAAAGATGCCAGTGCCATCATCGTGCGTAGTGACACCCGGGTTACCCGGGAGGTAATGGAGTCGGCTCCTTTGCTCAAGGCTGTGGGACGGGCAGGCGTCGGCGTGGATAACATTGATATAGAGGCGGCTACGGAAAGAGGAGTAATCGTAATGAACACACCTGGCGGGAACACCATCGCTACCGCCGAACTTACTTTTACCCACATGCTTTGCGGTACCCGTCCGATCGTACGCGGTGCGACGGGGATGCGTGAAGGAAAGTGGGAGCGGAAGCATTTAAAGGGTGCCGAGTTGCGAAACAAAACACTCGCGGTTTTGGGTCTTGGCCGAATTGGGGCGGAAGTGGCCAAGAGAGCTCAGGCTTTTGAAATGACGGTGATTGCCTATGATCCCTACCTTACCGAGGAGCGTGCCAGAGAATTGGAAATTGAAAAAGTCGACCTTGACGGAGCCTTTTCCCGGGCAGACTACCTTACCGTGCACATGCCAATGACCCCCGAAACCAAAGGTATGGTCAACGATGCGGCCTTTGCCAAAATGAAAGATGGGGTTCGTGTGTTCAACTGTGCCCGCGGTGGAATAATAGACGAATCTGCATTAGCTACTGCCCTTAAGAGTGGAAAAGTGGCTGCAGCGGGTCTAGATGTATATGAGCAGGAACCCCTGCCGGAGAATCATGAGTTTCGTACTCTCGAGAATTTAAATCTTACTCCTCATTTGGGAGCATCCACCGAAGAGGCCCAGGAAAGTGTTGGGGTGGAAATTGCCGAGGCTATCGCCGAAGTCTTGCAGGGGGGCAGGATTCGTAATGCTATTAACATGCCTTCCATCGATCCGCGTGATCTGCAAACCCTCTCTCCTTACCTCGAACTGTCCATGCGTTTGGGTGCTTTCGCCCGTCAGGCTGCCCGTGGAA
>JAYOXT010000073.1:0-5742 GCA_038152995.1 Opitutales bacterium
TACGGTCAATTGCGTCATCGTGATGATAAGGAAGCTCAGAAAGACGAAAACTGTGTTCTCTGGAAATCGCTAAAGAACGTACTTGCCAAATATCGCACTGTTTTTTTACCCATGAGCGGGGTGCCTCTGGCATCTCCAAGGTACCATCATTATATTTTAAACAAATTTCCAGAACCGATGCATCGCTAAGAAAGAATCGGTTGGATGAATCATCAAGCACCTCTTTTGCAGTACGACCCAATTTAAAAGGATCACTAGTCATCCAGACAAAAGTAAAAGTATCAAGCAAGAGCCTCATCAAAAGTAAACCACAGTATCCCCAACCCTGCCTGCAACTTCTCTTTTCTCCTTAATTTTCAATGATTTAGATGTTGTTTCGCCTATTTTAGGCCGGTCAGTTTTTTCGAATTCTGAACACGGAATTAGCCGGGCAATGGGTTTCCGTCCACGAGCTAAGACAATTTCTTTCCCATCTTCCACCTGCTCTAACAATTTAGACAAATGAGTTTTAGCATAATGCACAGTATGCATATTTATATTAGCTAGTCTTTTTGCTTAGCTTAGTCAATGTAATTTGCCCCAAATAATCCCCATTAATGAAGGCATTTTGTAAAAAATTTCGTGTTTTCCTAGTGAAACCCTTGGATTTCATACAACTTTTTCTTGTGACAGGAAGGTTTTCAGTATTTTTGTCGTTTTTATGAGACGATCTTTCCTCCAATTCTTAATTCTTATTACTCTTGGCACTGGATTGGGTTTGGTCCATTCCCATGCAAAGCCACAAAACTGGATCACCAAGAATTTGGAATTATGGAAGGTTCCTGCCGGAAATAAAAAGTACAATTGGTACCAGGTACAAAATAATATCCTACATCTAAGAAGCGATCCCCAGCGGAAACATTCGGTCCTTAAAACTGGGCAATCTTTTCGTGATTTTAACTGCAGTTTTGAATTTCGATTTATCGATGGAAATGTCGATTCGGGCATTGAGCTTAGGAACAACGATCAAATTCAAATTGGGATTTCGGGTTCATTAAAACGCGATATGACCGGATCGCCCTACATACCAAGTATGGGCTACCCCAAGCCTGCAGTCGGCGTGGATCAACTGCTTAGGCCTAATGGCTGGAATCAAATGACCATCCGATGCACGGGCCCAATTTACCAAGTCACATTGCAAGGAGTCTTGGTAGTTGAATACGAGTCACCTAGGGCGATTAAGGAAGGTCCTATTGGGATTCAATTACATGGAAACCGGGACATGAAGATCGATTTCCGAAACTTCTTCGTTGAGAAACTATAGTACTTAATCTAGCCTGCTAGGCCGCTCATATGACCTGCCTAGCGAGCCAATGAGATAAGGTTAACTTCGGAGTCCTCTAATATCAAACCGGTTTCGAGATCTCGACTGGGGATTGCAGATGAAATTGTCATTTTAAATTGATTTCCTCACGGATCAGGCGTCGGGAACGACTTTACGATATCACCAATTAGATTAAAGACAATGTCGTGAGACAAACTGCTTCAGAAACTCGATCAATCCAGAGTTGGTCTTGCTTTAGTGACGCAACTCCCATAGCTCCCTCAAGTGCTGAATAGACAAGTTCGGCACGCTTGACAGCGTTTAAATCGTTAGGGCTTTTCTCTAAGGCCTGCTCAAGCCAAGCGATATTGGCTTGGACAAATTCAATAACCACCTCTCTCACACTGTCTGGCAATTGTTCTGCTTCATTCGTTAGTACTCCGCACAAGCAGGCTCGCTCCGATGACTGGAATGCCTTCTTGAATACCTCGCAATAAAGCTCGAGCTGCACTTCGGGACTATGTCTGGCTGGTTTTGGCACACCGAGTGCAGCAAAAAAATTTTCGTGGTACCTTCGTGCAACCTCCAACATCAAGGCTTCTTTGGTAGGAAAATGGTGGTGAACCGAGGCGCTTTTGATCCCGATCAATGTGGCAATTTCCCTGAAACTGAACCCATTATAGCCTCCAGCTCGAACCATCTCTTCAGCAGTGTCTAAGATTTTGGATCGAGTGCTACTCATTTTTCTTTACCTACCAGTAGATAGTTCTTGACGCAATTTTAATATTTAATAACTTCTGAATCCCAGTCTACCTTCTGATAGGTAGGTTTTAAAATCGAAATAATTACATCAAATGCAAAAAACTACTTATATAATAGGAGGCTCCAAAGGAATGGGGTTTGAAACAGCAAAGCGACTCGTCTCCAAGGGCGAGTCAGTAACCTTGATCGCACGTGGCTATGAAGGGCTCGCTGCAGCAAAAAGGGAACTCAACACGCTCAGTGATAGCCGCGTGGAGATTATCCAATGCGATCTGTATGATAAGGCACAGGTAGATAAACTTGCCCTAACAATACGGAACAGCGAGAATGCACTCTCTGGGTTGGTAAATGCGGCAGGTTACTTTGCACCCAAGCCATTCCTCGAACAATCTCGAGCTGACTACAGGGCCTACCACGACCTCAACGAATCAATTTTCGTCATCACCCAAGCCGTCGCTGCAAACATGAAAAAGAACGGAAGTGGTGCGATCGTCAACATTGGCTCTATGTGGGCGAAGCAGGCAATCAAGGCAACCCCCTCCAGCTCTTACTCAATGGCAAAAGCCGGAATCCACGCGATGACGCAACACCTCGCCATGGAGCTTGCCGACTCAAACATCCGGGTGAACGCAGTCTCTCCTGCAGTCGTCGTCACGACGATTTACAAATCGTTCATCGAGGAGGATCAGATCGAAAACACACTCGAAAGTTTTAATACGTTTCACCCCATCGGTCGCGTAGGAAGGCCCTCCGATGTTGCTTCGGCGATCGACTTTCTCCTAAGTGAGGAATCTTCATGGGTAACAGGGGTCATTTGGGATATCGATGGTGGAGTAATGGCCGGGCGGAACCAATAAATCGCTTCTTCCGGTTGACTCGGTCACAATGTGCACACCTGCCAGTCTGCAAACCTTACTTTAACAAGGATGGTCCATCTATGATTGTTTGGCGACCTTATGATAAAAGGAAACAAATGAATAATAACTAGCACCACTCAGATCTACTCGCATTGGGAAATTACTACTTGCTGAAGTGAGAAACTACTGAGAAATTTCTCCGATGCATTCGGAGAGCCCTGTAGTTAAATTATTGAGCAAGCTTGTCTCAATACCGAGCATCAATCCTTCCTTAGATCAGAAATCCATCGGATACGGGGAGGAGCCTGTAACTGCCTTTCTTGAGGAATCTTCTCAAAATGCGGGGCTAGTAACTGAAAGACAAAAGGTTGCGACTGGTAGAGATAATTTATTAGTCCGCTTAACTCCTGCCGGTGAAATTAAGTATCGTGTATTGCTTGCTCCTCACTTCGATGTTGTTCCCGCTCCTCTCGAGGCATTCACCCCAAAAATTACCGGGAATCAGTTACATGGACGTGGGGCGTGTGATACCAAAGGATCAGTTGCCTGTTTTTTTCAGGCTTTACTGGATCTTGCATCATCTTCTAGGCGCCCACAGGAAACCGAGATACTTTTTGTGGGGTTGGTGGACGAGGAATTTGCTCAAGCCGGATCTCGGACATTTGCCGAAAGCACCATTACTGGGGATCTAGCGATCATTGGAGAACCAACCGGTTTGGAAGTGGTCTCTTCCCACAAAGGAAGTCTGTGGATCCAATTGGAAACAACTGGAAAAGCTGCTCATGGATCCACTCCTGAAAAAGGAGTAAATGCGATTGAAAAAATGCACAAGGCGATGAACCTCCTGCTTGGAGAGTATCACAATAATCTCAATTCAAAGAGTGACCCCTTGCTCGGTAGACCCACTTTAAGTTTAGGTACCATAAAAGGCGGGGATCAGCCCAATATTGTTCCAAGCCGGTGCCAGCTAGAATTGGACCGAAGAACCATTCCCGGAGAAACTCCTGAATCGGTGATGGAAGAACTGCATGCTTTATTCGGAGTACTCGGACAATCCGCTCCAACTATCAAGATTTCGAGAACGGTACCCTGCCCACCTCTTCAAACTAGCCCGGACCTTCCATTCGCAAAACTGCTGCTCAAATGTGCAAATCAGAAGGAAACGAAAGGAGTTCCTTATTTTACCGATGCATCCCCGCTTTCGATGGGCGGCACACCAGCACTGGTTTTTGGCCCAGGGAATATTGAACAGGCCCATGCAGAGAAGGAATGGATTGATTTAGAAGAACTAGAGAAAGCTCACTCAATTGTATTCAATTTCCTCAAATCCTTACCTTAGACCTTCATTTGAACATGAAAGGTGACAGTTTCCGTTTGATTCAACGGGAGAATCTAGGCTTGTCAAAATATCGGAATTTTTCCCATAGTTTACAGCTGTTGCCCAAAAGTAATTTGCAAACTCAAACGAACGAAACGAATATCGATCCATGAACCAAATCCAGCCTAATCTTCCATCGCCCTTATCACGCCGCCAGTTTCTTGGTACCTCTGGAAAAGCTGCTATCGGTGGTGCCTTGGCTGGTATGATTCTGCCCCATGTTCACGGCCAAAGTGGCTCGACTAAGAAGATCGCCCTGATCGGTTGTGGTGGTCGTGGAACAGGTGCGGTTGCCAATGCCATTGATGCTTCGGGTCCATACTGCCAGTTGAAACTCCATGCGATGGCAGATGTTTTCGATTGGAGAGTCCAGCAAAGCTACAAAGGACTTTCTGCTAAGTATGCCGCTCAAATGGATGTTCCCGAAGATCGCCAGTTTGTTGGGTTTGATTCCTACAAAAAGGCAATGGATACACTGGACGCTGGAGATATCGCAATCTTTGCTTCCCCCTGTGCTTTTCGCCGTCCTCACTACGAATACGCTATCCAGAAAAAACTTAATGTCTTCATGGAAAAACCTGTTACTCCGGACGGACCCTCTTCCAAGAAGATTCTCGCTGTCAATGAAGAAGCCAAGAAGCTCAACCTCAAAGTGGGTGTAGGTCTGATGTGCCGACACAGTGAGGCCCGTATCGAACTCAAAGATCGGATTGATAACGGGGAGCTTGGCGAATTGCTTTACTTGAGAGCTGTTCGTATGCAAGGTCGCTTGATCGGTTGGGACAAGAGAAAGCAGGAAACCAAGGATAAAGATCTCAGTGACCTGATGTACCAGATCAAAAACTTTCACGGCTTTCTTTGGCTAAGTGGAGGAGTGTACAGTGACTTTAATATCCACAATATTGATGAATGTTGCTGGATGAAAGGGATGTGGCCGGTCAAGGCCATGGGCTTGGGTGGCCGGCACTATCGTGGTGATGAGATCGATCAGAATCTGGACAGTTACTCGGTTGAATACACCTTCCCAGACGATACCAAGCTCTACTTCCAGGGCCGCAGCATGAATAAGTGCTACGAGGAATTTGCTAGCCATGCCCACGGAACCAAAGGATATGCCCTAGTATCCGGCCCTGGCGGCCATGCATCCCAGGCCCGTATTCACAAGGGCCAGGGTCCCAAAAGTGAACTTGCCTGGATGTTTGGAACCGAGGACGGCGGGCGCCCCCGTCGTGAAAGCAGTGCCTATGTGGACGAGTGGGATCATTTGCTCGACGCCATTGTCAACGACAAGCCCTACAATGAAGTTGAACGGGGCGTGGCCGCGAGTGTGGTTACCTCCATGGGGCGCATGGCCGCTCACATTGGCCGTGAGGTGACCTACGATGAAATGCTCAATTGCACGCACGACTTCTGTGCCGGTATCGATGATATCGTGGACGGAG
>JAYOXT010000074.1:0-5297 GCA_038152995.1 Opitutales bacterium
AGGTCACCAAGAATGAGGTCCGGTTCTACCTCAGCATGACGATGGGCAAGCCATCCACCATCCACCGCAATGGATATTTCAGCCTCTTCCGCACGCCATTGCAGGAGTTCGGCCGAGGGAGCATGGCCCGCCAGGGTGATGAGCACGGTGGAGTCAGCAACCACAGAAAACCCGAATTATTGGAAAAAGCCTCTTTGCTTTTCGCTAATCGAAAGGCCGAGCTTTTCCATCACCAAAAGCATATCTTCCCAGACCTTCCGTTTACTGGACTTACTGGGATTGTGGAGCAGGTAGGATGGATGGTAGGTGACCATCAGCGGAGTGCCCTCATATTGGTGCCAGGTTCCCCGCATCTGCCCGAGACGTCTCTGCGGATCGGCACCCAACAACCCATCCGTGGCAGTCTTCCCCAGAGCGACCACCACTTTGGGTTTCACAATATCCAGCTGTGCTTTGAGGTAAGGCAGGCAAAAACTCATTTCCTCCGCAGTGGGCGGGCGGTTTCCGTAGGAACTATGGTGACGGGGACGAAAGTTCACCACATTGCCAATATAAACAGACTCTCTCGTGAGGCCCATCGCGGAAATAATCCGGTCCAGGAGTTCACCGGCAGGCCCAACAAAAGGCTCACCTGCCTTCTCCTCTTCCGCTCCCGGGGCTTCCCCGCAAAAAAATAAATCTGCGTCCAAACTTCCTACCCCGAAGACTACCTGAGCATCGGGATTGAGCTCTGACTTACAAACATCGCACCCCAGCACACGATTCTTTAACCAATCCCATTGCTCCTGTTTCGATCCCTCAGGCAAGGAGAACTCAGGTGGGCTCAATAGCTTTGGATTGGTCTCAGTGGCAGAAGTTTTAGGAGAAGCAGGTTGGCTCTCCTCCACTGTGGGAGTCGAGGAAATTCTTTGAACCTCTGCGGAAACCTTTGCGGTTGTGGATTCGGGCACGGGTTGCAGGTTTTTGGCCTCCTTCCCATTTTCACTACCAAGGAGTCGCTCCAAATCCTCGATGGTTGAGTCCTCCATATAAATATGACGAACCCCTTCTGTTCTCTGCCTTTTTAATTCCTCCAAGACAGCCTGAGAAGCTTCTACCGGATCAAGTGTAGAAGAATCACTCATCCCTTAAGCTGAATTCGCTCCACATATTTCGCCAGTAAATCAAATTCCAGGTTCAAGGTATCTCCGGGCTTTCGCCCTTTTAAATTAGTCTGATCCAGGGTGTGGGGAATAAGCCACACCGCAAAGGATTGATCCGTTACCTCACAGACCGTAAGGGAGCATCCATCCACTGCAATGCACCCTTTATCCACGAGATACTTCGCATTTTGCTCCTCTACCCGAACCTGCAAGTAAAGATTCTTTCCCCTCTCTTCAAAAATTTCGATAAGACCAGGGCCATCCACATGACCAGTGACAAAATGCCCACCTAACCTGCCATTTGCCGCCAGAGAACGCTCCAGGTTTACACGATCCCCCACTTGAAGATTACCCAGATTCGTCCGCTTAAGAGTCTCCTCCAAGAGGTCAAAAGATCCCACAGTGGAGCCATCCTCCTTCATGGTCAGGCAGCAACCATTTACGGCCAGACTGGCCCCAGCTTCCAAACCGTCTCCATCCGCAAAAGGCAAATCAAGTTGGAGTAACCAAGACTCTTCCTGCTCCTTTAAGCTTTGGACTACACCAACGCCTTCTACAATTCCGGTAAACATAATATTACACTAATCAACCATATGAAAGTCGCAGGCAAATTGGAAAGATAATTTGACCAATATATTACGCTGAATAGCTTTAAGAATACCTAACATGCACAAATTCCGCTTCCATTATATCATTCTTCTCCTCTTTTCACTTGCTGGTTTATCAAGCACTTTCGCTCGTAGCAGTGCGTCCATCAGCACTCTTAGTCGTGTACCTGCCGACTCCATCCTTGTACTTAGTGTGGATGGGAAAAAAATGATCTCCAAATCTGGAATTCTTACGAACAAACGATGGAATCACCTGCTTGAACGCATGGAAGAAAATGGTTCTCCTATCCGAAAATGGCTTTCCGATTCCAACCAGAGCGGCATTGCCTGGGAGGAGCCCTTACAAGTTTTTGTCCGCCTAATTGAAGGAGAACGCCCCTACCCCCAGTTTGGTGCTATCCTCAAGACAACATCGGTCACCCAAGCCGACGACACAATTAGCGGTCTTGCCGATTTTCTTGGTCTTCGCCCATCTAAGAACAATTCTAAGGTCTACCAGCGTGCTACCCAGCCTTTCGCAATTGGACGGTCGGGAGAATTTTGCTTCCTCCTAGGCACCCTCTTTTCTCCCCAGCATATACAAACTCTCCCGCCGGAAAATGATCTATCCTCCTTTATCGATTCCCTCAGCTTAGTTGAACAAGCCAGTGAATTGCCATCATCTCTGGCAAATCATGCTAAACACAAGGCGGATGTAAGTCTTTATCTGGAGGGAACTGGAAACAGTAGAATGTTTGAGAGCATGAGTGGAAACACCTTATTGGGCTCTATCTTCCCGTTATTCGATCCTTTTTTGCAGGACTCCTTTGGAATTTCCCTGCAATCCCAACCAGGGAGTATCTCCTTTGAAGCCCATAATTATTCGCTCGCAGAACAGGCAGATAAACCATCCACCAACTCTTTGGAAATGATCAACCAGTTACCCGGTGATGCTCCTCTCGTTGCCCGGATGAGTCTACCCGAAAGTCGTTTTCAGTTGTTTCTCTGTGATGCAGTAGACACCGTACTCAAATTTTTGTCCGGAAACAAACTGGGTGCAGATACTGATTTGCCCGGATTCGATTTGAGTGCCCGGGAACTTCTGAAATTTCCCAGTGGTGATTTTGCGATAGCGGGTGGAGATTCCAGTACCAAGTTTATAACACTCCCCAATGGTCAGTCGATTGCCCAGTCCACTCTCTTATGGACTGGGGGTATGAAAATCGCTCAACCTCTGGCCTTTCGAGAACTCCTTGCCGGCATGAATGCGGGCTTGGGTCTCTCCCCACTCCTGGAGGCACATCAACTTAAACTCACTGAATCTAAAAATTCCCTTTGGATATCTTCCCCGGAATATACCCGTGAGATCAAGCTGGGAAAGCCTATCGAGCCCCTTTCTTTTGAGCGTAGAAAATTATTGAACAATCATCGGTTTGCTTTGGACTTCAACCCCAAGGCTGCTGCCCGCTCGCTTCGTGAACCTGATGGTCTGAGCTTTGATCAGCTCAAACAAATCAGCTGGCTTGATGATTACAGCAACTTATCTATCCGCTTAAATCAGAAAGGAATCCTGCGGGGAGATCTTAAACTCAGCCAACCCGATAAACATGGATGGCAAGTACTTACAGACCGGATTGGCCAGGAATGGGTAGACCAGGTCAATGCCCGCTTATTTCTGGCCATCGCTCAGGATAACCTCAATGAAGTAATCGAAGCGGTCACGATGGGTGGCTTAATCAATGCAAATGATCGCTTTGGTCACTCCCCCCTCCATTATGCTGCGTACAAAGGGAATCCATTCATTGTTGATTACCTCCTCAGGCATGGTGGCAACCCCAACACCCAGGGAAACCATTTATCCACTCCCTTGCATAGCGCTGCCTGGGGAAAAAACCAGGAGGTGATTGAACTGCTTCTTGAAGATGGTGCCGAGGTCGATGCCCGTACAGACGAGCTGGAGACTCCCCTCATGACTGCAACCCTCAGGGGCCAACTCCAAACCGTTGAAACCTTGCTCGCATTATCGGCCAATCCTCATGCGGTCGATGCCTATGGATCGAACCTCATGGATCTGGCGGGTGCCAGTGGCAACTCATCGCTGGTCGAATTATTCAAGAGTTTGAATGTGAAAATCTCCCACCCCTTACATTTGGCTGCTGGTACTGGTGATTTTAAATCCGTAGACAGTCTGCTTAGCTCCGGTCACTCCATCCATGAACAGGATACCTTTGGAGCAACCCCCCTACTGGTTGCAACGGTGGCAGGCAGAGAAGATATGGTGGACTATTTGTTGGAAAAATCAGCCGACCCCAAAGTGGAAGCCAAAGATGGATACTCCCTCCTTCACGGGGCTGCCTTTTCCGGAAATAAAACTTTGATCCGTAAAATGCTGGCCTATGGACTGGATCTAAACCAACGATATGGCCCCGACCGGATCACCCCAGTGGATGTGGGAGAGGAAGGGAGTGAAGGTCTTCTCTACTTGCGTTCCATGGGGGGCCGTTCCAGTTGGGAACTGGGCCCCGAAGAAAAGTAACCTTACCGACTCCTTCCAAGGGAAAATATTCTTTTTCCATTTCGGGTTAAGCATCGGTCCACCTCCCTGGCATTAGGCACAAATTCCTCGAGCTTAGCCCAAAAGCGGGTGGAATGATTCATTTCAGCCAAATGAGCAAGTTCATGATAAATCACATAACTCCCCAATTCTCTGGGCAATAAGATGATTCTCCAATTCAATGAAACGGTGCCCCGATGCGAACAGGACCCCCAGCGGGTGGCCTGATCCCCAATGCGGACCCTGCCGGCTTTTAGTCCCGCACACTCTTCTGCCCATTGCACCCAACCAGGCAAGAACTGACTCGCCAACTTGCGACACCCCTCTTTGATCATCGCTTCCTTTTGATCTCCTGCACTTACATGAATTGAAATTCTGTCATTTTCTAAACGGATCCATGGACGATCTGTCTCAGCAGACTCCACGACCTTGACTTCTCTTTCGATCATTTGATGACTTAAGCAAATCCTTCCACCCTCCTGAAAATATTGGGCTAAAGAAATAGGCTTGGGAAACTCGAGGCTTTTTCTGCACAGCCAATCTTTGTGATCATGCAAAAACTTTTCTGCCATCTGCCAGCTCATCCTCCTTGGATAAGTCAGCAGGGCAAAGTCTGGTCTTTTTAACTTTAAATTGATCCTTCTCGAACGGGCACTTTTTCTTACTTCACAAAATATCCTCTGCGGGTTGCCCTCCCCCACAAAATCAAGGACGATTGATCTGGTAGTTTCCAAGTTATGGGTCTGTCTGTGAGGTTGATTCTTCAAATTTACGAACTTGAGAAGATGCAAATTTTCTTAGTGCCGACTCCGGATCAATTCCACTTTCCCGACAGGCAGACACCCATTGAAATAGCATACGCCCAGCCTCCTGCTCCGTTAAATTCTGTGCAGACTCGATGACAGCCTGCCCGTCCCACTCCCCTGAATCCTTAAGCCCAAGCTTCGCTGCCTGCTTGTAGACCTCCAGAGCATAGAGGGTTGAAGGGATCTGGGGAGGAAGTTTCTTAAACAA
>JAYOXT010000075.1:0-5196 GCA_038152995.1 Opitutales bacterium
CGCGGGAGACGGCCGTGCTTACCGGTATCCTCAACAGCACGGGCGGGCAGAACCCAACGGTGAAGATACGCTGGGGCGATGAGGACCGCGGAAGTGCGGTCACCCCATCCACCGCCTGGGACAACGAGGTAACTGTATCGACCAACCAGGCAGCCGGTACCTTTTCCACCACCATCACCATCCCCAACCTGGAAAAGGTGTATTATTTCCGGGCGATTGCCTCGAATTCCGGGGGTACAGTAGTCAGTCGAAGCCTGGGCGTGCTTCTGCCCTCCGCTCCCGTGGGGGTGGCCAATTTGCAGGGCCGGTGGAACTTCGATGGGGAAAATGCCAACGACTCCTCCGGTACTGGCCGCCATGGAACTGCCAAAAAGCTGTTTTCTCCAACTGAAGTATCTAGCATGAACCTGTGGCTGGACGCAGCGGATGCATCCACCATCACTCATTCCTCCAATGCAGTCAGCCAATGGAGTGACAAGAGTGGTAACTCAAATCATGCAACTCAGGGAACTGCGGCAAATCAACCTACTCTGACTGCCTCCGGCCTCAACGGAAAATCCGTTATTAGTTTTGATGGATCAAGCGATCGCCTTGATGGAAGCGGACTTGGTTCGAATTCGGAACTTACTTTCTTTGCAGTAGTCAAAAGAGACAGAAATACCCTATTCGATACCGTATTTGCAAATAGTGGTTCATGGGCATCTGGTGTTCTTCATTTAATTAACAACGCACAAAGGTATAATTTCACGGTCAATTCTGGCGAAAACCTTTTCTCTGGTTCAACTACGGATGGAGAGTGGACCATCATTGCGGCAAAAAGAACCAACTCGACCGCGAGCATAGGCATAGATGGTGGCACACCAACAACTGGAAGTGGAACCTACCCTAATCTCGACCTTAGTAGCTTTAATATCGGATATTGGAATAACAATGGAACACCCCAACGACACTGGTTAGGTAGTTTTGCAGAATTTATTGTAACAAGTTCTTCATTAAGCGACGCTGATATCGCCAAAATCGAAGGCTACCTCGCCCACAAGTGGGCATTAACCGGTGCTCTTGCCTCTAGTCACCCTTATAAATTAGGTGCACCCACATCGGCAAGTGGTTCCCCCTCCTACATCACCGACACCCCCTTTGGTTCTGGTAAAGCAATCGATTTAGCCGACGGGCATGTGGAAGTATCCACTGGACAGTCGGAAGACACCTTCGATGGTGGTTCTGCCTTTTCCGTTTCTGCTTGGGTAAAGGGTTGGCCCAATCAGGCCATCGCCCCCTTTGTTTCCAAGGGAGCCTCTTTCCCCAAGCCCACGGAAGTACCCTCCCTCAAACTTTGGTTGGACGGTGCGGATACAAGTACGATGGATAAAGGAACATCTTTGGGTGCATCCGGAACTCCCGTAAATGGAGACATAGTAAAGTTTTGGGGAGATAAAAGTGGCAACGGATACCATGCGATTTCATCAAATAGCCCGACTTACCAAACTTCTGTGATCAACGACGACTTTCCAGGTATTCATACGGGTGGGGATGTCTTCCTCATAGAAAATTCTGCATCCGATTTTGATGCATGGGACAGCATGACTTTGTTTTTTGTAACCAAATGGACTGATGCGAACTACTGGCAATGGGGGATTGAAAAAGGAAATGCTTACGATGGGTCTGCTGGTTGGCAGGTCCAAAGAATGAACACGGGGGCTGGCCAAGCCACAGGGATGTGGTTTGCCCAACCTGGCACAAGCCATACCCGCTTAACCGGTAGCTGGGCCATGGATGCCCGTACAGATACTAAAATCATAACCATGCGTTACGACGGTGCCTCAACCAATATGAAATTCTATGCAAACGGCTCCTACCAAAAACAACATACTTCGATGGTCTCCAGCTTTGTATCGAATTCCACCCAGCAACTCAGAATCGGACAAGGCTACATTTGGGGTGATATTTTGATTTACCGCAATGCCCTCACCGATGCAGACCGGGAATATGTGGAGGGCTACCTCGGGCAAAAGTGGGGATTAAGCGGTCTTTTGCCATCTAGCCATAGTGGTGCCAATACCTACGGTTGGGCTTTGGGTCGCGGGTCCAGTTCCAACGGAGTCTCCGCGATTTTAGCCGGAGTGGGCGGGCTTCAGAGTGGCAGTTCCTCCTCGATCTCACCATCGACTGACAACGATTGGCACCATGTGGTATCCACCTTCGATGGAGGCACCCGTAAAATTTACATCGATAGCGTCGAAGTATCCTCCTCACAGGTAAGCGGTTCCGTTGCTGCAAACGCCAATGCAATGGTTTTTGGTGCAATTGATTTCAATTCCTCCGCAGCCGCCGAGGAGGAGGTCAAAAACATCGCCGCAGCTAAACACAGTGGGATCAAGCTCGATGAAGTACGCTTCTACGACTCCGCCCTTTCCTCCGCTGAAATCACTCAAATGTACAATTACGGTAAGGGAGACCTCGCCAAAGTGGGCGGTTTCTCCAGTGTTCCCGCAACCATAAGTGGAACCGCAGGAACTGCCCTCTCCACCACCGTAACGGCCAACTTTCCCAATGCTTTATATTACGCCTATAATCTACCCAATGGGCTCTCCATAAACTCATCAACTGGAGAGATTTCCGGCACCCCGACCGTTGGGGGAACCCATAATATTTCGGTAATTGCAAGTGGAGGAACGAATGACGCCCCCAAGAAAGCCACCGCATCGATTACCTACTCTGCCCCATCCAGTGCTCCCAAATTTGGTACTCCCGGTGCTGCCAATATTTTGACTTCTTCTGCCCTACTCCTCGCTGAAATTGAACAATCCGGGGCAGATTCCAACTCCATCGACTTCGTTTGGGATACCAGCGATAAAGGGACCTCCAACATTTCAGACTGGAATGGTTCCGCTCTCGCTGTGGGTACCGGGAAGGAAGGTTTTTATGGGAAGCAAGCTACCGGGCTTTCTATCAATACCACTTATTATTACCGCAACCGAGCGGTGGTTACCAAAAACCCCTTGGATATTGCTCCCACTTCACTCCAACTTTGGATAGATGCGGCTAGCCTTTCCACCGCAGGATCATCCTGGAGTGATAAAAGTGGAAAAAACAACCATGCCGCTCGTGTGGGTACCCCTGCTGTGGTAACCGATGCCCAAAATGGACTATCGGTAATGAGATACAGTGCAAATGGCCAATTCCACACCTTTACTAAGATGACCGATATTCGTACTGTTTTTTGGGTATTAAAAAGAACCGGGACAGACACAACGCACCGCTTTCTTCTTGGGGATCATTACAATAGGCAAACTTACCACTTTCATGCCAATGGGCAGACGATGTATAACGGCACCTTTGCACACGCGAATGTACGAAATGGAACCACCCGTATCAATGGTTCTTCTGTAACTGGCACCTCCACCACTTATCCATCCTCCATGTCTGTAATCTCCCTAAAAACAGCGGGGAATGTGACCGCCAGTTCCTTTAGCCGGGACCGAAATGACAACTCTCGGGTATGGAAGGGAGATTTGGGTGAACTCCTCATTTTTAATAGTGCTCTTACAGACGCTGAAATCCAGTCAATCGAGGGCTACCTCTCCCACAAATGGGGCTTATCCAGCAGCCTGCCTAGTGGCCACACTTACAAATCCGCCGCTCCCTCCTTTACTGCATGGTCAGATGTGCAGTCCTTCACTACCCCCACCAATATCTCAGCTCCTCTGCTGGGTGCCCAATCGGTTTCGAACCTGGACACCACCTCCGCAGACCTTGAGGTTGTCCTTTCTGATAATGGCAATGATGCCACTACCATTACCTTCTATTACGGCACTACCGATGGGGGGACCACACCCGGTTCCTGGGATTCCAATCTCTCCTTCAGCAATGCCTCGGAGGCAACCATCCGTATATCCGCCACTGGGCTGACCAGCGGCCAAACCTACTATTTCCGCACCCGTGCAAAGAACAGTGCTTCTGCAAACAATGGGATCGACTGGTCGGACTCCTCCACCGCCTTCACCACCGTGACCAGTTCGGTTCGCGAAGAGAACGAAGCCGTGCGATACTCCGACCTCAAGGGCTGGTGGAAATTGGACGGTAACCTCAACGATTCTTCAGGAAATAATAGGCATGGCACCCCTCCAATCATTCAGACATCCAGCCTCTGGCTCGATGCGGCCGACACCAGCACAAACAGCATCCAGCTTGGCTCTGGCAATGTTCAGCGATGGAAGGATAAGAGCGGAAATGGAAACGATGCCAACCAAAGTGCCGGGGGTAGCCGCCCATCCCCCGTCTCTAATGGGCTCAATGGCTTGCAGGTTCTTAGTTTTGATGGAACCGCAGACCACTTGGTTTCCTCCACCTTCGTCCTTCAAAACGCACACTCCATCTATGCCGTGGCCAAATCGGATAGCAATGGGTATCGCAGAATATTGAATGGCAACACCGATGGACTTTACTTGTTTGGTAATGGAAATGGGAACAACAACTTTGCCACTCTTTATGGTGTTAGTAACTGGAATTCGACTGGTATTATAACAAACTCTCCTGCACAAAGTGTTGCTTCCCACTCTATCCTCGTAGCGGTTAGCGATGGTACGAATGTTACGCCCTACCACAATGGTACTGCACAAAATAGTATGTCTTCCACCATGGGCGGTTCCGCACCAGCTGGGATCACCATTGGAAAACACGGTACTGCTTCCTCTCAATACTGGCATGGCCACATTGCTGAAATCATCATCTTCAATAAAAACCATTCCAATACTGAACGTGAGCAAGTGGAGGGTTACCTCGCCCAAAAGTGGGGTCTAACCGCATCCCTCCCCAGTGGGCATTCATCTTCGGTTAAGTTCAAGTCCGACACCGCCAATGGCACCGGTCAATCCCTCGACCTCTCCAATGGGGTATCGGCCATTGTACAAACCGGTGGCACGGAAGATGTATTCGATGGCGGTTCTGCATTTTCCACCTCCCTGTGGGTGAAAGGATGGCCAACCACTGCTGGAAAATCCATCATCTCCAAAGATAAGTTTGATCCTGGAGCATTTGGTAAGTTGGGGGCTTGGTTGGATGCTTCTGATGCCAATCATTTTTCAACGGGGTCGGGGATTCCCTCAGATGGAGATGTCTTTGTGAAATGGTACGACTTGTCGGGCAATAACCATCACGCTTCCATTGCTTCTGGTACACCAACCTGGGAAACATCTT
>JAYOXT010000076.1:0-5189 GCA_038152995.1 Opitutales bacterium
TTCATCTCCAGGCCCGCATCCGACAAACTCCATGCCTCTTCTGCAGCTCGCTCAATTTCAGTTCTTGATGCTTGCGTTGAAACAAGCAGGAGGTTCGCAAAATTCGTTCTTTGCCCAGCCGGATCAAAGGCAGCAAACATATCTTGCTGAAGCATAGAAAGGGGGGCAAAAACCGTTCGCACGGCATCCATGTTGGACCTTATGGAAAACTTCCCCAGCAAAGAGGCCTTCAATTCGCCACGGTACGGGCGATTCCAGGAAACAAAGCGGGCATCGCGCTCACCAGAGAGCGGGGCATCCCTGGAGAAAAGACTCGGTTCCTCCACCCGTAATACCATCCTACTCCCGCTCTGCAGCTTAAGCTCACCGGCAAGATCTGGGCTGAGCAAGTATCCAGGCTGGTGAAGGTCCGGCGGAGTTGCATGGTCTCTGGCAAAGTCAAAAAATCGGTCATCGATACCAAGTACATGGATTCCGCTTGCCCTAATTTTTCCATCCGCGGAGGAAATGGTTCCCTGAGCCATCAGCACCGGTGCAAGCTGAGCAGGTGTATTTTTCGGTAGTTTTTTTTGTAATCGTTCCGCCAGGTCCGAGTGAAAATATCCTTCCTCCGCAATAAAGAGGTGGGTAGCCCTCCCTATTTTCTCCTGTGCATTGTAAAGCAAAGTGGTTCTCACCGAATCGCCCACGGTCAGTGCCCCAATCAAAATCATCGATGTAAGGGAGGCCCCCAAGCAGGTGCCCAGATGCTGACGCCACGAATGTTTTAAATTGGCGAAAACGATTCGCCAAATACTCATAAGTCCACCCTGTTTAAATTCCCGCCTGAGAAACTCCAGGCCTCCTCCATCTTTCTGGCCAAGGAGATCGCATGGGTGACCACCACCAATGTGGTTTGATGCTCCCTGTTCAATGCAATCAGTAAATCGATCAGGCCTTCGGCATTCGCCTGGTCAAGGGCACCCGTTGGCTCATCCGCCAGAATGAGCCGGGGTTGATGAAGCAGGGCACGGGCAACCGCCACCCTTTGTTTCTCCCCGCCCGACATTTGGCCCGGCAAATGATTTGCCCGAGCCGAAAGCCCCACTTTGGACAACAACTCTTCTGCCCGCTCCCTCAATGCCTCTCCGCTCGGTCCACCATGCCCAGCCAATGCCGGGACCATTATATTCTCCAAAGCGCTCAGTGCAGGCAGAAGGTGGTGTGACTGGAAAATAAACCCCAGCGTAAGGTTGCGAAAACGGGCGGCCTCCTCAGCCGAAAGATCGTGTACGCTTTTGCCATCCACCCAGACCTCCCCGCTGGTCGGTCTGTCCAGCCCGCCAATCAAATTTAGCAATGTGCTCTTGCCAGAACCAGAGGGGCCGACAATAGCGAGGGAACTTCCCGCCTTTGCCTCCAGGTTGATCTCTGAAAACACCATACTGGAAGACCCGCCCACGGGTGCAGCATAGGCCTTGGTCAAATTCTTTATTTCTAAAAATGCAGTCATCGGAAAGATCAGATCTTACCATTTCGGTCTTTGCGAATCCAGCGGTTCGCTTTCATCTCAAAACTTGGGAGGGTTTCACTGGGGACACTTTCCACAGGGATTCGTAAAGAAAAAGCATCCTCCAAAGCACCCTCCAGGGAGGCGGCAGATCCTGGTGCACACTCTGCCCGGATGGAGACTTCTGTCATCTCTCGGACCTGCTCAATGACCACCTGGTATTCTCCGATCTCAGTAAACTTTCTCACGACCGCATCCACACCCGATGGATACAGGTTCACTCCACGAACAATCACCATATCGTCTGCCCGACCTAAAATTCCACCCACTAAATCAAAGGCGGGAATGTCCTCTGCATCCTTTCCCCGTCTTGCCCTTACTAAATCGCCCGTGCGGTAACGAAACACCGGACTGCCCGTCCGTCCCAGCGGGGTGAGAATTAATTCTCCGAGTTGCCCATCCCCGATGGGCTCCCTGGTTTGAGGGTCGATCACCTCTGCATGATAAGAGTCGTGCAAGATGCGCAGCCCTCCCTCTCCCCCGGGTATTTCATATGCAACCGGCCCCACCTCGGTCATGCCATAGTGGTCATAGATTAAGGATTGGCCAGTCCACGCACGGTCCACTGCCTCCCGAATAACTGGCAGGCTTCCCCCGCATTCTCCGGCAACGATTATTTTTTTCAGAAAATTTTCCTTTAAAGAAATACCTCGCTCTGTTGCGGTGTTGATCAGCCTCATGGCATAGGTCGGTGTGCAAAAAAGATATTCCACTTTCTGATCTAAAATTGTCTGGATTCTCGATTCGGTGGACTGCCCCCCTCCCGGGATACAAATACAACCCCTTTGTACGGCCGCTTCATACGCCGTCCAGAACCCCAAAAATGGACCAAAAGAAAAAGCAAAGAAGCATTTCGTTCCAGGCTCAACGCCGGCTTCCTCCAGTATTCGGACCCAGTTCCCCAACATCCACTGCCAGTCCTCCGGTGTGTCCATCCAGCTCACTGGCTCGCCACTTGTTCCACTTGTTTGGGAAAAACGCAAGTAGCTAGACGGGGAGAAAGTAAGGTTGGTTCCGTGCGGTGGATAGGCCAGCCTGTCCCTTTCCAGTTCTTGCTTGGTAGTTAAGGGACAGACCTTGTTAAAGTCCTCAAAGCTTTTCAGCGACTGCCAACTATCCAGCTCGGGGAATCGACTCTTTTGAAAAAGATTATTCTGGGAAATTTTTTTGAGGGTGGTCTGGAAAACCTGCCATCTCTTAGCCTCCCGGTTCACTACTTTTATTTCTTTGTCAGTCATTCCAGTGGACTTTCCATATCCACTTTCCTGGCAAATTAGGAATGGGGAGCCTCGACATGCACCTGTGCTTTGGGCGGCTTGGGGGCATATTTTGTGATCATGTACCCACCGATCGCTGCCAATGCAATGCCCAAAACAAAGGGCCATCGCACATAAGACCAGTTCCCCTCTTTAGTGGTGCTGACCAGGGCATTGACCATAGGTGCTCCAGCAAAAATGATCGACATGATGACCGGCACAAATGCCGGGCTTGGCATCTTACCAAAAGCGAGCAATACACCTAACGCACCAATCGCACCGAGTGTTCCAGCGATTAGTGACCACTGCCAACCCTTGGTTGGGTATGTCCAAAAAGTAATACTTCCCCCCTTTAATTTTAGAATGATAAGTGGGGCAATCACTGCGGTTAGGAAGTAGGCCAGGCCCACCCAAAGAAAGGCCATGATCCTGCCATTTTCTTTATCCCCCATGTTGCTTGAGCCAATGTGCATACATACCCCATAAGTTCCCCAACAAACAACCGTTAACAAAGCAAAGTGTAAATAGTGCATTCCCCACTTTCTATCCGCAGCCCCATTCAGGCAAACCGAATATCAAGGTCTATTGGTTAAATTCTCGCCAGACTTTCGATTCGTAGCTCCAATACATTAGCTTCCCCTCAATAGGTCTAAAGTACAACCAGTCTTTCTCCTTGTGGGAATACACCCACGGGTAATGGTCGAACCATATCCAACTCTTGGGGTTTACTTTGGAATAGTAATATTCCTCGGCGGCCGCACGGGTGGTGAAAAACCGACTGGTATCGGAAAGCGGGAATGAACTATCATCGACTGTAACAATAACTCCATCTTCAACTGACGTTACTTGGTAATATTGAAAGGCAGTATCCTCAGTGACCTTGATCATGCCATTTTCATCGATGATGTAAGGGTGGTTGACTTCTAAATTTGTGCCTAATTCATCCGTTAGCCCAATACTTGCTTTCTGCAGTCCATTTTCGTACGCAACGGTCGCTCCAATCCACCCATCTTCATCGTCTTCCCAAACTCCCCATAGGGTCACACCGTCTAGTGTATCATTCCACTTATACTCATCCCCCACCTGCACCACCACTGCCTGGCCATTCGGGTCGGATACCACGGTTACAGGATCGGGTTCTGTCGATGTCTGGCTCCGGCGGAGTACACGGACATGATCTAGGTAGACGGTAAAGGGTTGATTGATTTCATTCATAGCTCGAACGATGAAGTGCTCACCGACATCCGAGTAGGGAAATTCCCCGATCAAATCCCCATTCATGTAAAAAGAGATTTGGGAATCACCTCGAATAAATGAAACGCGGTAAGAGGAATCAAAGGAAATGCTTTGGTCGATTCCCTGCTCAACTCCGGTAGTCGGGTCCTTAGCATCAAATTCTAGGGTCGCTGCTAGTGAATTATCCGCCCATAAATCCATATTAAAAGGAATAGCACTTTCTTCTTCACTATCACTTTGTGAATTAAACATTGCTTGATAATTCACAGCGTATAAACCAAAGCCCATTTGGTTGGGCACCCCCGACGGAATCGAAAAAGTCAGCTCAATTCCTTCTAGATTTTGTGATTCCTTAAATTCCAAAATACTGTGCGGGCTTTGGCTGGTAGGGTCTCCATCTGATGCATCCGAAGAAATTGCCAGCATCGCACTGGTGGCAACATTTACACTGCTTGAAGAATTTGGCTGCCCCGTGAATTTCAGTTTGCCGCCTTCAAGAACAGGGAACTCTCCTCCATCCCATTTTGCCAGATCCCATTTACTGGAATCTAGCGAGCCACTGCTAAAGTCATCATAGTCTTCCCATAAATAGGTATCAGCAAATGAAGCGAAATAGGACGCGAAAAAAAAGAAGAAGTAAAAGAAGTATGATCTGCTCATCAAAGAGGTATAAATAAGAACTTTTCGTTCCTAAAGTTCAAAAAGGACAATTAGGCCACCGCGTTTTATACTGAATTCTCGGGCAGGCCACCCGCACTGTGGTGCTATTTCTGTTGGACCTTAGAAGTAAAGACTTCGGGAATCATAATAGGAGTCATCGACCCGCTGGCCTGGTCGAACCGCACACAAGCAGCCACGGCTTCTCCAACTGCCGCTTTAACCCGCTCCCCATTTTCCTCTTTCCAGAACTGAAAGGCATAGGTGATAGAACGATCTCGCATCTCGGTAACGATTAGTTTGATCTCCACTTCCTCCTCAAACCTTAGCGGTCTTTTAAACCGGCAGGTCGCTTTGACCCGGGGCCAGCCAAAGCGTCCATTCTCATCCTCCATATCGACAGAGAGCCCGACGCTGCGCAAAAACTCGTGCTCGCAGATTTCCATCCAACGATAGTAGTTGGTAAAGTGCATGATGCCAGCGAGGTCGGT
>JAYOXT010000077.1:0-5040 GCA_038152995.1 Opitutales bacterium
ATCCCAGGGTTCCGTGAAGCTTTGAAGGCCATCGTCCGCCCCAATGTCATTCTTGTCGATATCACCACGCCATGGGAAAAATTATTAACCCGGAAAAATTTCTCAGATCTCAGTGGAAATAATGTCAACCACCCCAACGATTTTGGGCATCGGCTCTATGCCGAAATACTTTTTTCACTTTTTATTACACCCTAAAACTCAGATAAATAGTGGGATCTACAGTATTTTTGTAAAAAAGATGAAAAATATTTTCATTTTTTTTGAACGCTTTTCAAACTCCCTCCGTCTTACCTTATGACTTTTGTCAGTTTGTTTCAGTTTAGTTTGTGTTTTAAAAGCCCAAGAACACCGCAGAAATGCGGTGTTTTTGTTTGGTCAAATTTCCCTCAAACCCAGCCTTCAAATCTCGCGTAACCCTAAGTTCAGAAGTGGATAAAAATGGCTCCTGGGAAGGTTTTTAAAAAATATTTTCATTTTTTTTGAACATTTTCTGAACTCACCCCGTCTTACCTTATGACTTTTGTCAGTTTGTTTCAGTTTTAGTTTGTTTTTATCAGGAACGCCGTAGAGATACGGCGTTTTTGTTTGGCCAAATTTCGGGGAATTTAGGTATTTATCTAATAAATTTTGGGTAAATGAAACATAAACATTGCCCAACCCCTCGAAGAAAGTTTGGATTTCAGGTTATTTAATTTTCTATGATCACAAAATTACTCAAAACGATCCCTTCGCTCATATTTTTCGTACTTTTTGCCACTCAGTCAGTAAGTGCCCTGCCAAGTCCTCCAGATTTATGGAAGGACTTCGATCCAAACGCCGGGGATTTTAAGGAAGAAATCATTCTCGAAGAAATCAAGGGAGGTATTTACTACCGAGATTCTTACATCAGTGCTTACATCAATGGTGAAGAAGTGCGGGTATTCTGCAAGTATGCAGTCAAGGAAGGTGTACAAAAAGCCCCCGGGCTAATGAACACTCATGGTTGGATGGGTGGACCATCCATCGATATGCAATATGTAAACGATGGATGGGCCGTGATATCGCATGACTACTCCGGGCTCACTAAACGGTCTCAGTACACGAAATATCCGCCTAAACTGGGCCATGGCCACATGGATGCCAAAGAGAAAGGCTTTGCTCTGATCTACGATAAAATGCCTGACGGCAGCCAGACCACCAACCCCAAGGCGACTTCGCATTACCTTTGGAATGCGATCCAGCGTCGCGTGCTCAGTTACCTGCTTGCTCAAAAGGAAGTCGACTCCTCACGCATCGGTGCCAAGGGATATTCCTACGGAGGAACGATTATGTGGAATCTCGCCATGGACAAACGGGTCAAAGCTGTGGTTGCTTACTTTGGCATCGGATGGATCAATTACTACCGCGACCGGGCGGTTTGGAAATATGATCAACCGCAAAAAGACATCGACCAGACCGCCGGACAAAAGCTCTACCTTTTCGCGATGGCTCCGCAGGCTCATGCTCCTTATATTCAGGCAGCAAGCCTGTGGCTCAACGGATCCAACGATCACCATGGGGGGCATGAACGTGGATGCGATACCTTTAAGGATTTTAAGGCGGGTGTACCCTGGGATTTTGCCATCCAGGCACGCGGGCATCACAATACGGAAAAACTGGGAGATAACTGCAAAGTATGGCTGGAAAAACATGTCCGGGGAGACTCACACTTTTGGCCGGCCCGCCCTTCCTCCGAAATCAAACTTGGGCAGGATGGTGTGCCCGAACTCCACCTTTCTCCAGCAAGCTCAGAAAAGATCAAAGAGGTACAAGTCTACCAATGTCTGAAAACGGCAAACAATATCGCCCGCTTTTGGAGGGATGTCGAATCTAGGCGGGAGGGAAACCAATGGATCGCCAAGCTTCCTGTTCTGAACACCAAGGACTACTTGTTTTCATACGCCAACATTCGTTATGAAAATAACATAGTCATATCTTCCGACTTCGAAGCAGTGATACCCTCCGACCTTGGCCAGGCGGTGGCCACAGATCAACCATCCGAGGAATTGCCTGGAGGAGCCAATCTTTGGAAAGATGCAGCCCCAGCTGAAGGGGTGGGCGGAATTGAGGGATTTCGCCCACTTAACAAACACCATGGAACCTCCAGTTCTCAGTTTGGCGACCCCAAATGGAAAGCTCCCCAGGGTGCAAATCTCGAATTTATGTTTTATTGCACCCAACCCCAAAGCCTAAATCTGAGCACGAATACACGGCACGCATCTGATATTGAGATTACCGCTTCCGATGACTGGCAGAGCATGATCCTTACCCCCGGCCTACTCACCAATGTCCATGGGGCAAAGTTAAAAGATTGGTCAGAGGTCGGAACCATTAGCCTCAAGCCCAAACCCGGAGCAGACATTACCAAGGTGGTATTTGCCAATTTTAAGTGGAAGAAGGATTAGGGCCTGAACAGATAAGTCTCCGGCAAAACCAAATTAACTCGTGGTGGTGGCCCAAAAAGATCATCGACCCGACTTAGGGAAGTTGAAAGAATTACACTCCACACCATGGCAAAACCGAAAATAGCAGTAACGATGGGCGACCCCGCAGGAGTGGGTCCGGAAATCTGCCTCGATCTGTTAAATGATTCCGAACTTTCAGACACCTGCCAACCCGTAATTTTTGGAGATCTCACGATCTTGCAAGCATGTGCCCGCGAGACGGGCAAGGTATTGAATACCCCGGTTCTTCACTTGGAAGAAATCACCGATTCCTCACCATCTGGAATCATCGACTTTGGCATTCTTGAACCCAACGAACTCAATCCCGGCATAGCCGATGCCCGTACCGGGCGGGCAACTTATGAATATGTAGTATCCGCGATCGATGCCTGTCTCGCTGGTAGAGTCGACGCCGTGGTCACCTGTCCAGCGAACAAGGAGGCGATGCAGGCAGCAGGCATCACCCAACCCGGACATACCGAAATTTTTGCCGAGCGTACGGGCACCAAGGATTTTTGCATGGCTTTCTTTTCAGAAACAATCAGTTGCTCCCTCGTGACTGTACATGTCGGTTATCATGAAGTACCCGGTCTGCTCTCCGTTGAACGGATCAACCAAGTCATCTCCCTTACCCGTCAGGCTCACCGTAATCTTTTGGACCGGGAGCCCAAACTCGCCGTTTGCGGATTGAACCCCCATGCTGGTGAGAATGGACTGTTCGGCCGGGGCGAAGAGGAAGCAATGATTATCCCCGCGATCGAACGGGCTCGTACCGAAGGGGCCGACATCGTTGGCCCGCTCCCCCCTGACACCGCTTTTACCCCCAAACGCAGGGAAACAGTGGACGCCTATATTTGCATGTATCACGATCAGGCCTTAATCCCGGTAAAAGCACTTGCTTTTGATCAGGCTGTCAATGTTACCCTCGGGCTGCCCATCATCCGTACATCTGTTGATCATGGCACCGCTCTCGATATTGCCTGGCAGGGACAGGCCGACCCCAGCAGCCTCAAAGCAGCGGTGCGGCTGGCCGCCCGCATGTCCGGCAGAAAAAAATGATTCGAGTGACCTTGCTTGGCCTAACCTTGGGCCACCTTGGTTTTTTTGCTCATGCAGATCTCCCTGCCTCAAAACACTCCCCAGTTGAACGAGTTGAACAACTAGGGGGCCGGGCATTCCTAAAGAAAGGAAAGGTTTCAGAAATCATTCTCATAGATAAGGATGTGCCCAGTGGTTTTTTTTCTCAACTGGGAGATCTCAGTGAACTGACCGACCTTTCTTTGGAAAACTGTGGTATTCTTGCTGACGATGTGATCCCTATCTCCACCCTGCCCAAGCTCGAATGGCTCAACCTCTACCGCACTCCACTGGGCGAGCAAGGAGTGAACCTGCTCTCCCAATCCAAAAGCATTGCTCTCCTGCCTATTGGAAAAGCTGGCGTTACCGATCTTGGGCTCGAGTATCTCTGCAAGATGGGCCAACTTACTTATCTGGGGCTACGGGGAAATCCAGTTACGGATAAGGGTGCCCGGCATCTCTCCAAATTAAGTAAGCTAGAAGGGCTCTATCTTGGAGAAACCAAGGTAACCGACCGCACCATTGCTGAAATTGCTCACCTCTCCCGACTGCAAAAACTTTGGCTCCACGACCTGCCCATTACCGATGCTGCGATTGAACACCTTTCCAAGTTAAAACGACTAAAAGAAATTCATATCTATGCCACAAATATATCGCCAAAAGGAGCCCAGTCTCTTCAAAAATCCTTACCTAAGTGCCGGGTAATCCACGAGATCTTCCCTCAGTAAAGTTCTTCGAATCAACGACTTTTCTTTGATTTGATCTGTTTTCTCAAGCAAGATGAATCAGACTTCTCCCCTCACCTTTCATCATTCTGCCAGGCCCAAAAAATTGAAAATCCACCCCTTCATTTCAGTTGTTATCTCCCTGATCTTTTTTCTGCTTGGCTGTTCCCGGAAGATCGATCCGAAAACTGCGGATATGGAAGTGCGAAAACTTTTGCAGGATGTGCCCGGTTTTGACTGGCAACCCGCCCCTTCCTCCCGCCTGCATGATATGGAACTCAATGAATTGCCCCCTCCGCCTCAGGACGATGAGGATGCCCGGCAAATCACGGAGCGTATTCAAAAAGATGGAGCCTTTGAGGATGGGAACGCATCGGAAATGGTTGATTCAGGCCAATGGAAGGAATCACTGAGCCTTGAAAATAACCGTACTGTTCGGCTCGACCTGAAAAGATCGATGGAACTGGCCCTTCATCATTCCCGGGAATACCAACAACAAAAAGAATCCCTCTATCTCTCCGCCCTCGGGGTCACCCTCGAACGGTTCAGGCTCGGCCCTGTTCCTTTTGCCAAAGCCAATGCCAAGGTTACACAACCAGTCGGGGAAGACCGGGCAGACCTGATCAACCGAACCACTGCGGGAGTTGAAGGTATGGCCGGTTATGGAGCAACCTGGGTAGCCTCCCTGGCCAACCGTCTAAGTGTGGATTTAAGCAACGGCAAGGTGGGCATGGGGGGCTCCCTCGCCAACCTGACCATCACCCAACCTCTTCTGC
>JAYOXT010000078.1:0-4932 GCA_038152995.1 Opitutales bacterium
ACTTGCCCGCCCTGCGGGATATTCTCAACCACTACATTCTCAATACGGTGGTGACTTTTGAGATGGTGGAATTGTCCCTCGAAAACCGTAAGACCTGGTTCACTCAATTCCGTGATGAGGGGCGGTACCAACTGATGGTAGCTGAGCAGGAAGGCGAAACCATTGGGTACGCGGCCAGCCTGCGCTTTCACCAGCGCCCCGCCTATGCCCCATCGGTAATGACCAGCATCTATGTCCACCCTGATTTTCTTGGCCAGGGCGTGGGCAGAAAGGTTTATTCCTCCCTTCTCGAAAATTTAAAACAAGCCGAAGATGTCCACCGTGCCTATGGGCTGGTGGTTTTGCCCAATCCTGGATCCGTGCAACTGCATAAGAAGCTGGGATTCAGGGAAGCAGGATTACTCCATGAAGGGGGCTATAAATTTGGGAAATATCACGATGTCCGAATTTACGAACACCGCCTAGGGAAAGAGTAAAAAGATTCTGCCTGGCTTAATTAGCTGGTTAGCAGGTCAGAAACCAATTCCCGCTCCTCCGCCAGTTCATTGACTGAAGCATCGATTTTCTCTCTGGCAAAATCATTGATCGGTAAGTCCTGTACAATCTCCCAGTTCTGGCCGTCGGAACGGATAGGAAAAGAGGTAATCAATCCTTCCTTGGTTCCATAACTTCCATCCGAAGCGACACAGACACTGTTCCAATCTCCCTCAGGAGTAGGTGTGGTGAGCGATTTCACTGTATCGATAGCCGCATTGGCAGCAGAAGCAGCCGAGGAAGCACCGCGTGCCTGAATAATCGCCGCTCCGCGTTGCTGCACGGTGGGGATAAAATCAACATGAGCCCAGGTGTCGTCTGCAATCACTTCCGGAGCCGGTGCTCCCCCAATCCGGGCGTTGTAATAGTCAGGATACTGCGTGGCGGAATGATTGCCCCAGATGGTCACATTGGAAACCTCAGCGACCGGACGGTTTGCTTTTTGGGCAAGCTGGGCAGCGGCCCGGTTTTCGTCGAGGCGGGTCATGGCAAACCAGCGGTCGCGAGGAACATCCTGGGCATTGTTCATTGCGATTAAGCAGTTCGTGTTGCAGGGGTTCCCCACCACCAGTACGTGCACATCGGATGCGGCATTCTTGGCAATCGCCTGGCCCTGCCCAGTGAAAATTTTTCCGTTAATCCCGAGCAGGTCACCCCGCTCCATACCAGCCTTACGGGGAACGCTTCCAACCAGCAGTGCCCAGTTTGCACCATCAAAACCAGCATCCAAATCGGAAGTGGGACGAATATCCTTGAGCAAAGGAAAGGCACAATCATCCAACTCCATGCAGACTCCTTCAAGTGCTTTCATGCCCGGCTCGATTTCAATCAGGTTAAGTGCAACGGGTTGATCTGGTCCAAAGACCGCTCCAGACGCGATACGAAAAAGAAGAGAGTAACCGATCTGACCGGCTGCACCGGTTACGGCAACACGAATGGGTGTTTGGGTATTCATATAATAAATCAGGGTTAGTTTGAAAACTTGGGTTAAGAAAATCGAACTTTGTCTACTACCTCAGCAGCCCGCCTGAGGCAAGCCTCGGTGGTAGCCCAGTCAATACAGCCATCGGTGATGGAAACCCCGTATTGAAGGTTGGACAAAGGCTGGGGGAAAGATTGGCTTCCTCCATGGAGATGGCTTTCAATCATCACCGCATGGATGGCATCATTGCCGTGCCCGACCTGCTCAAGCACGGCGTCGAGCACCGCGGGTTGCCGGTTGGGGTCCTTCTCACTGTTTGCATGACTGCAATCAATCATCAGGGAGGCAGGCAGACCGGCCTCCTCCAGACCCTGCCGGGCCTGGCCCACAATATTGGCTGCATAATTGGGCCCACCACTGCCGCCCCTCAATATGAGCTGACAGTCCGGATTGCCTTCGGTGGTTACCGCCGAGGCACGCCCATCGTCCGCAATGCCAAGAAATGTCTGCGGTTGGGTGGCGGCAATAATTCCATTGATCCCGGCTTTAAGATCCCCACTGGTTGCATTTTTAAAGCCCACTGGCATGGAAAGGCCCGAAGCCATCTGTCGGTGCGTCTGCGACTCCGATGTCCTCGCTCCAATGGCCGCCCAGCAGAGTGAGTCAGCGAGGTATTGCGGGGTGATCGGGTCGAGCAATTCTGTGGCAGTGGGAATGCCCAGGTCAAGCACCTCACCGAGAAAGGTTCTGGCAATGCGCAGGCCACGGGGAATATCACAGCTGCCATTGAGCTGGGGGTCCATAATCAGCCCCTTCCACCCCACCGTGGTTCTCGGCTTTTCGAAGTAAACCCGCAGAACGAGGTAGAGTCGGTCTCCGAGTTGTCTTGATAGGCGGGCAAATTTTTCCGCATATTCCCGGCAGGCCTCCAGATCATGAATCGAACAGGGGCCCACCACCGCAATCAACCTCCGGTCCCGTCCATGAATGATCTCATGCAGGCAGGCACGGGAGCGGGCAACCATTTCTTTCTGGAAGTCGGTACGGGCAATCTCCCCAACCAGTTCATTGGGCGGGGGAAGGGTATCCGAATTGGATATTCTTAAATTTGTAACCTGGTGCACGGGACAAGTACCATAGAACCTGAGCTTGCATGAACAAGCCAAAGTTTTAGCTATGTTGGTATGAACGCATATTTTTTCACCTCTCTGCCCGCTGCAGTGGTCCGGGTAACCGGGGAGGATGCCCTGCCCTACCTACAGAGCCAGTGGAGTGTGGACCTCAGCCGTCTCGCTGTGCTGAGCACGCGGATGGGGCTGCGCCTTTCGATCAAGGGAAAAGTTCTCTGTGCCGCTCAGATAATCTGTCTCGGAGAAGAGGAATTTCTCCTGGTAAGCCAGGAAACAGCTGCCAGCGAAATCATTTCCCTGCTCGGGGAAAACATAGTCGCCGATGAGGTGGACTTCGCGGACGAGACTTCCCAGTGGGCCATGCACTTTATATTCGGTGAGGCGGCTGCAACCACCCGCCCCTGCCCACCTCCACCGGCCTGCCTGGCCGATGGAGAAGGATACATTTTTCAGGACCCACGGTTCGAGCAACCCACCCTCACCTGCCTGCACCCACGCGATGAGATTCCCCACGGGTTAAGTGCCCTCAGGGAAGCGGAAGAAAGCCAATGGGAACTTCACCGCATTAGCAATCATGTGGCCCGGGTCCCTCTGGAAATTGGTGAAACTGAACTGCCTCAGGAAGGCGGACTCGAGGGCCACCTGATTGACTTCGACAAGGGTTGCTACCTTGGTCAGGAGGTCATGGCAAGAATCCACGCGATGGGCCAGGTCCAGCGCACCCTACTCCCCTACTCCTGCCAGAACAACCCCGGCAATGAACTTCCCATTCCTTTGCATAACGATGAGGGCAAGCTCATCGGCCAAATCAAAAGTACCTTTGCCCACCCTTCGGATCCGATTTGGGTGGGGATGGCCTTGCTCAACAACCGGGCCCGGACCGCTTTTGAAAACGGGGACATTTCCCTCAACCAAGTTCCACTCTTTCCACTCCCGCCTGACCAATGAACGAAGAGGAATTGAAGAAATCCATAGATCAGGTCTCTCAAATTTTCCTGAACCTCGGTGCCCATTCTGTGCAGGCAGAGGTCATGGCCCAGCAGTTGGTCAGGAGGGCACGACAAAAAAGTGAGGAGACAGGAAGTTCCTTCGTTTCCGAATTACAAGCTCTATTGGAGACTGCGGTGCATGGGGCTCAAGGAAGCCTAAAACCTGCAGATCAAGGGGCATACCCCCCGAAAAACCGCTAAAAATGGGGAAAAATCGGCTTTTTCGCAAAAAAAGTTTGACCGTGAGCCAGAAAACTCCGAGCTAGAACACTGTTTAACTCAGTAAATCATACTTCCAAACCAAAGGAAAAATATAATGAATAAAGGACAACTCATCGAAGCCGTACAAAAAAACTTGGGCAAAGACACCTCCAAAGCCGCTGCTGACGCTGCCTTAAATGCAGTTCTCGACGCAATCACCAAGGCCGTTAAGAAGGAAAATGTTCAAATCATCGGTTTCGGAACCTTTTCCGTGGTCAAGCGCGGAGCCCGCAAGGGAATCAACCCCCAAACCGGCGAAAAGATTAAGATCAAGGCTTCCAAGAATGTTAAGTTCAAGGCTGGAGCAAAGCTCAAAGCTGCGATCTAATTTCTTGATCAATATACCCCTTTTAAAGGACCCACGGGAAACCGTGGGTCTTTTTTTGTCCATCTTTAAGGACTCATACATTCAAGATTCGGCGTAAATAGGCCGTCTCTGCTTCTGCCCACCTAGTATTAGCTGTAACAATACCTAGGCTTTGGGGTTGAGAAAATTGTGCAGACTGCTCACAAAGCCAGTCCGATCTTCGACATGCACATCATGCCCGGCTTCCGGTAACGTCACGATCGAGCAATCCGCAAAATAATGGTCAAAGAGAGAAAAGTGCTCGCAGCGCACATAGCCGGACTTCCCTCCCCTGACTACAAGAGTGGGCCCGGCATAGCGATCGGCGGAGGCCAAAGGATTACGGGATAAATCAGCTATCCCTGCACGCAGAACCTCAAGGTTGGCCCGCCACCTCAACCCTTCCCCATCCGAGATTAGGTTGGTTAATAAGAACTGACGGAAAGCCCAGTTGGGGATGCGTTCGGAAAGAACTTCATCTGCATGTTTGCGATTTTTGATCCCTGAAAGATCCAGGCTAAGCAGGGCTTCGAAGGTGGGCAGGTGATGCTCAGGCGGATAATCCCTCGGAGCAATATCGGCTACGGTCAGGGAAACCACCCGCTGTGGCCACCTACAGGCTAGAATCATGGCCAGCTTACCACCGAGGCTATGTCCGCAAAGGCGGTACTTGTCGATACCCTGATCATCCATCAACCCTTCAATCCTGCTTTGCATGATCGACAGGCTGGTCTCTGGGTAGTGCGCTGA
>JAYOXT010000079.1:0-4039 GCA_038152995.1 Opitutales bacterium
AGACCGAGAATAACAGAACCCCAGTATAATAAATTGTATGCTTCGGACTGGGCAGCCTTGAGTTCATCACCGGCAAGTCCTTCTGCCATGACCACACCGTAGGCTTGGAAAGCGAGTACAGCATACAGGGCATAGCAGACGAAACTGAAAAGCATGGCGATGCGATAGCCAACCTGGTCGATAATCAGGCTGAAAACAATGATACTGATGGCGAAGGGCCAGATGCCTGCACCGAAAAGCTCACCGGCTTGTACCTGGTTTAAACCAAAGGTGCTTGGCCAGAAGGGCTCTGCGTTAACGAGGAATGCCCTGGTGATAAAGGCAAATGCAGTTGTGATGAGGGCGATGAAACATCCCCAAAACAATTTCATGTCAGGTCCTGATTCTTGATTACTCATAGTATTTATATAGGCTGGTTATTGTAGTAATTTACAAGGGTAGGTTCGTTTATCTTCTCAAATGGATTGATCTTGGCAAGCCCGAATAAAGAGAAGCAAAGAGCAGGGTAAGTAATGTCTATTTATTGATTTTTGCCCAACTGTCACGCATTGCCACGGTACGGTTGAGGGTCAACTGGCCGGAGTTTTCGGTATCGGGGTCCAGGCAAAAGTAACCGACCCGTTCAAGCTGAAAGGGGGTACCTGCGGGGAATTGAGCAACGGATTCCTCCACCAAAGCATGGTGGTTAATCGCCAGAGAGTCCGGGTTTAGGTTTTCAATAAAGTCTCCTCCTTCTTCCACTTTGTCGGGATCCGGTGTCTTGAATAAGCGGTCGTAGATGCGCACCTCGCAGGTTTGGGCAGTGGATGCATCGACCCATTGTATGGTTCCTTTTACCTTACGCCCGTCCGGAGTATCCCCACCGCGGCTCTCCGGATCATACTCACAAATCAGTTCAGTAATCTTCCCGTCGGCATCTTTGATCACCTCAGTGCAAGTAACATAATAGGCATATTTCAAGCGAACCTCCCGCCCAGGGGACATGCGGAAATATTTTTTGGGTGGGTCTTCCATGAAATCATTCCGGTCGACATAAAGATGCTTGGAAAAAGAAATCGGGCGGGTGCCCGCTTCTGGGTCTTCAGGATTGTTGACCGCATCCACTGTTTCGACCTGATCGTCCGGGTAATTGGAAATGGTTACCTTCAAAGGGTCGAGGACTCCGAGTCTGCGGGGGGCACAGAGATTGAGGTCGTGACGCAAGCAATGTTCAAGCAATTCCACTTCGATCACATTTTCCCGCTTCGCCACACCCACTTTTTCACAGAAGTCCCGGATGGCCTGTGGGGTATAACCTCTCCGGCGCATCCCCTGAAGAGTTGGCATGCGCGGATCATCCCATCCCTTGACATGACCTTCTTCCACCAGTCGCAGCATCTTGCGCTTGCTCATGACCGTGTAATTTAGGTTGAGGCGGGCAAATTCGATTTGCTGAGGATGATGAATACCAAGGTTTTCGCAAAACCAGTCGTAGAGAGGACGGTGGTGCTCAAATTCGAGAGTGCAGATGGAGTGGGTGATGCCTTCGAGGGAGTCGGACTGCCCATGGGCAAAATCATAGGAGGGATAGATCTTCCATTTGTCGCCCGTTTTAGGGTGATCCTGGTGAAGGATGCGATAAAGAACGGGGTCGCGCAAATTGAGGTTGGGCGAGCTCATATCGATCTTGGCCCGCAGGGTCTTCGCTCCGTCCTCAAATTCTCCAAGACGCATTTTTTCAAACAACTCGAGGTTTTCCGCGATGGTGCGATCACGGAAAGGGCTGTTTTTCCCCGGTTCGGTGAGGGTGCCCCGGTGCTGTCGCATCTCCTCGAAGGTGAGGTCGCAGACAAAGGCCTTACCTGCTTCAATCAACTGGACGGCCCAGGTGTGCAACTGGTCAAAATAATCAGAAGCGTGAAACAAGCGCTCCTCCCAGTCAAAGCCCAGCCAGCGGACATCAGACATAATCGCCTCTGCATATTCGGTTTTTTCTGCCACCGGGTTGGTGTCGTCGAGCCGGAGATTGCAAAGTCCACCAAATTCCCGGGCGATGCCAAAGTTCAGGCAAATACTTTTGGCGTGGCCCAAATGAAGATATCCATTTGGTTCCGGAGGGAAGCGGGTATGAACCCGGCCCTCATTTTTGCCCGACTGTTGGTCGGATTGCACCCGGGTACGAATGAAGTCAAGAGGATGTTCTGTTTCGGTTTCGCTCATCAGAAGAGAAGTAGTTTTATGTGCTAATCAATGCGGTTGCCGTAAGTACTGGCATATTCCTTTTCCAGGCTCTTTAAGCCCTTCTTGCTCAGTCCTTGTCCGTTTTCTCCTAGGGTTTCAAGTGCCTGGCGCAGGCGCATGCGGGTGAGGTCCGGGCCGAGCAGGGCGAGGCCGTCGAAGAGGGGGAGGGAGACGGTGCTTCCACTCATTGCCACAAAAAAGAGGGGGAGTAATTGCTTAAGTTTCATTTCCTCGACCTCGGCAATTCTCTGAAAAAGGGAGGAGATCGCATCCCGGTCCCAGTTGGGTATTTTCTCCAGTTCCCACTCCGCGATTTTTAGGAGGCGGGCAGGTTGATCCGGTTGCAATTTGCCGGTGAGGTCCTCCAATGAATAATTGGGGCGATCATTGAGCAGAAACTGGGCGAGGGGGAAAAAGTCGGAAAAAGTTTCCAGCCTCTGTAGGGCGAGGGGCATGATTTTTCCAAGAAACTCAGGATTTGCTTTCCAATCAAGCAAGCGGTCGACGACCTGAGCAGGTTCCAGTTTTTCACGGAGGTAGCGTCCGTTGAGCCATTTTAACTTGGCGAGGTCGAATATGGGGCCGCCCAGGCTGATCCGTTTGAGGTCAAAGGTCTCGACCAGTTCGTCCAAAGAAAAAATCTCCCGCTGGTCGGGCAGGGTGTAGCCCATCATACCAAGGTAATTGAGCAGGGCTTCGGGCAGGAAGCCAGCATCGCGGAAGTAAAAGATTCCGGTGGGGTTCTTACGTTTGGAAAGCTTCGATTTGTCCGGGTTGCGCAGCAGGGGGAGGTGGGCAAAAGTAGGTGCCTGCCATCCAAGTTGCTCATAGAGCAGAACATGCTTGGGCCCGCTGCTGATCCATTCTTCCCCGCGGATTACATGGGTGATGCCCATGAAATGATCATCCACCACATTGGCGAGGTGGTAAGTGGGAAATCCATCGGACTTGCGAATCACCTGGTGATCGACCTGAGACCAATCGATACTCACTTCCCCCCGAAGCTCGTCATGAAACTGACAGGTTCCGGAATCGGGGATTTTCATCCGAACCACGAAGGGCTCGGATTGGGCACGGGATGCAGATTCATCTGCGGAAAGACCAAGGCAGTGCCCATCGTAGCGGGGCGTCTGCTTGTCTGCCATCTGTTGTGCCCTCAGGTCATTAAGCCTTTGGGTTGTGCAAAAACAGCGGTAGGCATTACCCTGCTCCAGGAGGCGGTTGATTTCTTTTTCGTAAATTTCCAGACGCTCGCTTTGTCGGTAAGGCCCGTGGGACCCACCGCAGTCCGGGCCTTCATCCCAATCGATACCGGCCCATTTTAGGGCGTCGAAAATCGCCTGCTCAGATGCGGAAGAGGAGCGCTGCCGGTCGGTGTCCTCTATTCTTAAAATAAACTGGCCGCCATGCTTGCGGGCATAGGCAAGATTGAAAAGAGCCATGTAGGCAGTTCCCAAATGGGGAGCCCCAGTGGGGGAGGGAGCAATACGGGTTCGTACTGGAACAGTCATCGGTTGTGGAATTAAAACCATTCACAATAGTCATCTTCCATTTGAGGACGAACAAATTAAGTCGTTCCTTGCCATGTCCACTGAACACGGGTACGAGGAAATCTGATGAAGACTCTAATTGTGGGTGCAAATGGAAAAGTGGGAACGATTCTCAGTGGGAAGATGTGGGCGGCTCACGGATTTTCTCCTGTTGCTTTGATTCGGGATCCTCGACAACAGACGAAGTTTACCGCCTTGGGCGTACCTTCTGTGGTCGGTGACTTGGAGGCTGGAATTGCCGACTTTCTTCCGGGGATGGATGCGGTGGT
>JAYOXT010000080.1:0-4017 GCA_038152995.1 Opitutales bacterium
GATGCCTGGAACTGGCAGAGCAAAAACCCTCAGGGGTACCGGGGTTAGTCGCCCAGGTTATAATCAGCGGCTTGCCCGCCACTTTCTGCGATCGCTCGTTTTACGGTGTCGAGATTTAACCGGCTACCCAAGGCGATGCCCATCCTTTTGAATTCTCCTTCATATAGTTCCACCACGAACTGTAAATCTTTGGCCCGCGATGGCATGCCGGACAAATCATATGGCCGACCGCGATGAACTTCTTTCAATCTCCCATCGGCCGAAAAGTATCCAATATCCAAGGGGATTCTTGTATTCTTCATCCAAAATCTTTGGGGTTTCGGATTTTCAAAAACAAAAATCATACCTTCCCCCTTGGGCAGACTGTCGCGGTACATCAGCCCCGTCTCTCTAGTCTTTGGAGTTCTGGCCAGTTCGAGTTGCAGGGTCTGTTCTCCGATTTGAATCGCATACTTCGCCCGCTCCGTATTCTGTTGGGCAATGGTTTCCTGTTCCTTGCAGGAATGCAAAAATGTGCAGAGGAAGACAATTGGCAGAATGGAAATAATTCGCATCATAAATGAATATATTTGATGAAAGAACTTCTTGAACAGATCAAGAGCCTTCGTGTTCTGGTAATTGGTGATGTCATGCTGGACCGCTATGTGATTGGTGAGGTGAGCCGAATTTCCCCCGAAGCCCCAGTGCCTGTTCTTGCCGTGACCGAAGAGAGGTCGGTGGCGGGAGGAGCCGCCAATGTCGCCCTTAATCTTCGCTCACTGGGAGCCGCAGTCGAGGTGATCGGTTGGTTTGGAGAGGATGAGAGGGGTGAAGAACTGATCGACCTACTTTCCCAAAGTGATGTCGCTGTGGATACCAACTTCCGTTTTTCTTCCGCCCCAACCATTAGTAAGTCAAGAGTTACCACGTCGAACCATCAAATTTGCCGGGTGGACCGGGAATCTTCTCCGCAGCATTATCTTCCCGACCTAGAGAAACTGGGAAGTTTGATTGCGGACAAAGCAAGCTCCGTGGATGCCGTAATTGTGTCCGATTATGGAAAGGGGTTTGTTTCCGAAGAACTGCTTTCCCTGGTTCGTCCCACCGCCCACTTCCTTTCTGTTGATCCCAAGCCGAGCCGTCCACTTGCCTACAGCCAACCAGACCTTCTTACTCCCAACCGTCTGGAAGCCTTGGAATTGGCCGGGCTCTCCCGAGAGACCCGCTGCCCATTTCCTCAGGAGGAAGTAGTCCGTAAAATCTTCGAGAAATTTTCTCCCCACTTACTGGCAATTACACTTGGAGCGGAGGGAATGTTGCTGGCAGAAGAGGGAAAAATTTTGCAAACCATCCCCACTGCCGCCCGGGAAGTGTTTGATGTATCCGGGGCAGGAGATACTGTGATTGCATCTCTTTCCCTTGCTCTTGCCGCTGGTCAGTCCTTTGCACGGGCAGCCGAATTTGCCAATCTTGCCGCAGGCGTGGTGGTGGGCAAGGTGGGAACAGCGAGTGTCTCCCCGGCCGAAATTCTCGATCTCTTATCCTAGTCATGGCCAAGCAAAAGGCCTTGTTTTTGGATCGGGACGGGACCCTGATCAAAGATGCTCACTACCTGAAAGATCCGGAACGTTTGGAAATCATTGAGAGTGCCGGACCTGCCTTGATCAAAGCCAAAGAGGTGGGGTATTTGCTTTTTCTGCACACCAATCAATCAGGCATCGCCCGTGGATACTACGACTGGGAAGATGTGTATGCCTGCAACCAGCGTATGCACGAAGAGTTTGGCTGGCCTACTGACTTTTTTACCGAGGTATGCATAGCCCCGGAATCTCCCCAAGAAAAAATGATGTATCGCAAGCCCGCTCCTCGGTTTGAAATGGAAATGACCCAAAAGTATGGCCTTGATCCCTCCTCTTGCTGGGTGATCGGGGATAAGTGGATTGATCCCCAAACCGGACTGGATGCGGGAATGCGTGGGGCCTTGGTTCGTACCGGTAAGCCTGTTGACCAGGCATTGGAACAAAAAGCGGCCCAAAAGAAAGTGTCTATTTTTACGGATCTTGCCGAATTTGTGGCCAAGGAATTAATTGGATGACAGAAAATAAATTACCCAGTCCATGGGATTTGCAGAACGATGAATTGCATGCGGACTGCCGGATTTTTGAGGTTCGTAAGAGACGGTTTAAAAGAAGATCGGATGGGGTAGAGGGCGACTTCTTTGTGCTCGATACCAATGACTGGGTCAATGTTCTGGCGATTACCCCTGATGAGCAAGTCGTCCTTGTCCGGCAGTTCCGGTATGGGAGTCGGGAGCATTCCCTGGAACCCCCCGGGGGAGTGGTTGAAAAAGGGGAGGACCCTATCATCGCAGGACTTCGGGAGCTGGAGGAGGAGACCGGATATGTCGGTGAAAATCCAAAGCTTCTTGGCACGGTGCGCCCTAATGCCGCTATTTTGTCCAACCGCTGCCATGTCGTCATCCTCCGCAATGCCCGCAAGACTGCCGAATTGAACTTCGATCAGCACGAGGAACTAATCACTGAGCTTTATCCGCTTTCCGAGCTCAAACATTTAGTGAAATCCGGACAGATTACCCACTCGATCGGGCTCAATTCAGTCTTGATGCTCCTGCTTGAGTTCGAAGAAATTCTCTAGGCCGTGACTTTATCAAAACTGAAATCTGTTCTCTTTCATCAGTCATTCTTTGCTTCTTTACCGAGTTATTCACAATTGATATGTTAGAAGTTTTATGAGTGTGCTCCTTTCCATCATCCAAGAAACTGCAAATCCCCACCCTGAAGCGTTATCCAAAATTTTGGGCCGTACAACTGCTGAAGTGGAGGCCGAGATTGAGGCACTACGCCAAAGTGGTGCCTTGCTGGGTTGGGTTCCCCTGATCAATCCATCCAAAACCGAGGGTGGAGATGTACGCTCGGTAATCGAAGTAAAAATCAGCCCAGAACGCGATGGTGGATTTGACCGGCTGGCACATCGTATTTCCAAGTTTGAGGAGGTGGAGGCGTGCCATCTGATGTCGGGTGGCTATGATCTACTGGTCATCGTAAAGGGAAAAAACCTGCACGCGGTTGCCAGTTTTGTTTCGGAACGGCTCGCCACCATCGAGGGGGTACTTTCCACTTCCACTCATTTTCTTTTGCGTTCCTACAAAGAACACGGTCATCTGCTTTCCCAGGATGGGGATCATTCAGAAAAACCCCCAGTCAGTGCCTAATCCCCCGATGAATCCGCAAGAATACATTGCTGAGCATGTGCGGGATTTACCGAGGTCCGGGATTCGCGATTTTTTTGCCATCGTTTCGGAAATGCCCCATGCCATCTCGCTCGGTATTGGCGAGCCCGACTTTATTACTCCCTGGAAAATCCGGGAATCCTCGATTTTCGCATTGGAGCGTGGAAAAACTTCCTACACCGACAACCGTGGATTGCTTTCCCTGAGGAAGGAGATCTCGACCTATGTGGAAAAACACTTCGGTCCGGCTTACGACCCGAAGTCTGAGGTTCTAGTGACTGTGGGGGTGTCGGAGGCCATTGATATTGCCCTGCGTGCCTTGATCAATCCTGGAGACAAAGTGCTCTACCACGAGCCCTGCTATGTTTCGTACGCTCCGAGTATTTCTTTGGCATTGGGTGAGGCGGTACCCGTATCTACGAAACCGGAGGATTCCTTTGCTCTGGATCCCGATGCTTTTGAACGGGCCTGGCAGCCAGGTTGTAAAGTGCTGATGCTCAATTTCCCTACCAATCCAACTGGTGGAACTGCCGAACGGGAAAAACTTGAAAGATTGGCCAAGTTTGCGGTGGAAAAAGACCTGATCGTGATCAGTGATGAGATCTATGCGGAACTGACTTATGAGGGGGAGCACCTAAGCATTGCCTCCTTCCCGGGCATGCAGGAGAGGACGATTTTTCTTCATGGCTTCTCCAAGGCCTTTGCCATGACTGGATTTCGGGTGGGGTTTGCTTGTGGACCGGACTGGTTGATCGAGGCGATGATGAAGATCCACCAGTACTGCATGA
>JAYOXT010000081.1:0-3960 GCA_038152995.1 Opitutales bacterium
CCCCATCAAAGGTGCGGCCCATAAATTTCTTTTCTCCCCATACACCGAAGGCCTCTGCTATGGCATGGTCCTCATCCACTAACAGGGAAAAGGGCAGGCTGTGCTTGTCGATAAATTTGCGGTGGGACTTCTCCCCATCCGGAGATACGCCAAACACGAGGGTGTTTAGCTTGGTAAATTGCTCGTGCTCATCTCGCAGGGCACAGGCCTCTGTGGTGCATCCGGGGGTGAGATCGCGCGGATAGAAGTACATCAGGTAACGCGTGCCCAGTAAGGTTTGATTGCTATGGGTCTTTCCGTCCTCATCGGTGGTGGAAAACGCAGGGGCAGGACTGCCTGGTTGCAAGGGATTGGGCTTATTCATGGTGCTGGTAAAAAGCGGCAGTCTTGCCCACCTTGGCTATGCACAAAGTGGTGGTTTCCTGGGAAAACTCCTCGATTATTTTTTTCTGCAATTCCTTGTCCGCGGGCAAGCCCAGCTTAATCATTGCATCTTTGCCCAGGATCTTGGAGCACTCCCGGATAAATTCATGGGTCAATCCACGCTTGCCCACCTTTAAATCGATTGGGCGGGTCTTGAGAATGCCCCGGATCTCCCGCTTTTCTTTTCCGCTAAGTTCTACCATGGTATTTCCTTTCCATCCTCTCCCCAAAATCCACCGTTCTGGGCGGGGGTTAATTGGTCGGTCACAGTGATCATCTTGCTCACTGAATCCTGCACCTCATACTTCGCATCCTCCCCACCCATCTCCGTTTTTACCCAGCCCGGGCTCAGGGATACTACTTGGATGCCACTATCGGCGAGGTCGATCGCTGCCTGCTTGGTCAGCATATTCAGCCCCGCCTTGGAGCACTCATAAGCAATTGCTCCGCCCAGTTGGGTATTCCCCCGCAGTTCGATGGAGCCGAGCCGGCTGGACATATTGTAGACCCATGCATCTTCGGAACGCTTCAGGCAGGGCAGGGCATGGCGGAGTGCAAGAAAAGCACCCCGTAGATTGGTCTGCAATACCTGGGAGAAGGAGTCTGCACTCACCTCATGCAAGTCCCGCCAGTCGATGATGCCCGCATTATTAAACAAGCGGTCGATGGAAATGCCTTGGCTGTCTAATTTTTTAAAGCAATCAATGACCGACTGCTCAACATCCACATCCAGTTGTACAATTTGTAAATGTTCGTGGCTTTTTTGAAGTTCGGATAAGAAGTGGGCATTTTCCGGGTTTCGGCACCCGGCAATGACCCGGTCTCCCCGGCTGAGGAGTTGTTTGCACAATTCTAATCCGATCCCGCGGCTCGCTCCGCTAATAAAATAGGTATTCATAAAAATAAAGGTACCTATACAACCGCAAAGGCGAGGTGCAGGCAAGCGGATGTGCCCTTAATCTTTTTGGCTCAATTTTTGGGGCACAGGCGCACCTTTCCGAAACCTTGACAGTAACAAATAATCCCACAATCATGCTATGCATGATGCGCCTGCTCTATACCACTCTTTCATTTGCTATTCTTGGCTTATCTTCTCTTTGGGCCGTTCCGCCTGTACTCAATTATGCTGGGCAGGTGTCGGTCAATGGGCAGGCATTTAACGGGGAGGGCTTGCTCAAGTTTGCTCTGGTTAACCCGGATGGCAATGTCACCCACTGGAGCCACGACGGCACCAGTGTGGATGGCTCGGAGCCCAGCGGGCAGGTGTCTGTGCAGGTGCGTGGGGGGCTTTACTCCATCCTGCTGGGCAATACCTCCATTCCCGGCATGGGTGCAATCAATCCCTCCTTATTTCAGCAAGAGTCGGACCTTCATTTACGGGTCTGGTTTAGCGATGGGGTCAATGGATTTGAGAGAATTTCACCTGACCGGCCCTTTGCATCTGTGCCCTATGCCATGTCTGCGGATATTGGGCCGGGTTCCATCACAACCAATCAACTCAACGAGCAAATTCTCAAATATTTACGCCCCGAAGTGGTGCGTTCTCCGGCACTCCCACAAAACCGGGAGCAGGTATACACCGGCCAGTCCGTCACCCTCTCGGCCGATGCCGAAGGAAAGTACCTCACCTACCAATGGTTGCGCAATGGGCAGGAGATTTCCGGAGCAACCAACAAGGAATTCACTATTTCCGATGCCAATGCCACCCTCCACGATGGCAACTACAGTGTGCGCATCAGTAATGATTTTGGCCATGTGTCCACCACCTCTGTGCAACTGGATGTCAATGATACCCAGCTCAATCATAGCGTGGACCTCAACGCCAGCGTCGCCCTGGAAATGATCTGGGTGGAACCCGGCACCTTTACGATGGGGCAGGACGGGGTGGCTACACCGGTTCACGAGGTCACCCTGACCCAAGGGTTTTATTTGGGTAAGTACGAGGTGACGCAGGCTCAGTACGAGGCGGTGATGACGGGGAATACGGATAGTTTGAGTGCCACACCGAGCTATTGGCCGAACAACCCGGACCGCCCGGTGGAACAGGTTTCCTGGGAGGATATTCAGGTATTCCTTACCCGTTTGAATAGCCTGCAGGCTGGCAATATCCCTGAGGGATGGGCCTATGTATTACCCACGGAAGCGCAGTGGGAGTATGCCTGCCGTGCAGGCACGACCACGGCGTACTCGTGGGGGGATAGTATAACCACCAGTAGTGCCAATTACTCCGATAGTGGATACTCGCAGACACGCGATGTGGGGCAATATGCGGCCAACCCCTGGGGCTTTTTTGATATGCATGGCAATGTATGGGAGTGGACGGCGGACTGGATCGCAGCCTACAGTTCGGGAGCACAGAATGATCCTGAGGGTCCGGCCACGGGCTCCAGCCGTGTCATTCGGGGTGGCTCCTGGAACAATACAGGTACGTCCCTGCGTTCGGCCTTCCGCAACTACAACTACCCCAGCTACCGCTACCGCACCGTCGGCTTCCGTGTCGGTTTCCAACAGGTGCCTGCGGATGTGGCTAGCCCCGAGATATCAATCCTCGGGGATGCAAACATCACGCAGTTGCAGGGTGTCGCGTGGGTGGACCCCGGGGTGGAAGCCCATGATGTGCGCGATGGCAATCTTTCCGGCGATGTCACCGTCAGTGGCACGGTGGATATAAACACCACCGGTACCTACACCTTGACCTACACCGTGAGCGATGCGGCGGGCAATCAGGCAACCCTCACCCGCACCGTGAATGTGGGCACACCTGCCACCTATGCATCTGATCTCAATGCCAGCGTCGCCCTGGAAATGATCTGGGTGGAACCCGGCACCTTTACGATGGGGCAGAGCGATATATCGAATGCATCACCCGAACATGAGGTTACCCTGACTACCGGCTTTTACCTAGGAAAGTACGAGGTTACGCAGGCCCAGTATCAGGCGGTGATGGCGGGGAATACGGATGGTTTAAATGCCACCCCTAGCAACTGGCCTAACAACCCGGACCGTCCTGTGGAAAAAGTCTCACATGACGATATCCAAAAATTCCTTACCCGTTTGAATGCCCAGCAGGCCGGCAATATTCCGGCGGGTTGGGCCTATGTATTACCCACGGAAGCGCAGTGGGAGTATGCCTGCCGGGCAGGCACGACCACGGCGTACTCGTGGGGGGATAGTATAACCACCAGTAGTGCCAATTACTCCGATAGTGGATACTCGCAGACACGCGATGTGGGGCAATATGCGGCCAACCCCTGGGGCTTTTTTGATATGCATGGTAATGTAATGGAGTGGACGGCGGACTGGTACACAGCCTACAGTTCGGGAGGACAAACTGATCCTGAGGGTCCTGCTACGGGCTCCAGCCGTGTCATTCGGGGCGGCTCCTGGTACCTTTCCGGTGCGGACCTGCGTTCGGCCACCCGCTTCAGCTACGGCACCCCCAGCTACCGCACCAACAGCTTCGGCTTCCGTGTCGGTTTCCTACAGGTACCTGCGGATGTGGCTAGCCCCGAGATGCAAATCCTCGGGGATGCAAAC
>JAYOXT010000082.1:0-3825 GCA_038152995.1 Opitutales bacterium
CCCTTCTTCAGGCAATTAAGGAAGGGAATGCTCACGGAACGATCAGCCAGCAACCCTGGGACTATGGCTATGAATCGATCAAGATGCTCAAATCGATTTGCGAGGGAAATAAACCCGAAAGTACCTATTTTGAACTACCTTTCCTGGTCGTCGACCAGTCCAATATCGATGAATTTTGGTCCAAGAAAAAGGAAATGGCGGAATTGGGTAAGCAAAATTGAGCGAGGGGAAGTCCATTCCCCTGCTTGAAGTCTCAGGATTACAAAAGAGCTTTCCTGGAGTCCGTGCCTTGTGCGGGATATCCCTCCGTCTTGAAAAAGGCGAGGTGCTTGCCTTGATTGGGGAAAATGGGGCCGGTAAAAGCACCTTGATGAAGATCCTTGCCGGGGTGCAACCAGCCGACGAAGGAACCTTTCGTATTCAGGGGGAGGAGGTGCATTTTCGCAATGTCAATGATGCGATGGCCAAAGGCATTGCTCTTATCCACCAGGAATTGAATTTGTGCGGCAACCTCGATCTTGCTGCCAACATCTTTCTGGGCAGGGAGCCAAGACGGGGTGGCTTGATTGATGAGATTAAGATGAAAAAAGGGGCCGAAAAATTCCTTGCCCAAGTCGGGCTTGATTTACCTGCCGATACCTTGGCCGGTTCTTTGCCGATAGGGAAGCAGCAGTTGGTTGAGATTGCCAAGGCCCTGTCCTGCGACGCTCGGGCATTAATCATGGACGAACCCACCAGTAGCCTTTCTCAAAGGGAAACTGAAACCCTCTTTGAAGTGGTCAAAAATCTTCGGGCAAAGGGTATAAGTGTCATCTACATCTCCCACCGACTTGGAGAGGTCAAGGAGCTGGCAGACCGGGTGACAGTGTTTCGCGATGGAGAAAATGCCGGGGAATTGAACCGGGAGGAGATCGATCATTCGAATATGGTAAAAATGATGGTGGGTCGCGAGCTGAGTGAAATTTATGACCGCAAGATACATCCACCCTCAAAGGAGGTGTTGTCGGTCGAGAACTTATCTTGTCCCTCATTTCCCGAGCATCCGCTTGCACTAAAGGTGCATGCGGGAGAGATTGTGGGAATTGCCGGTTTAGTTGGAGCAGGCCGTACGGAATTATTACAAACAATTTTTGGAGTTACGCCTGCCCTAGGAGGAACTATTGAGGTGGAAGGTGAAGCTAGGGCGATCCGGGCCCCCAGCGAGGCTATTGCCTCGGGCATCGCCCTGGCTCCCGAAGACCGCAAGCAGCACGGGCTCGTCCTTCCCATGTCCGTGCGGGAAAATTGTTCCCTGCCTAGCTTGCTGCGGGATTCCTCCGGTGGGTGGACGAACCAGAAGATGGAAACCGAGGTGACCCGTGAGGCGGTTGAATCGATGAAGATCAAAACCCCACATTATGAACAAGTAGCCCGCTTCCTCTCCGGCGGCAATCAGCAGAAGATCGTACTTGGCAAGTGGTTGGCGATGCGTCCGAAACTACTGATGTTGGACGAACCAACTCGGGGAATCGATATTGGAGCCAAGCGAGAAATTTACAAATTGATGGAAAAACTGGCCGGGGAAGGGATGGCGATCCTTTTTGTTTCCAGTGAAATGGAAGAGGTGCTGGGGATGTCTGACCGGGCCTATGTCATGCACGAAGGCAAGATATCCGGGGAGTTGTCCCGACAAGAATTGAGCGAAGAAGCGATCATGAACCTGGCTACGGGAAACTTACAGGCTGCATAGAAATCTAAATACAAATGAAGAAAAACATCCTTGGTATTTTCATCCTTCTGGTGGCGATTTTTGTTATCACCGCCCTGATCAACCCAAAGTTTCTCAACGCCTACAACATGCAAAACCTGATCAAGTGGTCGAGTTTGTATGCAGTGATGAGCCTGGGGGTGGCCTTTGTCATCATCACCGGCGGGATTGATCTGTCCATTGGTTCGGTCGTCGGACTGGTTGCGGTGGTTCTTTCAATCTGCCTGAAATTGGAAGGTATGGACCCATGGAGTGCCATTGGACTCACCCTGGTTTTGTCTCTGGCGATCGGCCTGATTCACGGGTGGCTGATCACCAAAGCCAAGGTGCAACCGTTCGTGGTTACCCTCTGTGGATTATTGGTCTACCGGAGCGTCGGAAGGTGGCTGACTGATAACCAGTCAATCGGTCCGATTCCCTTGGAAGAAGATGCGGGATATGCGAACATTGAGCAGATCCAGGGGCTGGACTTTATCTTCAGCGGAAAAATTGCCCTAGGTTCCTTTAATCTGCCAACCCCGGCGATCTTTCTCTTCGTACTCGCGGTGGCGTCGGCGGTTTTTTTGAGGCGGACGATTTGGGGCCGATACCTCTTTGCCCTCGGAAATAACGAGGAAGGTACCCGTTACAGTGGGATTAATACCGACCGGATGAAGATCCTTGCCTATGTCCTATGTTCCTTCTTTGCGGGGATTGCAGGTATTCTCTTTGCCTTCGAGCTCGACTCGGTGCAACCCGCCCAGACAGGTGAATTCTATGAGCTCTATGCGATTGCCGCCGCCGTCCTTGGGGGTTGCAGCCTGCGGGGGGGAGAGGGGTCCGTCCTCGGAGTGGTCATTGCCGCGGCGGTCATCCGCTTGATTTATAACTCCATCAACATGGTGGGGATATCGACCCATCTGGAGTTCGGGATTCTTGGACTGGTCATCCTGTTGGGAGTCATTGGAGACGAGTTTCTCAAGAAAGCGGTCGCCCGCAAACAGGCGGCGGTCAAGACCTAGTCCCGCTTGTCGGAATGCCCAAGGTGGCGACCGGGGCAGATTAAGTCGCGGATTCTTTGCTTCAATTCCTTGGGCTGGGGAAACCCATCGTTTTCTTTTCTGCACCAGGCACGGTCTTGATTGACCCATACCTGAAAGAGGCCGGCTTCCTCTCTCGCCGGTGCCAGATTGACCGAACCCACTTCGGCAGGAAAAGTAGTGAGGATTTCCTGGGCAAGCCAGGATGCCCGTAACATCCACCCGCAAGCCGGACAATAATCAATGCGGATAACCGCACCGGAAGGTTGTGTGTTTTGCATACAATCAGAGTTATTTCATCTGCGGACTACGGGGCAAGGAAAGATTGCTTGATTCGTCACTCATTCATTCAGGTTGCCAACGGGGGTGAGGTACTTTTGATAAGGTGGTTATGAACTTTATAGGAATCGATGTAGGCACCTCTTCAATCAAGGCGTTATTAGTGGATGGAGAGGGTAGGGTGATAGCCTCCAGTAATCCCGAATATCCCTTTCAGACACCTGCTCCCCTGCAGGCGGAAACCGACCCTGAAGTATGGTGGGAGGCAACCTGCCAGGCGTTGCATGAACTGGTGGGTAAAACAGATACATCATCCATCTCCGGTATCGGCCTGACCGGGCAAATGCATGGTTTGGTATTGCTCGACGACAAAGGAAACCCCCTTCGTCCTTGCATCATGTGGAACGACCAGCGTTCCTTCAAGGAATGTGAGGAAATGACCGAGGCCATCGGTGAGGCGGAGGTTTTGCGAATCACCGGCAACCCCATTCTCGCTGGTTTCACGGCTCCGAAACTCCGCTGGGTGGAAAAGCATGAACCTGAAGTATTTTCCAGAATCAGCAAGGTGTTGTTACCCAAGGATTTCATTCGCTATCGCTTGACCGGTGAGTTCTTTTCCGATGTCTCGGATGCCTCGGGTACATCCATGCTGAATGTGGGCGAGAGAAAGTGGTCCGATGAAATCCTCTCGGCGATGGGGTGGTCGAGGGCATGGTTGCCCGAAGTCACTGAATCTACGATCGCATCTGCACGCATCTCTGGTGAGGCAAGTAGCCTAAC
>JAYOXT010000083.1:0-3818 GCA_038152995.1 Opitutales bacterium
CCACCGCGATCCCAAAGACCAAGGGTAAGGACCAGGGGACGAGGATGGGAGTCATGTTTTGCATCGACGGCGGGAGGGACTCATAGATTGTGGGCGTCATGTTTTCCATCAGATCGAGCAGGCTTCCGTAGGCAGGCTCACAGAGAAAGCCAGCGAGGATGCCAGCGAGCCCACCGGCCCCGGTCAGGGCTGTGGTCTCGACCAGGAATTGTAAGGTAATATCCCGCTTGTTTGCCCCCAATGCCCGGCGAATGCCAATCTCCCGGGTGCGCTCAGTGACGGTGGCGAGCATGATGTTCATGATCCCCACTCCACCCACGAAAAGAGAGATTCCAGCGACCAGCCCCATCAAGCCAATAAAGGTCAATTTTGCCCGTTCTGCCTGCTGTATTAGTTCAAAGGGTACGGTGACTTGGTAATCTTCCATTCCGTGATCTTTTTCGAGAATGTCCCGAATCATTTGTGCGACAGAAAGGAGTTTGGTTTGATCGTCGATGGTAAGGGTGAGCTTGGAGATCAAGTGACTGCCATCATATCCACGAAAATAAAAATCAAAGATTTTTGCCCAATGGGTTTCGAGAGGGATATATACATTATCCTCGAAAAATTCTTTGAAGCCGAGCTTTCCCTCGTCTTTTAAGTTTTTCCGCGGGGCGACTTCTCCGATCACCGTGAATAGATTTCCGTCAATGTTTACAGATTGCCCAATGGAGTCCCCGAATGGAAAGAGCTCTTTGGCCAATCCGGATGCGAGTACACATACCTCCGCTTTCGCCAGGTTGTCGGCCTCGGTGAGAAAGCGTCCCCTGGTCAGGTCCAGGTTGTGCAAGTTGCGGTAGTTGGGCAGGCAGCCGAGCAGTTCTGCCTTTTGAATAGAAGAATCGGTGGAGACTGTTCTGCGTGACAATTCCCGGGTGGGGTACGCGGCCGTGATGGCTGGTATGCTTTCGGTAATTTTTCGATAGTCGTTCTCGGTGAGACCCCAGGAGATAAAAAAGGTGCCTTTTTGCTCACGTTGTTCCTGGGATGGCTTCTTACTCGAGACAATCAGGTTATTGGCCCCAAGTTGCATGATTTCTTTTTCTGCCTGCTCTCCGATTCCCTCTCCGATCGCGAGTAACCAAACCACACTGACCACGCCGATAAATACCCCTAGTCCAGTGAGCAGGCTCCGCATCGGGTGGGTGACCATGCTTTGAATGGCACTCTTCCCCAGGTTCTTACAAGCTTGCAGGAAGTGATTGGCTTGAGGACTTGAACCCTGACTGGAATGGTTTTCGCATTGAATCACGGGTTGCCTCGATCTTTCGTCCGAGACAATTTGCCCGTCATTCATCTTGATGATTCGGCTGGCCCGGGCCGCCACTTCCTCTTCGTGAGTCACCAAAACAATCGTTTTGCCCTGTTGGTTGAGGTCGTCCAGTAAATCGAGAATTTCCTCGGTGGTTTTGGAGTCGAGGTTTCCGGTGGGTTCATCGGCGAGAATGAAAGCAGGGTCGTTGGCAAGGGAGCGGGCAATACCCACTCGTTGCTGTTGCCCTCCGGACAACTGCAAGGGTTTATGCAGCAAGCGGTCTCCCAGACCCACCCGCTCCGCCATCTCCTTGGCTTGATTTGAATCAAGGGAAGACTCCCCATCGTAGCTTGCGGGGAGAGAGATATTTTCCAGAACATTTAGGTAGGGGATGAGGTTGTAGGACTGAAAAATAAAACCGATCGATTTGGCCCGCAGGGCAGAGAGTTGATCATCGTCGACTTCCTCAATGCGCTGACCATTGACTTCATAGCCCCCCGAACTAGGGCGGTCGAGACAGCCAAGCAGGTTGAGCAGGGTGCTTTTCCCGGAACCGGATGGTCCCATAATGGCAAGGTAGTCCCCGGTGGGCACTTCCAGGCTTACCTGATCGAGGGCAACCACTTCTTCTGTACCCATTTGATAAACCTTGGTCAGGTTCTCGGTGCGGAGGGCGGGAGTCATACAAGAAAGTTGAGAAAGTTCCCCGCTGGTTTGCCTGAGCCGGGTGTTTAGTTCTTGGCGAAATCCTTGGGTTCAGGCAAGGCAAAGGCTTCCCGGAAAGGATCGGGGTTGATGACTACCTGTTCGCCCGCCTGGAGGCCAGCGGTCACCACGGCCATGCTCAGATTATTGGATCCCAGTTCGATGGTGCGGAGGCTCATTTCCTCACCCTCTTGGCCAACCAGGCAATAACTTACTCCATCCTGCTTGAAAACAGCAGGCAGGGGAATTTGCAGAGCTTCCTCGATGATTTCGGAAAGAATAGTCACCTTGGCGGTCATGCCGGTGCGAACTCCGGAGGGTGGATCGTTTATGATAATCTTGGCACCGTATTCCTTGATATGAGCACGATAGCGATCCCAGGATGGCCAGGGGTAATCGCTGACTGATTCCACTGATCCATCCAGTTCGACATCTTTGATCGCATCAATGGAGATTCGGCAGGGCATGCCTGCTTTCACCTGTTCGACCCGGCTTTCATTTACCTTTGCCTGTACGCGAAGCATGGATGAGTTGGGCAAGCGGACAATGGTTTGGTTCTCTCTTACTTCTTCACCCTCTGCAATGACGACCCCTTTGTTTTTCTCATTGGCATAGGTCACTTCCCCTTCTGCAGGAGATAAAATGGTGCAATTCACGATCTGCTCCTCAATCTCACGCTCCTGGGTAAGTTCAAGTTCATAGGAGTTTTTGGCCGATTCGAGACGGGCTTCGGTGGTGAGGATTGAGGCATTGAGATCATTGACCTTTGCTTTCTGGGTGTGGGTGCGCAAGACCTCCAGTTTGGTTTGAGCGAGGTCCAGTTCCTTGACTGCTTTTTCCACCGCGAATTGATCGGCTTCCAGTTGAGCTTCGGAAACATATCCCTTAGCAGCCAGCTTTTGGCTATACGCAAAATATTCCTCTGCCCGCCGGAAGTTTTCCTTGGCCACAAATTCCGCACTTTCTAATTGCTCCTCATTTTGGCGGAAGGTGCCGGATAAGTATTCCTGGAGGGCGAACTTGGCCGCTTCCACATCTGCCTCGGCCTTGACGAGGTTGGCGTTGGCCTGATGAACGGAGATGCGCTGTCGGAGCAATTCCTTTTGCAAACCGGCATCGTCCAGTCGCACGAGAAAGTCTCCTTTTTGTACGAGGGTTCCCTCTGGGACAATTTCCAGAATGCTTACTCCTCCCGATCCCCGGCTTTTGACCTCGCTCTTGATTTCTACATTTTCCGCACTTTCCACTTCCCCAGGCTCCACGATCTCCAGCCTGAATTCCGCCACCTTGGCCTCCTCATAAATTGGTTCGATTTGCTGGGAAGCTCGTTCTTCTCCGCCATCCATCCACCAAAAAGCAGACAATGCACCCACACCGGCCAGCCCCATCAAGGTCTTGGTCGATATAAACCCATGTTTATGAGTAGGTTTCATGAAGATCATTCAAATAAGAAGTAAGAGGAGAGCAAGGAGGGAGTCATGGAAGAAAGCAGTCTTTTATTTGAGGTTGGTTGTGGATTGCAGACCGTTCCATAGTCCATTTTCCAGCAAATTCATTTCTCCGAGGTCATACGCGTAGCGCATTCGCAGGGCTTCCGAACCGATCCATACCTCGACAAACCGGTTGCTCGCATCGAGCAAGTCATTGAGTGCGTTGACCAAGTCCCGAGCGGTGGTGGCACCAAACTGAGAGCTTCTGCCAGGTTGGGGCGGTTCATCAAGACGCATCCTGGCGAGGTCGACCTGGGCAATCGCTCCGCGCACCGCAGCCCGGTTTAATTCAAAGTTTAGTTGCAAAAGACCGGCCAGCCTCTGGTGCT
>JAYOXT010000084.1:0-3659 GCA_038152995.1 Opitutales bacterium
GAACCTGCCCGGTTGGGTAGGGGAGCCGGCAGGTGTGGAAGCCTGAGGCAAGGAAAGATCAACCAGGCAGTCCGTGCTCATAGAAAACGGCAAAAGCCGGAGCGTGCACTGATGAAGGCTCCTAGAGGAAGGGGAAAAGGTTTAAGAAAAAACACGGGCTGAAGGGATGAGAATAATCTGTGCATTATATTAGCACTTGAAAGAAAAAAAATACGTTCTGAGCAAAAAAAAACAAAAAAAATAAGATAATGACTATCAAGGAGATGCGTAATATTATTAATAAAAATATAATAAAATAATTTTATTTATTTAGGTAAATTTAGAAAATTTGGATTTAGATAAACCACCCATCTACTCATTCCTGCACCAGGGAGTTTTTGTGATCTCGCTAAGGCGTTTTGTTTTTCTGACCCAGTTTAAAAATTCAAATCACTGTGGCTGGTCACACCTAAGGTCGCCCGTCCCCTTTTTATTCTTTAGAGGCTAATCCGACAATGTAATCGAGGAGGGAGGCAAATTCTTTGACTGAGAAATTGTGCATCAGTCCGGCGGGCATCATGGAGTTGGGCATTTTGGTGCGCTCGGTAATGTCTGCTTTGGCGAGGTGGTGCTCTTGGCTGGCCATATCCCGCATGGTTAATTGATCGGTGGTCTCGGAGGTAATAAAGCCCATCACCGCATTGCCATCTTTTAAAGTGACCAAATTGGTGGCAAATCCCTGGGCAATGGATTTGCCGGGGTTGAGGATGGCTTCCGCGAGTTCATTCCTTGGGTAGATTGCTGCAATGTTGCCCAGATAAGGGCCTTTCTGTGGTTCATCCTCGCTGACGGTGTGGCAAGTATTGCAGGCCGCTTTGGTGAAAATGGCCTCCCCGTGGGCGGCTACTCCTTTGGTATTGTTCACCTGTGCTAGGGCATCCTCCATAGAGAGGGTGGAAACTTTGGGAGTGGCGTCGATTTCATTGGGGTCGATCTTGAAATGCCTCAGGGCACGCTCTGCAGCGGCACATACTGCTTTGTCTTTATCTGCAGTGGCTTGGATGATTTGTTCGTCGTAATTACGATTCTTTAAATCCACCGCCGCATTGATCAGGACGACCCGTCGGGCAGGATCGGCCCAGTCTTTTTGAATGAGATCCTCTGAACTCGCTTTTGCCTCGGCATTGGCATTGGATCGGCCGGTAATTTCCATTAATCCCGCGTATGCCCAAAAGGTTTTCCTGTCATTGGGCTCCCCTTTGGCAATTTCTGAGAGCTCTGCCTGGTAGGCGTCTATCCGTCCATTATTCTTAAGGTATAAATCTTTGGCAGGGCGTAACGCAGTCCAGTTTCCTTGGGCTTCGATCGCCACAATAGAGTCGATGATCGCACCGAGATATTTTGAACTTTTTCCATTGAGCAAACATTTGACGATGGTGCTCAGATCATAACCTCTCATTTTATCTTTTGCGGGAGCCGTGACCAAAACATCAAGTCCATTGGCAGGTGGGTCATTGAGACTAGAGAGCTGATCGGATAAAACGGGGATGAGAGTGGGGTCGTACTTGGCGGATTCGATCAGGGAATTGAGAGTCTCGTTGTCCTGTATCCGGTTGCTTCCAAGCAGGGATAGATATTCACCCACTTCATCTTTGGGTAATTTCCAGAGTGCTTCACGCAGGGCTTTCAATATACGGTCAGATTGTTCCCAGGTGACCATCTCGTAGTAGGGGCCACGGGTATCAGGGCGACCGCCCCAGTGCTTGCGGTCCCAGGCTTTTTCTTGGTGATAGAGCCGGGCGAGTATTTCGAAAGAGGAACGGAATAGCTTACTCTTTTTTTCCTCGAGATGTTCAACCATGGCATCGATCACCTCTTTTTTATGGATACGCATCAGTGCAAGGGACGCTCCATGAATTTGCTGAGCACTGGAATTTGTATTTTGGAAAACCGCAAGGGCTGATTCATGTGCACCCAGTTGGGCGAGCCCGCGATATGCAACATGGGCAAGGGTGGCATCGGAGTGGCCGAGACTCTGAGCAATCGCCGGGGCAACTTCCAGCAATCCCTGACGGGTGGCCGCGACAATGGCTTCAAGCCGGGTACGGGGATCGGCACTTTCCGCGCCGGCAATCAATAAATCAACGGGTGCGGATCCCGGTTTAACAGCGGTGCGGAGATCGAGCCCAAGATCGCCCAGGGCACGCATCACCAAAGCAGATAGGGTGGGATCAGCGGCGAGTGGACGGAGGTGTTCGATTACCTGCTTTGAATTCTTCGACAGAATTCCCCGCTGAGAAAGGGTAAATAGGGCGAGTGCCCGGGTGCGGGCAGTTTTGGATGAGTCCTCCGCTACGGTTTTCAAAAGGGTTGTGGTATCGGCTGATTGCTTGCGGCGCAAAAGGACACGCTGGGCAACGAGGGCACGCACCTGGCTTTCGCCTTCAAAAATTTCCACAAGCTGAGGGTCGGTAAGTTTTTGAAATGGAGGAAGTTCTTCCGGTTCAAAATCTTTGGGGCGGGTTTGCACCACATAGCCATGCTCGGGGCCGGCCCATTTGAAACTGGATGGACCTTTCCAGCTGGCCTGGTAGACCCGGCTCATGCCGTCGACATCGGCATCGGTGGGGCGGGGCACTTCAATGAAGCGCTCGGGTTTTGCGGTTTCCACAAACCCGGCACCACGCCGTTCCACGGTGTGCTTCCAAAGGCCGGCGGTTCCCCAGTCGCAGGTGAGGGGTGCATGGTTCCATTTTTCTGGAAAGCCCGGCTCGTGCAGATACATTCCTCCGCAGCCTGATCCTCCCCCGTAATCGGCAAGGGGGGCAATGATTTCGTCAGGAAAGTTTAAATAAAGACGAGGGTAGCCATGATCATCCAAGCCACTGAAGTGATGAAAGCGCACATTCCATCCGCCCCCATCGTTGGTGTTGTCGCGCCCAAAGAGATCGAGCAGGGGGCTGGTAGGTACGGCCAGAATGTTGCGAGTACCGTAGGAAAATAGTTCCAGACCGGAGCCGTCTGGGCGTACTCGAACCACTCCGCCCCCACGAACCTGCAGTTTCCGGCCATCGCTTCCGGTGGCTTCAAAAAAACCAAAGTCTCCGGTGGAAACATAGAGCCAGCCATCAATGCCCAGGTCGAGCCCGTTGGTGGTGTGGTCGGCTGGGCGTTCCTTAAAATCAAAGGCAATGTTATCGACCAGGCGTTTATTTTCCTCGGCGATACCATCGCCATCGCGATCGTAATATACCGAGAGGTGCGGAGGGTGGAGCACATAGAGCCTGTCCTCATCCCAGACCAACCCGCGGGGGGAATCGATCGAGGGGATAAACTCGGTGACCTCATCGGCCCGGCCGTCGTCGTCCAAGTCACGCAGGCGAAGCACCCGGCCACGGTCCTTATCTCGACCGAGAGAGCCGCACCCGTCACTGGATACATAGAGGTCGCCCGCGGGAGAGGCGGCTACATAGACGGGATAGTTGGCGGTTTGCCAGGGGGCATAGAGGGTGAGGTCAAACCCTTCGGGCACTTTGACTCCGGCAAGTATCTTTGCTTCCTCCTCAGCGGAGAGCTCGACAATGGCGGGCTTGATGTTGCCCGATTTGGCATAGGGATCGGCAAGAGCCGAGGTCAGGACAAATAAACTGCCCAAGGTGGCTGAAATAAAAAGAGAGTGA
>JAYOXT010000085.1:0-3590 GCA_038152995.1 Opitutales bacterium
GCGTGGTCGACGGAATCATCGATGTCACCCGTAGGCTGAATAATTTAAAAGCCCGTAAGGTCATACAATAAATTGACGGGGGCATTTTGCCCGTGATAATTTCCTAGGGATGAGAAACTCAATTTTCCTGACCATCCTTTGGACCCTCTCTTCCTGCCTCCCTCTGTGGGGAGAGGACAAATCCGTCCTCTTCATCGCCGGAGACACCAAGCACCGCCACGGATTCCATGAATACAAGGCAGGATGTATTCTGCTGGCAGATGCTCTCAATGCGAGCGGACTGCCCATTGAGGCCAAGGTGCATTGGTATGGCTGGCCGGAAGATGAATCTATCTTCGATGGAGTGGATGCCTGTATCATCTACGCAGACGGAGGTGGCGAGTTTGGTGAGAAGTACGCATTCCTCCACCAAAAAGTAAAAGCAGGCATGGGAATCATGTTCATGCACTACGGGGTACACCCGACCAAGGAAATAGGTGAAAAATACTACAACCAATGGATTGGCGGATTTTACGATGACGAGTTTTCCGTCAATCCAAGTTGGATCGCGGAGATGACTCCGAAGGCAGGACATCCAGTATCCCGTGGCCTGTCCAAGCCCATCCGTGCCTACGATGAGTTTTATTACAACCTAAACTTGGATAAATCCTGTAATCATTGTTACCCACTCGCTACCGCGATTCCAACCAAGCAAAATGTGATCCGCTATGGCAGCAGCAAATTCTGGAATCGGCAGGCGGAAGAACAATTAGGGACGGCTCAGGCACTTCTTTGGTGCAAAGACCCCAAGGAGGGAGCCCGCGGAGCTGGGTTTGTCGGCGGGCACTACCACCGAAACTGGGCCATCGATGACTACCGCACCCTTATTCTCAATACCATTGCCTGGGTCGCCCGAGTGGAAGTGCCCTCTGGGGGCGTGCCTTCCGAGCCCGTTACCTTAGAAAGGCTCAATGAAAATTTAAATCGTCCAGACAATCCGGAAATTGTGGAACTTCCAACTTCCGACCTTCTTGAGCAGGAACCCGCAAGCCTACCCCTTCTCGGACCAGACGGACGCATGGCACCCAGAAAAAAGCATAAATAACAGGTATGATTCGGAATCTAGGGCTTTATTACTTCAATTTAAATTTTAGTATAATCCGATAATTCGTCTTGGGTGCTTCAATGTAAGGCATAGAATGATTTTAATGAAAAAATTGCTTTCCCTTATCGCTCTTGGTCTATCCGGAGCTTTTCTTCACGCCGATCAAAAGATTACTGTAACTGGTAATGATTTGATGCAGTTTGATCTCAAAGAGTTCACCGTATCTGCGGGAGAAAAGGTAACACTAGAATTTAAGAATGTTGGCAAGATGCCCAAGATCGCTATGGGTCACAACTTGGTTCTGCTCAAAGCTGGCGTAAGCGGCATACAGTTCGGTCAAAAAGTCTTGGGCATGGGAGCAAGTGCAACCAACCCATTGCCAGAAGCAAGTAAGGAAGATGTGTTAGCTGCAACTAAGCTTCTTGGTCCGGGTGAATCTGACACCATTACATTCACTGCCCCATCCGAGCCAGGTGTACACCAGTATGTTTGTACCTTCCCCGGTCACTTCGCCATGATGCGAGGAAATATGACGGTTAAGTAATATTCACCTCACTTTTATTTTATGAACGCCGACATTAGTCGGCGTTTTTTTTGGCTCAATCCAATACTATTATCTCTTCTTCAGTCCAAGGAAGCACCCTTTCATGGGCTTCCTTGTATGTAGAGATCTGATTCACTTGTACGAGTTCTCCACGGTTTCCCCAGGCATTCCGAACATAGGTTAGAATATCAGCCAACTGTTCGTCTTTCATATAACTGTGTGGAGGCATGATAGGAGGAACATCTTTTACTGGAATCCCATTCACTTTGATCGGGCCAGAGAGCCCATGAACCGCAACTCCTATCAGGCGGGAAAGAGAACCATTCACCCAATCGCTTTTCACCAAGCTAGGAGCCATATTCTCCAGTCCTTTTCCATGGGGTTGGTGGCAGGCACCACAGCTTGTCCCATACAAATCGCGTCCATTTTCATAGGAAGCCATCAGTTCTTTGTCCTGCTTCACCCAGCTGGCAACTTTATCCACATAAACATCAGCCGAGCGCTTGGGATAACCATTGGCAAACACCTCCCCAGCATATTTCGTAAGTACCACAGGAAGAGTTTTCCCTTTGGATATTTCCTTAGCAGTAGGCTTAAAAACATCAGGGAAGACACTTTCTTTGCCCTGTGCCTCGCCGGCTAAGCGTAAAGCAGTCATGCTTACGAACCAATGATCCTCCTGCAGGTTATGCTTAATGGTATCTGAACTTAATTTACCAAGGCCCTCCAAGGCCCACATCGCATGAACACGGGCAAAGGGACTTTCATCTTTTTGGATCGCAAGTGCACGAATGGAATCCACTAAATCCAACCGATTACCTTCCACAATTCTTTGCTGCGAGCGCAAACGCCACCAGAGATGGTCGTGAGACAGCCCAGTAAGCAAATCTGCGGGCTTAGCTACTGGTTTGTAATCATCTGGAACAATACGGTAAATCCGCCCATATCCAATATGCTTATCCAGTTCACGCTCAGCAGATTGACGGCGCAGGTAAGAGGTAAGGAAGCGTTTGTGCTGAATCACCCCGCGGTGAAAATCGACCACATATAAACAACCATCTGGTCCAAAGGCACCATTAACGGGCCGGAACCGTTCATCGGTGCTGGCAAGAAATTCACGCTTTTTCCAAATTGGGTCGGGATAGGTTTGATGTCGGTATTGCTCGGATTCCGGAAAACTTCCAACGGGCACAAAGGCCCCCACGGTGTTGGTTCCCGGTGACATAGAAAAGATCGCCCCCTCCCACTCTTTTCCAAAAGCACCATGACTGTGAACAGTCAGACCACTAATGGTGGTAACTTTTTTCACTCGACCATCTTCGTGTAAGTTACCTGGTTTATAGTTTCGGTTGAGAGCTGTGTTCGGACGGATTGCAAACACCTCCTTGGTCGGTGGGCCCACTGCTTTATTAGTGACTGGCCATGCCCGGTCATACATCCCCCAATCCACCTGAAACCAATTACTATTACTATTGTAATATAATCTGCCATAGACATCCGTAGCCATCCCCCATTGCCCTCTTGGATCTGCTGGAGACTCAACCAACTTACCCTCTCTCCAGGCAAGCTTGCGGGATGATTTCGAGTTATACATCCAATTGTCCAAACTGTAACTCAGGCCATTCTCGGCATGCTCGATATTGTCGTATGCCGCAGTGGCAAAATCCATAAGCTTGGTTTTCTGGTCACAGCGCAGGTCACCATCATCATCCTGACAAAACCAGATCGCTCCACTTTCGACGACTAATACCCCTCCTTCGACAAAGGCAATACTGCGTACATTAATCATATCATCGACGAAAGGAGTGGACTTGTCCATGCGGCCATCTCCATCAGTATCTTCCAACACCATTACCCGGCTCGCTCTTTCATTTTCCCCAGTACCATCCAGATCTTTCATGTAGGTACGGAATTCCCCCACCCACATTCTTTCCTGATCATCCCAAGTAACAAAGACTGGAT
>JAYOXT010000086.1:0-3547 GCA_038152995.1 Opitutales bacterium
AATGGGAACCCACCCTCGAGAGTACCCGTGAACCCGAAGAAAAACTTTTTCGAAAAGAAGAAGAATTAAGGCTAGCAGATCGAATCACCTGCCCAAGCCAGTTTGTATTGGATTCAATTCCGTTCGACATCAGGCAGAAAACACTCTGCCAAATCTCCCCGTTCGGAAGTCCCCCGTGCGAACCAGTTGATTTTGAACGCTCCCAAAAAAATGATACTCTCAAGCTATTGTTTGTCGGATCGATGAGCCAACGTAAGGGGCTTGCAGATCTTTTTGAAGCAATGAAGTTACTCAAAGGAGAACCGATATCCTTGTCGATCTTGGGTCAACCCTCCATGCCGTTGGAGTTTTACCGAAAGCAATTTGCTGCATTTGAGTATTTCACACCTTGTTCAAATCACAAGGTTCGGGAAATCATGAAGGCACACGATACCTTGGTATTGCCTTCGATTGTGGAAGGTCGGGCCTTGGTGCAACAGGAAGCTCTCTCCTGTGGGTTGCCGATTATCGTGACTCCTAACGCCGGAGGCGAAGATTTGATCGAAGAAGGCATAACCGGGCACCTTGTTCCGATTCGATCCCCGGAAAAAATCGCAGAGGCCATCCGTGCAAGGATCGAAAACATAAATCTCAAAGAGGAGATTCAGAAGTTGTGTCAAAAAAAAGCGACACAATACACCTGGGCAAACTATGCTCAAAACATTATTGATTTCAACTTGTCTATTCATCCACAAAGGCTTGAAATTGCTTGATCTATGAGCACGACGGAAACCATCTCCCTGCCAAGAAATCTGCCTAAGAGAAAGGTAGTCTCCCAAGCAGTGGCAACCGATCATGCTTTCATCAAAAAACTGATCTGGGCTTATTTTTTACTCTTACTTTTTGAGGGAGCCTTAAGGAAATGGTTTCTGCCAGGCTTATCACAAGGTTTGTTAATTATTCGGGATCCCTTAGTGATTTGGATTTATTACCTTTGCTATGCTCAAGGACTCTTTCCTCTTAACAACAAATACCTACAAAAATGCCTTCAGTGGGTCGGGCTTGCAGTCGTATTATCCCTACTGATTAACCAAACCCACCCGGCCACCATCGCCTATGGGGCCCGCACCAACCTCCTTCATTTCCCCCTTATTTTCATCATGGCCAGAGTTCTTACCTGGGAAGATGTGATGAATTTTGGAAAAGCTTTTCTTTTGCTCGCCCTGCCCATGACCTGGGTGGTCGCTCAACAATTTCAGGCAGATGCGGAAGATATAATTAATACAGCAGCTGGTGGAACGGGTTCCCAACTGGAAACCTCTGGAGGAAAAGTGCGGGCATCCGGGACTTTTACTTTTGTGAGTGGAATTGTATTTTACTACTGCTTTACTGTCGCCTTCATTATTTACGGATTTTTGATCAAGGGATCCTTTCCCAAATGGATGGTATATTTAGGCACGAGTGCAACCTTGCTTGCCATGGTAACTGCGGGTAGTCGGGCGGTGATTGCAGAATCCCTGCAAGTCATTGGATGTATTGCCTTCTTGGCCTACTATCGACCATCGGAGTTTGGAAAGATCGCCACATCAGTTTTCGCATTTAGTGCTCTTGCCTTACTCCTATACTCACAAATTGATCTATTCCAGGAAGGCTTGGATTTCCTGAGTTTACGATTTGAGGAGGCGGCAAATGTGGAGGGAAACCCGATTGAAGCCTACTTCAATCGGTACTACCAAATGCTCCTCGCACCCTATTACTACAATAAGTGGACGGATTGGCTGGGCAACAGCGGCTTAGGGGGAGCCACCCGGGCGGGTGCGGCTCTTGGAGGAGGTTGGGGAGGGGCTGAAAACTCATGGTCTAGGCCAATTACGGAAAATGGTATTATAATTGGTGGGTTATTTATCATTTGGCGGATTTGGGTCACTAAAGATTTGCTCATCACCTGTATACAGGCTGTAAAAAGGGGAAGTTATCTTGCTATTTTCTTATTTGGGGCAGCTGGGCCGATTCTTCTGTTTGGTCTTCTCGGGCAACCAACAAATCTTGGATTTGCCGCATTTGGTAGTGGACTATGCCTCGCAGCAGCGGTTTCCCCAAACAAGCCTACTTGAAGCCGAAGATACAGGTCTTGGTAATTACGAATTATCGTCCAGACCAACAGCAAAGCATGTTGCGCTTTGGAAACCTCCTAACTTCGAATAAAAATAGCAGCAAAAGCCTTGATATTGAGGAATCTTATCCATCTCCCGTTTTCAGGAAAATCTGCCCCATCGGAAAATTCCAGAAATGGGCAGCCTATGTCGATAAGTATTTGCTCTTCCCTAGGAGATTAAGGAGGGAATTAAAGAGCCGAAAAGATTCACTTCACTTGATCCATATCATCGACCATTCCAATGCAATCTACCTACCCAAGCTAAGCAGGATAACGCAGGCGAAGAAAATCATAACCTGCCATGATTTAATCGCCATCCGTACCGCGAAGGGAGAATTCGCTCAGGCTCCCAAAACCTCAAAATCGGGCAGGCGTTTGCAAAAATGGATAGCAGACTCTCTCCATCATGCAGACTATTACGCGTGCGACTCACGGCAGACCCAAGAAGACCTCAATCGGTTAATCCCTTTGTCCAAAGAAAAATCCTCCGTCCTTCATCTGGGAACAGAACCAGATTCAACCTCGGCTTCGGAAAAGAAAGACCTTTCGGGAATTCTTCTTTTTGACCCACAGGATACTAACTTCCTTCTCCATGTGGGCAGTGCCGCTTGGTACAAGAATCGAAAAGCTGTTTTTCGTTCCTTTTTAAACGCTCAGACAAGTTTACCCGACCACAAACTAAAGCTTGTCTTAGTCGGACCCGATCCACAAAAAGAGGAATTGGAAGATCAATTAAAGAATTGGATTACATCGAACCCGAGTGCCATCCACTCTTTGCAAAATCTTCCCGAAAATGCTTTGGACTCACTCTACAAATCCGCCAAGGCGTTGGTTTTTCCTTCCTTCATTGAAGGTTTTGGGTGGCCACCACTGGAAGCTGCTGTTCGGGGATGCCCAGTAATTACCACCCGTACAGGAGCAATAGCAGATTTACTGGGTAGCTATTCAAACTATGTGGAGGCAGATAACCAAGCAATGATCAATCAAGGGGTGCTGCAAACATTACAAGTAGCAAGGTCAAACCAGAGCACCATTTCATTACCAAGCCATGAAGATTGCAGAATGCAGTATTTCGATCTTTATGAGCAGTTGATGGCAAACTAAGTTTTGTAATTCCCTCTTTCTATTTGATATGTAGTTTTCAAACCCGATGACCAAAGTTCCTCTCAGTTTATTTGTTCCCTGTAAAAATGAAGAGGCCAATTTAGCGAGGTGCTTGCTGTCCGTACCCTGGGTCAATGAGGTTTTTGTCGTGGATTCGCAGAGCACCGATCGTACTGCAAGCATTGCCGAAGAGCATGGAGCAAAGGTCGTACAATTCGAATACAAGGGCGGATGGCCCAAGAAAAAGAACTGGGCCTTGGAAAACCTTCCCTTTTCCCATGAATGGGTCTTGATTCTCGATGCCGACGA
>JAYOXT010000087.1:0-3474 GCA_038152995.1 Opitutales bacterium
CGATTCGTTCAGGCGTGGCCCATTGTCCACAGGCAACATTGTAAGCAATCACCCGAAGTTTGGTGGATTCATCAGGGTCTCCCTTTGCGGGATTTGCAAACAAGCTGAAGGAAAATCCTGCAATCAGGAACCCCGCGAAGAGTATGATTTTTTGTAAGTTAGTTTTATTCATTAGTTTTTCTTTTCTTTGTAAACTTGCTGGATCCAGGCTGTGGCTGCAGTGGGCACCAGGTGATGACCCCCATCAAAAATGGTAACCGTTGCATTACCTGACTTTCTGGTAAAGAGAGGTCGGTTCTTGCCATAGCTTGGATCTGGAGGAGCGGTTTGCAGATTTGGGGGAACTTTTCTCTTCTTCACAAAGTAGGTAATATCCTCTTTAGGTATCCTGTCTTTCGCTGCCGCAAGTTCATTAAAGGCAAGCAGTGAATGACTGATGGGGACGATCTTCTCCTTAATCCCCGCGTGGAGATGCAGCGTCGTTCCCTTGGCATTGCTCAGAAATGTAATGGGGGAGCGTTTTGCATACTCTGCATCAACCGCGGGGCTGTCTCCCGGGGCTCCGCCGCATGACTGTTCCAATGCTTCGACATGCTTTCCCTGTGCGTACCAGGCCGCCAAGTCCGAGATAGGCACCCAGGCAGAAACCCCGGCCCATATCTCAGGATGATGTCCCGCCATGACCAATGCGGTGTAACCACCCCCAGAAGTGCCAACAAGATAGATCGCGGAGTGGTCGATTTGAGTGCTTTTCTTGGCATACTCCACCGCACTTACAATATCTGCCACTACCAGCTTGGACCCGGTTGCTTCCGGCCGATTGTTGGGCCCCCGGAAGTCTGGGTGAATGTACGCCCACCCATGCTTAATGCACCATTGCTCAATGGCTTTGTGGTACTTTTGCTTGTAGTTCCCGGACCAGGTATGAAGAGCCACCATCAAAGGTGCGGGCTCTTTGGATACGGGCGCATAAAACATAGCGGGCTGCTCGGATTGATCGGCCGAGCTTTGGTACTTAATTTCTTTTGCTCTTGAGCCATATACAGTGGTGGATAATGCCATCACCAAGAGAAAGATTAGTTTCCTCATAGTTGTTCCGTTTTTCTGGTGTCCAATTTCTTCTGAGTAATTTTTATCATAGCCGCTTTCAGTTCTGCTTTATCTTTCCGATATTCCGGATGGTCCGCCAGATTCGTCCATTCGTGCGGATCGGTACGATGGTCATATAATTCCTCTTCACCATTTTGGCACAAGGTATAGCGAAAGTGCTTCGATCGTACAGATCGATGGGGTTCCAGTGCCCAGCCCTTTTCATCCCCGAAACTTTTGCCCAACGCCATAAAAGCGACTGAAGGTCCGCTCCATTGTGTGGTATGGGGATCCTGGAGAAATGGCCGCAGCGAGTGACCGTCGAGCGGAATACTGGAATGCCCGGTATTTGGATCCATGGGCAAAGAGCATAAATCCGAGAGGGTTGGATAGAGATCCACCGAAGTTACCGGATGATCGCACCTCGTTCCATTCCCTTTGGCTCCAGGCTGATAAATAATGAATGGAACGCGGGTGGATTCCTCCCATAGATGCCATTTCTGTATCGCACCTTTCTCGCCCAGGTGATAGCCGTGATCGCTGGTGAAAACGACAATGGTATTTTCTGCATAGGAACTTTGTTTCAAGGCGTCCAGTACAGTGCCAAGCTGATCATCCACGAAGGTGACACAAGCCATGTATGCCTGGATCCACTCTTTCCAGGCACCACCTTTCTTAATTTTTGCAAACTTTTCAAAGCTCCATAGCCATCGTTTCTTTAATGCGTCCGCACAATCATCCAAATCGTCCTCGAGATAAGGTGGCAGGGTAATCGACTCTAGGGGATACAGATCAAAGTATTTTTTTGGTACAAAAAGCGGAGTATGCGGTCGCACAAAACCCACTCCAAGGAAGAACGGCTTATCATGGGTTTGCTGCAGGATCCTTAAGGCATAGGACGCCGATGATTCATCCGGCATGAGATCCCGGTCATCCTCACTGACATAGCGAAACGGTTTTCCGTTTTTGTAATGCCACCCTTCTTTACCCGTGTTTCTCGGTGAATTATTCTTATTCCTAACATGAATATCTGACAACGGCCCATAGCTGACATCGCGGTATCGAATTGTTTCTTTCCAGGGCGCATAAAGGGGAGGAACCCATCCTGGTTTACCCTTCTTATCAAGAATCCAGGGTCCGTAATCCACGCCTATCCCATAACCTGTCCAAAAGTCGCCGGCCTTTCCCTCGTGGAACAACTTTCCCGTTCCGTAGCTATTGTAGCCGTTGTCACGAAAATGCTGCGGTAAGGGAACACAATTTTGTAAGACTGGTTCCTTTTTCCAGTCTTTGAATTGGTAACTATTGAAAGTATGCGGATAGAGTCCGGACATCAGGATTTTGCGCGACGGTCCGCACACGGGTGTAACCACATGTGCATTGGTAAAACTGACGCCTTTCTTGCGAAGCTTATCCATGTTCGGCGTTTTCACCTTCGGATGATCGTTCGGATGAACAATCCAATCGTTCAAATCATCGCAAATGATGAAAAGGACATTAGGCTTGGCCGGAGAAACTTCCTCCGCATTTAACGCGAAGGCACAGAAGAGATAAATCCCAAGGATGCTTAGTTTACTTGGCAAATTCATCTTCCTTCGCTTAATTTAATTGGATCGCTATCTGGAGCCCTCAATTTTAATGGATCGCAAGCAGGAGCTGGATATTCTCCATCGATCAGTGTGAACGTTGCCACCACTGCACGGTGGTCGGAGGGATAGGGGCTTACCACAAGATCGGCATTCTCTTGGTTTTCTCCGAGAATCTTTACCTCTTTTACTTTTAAGCCTTTGCCCTTGAAGTAGACAAAATCGATGCGGTCATGATGGCTCCGGGGATCACCAACTTGGTAAGCAGGTGACCAGGTGATGCCCGGGTTTTTCATCTCATCGGGATAGATGGTGCGGTACGAATCACGAAAGCCAGCTTGGGCCATTTCAGTGGAAGTTGGGTAGGCGGCTTTGATGGGGTGGCGTCCAGCTTTGGCAGCAGCTTCCGTCCAGTCCAGATGGGAAGGTTCATTAAAATCTCCCACCACAAAAACAGGTGCATCTTGATCAGCGAGGCTTTTGATTTGTTTTAAAAGTTTCGCAACTTCCTTGCCGCGTGCTTTTTTGGCCCACTCAATCGTCTCTGCCTCGGTTTTGATAAAGGTAATATTATTGGTGTGCTTGTGCCACCCGGGGCGGATGCCCAGGAGCTGATAGGGTTGGTAGGGGTGGGATGGAAGGTGCAGGTTAAAGAGGTAGGCATGCTTATCTGAATCTAGCTTTACCTTGATGCCACCTTTATAATCCTTTCCACCTTTAAAGTGCTCGACGATTTCATAACGGGTCACGATGCCGCTCCCCTCGTCATGATTCCACCCGAGCAACTTGGCAAGGTCCT
>JAYOXT010000088.1:0-3417 GCA_038152995.1 Opitutales bacterium
TTAGGGGACTGCAAATCCTCTATTCGCCGGTTCGATTCCGGCCCGCGCCTCCATTCTTCCTTCGGATTCATTCCACGCGTTCCTCCGCAAGGGTTTTTGAGCAAAGCAGAGGGTTCTGGAATTTTAGACATTCTCTATTCACTCCTCTCCCTTCAATCTTTCTTCTTCACTCTTCACTACCTTGCTCAGCAACTCGTCTGACGACTCCTTGCGAATCGGTGATTGGTCACCCTTCGGGCAACCTCCTCTCGCTCACGCTCGGGGTCCGGCCCGCGCCTCCATTCTTGCCTCTGCATACTTTCTTCCCTGCTCCCCCCTCTTCAGCATTCAATCTTCTCTCTTCACTATTCATTAGAATTACGATTGCCGAACCTGTATTGGGTACTATAAATCTGCGGGCAATGGGTTTTACAAATGGGTCGATGGGGTTACCTGAAATGGTTCGGGTACAAATCCTTTATCTGGGCATTCTGGTATGGTCCGCATGCGGGCTAACCACCCTTGCTCTGGCTGAGGAAAAGTCTCTCGTTCCCGAAGACCCCAAGGAGCGGGTAGGCCCGGGCATGGCCGAACTTTTTGAACGGGTTGGCCCGCACCCGGAATATAAACCCACCCGCAACCATATGCATGTGGGTTTTCGCTGGCAGCCCTATGTTGACCAACCCAAAAACTCGGAAGCGGATATTGAGCGCGAGCTAGGAAAAGTGGGAAGCTATGCCAGTTTCTGGTATATGTCCCTGCACACACTCCCCCAGAAAAGAAACCTCGACTACAACAAATATCCTTCCAAGGAAGCTCATGCGATTCGTCATGCGGTTAAACTTTGCAAGGAGCGTGGGATTAAAACGGAACTGGTGATCTGGCAGGTTCCGCTGTGGATGAATGGCGGAGAGGAATATGCAGACTTCAACAAACTCCCACCCGACAACCAGGCAATCTACGACATGGTCAAGGCAACGGTGGAATGGTTTGGCGAGGATGTGGATTATTATGGAATTTTTCACGAGGCCAACCACCCCAAATACTGGGACGGTTCCTGGGAAGAATTAATCGATTTATTTGTCCTTCCAGCCGCCCGGGCCATCCGAGATTATGGGGAAGAAACCGGAGACACTAAAATTGTCTCCACTGCTGGCCTCTCTCCATCCCGCGACTGCAAAGAATGGTACGATGTCCAGCTGGAATACCCCGAACTGATGGGCATGATCGATAACTTTGCCCTCAACCTCAGCGATTTTAATAACGGCTGGGGTGGAGGCTTGCTCACCTGGGTAAGCTCGGTATGGGATCAGATGGAATACATGGGCGAGCGACTCAACGAGGAGGGCTACACCGACAAAGGCCTAGTCGCAGCGGAAAGTTGGATTTGCTGGGACGGAGAGCGCACCCCACACGACTCCGAAGGTACCGGAGACACCGTGGAATCCACCCTCCTGATCCTCGGAGAATGCCTCCAACGCGGGCTTAGCCTGACCAACCTACCCTGGGCAGATAACCATAGCGATTGGACAATGGGTTTGACCAAGCGGCTCGACTACAACGGGCAACTTGCTCTCCTCGGAGAAGAACTCTATCCCAATTTTCTCGGAGGTCCCGCCATTGCTTCCCGTAAATTGAAACTTACTGGAAGGGATGAAAAACTAATTATTCAAAACGACTCTCCAGCATTCGAGGACCTGGAGTTTGGTTCCCTCTATGCGGTGAATGATGACCCCAACCACACCCATTATTATCTCTGGCGCTGGTTTGCCCAGCTCTCGGCCGGTCAAAACGAGTGTATCCACCACACCATCGCGGGCGAGGAAGGGAATGATATCATCCTCTCCAAGACCGACGAGGATGACTACCTGCGCATCAGTTCCTACGACCGTACCGCCAACCGGTTCATTGTTCTGCTTGCCCGCAAGGATGAGGATGAAGACCCGGAGGATATCGAAATCACCCTACCCGCCAGCATTCAGATAGGTGCCCGTTACAACCGCGATAATCTTTTTGTGGGAGAAGGGTTTACTGAAGGCGAAGAGGTTCAAGTCCAATGGATCTCCGAAGATATCGAGCCCAAAACTGGCTATCGTAAAAACCGAACAACTGGGGAACTTGAAACCGTGGAAGTGAATGACGACCAACTCACCTTTTCCATAACTTCGGCCCGTCGCCTCACTACCCTTGTTTTCGAGGCATCGGACATCTAAGTATGATTTATCCTAAGCAATCTTTATCTGAGATGTTCCTGCTTGCCACCTAAGCCAGTTCGTATCCTGCTCAGGTTAAAATAGCTACTTAATCGTAGAGGGAATTTCACTCCCCAGAGTTTAAAAACTCCGTCCAATCAACCCAGCGCTGGGATGCATACTCATAAAAAGTAGGTGTATCTCCACCTTCTTTAAAGTGCAGCCAGTTATTCGAAGATGTGTCATAAAGCCAAGGATAAGCTGCTTTTGTCGTCCATAACCACCCACGACCAGGCATAAAAAACCAACCATCTGTGTATGGGGTTGCGTTGCAATCAACAGAAAGCTGAAGGGACTCCAACGCGCTTTCATGTTCACTTATCGGCAAAAGATTGTAAGCGGATGGATTGGCTAAAACGGACTGTACACCCTGAGCCACTCCAAGGGAGATGGAAGATAAGTTCTCAGACTGTGTGACCAAGGAAAATGCCGCCGGGTTTTCGAGGACTTCATTTTTACCTTCCTCAATACCCTGCACTCTTGCCTCCTCTATTGCCAGTTGGGCGGAGGCATTCAATTCCGCAAGGAGTTGTTCGTGTTCCGACTCCGTGACCAAAGAATATGTGCTCAAGTCACCTAATACCAAATTTTTACCTTCTTCGATTCCGATGCTTTTACCGTAGTTAAATACAGCAGCATCGGAAACTTCAGGGTTACTTCCTAGCTCTTCTTCAACATTATCCGCAATACCATCCTCATCGGTGTCGTTATTATCTGCAGGAGTCTCATAGTCCGTAAGATCAGAATCATTGGGTTGCGTCGTTGGCGGCGAAGATGTGGGGGCAGTAGGAATGGTGCTCAATAATGGGATCCAATAAGTGGTAGATGAGATTGCGACTCCAATAGGTACAGTTTGTACGCTCACATAGCTTACTCCATCAGATACAACTATATCATCTTTTTCATAGGCAATACTGGAATCATGGGCCACATAGCCAAAACTAAGATTCAACGCTCCACAATATAACACTAAAACTAAGATTACTCTCAAAAGAGAATTATGATAGATCATATCTCCTCAATATAATCCCAAGTAATAGATTGAATCAAGCTATTGTAATGAATAAGCAAGACAGGGTACTACACACCTTCTCAGAATAGATTCTAATCCTTCCATCAAAAAATGGACAAGGGTTTCGCCACCACCAAAGAATTTCGGAAGTTCTAAGGGTTGGCTATCTTACCG
>JAYOXT010000089.1:0-3281 GCA_038152995.1 Opitutales bacterium
GCATTCAAATCGCCGGTGACCATACTTTTCTCGCGGTCGCGGGTGCGGGGTTCGGAAAACTGGTTGTTATTGCTCGCTCCCAGAGTGGCAAATCCGAACTCTTGCTTGAGTTGTCGGCGGACGGGCAGGACATAGACCTTATCAATCCCATACGGTGCTTTGAAGCGCAGCCCCGGCTCGACTGTCTTGAGATACTTACCGAATCGCAGGACCACGCCCTGCGACTCCGCCTGCACTGTGTAGGTGGATGTAATGGCCCCGCTGATCACCGCAATGGCGATAACGACCCAGAGGATCAATCCATTGCGGACAAATTCGGGGATACGAATTTCAATTGGTTCATTCATTGGCAAAAAGGATCATAACAACAGAAAGGCGGGAGGGAGGTCAATGACGGACGGAATTACTCCATGTTCCACTCATTCAATTTCATACTTCCCACGCATAGCAGAACGCACTTCTCTGGCGTCATAAGAAAATCCGTCTTCCGCATCCGCCTTGAGCAAGCGGATGGTTTTGGTAACGAAAGAAGTGTCCCGCAAAAAGGGGTCATCCATGTGGTAATGACGGTGAAATGGATAGGCGGATGGAATTTGGTCGATGGATGAACCCGATTCAGAATCCACAACCTGAAAATAGGCATTGCCAGATTCCAGGGTCACTTCCGCACAGCGCAATAGGCAAAGATCCCCCGTCATGGGATGATCCCCTCCGCGAAAAGTCACCCGCCTGACATTCTCCCCAACCTTGGTTTCGGAATAATAGCTCGGCCCATAAATACTACCCATACTGCACCCAGCAAAAATAAGCAGGATTGAGAGGGTAAGGAATCTGGGCATGGGAGACATGATCGATGTACTCACTGCCTAGCCTACAAACTGAAAAGAATCAAATTGGATGTAATCAGGAAGCCTCTTTCTTGGCTTCGCGCTTACGGGTATTGAAATCAAGTATTCGTTTGCGTAAGCGGAGAAGTTTTGGAGTCACCTCGACTAGTTCGTCCGGTCCTACATACTCGATCGCCCGCTCCAGGGAAAACTTAATCGGGGGAGTCAGTGCTTCCGACTTATCACTCCCGGCTGCCCGGTGATTGGTTACATGCTTGGCTTTGGTCGGATTGACGGGCAAGTCTTCAGACCGTGGGTTTTCTCCCACAATCATGCCCTCGTAAACTTCCTCTCCCGCTCCGATAAATAATTTCCCCCGGGTCTCAATGTTGCGTAGGGCATAGGTCATGGACTCCCCTTTCTCCATCGATACCAGAGTGCCGGTCTGGCGGGTACGGATTTCTCCGGACACCGGACGATATTCCAAAAAGAGATGGGACAATATGCCCTGCCCACTGGTAATGTTCATCACTTCAAATTCCAATCCGATCAGGCCACGGGTAGGCATGATTGCTTCGAGACGGGTCCACCCATTGGATGCTGACATATCCTGGACCTGTCCCTTTCGGTTGGCCACCGCTTGCATACAGCCACCTAGGCAGTCATCAGGCACTTCCAAATATAGGGTTTCATAGGGCTCACAGGTTCGACCATCAATCTCTTTACGAATCACCGAAGGACGACTGACCAAGACCTCAAAGCCCTCTCGTCTCATCGTTTCTACCAGCACTGCCACCTGCATAGCTCCACGGGCACTAACCTTGAATTCGGTGGAGTCGTTTCCGTCCTCCACCTTGATCGATACATTGGTGCGGGCTTCGCGGAACAAACGCTCGCGAATTTCGCGGGAGGTAACCCGGTCTCCATCCCGTCCGGCCAAAGGACCGTCATTCACGGAAAAGGACATCATCACGGTGGGTGGGTCAATCTGCACAAAAGACACTGCTTCCGCGTCCGGTGATCCGGAGAGGGTCTCCCCAATATCCACTTCCTCAAAGCCGGATACACCGACAATATTTCCGGCCACACCCTCGGGCAGATCATTGGTCGACAAAGCACTGTACTCAAACACCTTGGTCACCTTGGCTCGTGGGGAAGTTCCATTTTCCCCGATCCGCCAAACCGGGTCACCCGCCTTAACTGAACCAGAAAGTACCTTGCCCACAGCAATCCGGCCAACATAGTCGGACCAGTCCACATTGCTGACCAACATCCGGAAATTCACATCCTCCTCGATCACCGGTGGGGGCACACGGTCCACGATCGCCTGAAATAGCGGTAGCATATCTGTACTTTCATCTTCCAAATTAGCCTTTGCAAAACCCTCCTTGGCACTACCAAAAAGAAAGGGGGCATTAAATTGTTCGTCCGATGCTTCCAGTTCAAGAAAGAGCTCAAGCACCATATCCTGCATCTTTGCAGGCTGGGCATTGGGACGGTCGATTTTATTGATAAAAACGACCGGGAGCAGACCCGCAGCTAGGGCTTTCTGTAAGACAAAACGGGTCTGGGCCTGCGGACCATCATGCGAATCCACTACCAACATAACCCCATCCACCATTTTCATAACCCGCTCGACCTCACCGCCAAAATCGGCGTGCCCCGGGGTATCCACCACATTGATCAGATAATCCTTCCACCGAACCGAAGTATTCTTCGCCTTGATAGTGATCCCACGCTCGCGCTCCTGATCCATCGAGTCCATCGCCCGCTCATCAATGGCTTGGTTCTCTCGAAAAACACCAGACTGCCTGAGCAATTGATCAACCAAAGTAGTCTTGCCGTGGTCGACGTGGGCGATGATCGCGAGGTTACGAATATGTCTGGAAAGTGTCGCTGCGGAATTCATGCAAGCGAGCAGAAGTATCCATTTATGGCGAGGTTGGCAAGGTCAGCTTATCTCGAAACATGAAAATATTTCACCCCAATTTCTTAGCCCAAAAACTTACTCATTTCACAGGCTCATTAATCCAAGCAAAGTAACCGAAAGTACAGCCGCTAATGTTCCCCAAATAATACTTTTGATCCAGACCCCTGATTCAGAAGTAATATCTATATTGATCATTGGAATTTTCATTACACCTTTCTTCTATTGTTGTAGCAATAGTTCGCATAGTGCGTGCCAATTTTTGAAATCAGTCAGAAAATGAAGAAAGTTTACATATTCTGGTTCGGATGTTTTCTAACCATGAATGAGATTCATTACTTAAATCATTAATTTTAAAAGGAATCTGACTACCTTTCGGATTGTCCTTTCTTACATGCTACCTTCAGATGAGCGGACATGCATTTACTCGAGGAAATTACTGTTATCGCTACCGTCAGTGTGCTCGTCACCCTGATTCTTGGCCGACTAAAACTTCCGGTGGTGGCCGGTCTTGTTCTTTCCGGAGC
>JAYOXT010000090.1:0-3218 GCA_038152995.1 Opitutales bacterium
AAAAATCCAGCCGGCCTTTTTTTGTTATTTGACCCGTATTTTAAGTCAGGGTCAGGACGCAAACCCATTTTAGACTCGTAATAAGCCGGTTGGTTCCAGGGGCCATTGTCAGTCGTGTAGATGACGAGCGTGTCCTTGCGCAAACCCAGCTCGTCGAGTGTATCGAGCAGGCGACCGGTTTCGTAATCAAACTCCTCCACCACGTCTCCATAAAGTCCTCCCTTGGATTTGCCGCGGAATCGTTCGGAAGCATCAATGACCGTGTGCATCATGGTGTGGGCGAGGTAGAGAACGAAAGGCTTGTTCGGATCGCGCCTGTTCTCGAGAAAATCGATGGCCTTGTCCGTGTAAAGGGTGGTCAGGCTGCCCATGTCATCCGTGCGCCCGGCTTCCGTGTTGTTCTCGTGAAAGGTCACGCTCCCGTTATCATTTGCTCCCAGTGCCCCAAAGTAGTAATCAAATCCCTGGGCGTTGGGCATCCGCTCAATGATCGCTTTGCGGTTCGATACATCCCATTTTCCAATACACGCCGTCTGATAACCCACATCTCTGATCAGTTCGGCAAAGGTGATTTCGCTGGCCGGCATCGCCCAACCCTTGCTGCGGATCGGGTAACGGCCGGTCAAGAGGGCTGAGCGCGACGGTCCACAGACGGACTGCGCATAGAAGCTGGTAAAGCGTGTGCCCTCCCTGGCCAGCTGGTCCATGCGCGGGGTCTTGTTCTTTTGATTCCCATAACAGCCCAGGTCTGCGTAGCCCTGGTCATCGGTGAAAATGATTACAATGTTCGGTTTGCTACCCTCTACGACCGGGACAGTGGCACCCGCTTTCGGCTCCTGCGCGCTGCACACGGAGGTGATGAGAGCAAGGAGGAAGAGTGTTCGAGAAACCTTCATGATGTTGTTAGCGTTTCTTCTGATTGTAGTTGCCGGACCAGGTGTGGAGTGCCACAACGAGAGGCACGGGAGTCTTTGAGGCGGGAGCATAAAACATGGCAGGCTGCTGAGAATTGTCTGCCGAGCTTTGGTACTTAATTTCTTGTGGTCTTGAACCATATGCGGAGGCGGATAATGCCATCACCAGCAGAAGGATTAGTTCCCTCATAGATTCTCCTTTTTATTGATATTCATTTTCTTCTGAGTAATTTTCATCATAGCCGCTTTCAGTTCTGCCTTAACTTTCTGATATTCCGGATGACCCGCCAGATTCGTCCATTCGTGCGGGTCGTTTCGATGATCATATAATTCCTCTTCACCATTGCCACAGAGCGTGTATCGATAGCGATGGGAACGAACCGAGAAATGTGGATCCACTTTGCCCTTATCCCGAATAGCCATGAGTGCAACTTCAGGACATTCAGTACTCACAGGGTTATCGATCAGCGCACGAAGGGAGTGTCCGTCCAGCGGTATGTTGCTGCCTCCTTTGTTGGGCTCCTGGGGGAGTTCGCAGAGATCGACCAGCGTGGGATACATATCTATCTGTGATACAGGGCGATCACAGGTCTGAGCATTCCCCCGAGCACCCGGGACATAAACAAAAAGCGGAACCCGTGTGGATTCGTCCCACAGATGCCATTTCTGAATACAGTCCTTTTCGCCCACGTGATATCCGTTGTCTCCCGTAAGAACGATCACGGTGTTGTCGCGGTATGGGCTGGACTCAAGCGCATCCAGGACTTTACCAATCTGGTCATCGACAAAGGTTGTGCAGGCCAAATAGGCCTGAACCCACTCTTTCCACGCCTGCTCGCCACCGGCTGCCATGAGTGCTTCATGCTTTTTGTAGCCCCACTGCCAGCGTTTGCGGAGGATCGAGGCGCAGTCTGCTAGGTCATCTTTGTTATAGGGCGGCAGGGTGATCTCTTCCAAGGGGTACATATCGAAGTACTTCTTTGGCGCATAGAGTGGTGTATGAGGGCGAATAAAACCGACGCCCAGATAGAAAGGACGGTCATGCTTCTTCTTAAGAATGTCCACTGCCCAGTCAGCCGAAATTTCATCCGGGGTTCGGTCGCGGTCATCTGCGTCAACATACCTGAAAGGTTTTCCGTTCTGATAGTACCACCCTTTTTTGCCGGGCATCCCTTTGACTGACTCCGCTTTCCAGTTCGGCACATCGGACAAGGGGCCATAGTTGAGATCCCGATGCATCTCTACGGGCAGATGCTCTCGCCATGTTTCAAATTGCGAAGAGTGAGGCGAATTCTCGACGCGTCTGCCCTCCCAAGGCCAGGGACCGTAATCTGGATCGATTCCGTACTGGGTATAGAAATCACCCTCAGCTCCCCGATGAAGGAGTTTGCCGGTACCGTAGACCGCGTATCCGTTATTCCGGAAATGGAGCGGCATCGGCACACATCCCTGTAGGCCTTTTGTTTTATTCCAAGAATCAAACCCGTAATTATCAATGGTTTGTGGATAAAGTCCCGAGAAGAGGCATTTTCGTGAAGGTCCACACACGGGGACAACCACATGAGCATTGGAGAAGTTGATACTTCTGTTGCGTAGGCGATCCATATTCGGCGTTTTCACATTGGGATGCCCGGTTGGGTGAAGAACCCAATCGTTTAGATCATCACAGATGATGAATAAGACATTGGGCTTGGCCGCGGAAGTTTCCACAACCGCTTTCGGTTCCTTCGCACTGCACACGGAACTGATAAGGGTAAAGAGGAGGAGTGTTCGCGAAACATTCATGATGTTTTTAGCGTTTTTTCTGCTTGTTGTCGCGGACTTGTTCCGGGCCTCTTTCAGGCGCTTCCGTTTCCGGCAGCCATTTTTTATGCTCGGCGACTACGGCGGTGTAATTGTCCTTGTCCTCGCCTGCTAGGAGGTTCGTGTGATTCCAGGGATCGTCGGTTTTGCAGTCATAGAGCTCTTCGGTTCCATCCTTGTAACGGATATAGCGCCAGTCGCGGGAGCGCATGGCATGGTTGCCGCGGCCTTGGGTCATGAGGGCGGGACGGTCCCATTTGGTTTGGGGGTCTTCCAGCAGGGGGACGAGGCTTTGGCCATCCAGCTCAGGCTTCGCGGGTAAGCCGGCCAGGTCGAGCAGCGTCGGGTAGATGTCGACCAGGCTGACAGGCGTATCGATTCGCGTTCCTGGCTGGGTGATGCCCGGTGCCACGATGATGAAGGGTACATGGTTGGCTTTCTCCCAGAGGGTCGTTTTCCCGCACGAGGTCTTGTCGCCGAGGTGATAGCCATGGTCCGACC
>JAYOXT010000091.1:0-3073 GCA_038152995.1 Opitutales bacterium
GTTCATGAGGCGAACCGTTCGGCCGGTCGGGCGATCCGGTTTTTGGCGGGAAGGGCAGACCGCTTATACCTGCCCGAAGGCATGCGTATGGATGGAATTTCAACCGAGAAAACGATCAATATTGGATATCCTTTGAGGCAGGACTTTCGAAGGATTCCCATGGAAAGGGCAAGGAAGATACTCGGCCTTTCCATGACTGAAAAACTTTTGGTGGTACTGGGGGGCAGTCAGGGTGCTTCCTCCCTGAATGATTGGGTGAAGCAAAACCTTCATTCCCTCGCCGAGGATGGGATATCGGTCTACTGCCTGACTGGTTTAAATAAAGAAAGTTCCGGGACGGTGCAACTGGAAGGAATCGGGGGGCAGGTGCTAACGAGCAGGTTTGTTCCTTTTACTGATGATATGAATATCGTTTTATCTGCGGCTAATCTGGTCGTTTCCCGTGCTGGTGCTGGTGCCATTGCCGAAATCATCCGTTGCCGAGTGCCCTCCATCCTAGTCCCTTATCCCTTCGCTGCAGATAACCATCAACAGATGAATGCGGCTTATTTGGAGGCCAAGGGCGGAACGATCGTCTGCCCCGAAAGTAAGCTCTTTACCTCTTTGCTTTCGGAGGTGCGTGAAGTGATGTTTAATGAGGAATTCCGGGCGATTCTTCGACGCAATTTGTTCGCTCTTGATAGTGGGGATGTGGCCCTCAAGATGGCCTGGGATATTGTGCACTGTCTCCGTGAGAGGGATTTGCTTAACCAGAGAAAAACCCTTCCCCTTGCTGCATGAAAAGACCGAGGAAAGTATTTCTACTTGGAGCAGGAGGCATGGGGATGGCACCGCTTGCCATGTATTTGAAATCCGCTGGGGTTCGGGTGGAGGCATTTGACGACAACTTCAAGGAGCCCTTGCGAACGGAGCTTTCCTGGGCGGGAGTTCAAACCCTCTACGACCCAATTCCTATAAAAAATCCGGACTGTATTATACGCTCCAGTGCCATACCAGAGGATTGTGACTTGCTCACACCTTTCAAAAAAAGTGGCATCCCGATCTACCGCAGGGGGGATTTCCTTGCCCAACTTTTACAGAGAAAGAGGGTCATCGGAGTGGCGGGAAGTCACGGTAAGACCAGCGTAACGGCGATGCTGGCCTGGGCATTGAATCAGGCAGGATTTAAAGCATCCCATCTGGTGGGTGGGCTCTATGAAAATTTCAGTTTTCCCGCGGGCAGGTATCAAAATTCCCCATGGGTGTTGTTGGAACTCGATGAGAGTGATGGAACAATCGAAGGGTTTTCCCCCGCCATCTCAATGGTTCTTAATTGTGACTGGGATCATGTCGACCTTTATCAGAGCAGGGAGGACTTGCTCGACGCATACAAGCGTTTGATTCAAAGAACAAAGCAGACAGCCCTTCTTCCTCTGGGGGGAGAGCTTCACCATTGGGCACAATCGCAAAAGATCAAGGGCTGTGCAACCTTTGCGGTCAGAGAACAGGCTGCCTCTTTTTATCATTCCAACCTCTCGGCAGTCCATGCACTGAGCGACCAATTGGGCGTGGATTTTTCCGGGGTTGATTTTGCCAGTTTCCCCGGGGTGAAGCGCCGGCAGTCCAAACTTTTTGAAAATGAGAATCGGGTGATTTTTGAAGACTATGCCCATCACCCCACCGAAATCCGCTCCTTTTTGGAACAGCGCAGCCAGGCCCTGCCTGATCACCTGCTGCGGGTCATATTCCAACCTCACCGTTTTTCCCGAACCCAGTCTCTGGCACAATCTTTTGCCGAAGAACTGGGCCAGGCGGATGAACTTCACCTGCTACCCACCTATTCTGCATTTGAAAAAAAGACCTCTTCCGGTTCGGTGGAGTCGCTGACGGGTTATCTGCCTCCTCGTCTGCGTGAGAATTGCCGGGTCTACAAGGAATTTTCCGATATTAAGGAAACCCTTTTCTGTACGGAGAAGACTGTGGACAAGGATCAACTCTTATTCGTGGGTGCCGGGGATATCGACCGCTGGGCCAATGCTTACACATCCTGGGAAATTGCCGGGGGGGAAAAGCATCTTGCCTTCCCCAAATACCTCAAAGACCGGCTCTCCCCTGACACCATTCTGCGCAGCGATGAATCCCTCAAGTCGATGACCACCATGGGAGTGGGTGGATCAGCAAGTTGGTATTGTGAGCCCGCCAATACAGAGGATCTGAAAACACTGGTCGAAGCGTGCCACTTTTTTGATATCTCCCGTGCGATGATGGGGCGTGGATCCAATCTCATCATTCCGGACGAGGGCTATCATGGACTGGTGATGAAATTAAGAGGAGAATTTTGGACAGGGATGACTTCGCTCAGTGACGATTCCATGATTGTGGGCACAGGTGCCCGGCTCAAAGAGATTTGTAAATTCGCCTGCAAAAATGGTTTGTCCGGATTCGAGTTTTTCGAGGGCATTCCCGGTACCCTTGGTGGGGCCCTCCGAATGAATGCAGGGGCATTAAACTGGGAGACTTTTGACTTAGTCGAATGGGTGAGCTTTCTTCTTCCCAATGGCGAGATTCAGCAGATTCCTGGTTCTGAGCTCGAGGTGGGCTATCGGTACTGCAAAGAAGCGTATGATGGCATTGCCTTACGGGCAAAACTCAAGGCAAGCGGCCGGATGCACCAGCAGGAAATCCGTAAGGTCATTGAGCAGATGTCGAAAAAAAGAATGGATTCCCAGCCAAGGCAGGCCAGTTCAGGATGCGTATTTCGGAATCCTGCTGAGCACCCTGCTGGTTGGTTGATCGATCAGGCTGGACTGAAGGGGGAACACATTGGGGGTGCGTTTGTGTCGGACAAACATGCCAATTTTATCATCAACCGGGGAGATGCCACCGCTCAGGAGGTCATTGAACTAATCCAAAAAGTGCGGGAGCGTGTCCGTAACTCCCACGGACTCACCTTGGAACCCGAAGTCAATCTCCTGGGGAAATCCTGGAACGAATATCTTTCATGAGTCGAGCAAGTCAGCCCAAATAATTAAATGAGAAGTACTCCAAAATTGGTCATTTTAAGCGGTGGTGTGGGTCCGGAAAGAGAGGTTTC
>JAYOXT010000092.1:0-2746 GCA_038152995.1 Opitutales bacterium
CGGTAAGATAGCCAACCCTTAGAACTTCCGAAATTCTTTGGTGGTGGCGAAACCCAGAATCGAACTGGGGACACAAGGATTTTCAGTCCTCTGCTCTACCGACTGAGCTATTTCGCCAGATCACCAAAAAGTACTACCATAAAACTTTGTCGACCGCGGTCAATTTAGAAAGACGGGCTTTGTGGGCTAATTGGTACATTACGGATATTGGACGAGGTGGGTCGCAAGAGGCTGAAGGGGCCTAGCGGTAATAATTTCCTCAGAAAATCCATAAAATAAAAGAGCGACTACCTTCTCGGCTGTTGGGCGATTAAGACCGACCACTGAGGCAAAGTCCGGGTGTTTCCAGACCGGACCGGTGCTCCACTTTGCAGAAATTCCAGAGGCTTCAAAAAGCAAAAGCAGGTTTTGACAGATACAGCAACAGGTCGCGTAATCCTCCTCTACAACTTCCGGGTTGAGCCGGACCAGCTCAGAGTGGGGATCGGTCTGGCTGGTAACAATTAAAAGCCCAGGTGCCTGGCCCCATTCGATGGCTTTTCTATTTCCTTTCTCGATCAATGCCTTACTGGAACCATCCCCCCGCAAAACTTCACCAAAGAGCTGACCCACTTTTTGAATTCTTTCGCCATCGAGCAGATAAAAACGGGCTGGTTGGGTGCGGTGGTGGTTGGGAGCGTGCCGGGCAATTTCGAGAAGAGTTTCGATTTGCTGGTGCGGGGGAGCACCCTTGAAATTTTTGGGCTTATGGGTACGCCTTGAGACAATTAATTTCGATAGAATTGATGGTTCTTTTTCCTTTGTTTCCATTCTTTAGAAACCGGATGGCTGTCTAGTATTTTTCGAAAATTAAGCTCACATTGGCCCCACCAAATCCGCTGCTGTTGCTGAGGATGCGGTTGGCCTGAGTGTCCTCAGTTTGCTGAATGAGTTGGAGGTGGCCAAGTTCGGGGTCTGGCTCAGTCACATTGGCAGAGCCAGGCAAGAATCCATCGGAAAGGGCGAGGGCACAGAAGGAGGCTTCCATAATGCTGGAGAGGGAAAGACCATGGCCGGTGAGTGCCTTGGTACTGGACAGCTTAACAGTCTGAGGTTCCGGGAAAACGGATTTCAGTGCCTTCATTTCCGAGGCATCCCCAATCGAGGTGGATGGGGCATGGGCATTGACATAATCGATATCAGTGGGTGCGACGCCAGCATCCTTGAGTGCCTTGGTCATGGCATCGCGTAGGCCAATTCCTTCAGGGTGGGAAATGGCCACATTATGACCGTCCGAGGCCTGACCCCATCCAATAAATTTTGCATACGGTTTGGCAGCTCTTCTTTCGGCTTCCTCCGCAGATTCCAAGACCATACAAACCGCACCTCCCGTGCCGACAAAACCATTTCTCTTGATGTCAAAGGGGCGAGAGGCAAGGTTGGGATCTTTTTCCAAAGAAAGGGCCCGCATTCCGCAAAAGGGAACGATGCTCTCGTAATTGCAATCTTCGGCACCGATGACGATCATGCGTTTTTGTCTGCCCAGACGAATCTCATCAAGGGCCATTCCGAGGGCATGACCAGAGGATGCACAGGCAGAAACGAGACCGGTTGATGATCCCCGAATTCCTAACGCAGCCACCAGATTAAAACTCAAGGTTCCTGCTATGGATGCTACAATGGCGAGGGGGTTGCATGCCATCACCCCGCGCTGATCCATTTTTTGGAAATGTTTGTGGATTGAGCGCATGGAGCCACCTGAGGCAGTGTAGAGTCCGGCGTCGGGATCCCGGAGGTCTTCGTCGGATAGATTGGCATCGGCAATCGCTTGCTTGACCGCACACCATGCATAGAGAACATGGGGAGAAAAGCTTCGCAGTGTAGCCCGGGGGACACGAAAGGCTTCCGGATAAGTCCAATCCTCAGGATCGGAAGAATTGAGATGAAAGCCTTTGAGGGTGCCTGCCACTTTTACGGGAGATTGAGGTACCTGGAGTTCCTCGGGGCAGGCAATGCCGTGTTGGAGGGAGGATAAACTCTTAGTTACAGAGACACGGTCATTTCCGATGCTTGTAATGAACCCCAAACCTGTAACCATTACCTCATTCATTGAACAACACAATCTAGTATAATGATGAAATAATGGTGGAGCCGATCGGGATCGAACCGACGACCTCCACAATGCCATTGTGGCGCTCTTCCAACTGAGCTACGGCCCCGTAAAAGTAGTGCAATATATAAAAATTAAGAGCTTCTACAAGAGCAAAGACTTTTAGAAAAGCTAGGCCGAGGGTGGCCTCATGGGGGGGCGGGTTATTTTTAGACCCAAGGGCTTTTTATTGCCTTTCTTTAAAGATAGGGTCGGTTTGCCGGGTTTACCACCTGGACCAGACTTCGGCTTGAGGGAAAGTGAAGGTTTTCCAGGACCTCCTTGTGGCTTACTCATAGGAGGCTGAGTAATACCCGATGGAGGCGCAGGGGGAACATCTGTAGGTTCCGGTGCAGGAGGGGGAGCCAATGGTGCTGGCTCATCGACCATTTCCTCACCGAAGGAAGGTGGAGCGGGAGGTTCTTCTGCCAAAGGTTCAGGCACCGATACTGGAGCAGGAGGCTCAGGTGCAAGGGGCGGTAAATCCATGGAAGGCTCGGGAGGGGGTGCGAGCGGGGCGGGCTCTTCCGCCATGTCTTCTCCAAAGCTAGGAGGAGCTGGGAGCTCTTCTGATAAAGGCTCAGGAGCAGGAGGCTCGGGAGCGAGGGGAGGAAGGTC
>JAYOXT010000093.1:0-2735 GCA_038152995.1 Opitutales bacterium
TCGAGTTATTGAGCTCAGTAATAACCTGAGAATCGAGGTCGCTCAGGGTGATGGAACGGTTAATACTCTGCGAAACTTCTGGAGACAGATCCTGCAAGCGAACAGTACGGTTCAAATCGGCGATTAAATCCTGAGACAAACGATCGCGAGTAATGGTGGCGTTAAGGTCACTCCGCACCTGTTGGGATAATTGATCCAGAGAAATAGAACCAGGAGCTATCGAGTTATTGAGCTCGGTAATAACCTGAGAATCGAGGTCGCTCAGGGTGATGTTACGATTTATACTCTGAGAAACTTCTGGAGACAGATCCTGCAAGCGAACAGTGCGGTTTAAATCGGCAAGGACATCTGACGACAATCGATTGCGAGTAATGGTGGCATTGAGCTCATCGCGAACATTCTGGGATAAACGCTCCCGTGTTATGGTGGCGTTCAGGTCATTCCGCACCTGTTGGGATAATTGATCCAGTGAAATAGAACCTGGAGCTATCGAGTTATTGAGCTCAGTAATAACCTGAGAATCAAGGTCGCTCAGGGTGATGGAGCGGTTGATACTCTGAGAAACTTCCGGAGAAAGATCCTGCAAGCGAACCGTGCGATTCAAATCGGCACGGACGCCACTGGCCAGCATATCAAGGGTGATGGAACCGGGGGCGATGGAGTCGTTCAGATCGGCAATGACTTCGGGAGCCAGGTCACGCAAACGGATGGTGCGGTTGAGCTCGGCACGCAGTTCCTCGGACAAATGGTGGCGTAAGATAGTACGGTTGAGATCACCGAGTACATCCTGCCCGAGCAGGGACTTAGAAATGGAACCGGGCTGGATGGTGAAGTCGCGGTTTAGCTTTTCGTTTACTTCAGCCGATAGCTGAGCGACCCCGATGGTGCGGTTCAGATCATCCCGCACATCCTGGGGCAACATTTCACGGGTGATGGGGCGATTCATGCTTTCGACCACTTCAACAGGAAGATCAGAAATGGTAATCGTCTTGTTCAAATCAGCGAGCAACTCCGCATCGATCATCCCTGCGGTGATCGCACCTGGGGTGACCCCGTCGGCAACAGAGGCTTTTTCGGCGAGGCGGGCGAGCTCGGCAGCGAGGGCATAGGGAGTGGAGGTGATGGGCTGGTCTGGCTCAAGCAAACGTATACCCTGACCGTCCTGCAAATCCACCCGGACGCGCAAAAACAAGTTGTCGTTTTCTAAGAAGAGGTTGGCCGGGAGCGTTTGCATGCCCTGTCCGCCCAAGAGCACAAGGTAGCGCCCATTGAGCACAAAATTTTCGATGGTGGCATTGTTTTCCGTAGCATGTTTCCAGTGCACCGCACCTTCACCATCGACAATGGAGAAGGCAAAGAGGGCGTTACCGTGAAAGTTTTTTCCATCCACAGCGAGCTTGCCCGAGAAAGGCACCGGTGGGGCGGCAACCAAGGTCCATACAAAGGTAAAAAATAGAAAAAAGACTGAAATAAGTTTTTTCATATTGAGCAGGGTAAGAAATTATCGATCCGCCAATTCCTCGAGGGCTTCGGTCTGGTGGTTGTAAAAGATTTTCTTGGGCAGGGCCTGTTGAAAGAAGTAGAGCCAAGCAGCATCCCGGTTGCGGTACAGGTGGGGGTAAATGTTGGGCCCCGTCCAAAACCATTGCTGTTGCTCATTCCAAAACCAGGCTGCTTCGGTACCTCCAGCCGCGGTATTTACCCAACCATGATCCACGTGGTAGAGCCAGCCGTTGTTGGCATCGTAAAATACACCAAACCATTCGGAGTCCTTCCATCCGCTGGCTTCCAGTTCAATCGCAGAGCGAAGAACTTCGGGTAAATGCTCTTTGTCCGTTCCTTTAGCTGAGCCATCATCGGCGAGAATAAAAACCGTAAATCTGGTGGTAAACCCTTCGGCACGGGCCGTTACCTGTACGGAAGTACGCTTGGGCATGACTTCGGCAAGGAGCTGGCCATTTTGCAGACTCAGGCTCGGCTTACTGAAGGTCCACTCCACCACAGAGGGGTCGAGCACGGTGTAGGTGCCATCATCCAAAATAAGAGAAGCTTCCAGGGCGGAAGAATCTCCGGACGGGATACGGTTTTGTAGCGAACGGGCAGTGAGACTGGAGGGGACGGCGAAATCGGCAATGGGCCCGATCTGTACTTGGACCTGGCCGGAATCGTCCTGTGCATAACCATGGAAGGGACCACCCACCACGCCTTGGTGGGCCGATTCCGCAAAAAGAGAAAATCCGGGGAAGACCAAGGCTGTTAAAATAAAAAATCGAATGAAGTGCATCATGGTAGTGACAATTTTGCTTTAAATAAGTTGCACGAGCTAGAAAAGTGAGTCAATCAGACAAATTTTCGCCTATCTCGGGCAGAGGCTTGGCAAAATGATGCGGGGAATGGAGTGTAAATGATTAAAGAAAAGAAGATTTGCCCGTTTATGGATATTAAACAAGTGTGACCTCCTTTGATTTTGCTCCCCAATACAGCTTCTGCCTTATGAAAAAGTTCTTTTATTCGTTTATTCTTGGTTGCTTAGCCAACTGCCTGGCCCAGGCGGATCAGGCGGCCAAGCCCAATGTGGTGCTTATTTTAGTGGATGATCTGGGCTGGCAGGATGTGGGCAGCTACGATATCGATGAGCCCACACCGATGGAGACTCCCAATATCGATGCCCTGGCAAAAAAAGGAGTGCTCTTTAGGCAGGGATACTCCCCGGCCCCCACCTGTGCACCCACCCG
>JAYOXT010000094.1:0-2724 GCA_038152995.1 Opitutales bacterium
CCGATGCTCTCTCTCGTATCCAATCCAAGATGGGCATATCCGGGGAAAAAGCACTCGCTCTTTTTAACAGCGATAACTACGACTCCGATGGCGACGGGGTATCCAACCTCCTCGAGCGGGCCTTTGGTGGGGACTCTCTCAGCAATGATGCCGGAGATACCCTACCCAAGCCGATCAAGAAGAAAAGTGACGGCAAGGAATACCTCACCTTCACCCGCTTCAACTCCACCTATCAGAACGATATGGGTCTGCAGTACATCGTGGAAAAGAGCACGGACTTAAGAACATGGACGACCAGTGGGGTCGAAATAGTTGGTTCGGCCACCGATATCGGCGGGGGCATGGAACGCGTAGTCTACCGGACCACCGCAGCTACCTCAGCAGGCACTACCCAGTACATCCGCGTACGAGTAAAAGCCAGATAAGACTACTCTGGTAAAGACACTGAAGACCGTAATGGGGTGACTTATGCTGGAGTGACTCGAATCTGAGCAATTTCTGGTTATTGTGACCGATACTCACTGTCGTTAAAAAGCAGTAAAAAATCTACAGGTGGGATAAATAAGATTACCCACCCGCACAATGTGCGTCATAAAATTATAAAAAAGTAATAATTTTTTACTTTTCCATACATTTTATAACTTTTTTCTAAAAAGTTTATTGAAATTCGTATTATTTAAGAGTGAAGTGCTAATAGCCCATAGTGATTTATTCGCCCTTCAAGTTATTGATCCTAAATAACCGCATCTCATTGCGGGGCATGCACTCGTCCAAAATTTACCAATCAAACCAAGGCTTCGCGCACGCGTAAGTATTAACACTACCTAACTCCTAAGTTTCATCGGTTATCCATCGCTACAGTCGAATGAAGCGATCTTCTTTAAAAGAAGGGATAAGGTGGGACTCTCAAATAGGGGATTTAGGTGTGTAAACTGGGTCTCTCTCGCCCCGTTGTTGGCAGTGGGATTTATGGTTTTGGTCCCGCATACTTGGGCTGCGGGGGTCTCAGCAATGTTCGAGGGCGAAAAATTCTATTTCAGCTCCCTTTCACCATGCGGTGATAAACTGCAGAGCTCTGCACTCTGGGATAATAACAAGGATAAAGTGCTTATCGAAGCCCCCATACCCACCAAGCCCGATGGCTTAAGCATAACGGTCTGCCTTCATTCCGATCTTTTAACCTGTATCCATAAACGAATTTATAAATCGCAAAACGATCCGTAAGATGAAATCGAACCGTTCCCTAAGTCTCAAACTCCTAACTTTTCTTGCACTTGGCACCCTTAGCCAAGCAGTGCATGCCCAGACCATCATCCCCGCCGGTTTCGGGGCGATGAGTGTCACCCAACCTTCGCGGGAGACGGCCGTGCTTACCGGTATCCTCAACAGCACGGGCGGGCAGAACCCCACGGTGAAGATCCGCTGGGGCGATGAGGATAGAGGAAGTGCGGTCACCCCATCCACCGCCTGGGACAACGAGGTAACGATATCCACCAACCAGGCAGCCGGTACCTTTTCCACCACTATCACCATCCCCAAGCTCGAAAAGGTATATTATTTCCGGGCGATTGCCTCGAATTCCGGGGGTACAGTAGTCAGCCGAAGCCTGGGCGTGCTTCTACCCTCCGCTCCCGTGGGGGTGGCCAATTTGAAGGGCCGGTGGAACTTCGATGGGGAGAATGCCAACGACTCCTCCGGTACCGGCCGCCACGGAACTGCCAAAAAGCTGTTTTCTCCATCTGAAGTATCCAATATGAAACTGTGGCTGGATGCAGCGGATGCATCCACCATCACTCATTCCTCCAATGCAGTCAGCCAATGGAATGATAAAAGTGGAAATAATTATCATGCAACTCAGGGAACTGCGGCAAATCAACCTACTCTGACTGCCTCCGGCCTCAACGGAAAATCCGTTCTTAGTTTTGATGGAACCGCAGACCACTTGGTTTCCTCCACCTTCGTCCTTCAAAACGCACACTCCATCTATGCTGTGGCCAAATCGGATGCCAGTGGATACCGCAGGCTTTTGGAATCTAACACCTACGGATATTACTTTTTTGGTAATGGAAATGGGAACAACAACTTCACCACTCTCTATGGAACCGGCAGTTTTCAGTCAACTGGTACCGGCACAAACACACCTGCAAAAAGCCTGACTGATCCATGCATCCTCGTAGCGGTTAGCGATGGCACCAATGTAATCCCTTACCACAACGGCACTGCACAGGATAGTCGATCCTCCAGCATGGGGGGGGCCGCTCCTGCGGGCATCACCATTGGGAAATATGTTTCTGGTTCAGGATACAACTGGGACGGCCACATCGCTGAAATCATCATCTTCAATAAAAACCTTTCCAATACTGAACGTGAGCAAGTGGAGGGTTACCTCGCCCACAAGTGGGGATTGACCGGTGCTCTTGCCTCCGCCCATCCTTATAAATTAGGAGCACCCACATCTGCAAGTGGATCTCCTGAATACATCACCGACACCCCTTTTGGTAGTGGTAAAGCGATCGATTTGGCCGATGGGCATGTGGAAGTATCCACTGGAGAGTCGGAAGATACCTTCGATGGTGGTTCTGCCTTTTCGGTATCTGCATGGGTCAAGGGCTGGCCAGGTGAATCCTTTGCTCCTTTTGTTTCCAAGGGGGCAAAATTTAATAAACCCACCGAAATTGCATCGCTCAAATTGTGGCTGGATGCCGCCGATCTTACCACCATGGA
>JAYOXT010000095.1:0-2695 GCA_038152995.1 Opitutales bacterium
GTATCTACTGGAGAGATTTCCGGAACTCCACAGGTGGGAGGAACCCATGTATTTAGCGTACTGGCGACGGGGGGAACCAATGAAAAGCCCCAAAAAGCAACTGCCAATATTACCTACCTCGCCCCAAGCAGTGCCCCTAAATTTGGTACACCGGGTGCGGCCAACATACTCACTTCATCCGCCCTGCTCCTTGGTGAGATTGAGCAATCCGGGTCAGCTTCCAATACAGTCGATTTTGTCTGGGGAGATGAAGACGGAGGGAATAGCACCATTGGCGGATGGGATTACAATGCAACCGGGGTCGCTACCGGAAAAGAAGGCTTTTATGGCAAACAGGCAACAGGCCTCAGCATCAATACCACTTACTACTATCGTAATCGGGTAAATATGAATCTTGGGCCACTCGATATCGCAAGCGATCTTAAGGTATGGCTCGATGCCAGCGACCTTACCAGCGTGCCCAACCCATGGGTGGATAAAAGTGGTAGCGGCAACTCTCCAGAAAAGAAGGGAAGCGGGCACACCATCACAACAGCTGCTCAAAATGGGTTAAATGTACTTACCTTTAACACGGAAAGACAGGATTTTTACGAAAAAACATCCTCCACCATCACCGACGATGACCAAACCTGGTTGTTTTTAGTCAAACCCCTCTCTTCCCAAACACTCCATAGTAATGCTTCGGCTATTTTCGCTTTAGGTGGGGGGAGTGGTGACATACTTAGGTTTAGCAGTGGTAATACTGGCTATTACAGAGGAAGAGCTTTAATATCTGCGCCAGGAACCTGGAAACTCAACAGTCTTTGGTTAACCCATACAGCTGGAGGTTCAAGCACGAATAAAGGAGGGGTGTGGAACTTAATTGGGCTTCATCGTATCGGGAGTACCATTCAGCTTTTCATGAATGGAACCACCGTAAATTCTGGGACAGCGTCCTCTTATACATTGGGTAGTGGTACATATTTCAGAATTATGTCGGGAAGTAGTAATTACAATGTCCGGGGTGACCTAGCCGAGGTCGTTGCCTTCCAATCGAAAAACGACACCACCCGGGAAAAACTTGAAGGGTATCTGGCCCACAAGTGGGGCTTAACCTCTCTTCTCCCCAGTGGCCACACTTACAAAACCGACTCCCAAACTGTTACATCCTGGTCGGATGTGCAGTCCTTCACCACCCCTACCAATATTTCAGCCCCTGTGCTGGGTGCCCAATCGGTGGCCAATCTGGATACCACTTCTGCCGACCTTGAGGTCGTCCTTTCCGACAATGGAAACGATGCCACCACCATCACCTTCTACTACGGCACCACCGATGGGGGGACCACACCCGGTTCCTGGGATTCCAATCTCTCCTTCAGCAATGCCTCGGAGGCAACCATCCGTGTATCCGCCACTGGGCTGACCAGCGGGCAAACTTACTACTTCCGTACCTTTGCCAAAAACAGCTCCAGCCAAAACAACGGGGAGGACTGGGCCAATTCATCCACCGCCTTCACCACCGTGACCAGTTCGATCCGCGAAGAAACCGAAGCGGTACGCTACTCCGACCTTAAGGGTTGGTGGAAATTGGACGGCAACCTGCTCGACTCCTCAGGCAACAACCGGCACGGCACCCCACCCATTATCCAAACATCCAGCCTCTGGCTCGATGCGGCGGATACCAGCTCAAATAGTATACAACTAGGTTCTGGCAATGTTCAAACATGGAAGGACAAGAGTGGAAATGGAAACGATGCCAACCAAAGTGCCGGGGGTAGCCGCCCATCCCCCGTTTCTAATGGATTGAATGGCTTGCAAGTTCTTAATTTCGATGGAACCGCAGACCACTTGGCTCTTCCTCACGGCGTTGTGCCCGATACAACCGAGTCATCAACTCTTTATCTAGTCGCTAATTGCGAGGCAACAAGTGGAGCAGACGGTTTTATTTCAAACGGGCGTTTTGGTAATACTGGACAATCCTATTCTTACCGTACCAATGGCACCTCTGCTGTGCATTGGTATAGCTGGGGCAACGATCAAGGTGCAACCACAGAAGGCAACAGTCTTTTCCGCATACACGCTATTGAGTTAAGCGTGAGTGATAGTACCCTGAAAATCTATAATGATGGTCAATTATTAGCCACAAAATCCTCGTTTACTGGCACAGCTAACGCCGGCACAGAAAATGGTTTGATTGGTAAAACTAACGGAAGCGAATACCTCGATGGATCGATCGCAGAAATCATTATCTTCAACAAAAACCATTCCAATACCGAACGTGAAGAAGTGGAAGGTTACCTCGCCCAAAAGTGGGGTCTAACCGCATCCCTACCCAGTGGGCATTCATCTTCGGTTAAGTTCAAATCCGACACCGCCAATGGCACCGGCCAATCCCTCGACCTCTCCAACGGAGTATCAGCCATTGTACAAACCGGGGGCACGGAGGATGTATTTGATGGCGGGTCTGCATTTTCCACCTCCCTGTGGGTGAAAGGTTGGCCAACCACTGCTGGAAAATCCATCATCTCCAAGGATAAGTTTGATCCCGGAGCATTTGGAAAGTTGGGGGCTTGGTTGGATGCCTCCGATGCCAATCATTTTTCAACTGGGTCGGGGATTCCCTCGGCTGGAGATGTATTTGTGAAATGGTACGACTTGTCCGGCAATAACCATCACGCTTCCATTGCTTCTGGTACACCAACCTGGGAAACATCTT
>JAYOXT010000096.1:0-2639 GCA_038152995.1 Opitutales bacterium
CATCCACATGGCGAAACTCTATGCCCTGGCTCATCCCGGGGTTACTTTTTCCCTGCTGGAAGGAGGGCGCACCCTCTTTCGGTCACCTGCCTGTGAGAAAGTTGAGGAGCGGGTCAGGGAAATTTTTGGGCGGGGTTTGGCTGAGTCCCTGTCTCCTGTCTCCGTCACCGAGGGAGAGTTTTCCCTGCATGGATTGATGGGTAAACCCGGGCAAAGTCGGTCCACACGCAAGGAGATGATATTTTTTGTCAATCGCAGGCCGGTGGAGAGCAAGACCATGTCCTACGCCGTCCTCGAAGGATTTCATACCTTTTTGGCCAAGGGCCGGTTTCCCTCTGTGATTCTCTTTTTCAACCTCGATCCTGCGGCGGTGGATGTGAATGTGCATCCCGCCAAAAGAGAGATCCGTTTTCGGGAGGAGGCGAAGGTGCGTCACTTTCTGCTCAATGCGGTACTTGCTCACAATCGTTCCTTCGAACAGATACCTCAGGTGGCACCCGAGGTTAGGGAGGTCTACGATGAGCGGGCGGGGAAGATGGTTCCGCAAATCGACCCCCGAGCCCTACAACTATTTGGAAGAAAGGAAGATTTGCCCAGGCAGACGGATCTCAATTCAGGGGCTTCTGCCGGTCCAGCGGAAGCAAAAAAGGAGAGGGAGGTACCTGCACCGCACCGCGGATCGCGCACATCCCTGCTTCCTGACAGCGGAGTGGGGGGGCGTGGGGATGTCTCGGCGACCTGGAGGTTTATCGACCGTGCCCATGGAGATCTTGTTCTCTTTTCCACACCCGAAGGATTGGTCGCTCTTCACTTGCGGGCGGCTTACGAGCGCATCCGATTGGAACAGTTGGAGGATACCCTGCGGGATCACCACAATTCATCCTCCCAGTCCCTCCTGCTTCCAGAACCGATGGAATTGGATAGTGTGGACCGAAAAAACCTCGAGGACACCCTCCCAAAATTACGCCGGATCGGGTTCGAACTTGAAGAGTTCGGTCGGAATTTCTACCGGTTGGAAGGTTGCCCCACCTGGCTTGATCCAGGGGAAGCCGCTCACTTCATCCGTGACTTACTCGATCTGGCAAGGGAGGACCGAGGAGATCCCAAGTTTGAGTCTTGGGCACGCCAGGCTTTGGATAACCGGGCAGATTACACCAGTGAACAAAGGGATGACTTTTCAGATGATGAAATCATCCGGTTGACCAACCAGTTATTGGCGTGCAGGAATCCCTATGTTTGCCCCAAAGGCAGACCCACCTATTTTGAAATTCCCAAGCGCGATTTTGAGAATCGTTTCAAGCGCAAACTATGATTGCCAGTTTACCCAATGCTTAGTTAGATCACCCTTGTTCCATAAATATGCAATCCACTTATGAAGAAGAGTATTTTTTTTCCCTGCTTTTTGTTTGTCACGCTTGTGCTTGTGCTTCCCTCCTGCACGCCCAGTGAAGTCGGCAAACAGACCAGGGCGAAAGCGGAGGAAAGCTGGTCCTACCTTGTCGGTCAGAGTAAGAGTGCCTACGAGAAGGGAAAAGACACCCTTGGATTGAGCACACCGGCACCGCCCGATACCCGAAAGAAAATGACTATTGCCAAGCGGGTATTTGGTCAGTTAGCCGATGGGACCAAGGTGCACGAATTCCGGATGATCAATGAGCATGGCACAGAGGTCAGCCTCATTGAATATGGAGCTTCTGTTCGGGAGATTTTTGTGCCCGACCGAGACGGCAAAAAAGAAAATGTGTCCTTGGGTTTCTCTAACCTGGAGGACTACGCGAGTAAAAGCCCTTACTTCGGATGCATCGCTGGACGCTACGCCAACCGTATTGCCCTCGGAAAATTCTCCCTGGATCAGACTGAATACCAGCTTGCAACCAACAATGGCCCGAACCATCTGCATGGTGGTGAGCAGGGTTTTGACAAGAGGGTTTGGGAAGGAAGGGCATTGGAGGGGGATCTCGGCGTTGTCTTCACCTACAAGAGTCCAGATGGGGAGGAAGGTTATCCTGGGCGACTTGTGACCAAGGCCACTTATTCCCTCACTGACCAAGATGAACTTAAGATAGAAATCGAGGCGGTCACTGACAGACCGACCGTGGTTAACCTTACCAACCACACTTATTTCAACCTCTCGGGCGAGGGGCACCCCTCGATCCTTTCCCACGAGCTTACTTTGCCGGGCACCCAGATGGTGGCGACGGATGATACCGGTATTCCCACTGGGATTGAGCGGGTGATTGGCACTCCGTTTGACTTCCGTAGGTCCACCCCGGTCGGAGCGAGGATTGGCCAGGAACACCCGCAACTTCTCGCCGGTAAGGGCTATGACCACACTTGGTTGGTGCCCCAAGGAGAGAAGGAACTGGCTCTTGCGGCCATTCTCAAAGACCCGCTATCGGGAAGGAAACTCGAGCTATTCACAGATCAGCCAGGTGTACAGTTTTACAGTGGTAATTATTTGGATGGTTCGCTGGTGGGGATGTCAGGCAATCCTTACCCCTTACGGTCGGGGCTTTGCCTGGAGGCTCAGGTCTTTCCTGATAGCCCCAATCATCTGGGCGAGGATGGCTGGGCAAGTTGTGTACTCCGACCCGGGGAGACCTACCGCCATACCTCAGTTTATAAATTCTCCGCAAACT
>JAYOXT010000097.1:0-2587 GCA_038152995.1 Opitutales bacterium
ACCGAGGGCTTGTGGGAGTCGGGCACATATTGGCATTTGCAGACCCGGCCCGATGAGCTTGCTCGTTTAGATGATGCCAGCCTAAGAGAGGCTGCCCCGGCCATTGACCAAAAATTAAAGGGTGCAAAATATCAGACCTTGGTTCACGGGGATGCCAAGCTGGCGAACTTTTGTTTTAACCAGAAAGGCACGGAAGTGGCCGCGGTTGATTTTCAGTATATTGGTGGGGGTTGCGGAATGAAAGACCTTGCCTACTTTGTCGGCAGTTGTTTTCGCGATGAGGAGGCGGAACGAATCGAGAAAGAGGTTCTCGACTTTTACTTTTCTCAAATTCGGGAACTTGTTGAAAATGAAGACTTCCAAATATCTGCTGATGAATTGGAAGCGGATTGGCGTCCGCTTTACCGTGTGGCCTGGGCGGATTTCCACCGATTCATGAAGGGTTGGAGCCCCGGACACTGGAAATTGAGCGACTATAGCGAACGGGTGACCCGAGAGGTCATGGGATCCCTCTCAGTATGACCCAGCTTGCTGATCTTAGGGGACTGACGGAGTGTGCGGTGGATGCTGCCCTGGCTGCCGGAAAGGTGATCCAAGCTTATTGTGGGGGTGAGGTGGAAGTGTTCTCAAAAAAGGGTGGAGACACTTTGGCATCTCAGGTGGTCACGGAAGTGGACCGCAAAGCCCAGGATGCAATTCTGGAAGTTCTACGACCAAGTATAGATCAGTATAACCTGGCCCTTCTTACGGAAGAGAGCGAGGACGATGGCTCACGGTTCCAGCGGGAATACTTTTGGTGCATTGACCCGTTGGATGGCACCCTCGCATTTAGTGAAGGGGAGAATGGATATGCTGTATCGATCGGATTGGTCGCCTGCGATGGATCTCCGCAAATCGGAGTGGTCTATGATCCCGTGAGCGAGGTTCTTTGGCAGGCGGCTATGGGGCAGGGGGTGCAAAGAAATGGCCAACGCTGGAAGGTCAATGACCGAAACCATAATCTTACTTTTACTTATGATCGAAGCTTTGAGGCCCACCCACAATTTTTATCCTTGTGCGATGCATTGTGTGAAGTTGGGCGGAAGTTTAGACTTAAAGATATCCAAGCCATCCAGTTTGGCGGTTCGGTCATGAATGCGATGCATTCTCTGGAGAACGGGCCCGGTTGTCACCTTAAGCTACCCAAACTGGAAGAGGGAGGGGGAAGCCTCTGGGATTATGCCGCCACCGCCTGCATCTTTGAGGAAGCGGGGGCCTGGGCGACGGATGTATTTGGGCAACCCCTTGAGCTCAACCGCAAGGAATCCACCTTTATGAATCATCGTGGCGTCCTGTACGCTTCAGATCAAGCATTCGCTGCAGCGATTATCCAGCACCCCTTTTTCACGGAATAAAAATGGACTCCTTGAAGCACCTCAATGAATTTCTTGGGTGGGCTGGTATTATGAAGTAATTTACGTGACGCAAAACAACAGATCTTAAACGCAAAAATTAACAATAAATAATTGTGACTCCCTGACGAATGGAGTGGGATGGAGGCAGTGCCCAACCTTTTTCCATATTTGCTTGTGTTTTGCATGCCCTTGATGGTTTTTGCGGAGTCCCTGAATTTCAATCGGGATGTCCGGCCCATTCTTTCTGAAAATTGTTTTTATTGCCATGGGGTCGATGGTAACAAGAGAGAGGCGGATCTGCGCCTCGACCTCAGGAAGGATGCAATCAAGGGGGGTGCCATCGTGCCGGGAGATTTGGAAGAGAGTGAAATGTACCACCGGATTCACTCGACCGAAGAGGACGAAATCATGCCTCCTCCCGATTCCAACCGGATCTTGTCTTCCGAGCAGAAGAAAATCCTGGAACAATGGATTTTGGAGGGTGCCAAATACGAAAAGCACTGGGCGTTTGTAGCTCCCGAGCAAAAGACGCCCCCCAAAGTGAAGCAGGTCGATTGGGTTCGCAATCCCATCGATTCCTTTGTGCTCCAAAAACTGGAGGAAAATAATCTAACTCCCAGCCCTGAGGCAAGGAAGGAAACGTTGATCAAACGTCTCTATGCCGACCTCATCGGCCTCCCGCCCACTCCCCAGGAAGTGGACGCATATATGCTCGATTCCTCCGCAGACGCGTATGAAAAAGTGGTCGATCATTTACTGGCCAGTCCGCATTACGGCGAGAGAATGGCTCTGGAATGGTTGGACGCCGCTCGCTATGCAGACAGCAATGGCTTTCAGTTTGATGGAGAAACCTACCAATGGATTTGGAGAAACTGGGTCGTTCAGGCTCTCAATGATGACATGCCTTTTGATCAGTTTACCATTTGGCAACTCGCAGGAGATCTTCTCCCAGATGCCAGCACGGAGCAGAAAATAGCCAGCGGGTTCAATCGCAACCATCTGAACAACGGAGAGGGCGGGGCTATTCCCGAGGAGCAGCGCTTTGTGATTTTGTTCGACCGAATAGATGTGACCTCCACCACCTGGCTGGGGCTGACCATGGCCTGCGCTCAGTGTCATGATCATAAGTATGACCCCATTACTGCCCGGGATTACTACAGCATGCTGGACGCGTTTAACCAGGTATCCGAAAG
>JAYOXT010000098.1:0-2412 GCA_038152995.1 Opitutales bacterium
CCCTCGTGCTTGGGGTGCACCTGATCGTGGCCATCGGGGGTGCGGATATGCCAGTGGTTGTATCCATGCTCAACAGTTATTCCGGTTGGGCAGCAGCTGCCGCCGGATTCATGCTCAAAAACGACCTATTGATCATTACCGGAGCCCTTGTTGGCAGCAGCGGAGCCATTCTTAGCTACATCATGTGCAATGCGATGAACCGTAGCCTCGTCAATGTCATCTTTGGCGGATTCGGCACAGGGTCGGGAGGTGGAGGCGGGAGCACGGAGATCGAGGGTTCCATCACCGAGATCAGTGCCCTGGAAGTGGCTGAGGAATTGAAAGAGTCCAAGGAGGTGATGATCGTGCCTGGATATGGTATGGCTGTCGCTCAGGCTCAGCATGTGGTTAAGGAGATCACTGAGACCCTGCGTGGCAAGGATGTGAATGTGCGCTTTGCCATCCATCCGGTGGCTGGACGTTTGCCCGGCCACATGAATGTTTTGCTCGCTGAGGCCAATGTCCCTTACGATATCGTCTTTGAAATGGACGAAGTGAACGATGAACTTTCTGAGGTAGATGTTTTGCTGGTCGTCGGAGCCAATGACATCGTCAACCCCTCTGCCCTTGAAGAGGAAAATAGTCCCATTGCTGGGATGCCCGTAATCGAGGCCTGGAAAGCTAAAACTGTGGTCGCCCTCAAGCGCAGTATGGCCACTGGATATTCCGGGGTGGAGAATCCTCTTTATTATAAGGAGAACTGTCGCATGCTCTTTGGCGATGCCAAGGATTCTCTGGGGCAAGTGCTCTCCGGACTCAATTAATCTTTACGCATAGTCTAGCCTTAAGAGTCAGGTTGGGGGTGGGAATTGTGAGCAAATTGTTGCGCACCCAAGCTTGCCATGCCTTAGGACGCCTCTAGTCTGATTTATTCCCTAACTAAAACCCATAATTTTATGAGCTCAGACATTGTATCAAACTCCGGAGGCGGTTGCCCCTTCGGTCACGGAAAACAAGCCCCGGTCACCACCATGGAAAAATGCCCGGTTGAACATGCCGCTGGAGGTGGTACTCAGAACCAGGACTGGTGGCCCAATCAATTGAAGGTGGATATTCTGCACCAGCATGACGCCCCTTCCAACCCTATGGGCAAGGACTTTGATTATGCGGAAGAGTTTAAATCCATTGATTACGATGCCCTCAAAAAAGATCTCAATGATTTGATGACTGATTCCCAGGACTGGTGGCCAGCCGATTTTGGGCACTATGGTCCTTTCTTCATCCGTATGGCCTGGCATGCTGCTGGCACCTACCGCACTGCAGATGGTCGCGGAGGCGGAGGAACTGGTGCCCAGCGCTTCGCTCCATTGAACAGCTGGCCGGACAATGGTAACCTTGATAAGGCCCGCCGCTTGCTTTGGCCAATCAAGCAAAAGTATGGCCGCAAAATTTCCTGGGCGGACCTCTTCATCCTTACCGGAAATGTGGCCTTAGAGTCCATGGGCTTTAAGACCTTTGGTTTCGGGGGTGGTCGTGCAGACATTTGGGAAACCGAAGACGATATTTACTGGGGTGCCGAGGGGACCTGGCTCGACGACAAGCGCTACACCGGGGAGCGTGATCTTGAAAACCCTCTCGCTGCTGTGCAGATGGGGCTCATTTATGTAAACCCCGAGGGTCCTAACGGCAATCCCGACCCTGTGGCTGCCGCTCACGATATTCGTGAGACTTTCGGGCGTATGGCGATGAATGATGAAGAAACCGTCGCTCTCATTGCTGGCGGACACACCTTTGGCAAAACCCACGGGGCAGGGGATGTCTCCCATGTGGGTCCTGAACCGGAAGGTGCTTCCATTGAGGAGCAGGGTTTTGGGTGGACCAGCACCTACGGATCCGGCAGTGGAGCTGATGCCATTACTGCTGGACCTGAGGTCACCTGGACCACCACTCCCACGAAGTGGGGAATCAATTACCTCGAGAATCTGTTCAACTACGAGTGGGAATTGACCACCAGTCCTGCTGGGGCCAAGCAGTGGGTGGCGAAAGATGCACCGGAAAGTATCCCGGATGCTTTCGACTCCAGCAAGATGCGCAAGCCAACCATGCTGACCACCGACCTCTCTCTTCGATTCGATCCAGCTTACGAGAAAATTTCCCGCAGCTTTCTTGAAAATCCGGACAAGTATGCCGATGCTTTTGCCCGTGCTTGGTTCAAGCTCACCCACCGTGACATGGGGCCCAAGTGCCGCTACCTCGGACCCGAAGTACCCGCAGAGGAATTGATCTGGCAGGACCCTGTGCCCGCTTGCGACCATCCCCTAATCGATCCGGCAGATGTTTCTTCACTTAAGGCTAAGGTGCTTGAATCCGGTCTGACTCATGCCGAACTGATCTCCACCGCTTGGGCATCCGCATCCACCTACCGTGGGTCCG
>JAYOXT010000099.1:0-2290 GCA_038152995.1 Opitutales bacterium
CCTTTGGCTGGGTATTTATATTCCATTTCGAGAATGAAATCCCCATATTTTTTCTCGGTAAAAATATAATCATTGAAACGATTCCATCCTTCTTGACCAGGCTTAGGATCGATCATCAAGGACCCATCCTTTTGAACCACCCAGTTCCCATCTGTTTTCCAACCAGATAAGTCCTTGCCGTTTAGCAAACTCTTAAATTCTTCTGCAGTTGCATTGTTGGTAATGCAGAGTGAAATTATAAAACTTAGAATAAAATGATGAGGTAATTTCATGAATCTCAATTAAGTGCAGAACTCTTTACTTTTAATCAAGCGTCCAATTTTGAAGGGAGCTCAGCTTAGTATTTATGGAAGGTATGTTATAGAGGTTGTCATCCTCCTTTTATTACTAATAGCATAGCCTGTGATCGATAGGGTTTTAGAGCTTGTAAAAAACAAATCCACTTTGGTGATTCTTTTGATTATCGGTGTAGTGGTTTCGGTCTATGCTGGAAAATTAATCTACGACCGAGAGACAGATGCGATTAAACTATCTTTTCGGGGTGATTTTAGCGATAAGGTTCAGGCTTTGCAGCGCGAACTCTTTTTAACCGAGGAGGTAGTTCATGGATTAAAGAGCCTCTATGATTGTTCTGAGAATGTTGAGTATGAGGAGTTCAAAACCATGGTGGACTCTTTCTTATTAAGGCATCAGGAGAGAATTCAGGGACTTTCGTGGAACCCCCGACTTTCGGCAAATCAAATTGATGAAAGTGCTGCGGATTACAATCCCGCCTTTCTTGAAACGATTAGAAAAGATTTCCCAGACTTTGAAATTACTGAACGAGATGAGCAAAACAAATTGGTTCATGTAGATGTTAAAAAGAGAAAGGATGACTTCTTTATCCCTGTTGCTTACATCGAACCTTATCCGAGTAACCAAAAAGCCCACGGTTTCGACATTGCATCCAACGCGCAAAGAAAAGAATCCATTGAAGCCGCACGCGATACCGATCAGATTCATGCAACCCCTACGATTAGCCTAGTCCAACAAAACACACGGGGTGTTTTGGTAATCGCTCCGCTTTATGATGGCAAACCTATCACTCTTGAGTCCCAGCGAGAACTTTTTAAAGGTGTTGTTGTTGGAGTATTCAAAGTTGGTGAGATGGCAGACCAAGCTATGAAAAGTACAGCGGTTAGGAACCTAAGTTTTGAATTACTGGAGGGAAATTTTTCTCTTCCGTTTACTTTGAAAAATATAAATGCCGGTTCATTCAATACGATCTATAAATCTTCAGAAGATCAGTCAGAAATCTTTCCCAAGCTTTCCAGGTTTATCGAGACCGATACACTAACCTTTGCCAATAGAACCTGGGGCGTTAAAGGAGTGCCTTTTGTTGATTATGTGGACCAAAAAAGAAGTTCGGCTCCTTTATTTGTATCCATCTTCGGAGTATTGTTTAGCGGGTCAAGTATCTGGTATCTCTTCCGAATCCTTGCGGTTCAGGAAAAGCTTAAAGACCTCACGGTTTTGGATAGTCTTACCAAGGTGGCCAATAAAAGAGGAATTATCGATTATTTGAACTACGAGTGGCGTAGGTGTATGCGGGATGGTCAAAGTATCAGCATCTGCATGATCGATATCGATGACTTTAAAAAGTTCAACGACACCTACGGGCATGTTGCAGGAGATCGATGTCTTCAGGAAGTGGCAGGTGCTTTGCAGGAAGCAACGACTCGGTCGGTTGATATGATTGGGCGTTATGGTGGTGAAGAGTTTTGCCTGATCATGCCGAATACGAAAGATCCCAATATAGTCGCAAAGGCATGTTTGGAAAAGGTTAGGGATCTAAATATTCCGCATAATTCTTCAAGTTGTTCAGAGAGTGTTTCTATTAGTATCGGTTTGGCTACTACCGTGCCACTCAAGGATGACAGTTTGACCAACTTTCTTAAGACTGCTGACAGGGCACTATATAAGGCGAAGAATTCTGGAAAAAATCAAATCGTGATTGCTGAGGAGGTTGAGCATGGTCATGCATTGGCAGGGGACGGAATGGGCGTACGATCAAGAAAAAGTACCACAAAGCAGCCATGGTAAAATGAAAACTCCTGATTCCTTAAGAAAGTCCATCGGTAAAATCCACTTGCTCATGGATTTAAATTGAAATGTGATAATCTATTATGACTGAAGAAGATAAACGAGAATTCGTCCGTATGGATGTACAGATACCTTTTCTTTATCGCATTCTTTCTGGAGAGGATGCTCAGAAGATTAACTGCCCAAGTTTTCCCGACTATACCTATTT
>JAYOXT010000100.1:0-2251 GCA_038152995.1 Opitutales bacterium
ACTCCTTGGCCAGACGGGCAACAACCATACGCATTTGATCTGTGGCAGTCTTTCTTTTCTGCCATACATCCTGGTGATCCAGTTTTCCAGATCTCAAAACAAAGGGATCCAATAGGACGAGTTTTAGCTCTGGATTTCCTTCCCTGCTCTTGTTCAGGATCGCTCGGTAATCTCTCTCATAGGCCTGAGGAGTAACTCCCTTTCCAACATCGTTTGTACCAATCAAAATGCTCAGTAAATCCGGCTTTGGTTCGATTGCATCTTGCTGCCAGCGCTTTTTTAGGTCCGCAACCGCGTTGCCCGAAATTCCCCGGTTCGAAAAAGTGTAGTTGGATTCAACTGCATCGATTCCTAAGCGACCTGCAATCAGAAATACATAGCTGTGCCCAAGTAAATGATTTTGATCCCACCCATAGGGGTTACGACTACGTTGCATGTCAGTAATTGAATCCCCAATGAACAAAATGTGTGCCCCTTTTTTAAGGCTGGGGATTGGATATGAATATCCGGATTTAAGGGGATTTGCTGAAACAAAACATCCTGTGCAAAGCACCATTAATATTGAGAAAATGAATTGTGATTTTGTCATAAAAAATAACTGCCTTTATTCCTGAGGAAAAGGGCGAGCGGTCAGTCCAACTAATTTCCAGCTACCGCTTGGAGATTTCGGGGTTGATGGTACAGGATCGAGCACCAGCATTTCACCACGCTTTAAAAGCCCGAGTCCGTCCAGTGATACCACACTCTTTTCCCTACCCTTTTTACCTCTATCCGTTTTCACAATGTTTTGTGTTTTATTCCCAATCTTCAGCTGACCTCCAATTTTACCTTCCTCTCCTGCATCTAATCGAATGGTATCAATCATCACATCTTGTTGAAAGCGAAGAGCCAGAGTTTCGCCAGGATCCACACGGGAGGAGCCCTGCCCTTCTACCCCGAAACCATCCGGATCCAGAGCGGGTTGTCCCCCTTTTACCGAAACGCTAACGGTTAGTGGGGATGGAACCGGTATAGGTTTGGTCCAATCCAAACTCACCGATTTGCCCGGAATTCTTTCTTTAGGAGTATGCGAAGGCCTGACTTCTTTTGCAGCCAATGAAAAACAAAACATTAGTCCGGATAGGAAAATGGCAAATGGGTGATTCATAATCAATGAACCTAACTCTTGGGAGTAGGAAAGGTAAATTTATTTTTCCAGTTTTACCAAAAACAAATCCTTCATCCGTTTGGCAGTATCCATGTCATCCAAATCATATTGGATATTACCCGTCTCCGATGCATCACCTCCACCATGACCCGTCAGTTCAAGCAGGTAATAAGGCTCCTCCCTATCGACTTCGATTAGGCAACTGTAAAGCAAAGAAGGCTGACCAAGGATAGGATCCTTATGCCAATCATTGGTATCCGCAGGTGCATTGATTTCCACACACAAAACAAATTCATTTCCTTTTCCTGCAACAAGATATGGATCAAGGGCAAAGCGGTGAGACTCCGTGGCTCCGCTCACCGCATCCACTTCCCCCGATGGAGTGATCCCCGAAAGAAGGGTATACCGGTGACGCCAGAGGGGAAGAATATGACTACGCTGCGTACGATAATCTTCCCAAAGCGGAGTTTCCGAATAAGCAAGTGACTGCTCAAGGTATAAGGTTTCAATCATCGATCCAACCGTGCTTTCCGCCCAGACTGCAATCGATGGCATAGGGTTCAGCTTCTTTCGAAAACTGAGGTTAATGGACAATCCACTCGCATTGTCATCCAGGCTTTTTCGGACGATAAGCTTTCGATGAGGTTCCGGTTGGTCAAAGCCGACTAAGTTGGATGACCGGACAATTTGGGCACGGTTCTTGTGTTCATAACTATTCTCTATCAACCACGAAGATGGCGGTAAGCCAGCAATCGCTGCATACACCAAAAACCCAAAAACAGCACCAAAAAGTAAAACCTGCTTACGCATAGATCCTGCCTGTTTCCCCTTACTCACCCGGCTTTTGAAATAAGGTATACGGGAAAGCAGGTGAAGGATGACTAAGACCAGGGTAACCGACCCGGCAAGAATATGGATTTGTGTAACCGTAAGGGAGAACGGCTCCAAGTAAGCCAGTGCTCCTGTAACCGCCAGTGCGGAAAAGCTAAAGAGAAGGCCGAAATTGACCAGGTGTCTCATTCAGGTATCAGTGAACTCTCTTGCTTGGGTTATGCATAGGCTTGGATCCATCAAACCCGATAAGTTCTTTTAATTCTTTGATGT
>JAYOXT010000101.1:0-2215 GCA_038152995.1 Opitutales bacterium
GCCTGGATGCCAACCACCCCTACAAAAATGTGGCTCCTATTTTTGATAACAAGCCTTTGATTGGTAGGGTAAACAACTTCCATCCGCTTCATGCATCGGTATTTATGGGACCCAATTGGGGCTCTGGGCTTAATGATTTGGAGGGGGCGACCTATGCATACTCAAGCTCTCGTGTCTTTACGGGCAGTAAAGGTTTGCTCGCTGATACCCGCGACTCCCACAACATCCAGCTTAGCAACACCGATGCCGATATTCAGAATTGGAATCACTTCCCCAACTTTAGCGGAGGAGATAATTTCATGACTGCGATTTCCGGTTCATTGACCGCACCCACAACCGGAACCTACAATTTCCGTTGGGACAATGATGACCGGGGTGGTATGTATGTCGACTTAAACGGGGATGGCGTCTTCTCCTCCTTTGAGGAAGTAGCCCCCTGGGCATGGGCTTCAAATGGGAACCTCTCCCTGACCGCTGGATTCTCCTACAACTTCTTCTACATGACCGCAGAGGGTAATGGTGGAGATACCAATAACTGGTACATCACCCAACCCAGTGGTTCGGAAGAGCGGGTAAACTTTGGCAAGGCCTCTCAACTATCGATGTGGACGGCTCCATCTACGGATAATATTCTTATTTCCACAGGTGCTCCGGTTAACATTCAGGTACCTGCAGACCGCAACCCCACCAGTTGGTCCGCAACTGGGTTGCCATCGGGTCTGAGCATCAATAACTCCGGAGTCATCTCCGGAAGTGCCTCCGCTATTGGCACCTTCACCGCAACCATCACCGCCACCAATTCCGATGGTAGTGATTCTGCCTCCCTCAAAATTGGGGTGACCAAAGGGCAGCGCGTGATCACCTGGAACCAGACCTTTGCAGGACTGGTCTACGGAGACTCCCCGCTCAGCCTGACTGCCACAGCCACAGGCTCAGGTGATTTAAACTACACCTCCAGCGATAGTGACATCATCGAGATCAATGGAACCAGTGCCATCATTCGTGGGGGTGGATCCGTTACCCTTACAGCCACCGCTGCAGAAAACGCGACCGCCTTTGCCGCCACCCCGGTATCTCACACCTTCTCCGTAGCCAAGGCTCCTCTTACCATCACCGGTCAGGACCTCTCCCTCTCCGTGGGTGATGCTATCCCTGACCTAAACTATACCGTGACCGGTTGGAAGCACAGCGATGCATCCTTGGCCATTGGAGCGAACCCCGCAGCACTGGCAAGCCTAGAGCTCTGGTTGGACGCGTCCGACACAAGCACCATCACCCACACTTCCAACGCAGTAAGCCAGTGGAGTGATAAGAGTGGAAACAGCAATCATGCCACCCAGTCCACTTCGGGCAGTAAACCCCTGTTTGACACAAATCAAATTCTCTTTGATGGGTCCGACGACAGTTTGTCATTAGCCCACGGAGTTGTACCGGATTCAAATGAGGCATCTATGGTATTTTTGGTTACAAATTGTGATGCAACCAGTGGAAACGACGGGTTTATTACCAATGGCAGATTTACATCTGGGCAGTCTTTCTCTTATAGAACAAACGGCACCAGTCAGGTAAGCTGGTATAGTTGGGGAAATGATCTGTCTAGCGTTTCCTCCACAGATAACTCTCCTGTAAAAGTACACGCTTTAGAACTTAGTGTAACCGGAAACACCTTTAAAATTTATCATGACGGTACGCTCAAAGGCACCAAAACTTCCTTTACTGGGACTGCAAATGCAGGATCAGAAACAGGATTCCTTGGAAGGACATCCACAAGCGAATACCTCCAAGGCTCGATCAAGGAAGTTATCATCGTCATGCAGGAGCCCACAGATACGGTGCGGAAATCCATCGAGGGCTACCTCGCCCACAAGTGGGGATTGGCTTCATCCTTGCCCAGCAACCACTCGCATACGACAGTCAGCCTGACCAAAGCACCCGTGGTTACTACCGATGCAACCAGTTCCAGCAGTGCGGGCACTTACTACATCCGACCTGGAAGCGCCGCTTCCAACAAGTACTCCTTCACCTATGTGGATGGGGATCTGGTACTCTCCACCCTGACCGAGCAATCGATTGCCTGGGGGCAGGACTTCAGCGGAGTGGGCGTGGGCCAAACCGTGGACTTAAACGCCAGTGCCACTTCCGGCCTGGCCGTGCTCTACACTGTGAGCGACACCTCCGTGGCCGAGCTTGCGGTAACCAACCAAAGCAGCTTGCA
>JAYOXT010000102.1:0-2133 GCA_038152995.1 Opitutales bacterium
TTTGAAGTAGATTTAGGGCATAACTTTGTGCGCTTCCTTCGTGAAACGCCAGAGGTAGAAACTCTTTCAACAAAATTCCTAAAAGCAAAAGAAACGATCAGCGTATATTTCTCTCTTCACCCTTCACTCTTACTTTGCTCTTCACTCTTCACCATTCACTCTTCCTTTAGCCAGGCCTGCCGCGCTCCGCTCCTGCCTCAACGCCCTGTTCTTCATCCTTTCGAACATGGGCTTACTGCTGTTGGAAACCGACACGGAAGCCAAGGCTGAAGTAGCGGTTGCTGGGGTCGTTGCTGTAGCGGGAGGCCGAACGCAGGTTCGGACCAGTACTGCCCCAGGAGCCGCCCCGATAGACGCGTAGGGAGCCCGACGTGCCGACATTGAACGGATCGGTCTGGGCACCCGTTGCGTAACTTGAATAAGCATCCGCCGTCCACTCCCACACATTTCCATGCATATCAAAAAAGCCCCAGGGGTTGGCACTGTACTGGCCAAAATTTTCCGTTTGCCCAATGTTATTATTATAATTCGCATCCGATGCACTAATACTATCCCCCCATGAGTACGCCGTGGTCGTGCCTGCACGGCAGGCATACTCCCACTGCGCTTCCGTGGGTAAGACATAGGCCCAACCCTCAGGGATATTTTCCGATTGTTGCTCATTTAATCGGGTAAGAAATACCTGGATATCCTCCCAGGACACTTTTTCCACAGGGCGGTTCGGGTTACCTCCAAAATGGCTCGGCGTGGCACTGATCACATGGCCAGTACTATTGGTTTCCGTATTCCCGGTCATCACCGCCTCGTACTGGGCCTGAGTAACTTCATATTTTCCTAAATAAAACCCTTGGGTCAGAGTGACTTCGTGCTGGGTTTCATTCGTTTGCCTACCCGCTTCCGAAGTCGGACTACCCATGGTAAAGGTGCCCGGTTCCACCCAGATCATTTCCAGGGCGACGCTGGCATTGAGATCAGATGCATAGGTGGCAGGTGTGCCCACATTCACGGTGCGGGTGAGGGTTGCCTGATTGCCGGCCGCATCGCTCACGGTGTAGGTCAAGGTGTAGGTGCCGGTGGTGTTTACATCCACCGTGCCACTGAAGGTGACATCGCCGGAAAGATTGCCATCGCGCACATCATGGGCCTCCACCCCAGGATCCACCCAGGCGACGCCCTGCAACTGCGTGATGTTTGCATCCCCGAGGATTTGCATCTCGGGGCTAGCCACATCCGCAGGTACCTGTTGGAAACCGACACGGAAGCCAATGATGAGGTTGCGGTAGCTGGGGTAGTTGTAGCCGCGGTAGGCCGAACGCAGGGGCGTACCGGTATTGCCCCAGGAGCCGCCCCGAAGGACACGGTCGGAGCCCGAGGCCGGACCCTCAGGATCATTCTGTGCTCCCGAACTGTAGGCTGCGTCCCAGTCTGCCGTCCACTCCCAGACATTGCCGTGCATATCAAAAAAGCCCCATGGGTTGGCACTGTACTGGCCAAAATTCACCGTTTGTCTAATGTTATTATTATAATTCGCATCATTGGAAGTAATTGAATCCCCCCATGAGTACGCCGTGGTCGTGCCTGCCCGGCAGGCATACTCCCACTGTGCTTCCGTGGGCAATACATAGGCCCAACCCGCCGGAATATTGCCAGCCTGCTGGTTATTCAAGCGGGTGAGGAATTTCTGAATATCATCATGTGATACATTTTCCACCGGACGGTCCGGGTTGTTAGGCCAGTTGCTAGGGGTGGCATTTAAACCATCCGTATTCCCCGCCATCACCGCCTGATACTGGGCCTGCGTCACCTCGTACTTTCCTAGGTAAAAGCCGGTAGTCAGGGTAACCTCATGTTGGGTCTCATTGGTAGACCTGCCCGCTTCCGAAGTCGGACTACCCATCGTAAATGTGCCCGGCTCCACCCAGATCATTTCCAGGGCGACGCTGGCGTTGAGGTCAGATGCATAGGTGGCAGGTGTGCCCACATTCACGGTGCGGGTGAGGCTTGCCTGATTGCCCGCCGCATCGCTCACGGTGTAGGTCAAAGTGTAGGTACCGGTGGTGTTTACATCCACCGTGCCGCTGACGGTGACATCGCCGGAAAGATTGCCATCGCGCACATCATGGGCCTCCACCC
>JAYOXT010000103.1:0-2131 GCA_038152995.1 Opitutales bacterium
GGCGGTGGCAATCTACCCAGCCTATGCTCTCACCGATGGAGCCAATGGACCAAACTCCAAAGGAGGAAACGAAGACGATGCCCGCATCGTTCCCGACTTTGCCTTCGATCTGGATACCTGCCCCATGTTATTCATCCACGGCGATGCCGATGGATACTCCCCTATGGGGTCGATCAAATGCTGGGAACAGCTACGAAGAATGGGTATCCAGTCCGACCTCCACACCCTCGCCAAGCGGGGTCACTGCTTCCAACGCAACGCATCTCCCGGCACGGGAAGTTATACATGGATGGATCGGATCTGGGAATTCATGAATCATAAAAAATTCAATCAGTAACAAGGATGATTCAAAGTAAATATCCTCTTCTTTTTCTCCTCCTCTGCTCATCCCTTACTGGAAAGGTCAAGGTAGCCAATTCAAAAGAGGATTTTGGGCTAAAAGTATCCATCTATCACACCATCAACGAGAGTCTCACATTTGGGGGCTTTACCCACATCGCATTCGGTCCCGGAGGTTCAGAGATCATCACCGCATGCACCACCCACCGCTTTCTTTATCGTAATAGCCCCAAGCAATCTTTCTCTGTATCTCCCCTCTCGGTCAAGCGCCACCACTCCGTGGTCTATAACCCTGTAGACAAACTCTACTATGCCAACGATACGGATCATCACCGCTTAATTTCTTTTGTCGATCCAAGCAAAAACAAGATCACCGCAGAGACCAAAGAGATTTGTGGGATCAAACTCCAACGCCCCCACGACACCGTTATCGATCCCGAAACCGGCTGGATCTATGCGCTCAATCCAAACTCCGGCCACATCTTTCGTTTCACCGCGATTGGAGAAAACGAAAGTGTGATTAAAGCACCTACTCAAGGCTATGCCCGGGCCCTCACCTTTACCAATGGAAAACTCTATGCCATTGGCTCCGCCAAGGGCCGTATCGTGGAGGTGGTGGATTGGGAAAAACCAACCTTCAAAATCTACGATAGCTTCGATCCTACGGGTCGCCAAGGAGCAGCTGGCTCGTGGAAAACAACCGGGCTGGTTCTCAATGACGCCGAGTTTTTCAACGGCCACTGGTATGCAACCAGTTACTTCACCCAAGCCTATGCCAAGGGAACCGACTTTAATGAAAATAAATTCATCCGCTTTCAAACTTTGGATGACTTAGCTTCGGGAGACTGGACTGATCTGAGTAGCTTAGTTCCAAGCGGATTGACGCCCTATTTCATGACCGTTAATAACAACAAACTTTATCTCGCTATCTTCAATCACGAAGCCACCGGCAAAGGGGATTCGATCTTAGAACTTTCGATCCATTGAAGATATCAAACCTAAGAACACCTTCTGTATTTGTGGAGGAGTTCTCTGGGTAAATGACAAGTATCCTCTGGGCAGCGGGTGAGGCGGTCCTGGTGCTCCTCATCACTGGGGATGTAATTGGTTAAGGGCAAAACCTCCACGACGATACGATCGGCATCTTTGCACGATGCGATCCATTGTTTGGCCTCGTTAAGATGTGCCTCTGATTTACTGTACACACCGGTGCGGTATTTTTCACCCACATCGGGGCCCTGCTGGTTGATGCTGTGAGGATCGATGATTTCAAAGAGATATTCAAGCAACTGAGCAACGGTTACCTTAGCTGGATCGAAAACTGTACGCACGCACTCGGCATATCCATCGTACTCTCCCTTGGTGGAACTCGATGTACCATTCGCCCGACCCGCTTCGGTTTGGATAACTCCTGGCAGATGCCGAACAAATTCCTGCACCCCCCATAAGCACCCACCGGCTAGGTAGATTTCTTCGGTCTGGGTTTCGCGATCAGGCATGGATGTATTGAACCGAAAATAACTCAGGGTTTCAAGTTCAGGAACAATTGATTGTTAAATAAGTAAATCTGAATTGTTAACGATTGAAAGTAATCTGAGAAACTGATTTAAAAAAAGAATGTTAACCCACTTTAGAAACTTAGCTTACTTTTCATGCTTGGTCACTTTGCTTGGCCTATCATTTCAATCCTTTGGTGCCGAAGAATTGCCAGCCCTTACCGTAATGGGTCAGGAAACCGCCAACCAAAGACCGGTAACCACTTTCGAAACTCCACTATCCAATTTGGATTTTG
>JAYOXT010000104.1:0-2104 GCA_038152995.1 Opitutales bacterium
ATGCTCAATTGCACGCACGACTTCTGTGCCGGTATCGATGATATCGTGGACGGAGACTCACCCTCTCCACTCTTAGCCAATGCAGATGGAAGCTATGCGATTCCCCAGCCCGGTCAAATGGGCACTGAGTACTAAAGCTTTACCTTTCAAATTTCATTCGGATTGGGAGCAGGGTGAGCTTGCTAACAGCTTGTGATTTTGCCTGCGAATAAGTTTCCTTGGAGCATTTTTGTGTATTTATCTCTTAATTTCCAAGAGTTTAGGAGAACCTCACTGAACCTCACTCCAAGGATTACAGAATCGCAGTTGACCAAGTTGTACCCATCCCGCTAAATCGACTTATCCAAGGAAGTTTTGGGGTAGGCTTTCTTGGCTTTAGGCCCGTTCTCGGTTACCGAGGACGGGCCATTTTTTCCTTATTTGCAAATCTTTTCCTCCAAGTCGATCAAGTGCTGAACCATCTTTGTCATCGCCAGAGGCGGAATGGACTCCCCAACCACTTCCCTGACCAACCTTGGAGAAAAGGTACCGTTTGCATTCCATTTTCCGAGGGGCACCCCTCCAAAATCATAACACTTCGGCCAATGTTCGGAGTCGAGGGTAGAAAGTCGCAAGATTTCCCGCAGGGAAAGAACCCGGTTTTGCTCTGGGTGCCCCTTTAAATCGCTGGAAATGACCCCACTGTTCATCGTTAAAGTACCCGCGGGTCGATCCCACCACATTCTACGATAGGAAGTACGAAACCCACGGATCAATCTTGCTTTACCATCTTTGACTAACTGTGGAATAGGCAACGGGCAATCACATCCCGAACACTTGGTTTGATTTGGTTTTTTTCTTCGCGTTTCACAATGCGGACAACGATCGTTATCAAAAGCAGTCTGCCCCTCTGGGGTGTGATGCATCCAATAATACTGCTTATCATTCCATGGGGGAATACAATGATAAGGGTCCTTTGGATCCACCAACTGGCTATGGGCATCCAAAGGGCTCAGATCAGAGGTCACATCCCTTAAGGTAACCCAAGGTAAAAGACCCTTACTTCCATGGGTCCGTGGTGCGTGCACAGGGCTGAGATCTTTAGAAAATACCGCGTGCAAGCTAGGATATGAATCAACCACTTCAGGCAAACGGCAGCCAATGGTAATCAAACGTTCACGATGATGAGGAACTCCATATTCCCTAAAATCCAAGATACACGAGCGAATGGTGTAGCCCAAGGGGTGCATTCTGCGAGCGACACAATCCAGAATATTTTCCGGTAAATCTGATTCGTTTCGAATGACTGTATTTTCCATTCGCTTAACATTTTCGAGCAAGAACCAATCGGGTAACAGACTCTCCAATACATCTAAACCTGGAAGGATTAATCGGTTACGCTCATCATCTTTTGGACGTTTTCCCAATCGTATGGAAGATGAAATTCTTCCTGCTCCATTAGAAGACATTCCTTGGCAAGGTGGAGAAAGGGTGATCAACCAAGGATGCTGACCCTGTAGCTGCTTTTGAAAAAAATCAATGTACGCATCTTTTAATTTCCAGATATCACCCTCAAATACTTTGGTGTCGGGGAAATTTTGTCGGATCAAAGAGGCACGCGATGGCACAATTTCACAAGCACCAAGAACAGGAATACCACAACCCCACTCAATACCCACATCTCCCAGACCGCCTCCCGAGAAAATGGATCCCGCGATCCGTTCTGGTAGATTTTTTTTTCCTGTTTTGCTCAAGCCCTAGTTCTCCCAATTCTTTAAACATGTGTCACGTTAAAAGTTTTCATTGAGCCGACTTCATCTATTTAATTTTCAAATTAGATGGACTTTTACTTGGCTCAATTTGCACACTTATTAAAAATTGAAAAGATCATGGTTCTTCGCTCATCCAACTACCTGAGGTTACTTGGCTGCATGGCTCTCATTTTCTGTTTCGGGAATTTCATGTGGGCGAAGATCAATTTTAACCGGCAGATCCGACCCATCCTTTCAGACAAATGCTACAAGTGCCACGGCCCAGATGCTAAAAATCAAAAATCAGACTTCCGGCTCGATACCTTCGAACATGCGATCCAGGAGCATAACGGGTTTGTTGGTCTTACACCAGG
>JAYOXT010000105.1:0-1968 GCA_038152995.1 Opitutales bacterium
CTGCCAGAGAAATTGTAACCACCTGATGGAAAGAGGTTTTTTTCTCCGGGATTGATTTTGAACGGCCAAAAGCAACGGTAGACAAACAGTTTCCGAAAATCTCGAGAAAATTCGTAAGCCTCGAAGGAGATATTAATCCCTTCTATTGTGAGCTCGAAGGTGGGAGCACTTTCACCGGGAGAGGGAGAAATCTGAGTAAGCCCAGTTAGAGGAATACAGGAATCAGGGGAGTGGGTTGATAAAACTGCAGTACAAGCACCGCCTTGCTCCCAACGAGCAACAAATGCCTGCCAGTACTCCTCATTGGGGTTAATGATTCGCTGGCCAAACTGGTTGAACTGGGTGCGAAAACTGTCCTGCCACTGGATTGATTCAGCAGATTCGAAGTGAAGCTGAGCTACAATCTGGTTGGAGATATCATGTTCTTCGGTTTTTATGTCGGTTCCGTCTAAATTGAGGATGAGTTCCGGGGAGGTTGCCATTTTCGATTCTGCTGATCGGAAATGATATTCCACCCCTGTAGCAATGGCAATGCACAGGAATACAGCAATAACACTAAAAACTGGTTTTCCCGAATATCTTAAATTAAGCCAACGGTTTGGCTCGTTGGCCATTGTTGTAAGAAAGAGCCCCCCCTGAGCCATTCTTGCAAGCAGGAGGATGCATATAAAAATACAAATGGTTTCAATCCAACCCAAAAGATCATGGACCGTAGGGAATGGCCATCCGGCAATGGAAAATAAAGAATCGTCAATGAAGTGCCCTTTCCCTTTTACTTTTATGAAAGAGAGGGCAAAAGCACGGCATAGGTTAAGAGCCAGGGCAATGAGCATGCCCGATAAAACCAAAAAAATACGGTTAACCCATCCAAAACCATAATAGGCACCTAGAAAAAGGGTGACCACCATGGATGATTGAAGGCCATTTATACCACTGCATGCTTGATCGACGCCAATCTTTCCAAATACGCCAACATCGATAACAGTGCCTTCTAATCTTGCTACATGCTGCATTAAGAGAAGTGCATCAACAATGATGGATGAAACTTTTGCCTGCAACCATTGGGTTAGCTGAAGGTCTGTCTTTAGGGGCCAAGGAATAGCGACCAAGAAAAATAGGAAGGGGAAGATTAAGTGCTTAATTCTTTTCCAGCCACCATCATCGTAAAGAAGAGCGAGAGTGTAACATAAGGTGAGAAAAAATATAATGAAATTGATGAGCCTCCAGTCAGAATTTGCACTTCTTACTAACCATACGGGAAACAGGAATAGTAGGGCGGGTAAAGCAACGAAATAAGTTAGTTTGCCCTGCAGGGGAGAGCTCATGATGGAGGTATTGTCCGCGTCGCTTTTGGGATAACTTTTGAGAATCAAGAAAATGCAGAAAATGGGCACTAGGTAACCGTGTGCGTATTGTTCGTTGGTATCCCATGTGATTGAAAGCTGATAGATCAGAAAAATCCAAGGAGCGCACAGAGCGAGTCCACCAATGCAAATTTTCCAGATAGGAGGAGTTGAATTTTCCAAAGAAGAGGTCATGAAGGGTTAAATTTTAAATTGGTCAGGGAATAGGAATTTCAAACTTTCACTTTCGGCCCTGTCCATATTCTGAAAATCAACTTTTTTTAACAACACCACGGCTTTTTCTGAGTCATGATTTAAGCGATATACTTGGGAAGCTAAAAAAGCCCACGCCGATCGGCTTTCTCCCCATGTACGCCAATCTGCCGCTGATCCTAGGGCAACAAGAGAACGATCGGGGGAATCATTTCTCAAATGTGCCAGGGCAAGCGCAATTCTTGCCTGAGGAAGGTTTGTTTTTTCGACAAGATCAGTTGCTTCGGTAAGAAGCAAAGATAATTTTTTAGAAGGAACTTGGAGATTAGGATCTAATAAGTGAAGATAATTGATGGCAATGCTCAGAGTAAGATCAGTGGGGCTGATCTCGGCGAGTTTTTGGAGCCAGGTA
>JAYOXT010000106.1:0-1946 GCA_038152995.1 Opitutales bacterium
CTTCCTTTTCCCTCATTTTAAGAATCGCGAAAAAGACCACCCCGCCGGCGAGCAATCCCGCCAGGTTGGCCAGGAAGGTGCGGATGGGGTCAAGGTTGTTCCAGAGCACCAAATAACCCAGGGCGATCATAGGCATACCCATTAGCAGGAGCACGGGAATCCGGGCAGTCCACGATTCCTCGCTCAGAGCATTCCTGCCTATCGATTCATTGCGGGCATACCAGCTGATTCCCACCACATAGATGCCAACCATTCCCGCCCAGACATAGAGCAGGGGAGCCGGGCTCATACCAGCTGCGGCCGTTCCCGCAGTTATCCATAGCAAGGTGCGGCAGCCGCCCATCAGTGCAATACCCCAGGCCGTTTTCTTGTGCACCCAGTTGTAGATAAGCAGGCAGAGAAGAAGGGCGGCCGTCCATTCCCAGGCACATCCTGCTCCGAGAATCAGGACGGAGGTGCCAGCAAGCAGTTGAAGAAGGGCGAGGGCCCACCCTTGCGGCAAAGTTAATTTCCCGGAGGGTAGGGGCCGTTCGGGGCGGTGTTCCTGATCGAATGAGTAGTCACAGAGATCGTTCAGGAAACAACCCCCTGCATAAATCAGGGTGGACCCAAGCAGTAACCACCCGAGGGTGGGGAAATCAAAAAAGGCCATATCCGTCCACTCCGGCATCCACCGCAGGGAAGGGCCCGCCCCGGCATTGATCGCCCAGGCGGCAATGACATTGCTCCACACCGTGGGCAGGTTGGCACCCCGTGCCATGCTCATCCAGTCACCGAATCGAATGCTCATCTCCCCAGTCCCCTTTCCTCAAGGGCATCCAGTGTCCATTGATACTCACGGATGACCTGGTCGGCGACTTCTTCCGTGCGCAGTTCTTCGGGCAATACCTCCCAGGTGTAAGTTTCCATTTCCAGATGATGACAGGCAGAGGGGTTTTCCTTCAGCCAGTCCAGGGTATGGAATACATGTCCGCGGGTATCCTCCAGCCCATGACCCGGGGAAGCATGCAGCGGCACATGAAAGTGCACTCTCCATTCATCGGCCTCTCCGTTTTTTTGTTCGGCTCGTGCCAAGGCAAGATCGAGATCTTTGATTCGTTCAAGTATCTGTCCCTCCCTCGCGGTTATGACCTGGTGAAGATATACCCCTTCCACATAGTTTTTGAGAGTTTGTAAATTTTCCGGGTTTGGCCGGGCACGCAGGGCCGAGCTAAGGTGCAGTTTGCTCAGGCGGATGCCATGGTTTTTGAGGGTATTGAGACCAGCCGCGGCATCTTCATATTCGATGGCGAGGTGGCAGCAGTCATAATTTACCCCAATTCTTCGCCTGATTCTCTCTGGGTCCGGTGCCCGGTCAAGCAGTTGTTCAAAGAAGCGAACAGTTTCCGGAATGGTTTCGAACCAGCCCAGCGGTTCCGGTTCCAAACCGAGATGCAGGTCCAATCCCTTTTCCTCGGACAGCCGCTCAATGGTCTCCGCACAGGCGATGAGGTGATCGTAGGCCTGCTCGGGCAAATTTCCTGCGTGGTGAAATTCTTTGAAAGAAGCGGGTAGGGTACTGACACTCCCCTCTGTGCCTGCGGGCAGGATTTCACTTAAGATGGAGAAGAGGGACTCTGTATACGCCAGTCTCTTTGGATCTGCCCAGTCCGGGCGGTAGACCTCCTCCTTTACCCGCTGACCGTGAAAATTTCCGTAAGGAAAACCATTGATTGTAAAAATATAGCAATTTTGCTCGTCGAGCCATTGTTTAAATAGTCCGAGTTCGTGAGGTTGGGAAAGTTCCCTTGCCGCACCGGCACCCAGACGCAGTCCAATGGCGTAGGGGTTGTTCGGAGAAACCGCCCTCCTTACCTTCATCACATCGCTCTGCAGGGAGAAAAAGGTTTCAGCCCAATTGTTTCCACGGTGAACATTGGTGCAGTAGGCGAGGTGATGTCCTTTGG
>JAYOXT010000107.1:0-1924 GCA_038152995.1 Opitutales bacterium
CTCTGTACACGGCAAAAAATCGGCCAGATCAGAAAAGGCTATAGATTTCATGTTAGTAGCCTCTGTAGAGATTTGATTTGGGGTTGGTTTTGAAAAGGAGTGATCAGAATTTGGAACAGATTCCAGGTGTCCCGGAAGTCGCAGAGTTTGTTGACGATGAACTTTCGTCCCTGGGTGAAGAGGCTGACGGCAAGCCGTCCGTGTTTTTTGGTTTTGAGTCGATTTGCGTCGTCTCCGGTGGTCCATCCGGCCTTGAGAGCCCACAAACAGGCGAGGGCGAGTACAGCAATGAGCTTACTGATGCGAGCGGGTTTGGTGAGGTGAGTGTCCTCGAAATGGAAGCCCCGGGATTTGAGATTTTGGAAGAGCGTCTCGACCTTCCACCTCTTGGAGTAGAGGGTGAAGGCTTGCTGGGGATAGTCGAGTTTTTCAAAGTGGGCAATGGCATAAATGCCCCCATCGAAACCCTTGAAGGCACTGACATAACAATAGATTCCTAAAACTCGGCGTTTCCCGGTGCTTTCAAAGCGGCCTCTGGGGAGGCCTTGAAATAGCTTCTTTACGGAGTTTGGCTTGCCTTTCTTGTTGGTCACGGAATTGGTGGTTTTCAGACGGATTCCAAAACGCACCTCATTGGCCTCTGTACACGGCAAAAAATCGACCAGATCAGAAAAGGCTATAGATTTCATGTTAGTAGCCTCTGTAGAGATTTGATTTGGGGTTGGTTTTGAAAAGGAGTGATCAGAATTTGGAACAGATTCCAGGTGTCCCGGAAGTCGCAGAGTTTGTTGACGATGAACTTTCGTCCCTGGGTGAAGAGGCTGACGGCAAGCCGTCCGTGTTTTTTGGTTTTGAGTCGATTTGCGTCGTCTCCGGTGGTCCATCCGGCCTTGAGAGCCCACAAACAGGCGAGGGCGAGTACAGCAATGAGCTTACTGATGCGAGCGGGTTTGGTGAGGTGAGTGTCCTCGAAATGGAAGCCCCGGGATTTGAGATTTTGGAAGAGCGTCTCGACCTTCCACCTCTTGGAGTAGAGGGTGAAGGCTTGCTGGGGATAGTCGAGTTTTTCAAAGTGGGCAATGGCATAAATGCCCCCATCGAAACCCTTGAAGGCACTGACATAACAATAGATTCCTAAAACTCGGCGTTTCCCGGTGCTTTCAAAGCGGCCTCTGGGGAGGCCTTGAAATAGCTTCTTTACGGAGTTTGGCTTGCCTTTCTTGTTGGTCACGGAATTGGTGGTTTTCAGACGGATTCCAAAACGCACCTCATTGGCCTTGAGGAAGGCAAGCCAGTCGGTATCGACAAACTCTCGATCTGCCAGTACGGAAGGCTTTTCTGACGGATACAACTGCCGTACAATTCGCAGGGCCTGCTTGAGGAGTTTGATGCGCATCTCAGTGCTCGAGCAGCCTCCATGGGGAATCATCAACCACAGAAAAGGCAGGGCACTGCCGCGAAAATCAATGCTGAGCATGAGGATGTTGACGGGCTTGCTGCCGAAGTACCAGTTGGTGCGGTCCAGGCAGAAATGAATCCCATGCTCCGCTTCGTACACCTGCTGCAGGATCCAGCGAGCCAGATGAACTCTCGGGAAACGAACCTGGCGAAAGAAACGCTGCAGGCGCGAATAACTGGAGTTCGGTTTGACTCCTGGCTGCAGATCTTCTGATATCTCAGAGAGATTCACTGTTTTGTGGCGCATCACCGCGCTCAGCAGCAGACTCAGGCAAATGCATCGCTGAAGATGCCAGGAAGAGTAAAGAGCTTGAAGCTCCAGACCGATCGAACGGTGCAGAGCAGCAAAATTGAGATTTCTCATTGTTGCCTCCAGGGAAGAAATTCCAAAAACTCATCCTCCCCCAAGAAAACATATTTTTCAAATGATTTCAGAAATTAAGAGACTATTGCCGTGTACAGAGGT
>JAYOXT010000108.1:0-1868 GCA_038152995.1 Opitutales bacterium
GTTCTTTACCATCGTTTACCTGATAGGGGCCAAGAGTATCCCACCAGGCATCGTATGCCTCCTTCATTTGTTTCATTACTGCAGGGTTTTTCTTGGCCACGTTCTCCTGTTGTCCGGGATCTTTGCCAATGTCATAGAGTTCTTGGTTATCAATCCAGCGCCATTGAGTGGATCGAGCGGCTGCATTTCTATACCTGTGTGTTTCCATCGCATCGTGATCCCAGATCTCATCATTCCATCTGCCCCGGTGAAAGAAGAGGGTACGGTCCTTCCATTTGGCTTTTGGGTTTTGCAGTAAAGGAAGGAGAGAGCGACCCGCGGGAGGCAATTTACTCTGGGGGATCTTGGCCCCGGCAAGTTGGCAGATGGTGCGGTAAAAATCGATATGGGCGGTGAGGGCATCAATATCGACCCCTTCCTTGAGCTTGCCTTTCCAGTGCCAAAAGCTGGGCACCCGCGTGCCTCCTTCATGAACGGTGGCCTTGGCACCTTTCATACCGCAGTTAAAGGAGTTGAACTTTTGTCCATTTTGAACTCCGACAGATCCCGCCATTCCATTGTCAGTCATAAAAATAACCAGGGTGTTTTCCAACTGGTTCCACTCTTTGAGTTTCGCCATAGTCAGGCCAATATTGTCGTCGATATTTTCAATCATGCCATAGCGTCCAGCTGTGTTTGGGTCATACCCATCGTTCAGGAACCTACGCGTGTATTTTTCGGGGGCAATCATTGGCCCATGAGGGGCATTGAGAGGAATGTAAGCGAAGTAGGGCTCTTTGGCGTCAATGCGGTCTTTCATCCAAGCCAGTCCGGCATTGAAAAATAAATCGGTGCAGAATCCTTTGGTTTGTACGATCTCCTCATTGTGCAGCAGGACGTTGTCGAAGTAGCATTCTTCTTCGTTAACAGGGAAATCTCCCCACCCAGTTTGTCCAATCCCGCCAGCACCATGAATGAGCATTTCATCAAATCCACGGGCATTCGGCAGGTATTCCTTTTCATCTCCCAAATGCCACTTTCCAAAGATCCCTGTTTTATAGCCTGCTTTTTGTAATGCCTGTGGAAAAGTGACCACATCGAGAGCCAAGTGATCCCGGTGTCGGATGGTATGAGAAATACCCACTTCAAAGGGCGAACGACCACTCATCAGAGCACCGCGGGTGGGAGAGCAGGTGGGGCTGACATGAAAGTCGTCAAACCGTGTGCTCTTTGCCCAGAGTGCATCCAGGTGGGGGGTACGGATCCGATCATTACCCATGCAGGAGAGATCACCTTTACCCTGATCATCGGTTAGAATAAAGAGAATATTGGGCCGGCTGCCGGCAAGTTGATCACCATAAAGGCAGGCACTTAGAAATAAATAGAGGAGGGCTATGCTAAATCTGGGCTTCATTACATTTATTTGAACTAAAGCCAGCTGATCAGGCAAAACAAAGTTTTGAGAGTGATGAAGATTATTTAGCGAGCTCTGTCCAGAAATGCGAGGTTACCCAAACCTTGATTTTATAGTTTGCACTTTAAAAGATCTGTATGAGAAGTTTAGAAGTATGAGCGAGAAATTAAGAAAAAGAGTGATTGCAGGTATTGCTTTGATCAACCTGTCTATTTTCTTGTTATCTGCTTTTTTGCTAACCCGCCCTGGATTTTTTTTTTGGGAAGGGCCGATTACTGAACTAGAAAAGAGCTTTCTTCGCCTGATGGCCCGCGAGGGTTGGGAGAATTGCCTTGTTGTCCTTCTTTTTACCAGCCTGTGCTCTTGGGGGATTTACCTCCTAAGTGTAAGACCTGAGGAAATTAAAGAGGATTGATTGGTTTTCTCCTTAGGCGGCGTGGCGCAAGGCTTCCACCGGATCCATTCGGGATGCTTT
>JAYOXT010000109.1:0-1818 GCA_038152995.1 Opitutales bacterium
ATGTGAGAAATGGTGCATCTACTCCCTATCCTAAAACCGTGATCCTAAGTTAGGGTCACAAATAACAAAACTAAAACTAACTGAATATAAACCTCAAATCATATGAAAACTCTTAGTTATACACTTTGTGCCGTCTTGGCTGCAGGCTTTGCCTTTACTGGCGATGCTCAAGTAAAACCCAAAAGCAAGAAAGTCACCGAACTTAAATTCTCCGGTCGTATCCAAGCTCAGTGGGATGGAGTTGGTACAGACGACCTTAATTCATCCAATACGAAAGAAGATCGAAACCATTTTTATTTCCGTCGATTATTCTTAGGCGGTCATGCAAAAATGGGAGACAACTGGGGTGGTGACATTGTTTTGGACTTTGCTGCTTCTCCAAATAGTGAGGGTAGCGGTAAATCAGACCAAGTTTTTATCGACGGTGCTTCCTTGTGGTATAATCACTCTGACGCTTTGCGACTTGACTTTGGGCAACTTAAAGTACCGTTTGGATTAGAAGAAACCACCTCCTCTTCTAAGACCAAAGCAATCGAGCGTTCTGTAGTAAACCGCCAATTTGCGGAGGAACTCAAGTTCAACGCCAGACATACTGGTTTGTTTGCTAAAGGAAGCTTCGATAGTGGACTTTCTTACAAAGCAGCTATTGTAAATTCTGGGCAGAACCATAATTCAAAATCTGACAAACTTAAGGGAGGTCATTACGGGTACGATGACAACGAGTTTTCTTACTTCGGCCAACTTGCCTATGCAAACTACGACAGTGATATAATCTACAATGTCGGTGCCGCAATTGGTCAGATGGCCTTGGACGAAACCAACGACCTAACTGCTTATAACCTCTTTGCTTCTTTAGGTTTTGGCAAGTTTGTCTTAGACGCTGAATACATGTCTGGTGATGCTGAAACAGGCACTGGAAATGCAGATCATCAACACGAAGGTTATTCCATCCAAGGTTCCTATGCCTTAAGTAACGCACCTCATGGTTCTTGGGAGCTCGTTTATCGTTACTCTACGGTAGAAAATAGCAATGGACGTATTGGTGCCGATGAGATTGTTCGTCGTGCTAACATTGCAAATATCTGGGTAGAAGAAGTAAACCAACATTATTTTGGAATAAACTATTTATTCAACGGGCACGATGCCAAGTTGATGCTTGGATATGAAATGAACGAATTGGTTGACTCTGGAAGTTATGACCCGGATGAAAAAATTGGAAGATGGAATTATGCGAATTCATCCGATGCGGATGGTTTCCGTGCCCGCGTACAGTTCCTTTTCTAACCTCAAAGTTTTAACCACCGAACATAAATCATAAATAATTATAATAAATGAAATACACGAAAGTACTTTCGATTGCCACTGCGGCACTTGCCATTGCACTTCCCGGCTTTGCTCAGGATAAGCTCGTCATCAAGGGTTCCGATACCCTTGGTGCGAAAATGATCCCCAAAATTGCGGAAGCTTATGAAAACAAGAATCCAGGCTCCAAGTTTGAAATCGCAGCAGAGGGCTCTTCCACCGGTATTGCCGCCATTATTGACGGAACTGCCCACATTGGAATGTCCAGCCGTGAGCTCAAAGGCAAGGAGAAGGCAGCAGCTGGTGCCAATGGCGTGCGCCTGGTAAAGACTGTAGTCGCCAATGATGCCGTGGCTGTGATCGTAAACGAGTCCAACCCCCTCTCCAAACTGTCCCTCAAGGACATCGAGCGTATCTTTACGGGCGATGTAACCAACTGGAGTGCAGTGGGTGGAAAGAGTGGAGGTATCTCCGGTTACACCCGTAACACCTCCTCCGGAACCTATGCATTCTTCC
>JAYOXT010000110.1:0-1770 GCA_038152995.1 Opitutales bacterium
AGGTGCTCGCTCATGGATTCCGGGCCGCCAATGGAGTGTGCCGCAATCCGGATGGCACTTTTTTTGTGACTGATCAGGAGGGTCATTGGAATCCGCAAAACCGGATCAATCATGTGGTTCCGGGTAAAGGGAAGTTTTACGGGAACATGTATAGTTATGGAGCTCCGAAAGATTCCTCCGACTCGGCCATGGAACAGCCCCTCTGCTGGGCACACAAAAGTTTTGACCGTTCACCCGCCGAACTCCTCTGGGTAGAAAGTCCAAATTGGGGCGAACTCGATGGAAAACTGCTTCACCTTTCCTACGGGCAGGGCCGGGTGGAGGTGGTGCCTCATGAAAATCTCAATGGACAAGTACAGGGAGGGATGGTCCGTCTACCTATCGCTGATTTTCCCACAGGAATCATGCGGGGCCGTTTTCACCCCCAAAACAAACATCTTTACCTGTGCGGGATGTCAGCCTGGGCATCCTCTCAACCTCGTCCCGGCGGGTTCTATCGGTTGCGTGCAACGGGTGAGCCCATGCACTTACCTGTATCAATGCGGGCCTTGAAAAAGGGAGTGGAAATTACTTTTTCAGACCCAATATCCAGTAACAGCAATCCTCAAGCAAAAGTAAGCAGCTGGGCTCTCCAAAGAACGAAAAACTATGGCTCACCAAAGTTTGATGAAAAAGAGCTTACTGTCTCGAACTCCTCCCTTTCTGAAGATGGCAAGATACTGAGGATTGAAATCCCGGATATCACACCCTGTTGGCAAATGTCCATCCGCTATGAATTTCTTAGGGAAAACGGTAAAAAAATTGCCGGTGAAATACAAAATACCATTCATTCCCTTGGAGACTCCTAGTTAATGAAGGCTTTTTTCTGCATCGCCTTTCTTTTGAACTTTGTGGCAGTTGCGGATACCAGAGCTAACCACACTCCCTTGTGGCTGGCCAAGAAGATGGTGGATGAGCCCGTTCTTTTTATTGGGGAGGAAGGCAACCGAAGTGGCCGCCTCATCTTCACCCCAACCTCCATGCCTGTCCTAACCCGGGCAGGCGACTCATTTGTTTACGAAGCGGGGAAAGATTACACCTGGGAAAAAGGCAGTCGTACAATCAGACTGACGGCTCATTCCAGAATTCCATCCAAGACACCGCAGGAGATGAGATCTGGGCCAGGCAAGCCAAGAAGCCTGGGTGGGGTCTTGCACAGTGAAGGCAGGTTTTTTCATGATCTGCAAACCCTGGTCACCTACTCGCATCAAGAAACCTGGCCTGATTTGGTAAAACCGATTTCAGCCACCCTGCCCCGCTCATTGGAAAAATTAAAGAATTCCCCATCCTTTCAAGTGGTGACCCTAGGAGACAGCATCACTGAGGGGTACAACGCTTCCGGATTTGCCAAGACGCAGGCACCCCGAAATCAACCAGCCTATGCTGAAGGATTTGTCCGATTGCTCGATCAGGCATTTCCCTCGAAGGTCACGCTGAGTAACCTGGGAGTAGCGGGTCGCACCGCCGCTTGGGGATTGAAACAATTGGATCGGGTGATCGCAGAAAAGCCTGACCTAATCGTGATTGCTTTTGGAATGAACGATCCTGTTTCATCGGAACAGTTTCAAAAAACAAACCTTGAAATCCTCACCCATTTACAAAAGGAAATTCCTCAAACGGATCTGATCTTTATTTCCGGGATGAACAACAATCCTGACTGGAGAGACTCCACAAAAATCCCAGGGTTCCGTGAAGCTTTGAAGGCCATCGTCCGCCCCAATGTCATTCTTG
>JAYOXT010000111.1:0-1767 GCA_038152995.1 Opitutales bacterium
GCGGAATCATCGATGCACCGACCTGAAGTCGCCCATCTCATCACTTCAGGTGAAAAACTTGCTCAGGACCTACCTGCCCCTCGCTTCGCCCTCACCATGAGCCAGGCAACCCCGGAAAACGCCCGGGTCTATGTCCGGGGAAGCTACAAATCATTGGGTGAGGAAGTGCCCCACCGATACCTCGAAGCCCTCGGCTCCAAGGAAGTCGACCGTCTCGGATTGGCCAACCTTATTGCCAGCTCGGAAAACCCGCTGACTTCACGGGTGATGGCCAATCGAATTTGGCTCCATCTCTTCGGCCGAGGTATTGTGCCCACTCCTGATGACTTCGGCCCCCAGGGCCAACTGCCCAGCCATCCGGAACTGCTGGACTGGCTGGCTCACGACTTTGCCACCCACGGGTGGTCCATCAAGCGGATGATTCGTCAGATCGTACTCTCCCGTACCTACGGCCAGGCATCGGTTCCGCACCCCGAAATTGATCCGGAAAAAATCGCCCAGACCGATCCGCAAAACAAGTGGCTCCACCGCATGCCGGTTCGCCGGTTACAGGCGGAAGCGATCCGCGATGCCCTTCTCGCCGTGTCCGGCAAACTCAATCCCCAGGCCTATGGGCCAGGCGTACCTACCTACCTGACCGCGTTTATGACCGGACGGGGAGCCCGCCCCAGTGGCCCTCTCGACGGACATGGCCGTAGGTCCGTCTATCAGGCAGTTTATCGTAATTTCCTCAATCCTTTCCTCCTCGCCTTCGATATGCCTAGTCCTTTCGGCCCTAAGGGAAGAAGAAGTTCTTCCAATGTTCCTGCTCAGGCCCTTACGCTGATGAACGATCCCTTTGTCCAGCGCATGGCGGTGATCTGGGCAAAAAGCACTGCCCAGATCCAGGATCCTCAAAACAGGGCCCAACATATGTACGAGCAGGCAGTTGGCCATCGTCCAGATGAATCCAAGACCGATCAATTACTCGCCTTTTTGGACAAGCAGGGAGAGCTCTATGGTCAGAAGGATCATCGTGCATGGAATGATCTAGCCCACGCTCTCTTCAACCTGAAGGGCTTTTCCTACTTGCAGTAGTAGCAAGCACGCAAGAGTGCTCGACTCATTTGAAAATCTACAGTGACGAGCCAGCTGAAATGGGAATGAGTGAAAATTTATCACAGGCACATTTTGGGCCGAGTAACCCAAGCCCACAGGAAAAAGAGCAATCTAAGATAAAAAGGTATGCCTCGATCATCGGTCTAAAGCCTGAACAGGAATTGTACTATCGGGAACTCCATGCCCATGTCTGGCCATCTATTCTCGATCAGATCAAGCAGGCAAACCTGCAAAACTTTTCCATCCATATCACGGAAATCGAAGGCAGAAAATACCTTTTTAGTTATTATGAATACACGGGCGAGGACTTTGAAAAAGATATGATCAACATGGCAAAAGACCCGGAAATGCAAAGGTGGTGGAAGGAAACCAGTTCCTGCCAAATACCTCTGCCCGACAGCCACCCGGAAGAACCCTGGAAACCAATGGAAATGCTCTTTTTTCAAGAGTAACCATCGCTCAAATGGATAGATTTCCCATTGAGGACATTAGAGCCTGAATGAGAAAAGATACTCGTAAGAAACACGGGTCTGCATACATTTATTATTGGCATGTGTAAGAATATTTTATCCAAAGCCCTCATTCCTTTTGTCCTCATCCTGGGACCTTCCATTTTATTTGGAAAAATTGACTTTGTGCACCAGATCATGCCGGTGCTCAAAAAAAATT
>JAYOXT010000112.1:0-1765 GCA_038152995.1 Opitutales bacterium
CTTCCAGACGGATGGCTCCACCGGATCCGCCCCCACCGCTTTGGGCATGGTTGGTTGAGGTATCCCCACCGTTGGCGAGGATTTTTCCTCCGGAAGTAATGGTCAGGGCTCCGTCTCCGTGGGCAAATAGTTCGACCGCACCCCCACCGGCACCACCGCCGTAGGCGTCTCCACCACCGCCTCCGGAACCCCCAATTAAATGGTTGGCCAGTTCGGGTGTGGCATAGGTTTGGGAATACGAAAAGTCCCAGTCTTTACCTTGTCCGCCAAAGGCAGCACCGCCACCCTGGGCGTTGTTTACGCTCTTGGTCTTGCCCTTACCGGGGCCGTTGCCGTCCACATCCATAGCTCCGCCATCAAACCCGCCGGCTTTGCCCGAACCACCCACATTGGATGGGTCGTTTCCACCATTTACATTGATGGTGGTTCCCAGAGTGAGGGAACCATGGTTACGGGTGCGCAGGGATACCGCATTGCTACCGGTTAAATTCACAACCACCCCGGAGCCCAGGCTGATGGTGTCCGCGGTGTAGGTGACCACTTGGTAGGGGTAGGCGTTGCCTGACCCATCGGTGTAGGTCTTGTCGGAAAATTCACCGAGGAGGAAGGAACCATCCGAGTGGGTGATTTCACCCTTGTCCGTATCGATCGAAAGGGTGCCACTGGTAAATACCAGCGAACTAACCTGGGGGCGGACTACCCGCACGGTGCCATCCTCCCCATTCCGGGGTGTGCCACTAGCAGCCTGGCTTTGGCCACCGTTGGCGGTAACATTGGCATTGGTGGCACTGGCATGGTTGATAAAAGAAGTGGTTCCTTCGAGGAATACACGTCCGCCCCCACCGGCTGCTGGGCCTTCACTCCCGCCGTCGGTGGCTCCAGTGTTGCCCCCGGTGTTTATACCCGGAGCCGCTTTTCCGCCATTGGCAGAGATGATCACCCCATCGTTGATCACCAAGTTGGCCGCTTTTAAATAGATTGAACCACCGGAACCAGCACCGCCCACCTCATTGGCATTAAAACGATCGCTGGTCGCACTGCTTAAGGTAGAGTCAATTCCCCATTTTCCGAGTAGGTAGCGTTCGATCTTTTGGGTCCACAATCCGTAAGGATGATGCGAGCCACCAACAATTTCTCCCACCCAACCATCGATGGGGTTGTCTTCTGCACGATTGGCCCCAATTCTTAGGATGTTGGAATTATCACCATTTTGGGAAACGGCAGAGGTTCCATAGCTTTTACCATTTAAACGAACGGTTATGCTATTACCAGATGCAAAACCAATGAGAACGGGTTGGCCAACGATGTTGGAGAAGAAGGTTTTGTCCGTGCCCCCATGACCCGTGCTGTACACTAAACGCCCTTGGTACTGACTGGCATGGTTGGCTTGAAATTGCCAGTTTTTATCATTTGCTCCATTTACGCAAAAGAGCGAGTCGCTAGCATTATCCACGCTGTCGATGTAGGCGACGATCCAGAAGGAGGAGTGGGGGCGGCCAGGCTTATTACCCACGGCATTGATGGTGTCCATATAATCGGAGCCATCAAAATCAACCACGTTTAACCCATTGTAGGTGCGTGAGCCATAGGTTGGCTGCTTGGAAGCGGTGGTCTGGGTGAGGTGTTTGTTATCATTCTTATCTACCCAGTAGGAAACTTTGCCGTTGGCATCGCGAATGATCGAAGATTCATCCGAAGCGTCGAACCAGAAGGTTGGTCCATTGAAACCGTCCATCGGATCGGGAGAATGCCCGCCCTGTCCACC
>JAYOXT010000113.1:0-1590 GCA_038152995.1 Opitutales bacterium
ACCCGCAAGAGATGGTTAATGAATACAAAAATCCAAAGTATCAAAGTACTATTGAGTCTCTAAAGGCGGAATTGCTCCAAGTGCGGGAGGAACTCAACGAGACCGATGTGAAGTACCCTCATATTCAGAAGATAATCGCTGCGAATTGGAATCAATAAAAGGATATGCACACTCTGATGGAGTGAAATGCAAAGTCGACAAACTAATATTGAATCACATAGGGTTTTCTTTCCACGCCCAACCCAACTCATTATGAACGAAGAAAAAAAGGATAAAAAGACTGAGAGACTTGGAATCATCGCCATTGCCACTGCCGGACTATGCTGGTTATGCGTACTCGGTATCACTCGCTTTGAATTGATCTATCTACTGCCCGTATCTGCTGTTGCTGCCGCACTCACCCGTAAAACTGTACTGGGCAAGATCGCCAGTGTGTTATTAGTTTTGTTAGCCCCTGGCTATGTTGTTATTAATTATGCGACCTTGGCACCTGCACTCTAAAACACTCTGCCGCACGAAATTTTATACATGTGCACCCGACAGTCACACATTGAACTGAAGAGACTGCTCCTATAACGCCCAGCCCAAATAAATATGAGTGAAGAAAAAGAAGATCAAAAAATAAAGAAACTTGGAATATGGGCCGTATCAAATGCAGTGCTAAGCTGGGGATGTATGCTAGGAGTCCTTCCTCTCGCTCCTTGGGTTTGGTTTCCTGTACTCGCCATTGCTGCCGTCACTTCTGTCCTTAGCCGAAAAACTGCGTTGGGCAAGGTGGCCATCGTTTTACTTATTCTAGAAATTCCCGCATACTTTGTGGTTCACACGATTGTTGTCGGACCTCAAGTTCCCTCTCTGTAAGCTAATAATGTCTCAAAATAAACGGGGTCTTTGTTATCACAGGCAGGTATACCGATGATGGCCCTTGCCAGTACCGGTCTTGGTGCGGTTCGTTTGATCAACAACAAAACAGGCAGGATTACCTACCATCCTAATTCATGAAACCCGGCTCCATGCTCCTAAGCGTTTTTCTGTGTGGTGTGCTCTGGGCCAATCCAGGCAAGCCTAACATCCTACTCATTCTGGCAGATGATCTGGGTTACGGGGACTTGGGTTGCTACAATCCGGAGTCCAAAATTTCGACGCCCCATCTGGACAGCCTGGCCCGGCAGGGAATGCGTTTTACCGATGCCCACAGCCCAGCCACTGTATGCACACCCACCCGGTATAGCCTGCTCACCGGAAGGATGGCTTTTCGTACGGGCATGGAAAGCGTGTTTACGGGGGTGCAGGGACCCTGCCTGATCGAGGAGGACCGCCTCACCCTCCCCCAGATGCTCCGCGAACAAGGATATACCACCGCCTGTATTGGCAAGTGGCACATTGGCATGTCCTTCTTCGACAAGAAAGGAAACCTCATCACCAATGGAAAGATCGAGGGGGTCAAGCAGGCGGACTTTTCCCGCACGATTCCCGACGGCCCGATCCATCGGGGGTTCGACCGCTTCTTTGGCACGGTCTGCTGCCCGACCACAGACTGGATCTATGCCTTTGTCGATCAGGACCGCATCCCCAACCCTCCAACCCGGC
>JAYOXT010000114.1:0-1572 GCA_038152995.1 Opitutales bacterium
ATACCTTCGAACATGCGATCCAGGAGCATAACGGGTTTGTTGGTCTTACACCAGGGAGCTTGGAGGACTCTGAAATCCACTGGCGAATTCATACCGATGATGAGATCGAATTGATGCCCCCACCTGAAAGTAAGCACCCTCTCTCTGAAGAAGAAAAAAAACTTTTGGATCAATGGATCATGGAAGGTGGTGAATATGAGAAACACTGGTCCTTTCAAAATCTACCCTCATCCATCGATGTCCCTCAAAGTAATCATCCAAAGCCTGTAAACTCTATCGACCACTTCATTGCCGAAGGACTGAAAGACAGTGGCCTTTCCCCAAGTCCTGAAGTTGATCGGGCGTTGTGGTTGCGCAGGGTTACCTTCGATCTTACCGGACTCCCTCCCACCCTCGAGGAACTCGATTCATTCCTGATCGATCCAGCACCTGATGCCTATGAGAAGGTGGTGAAACATTTACTCAAATCAGATGAGTATGCTGAGCGTATGTCCGCAGAGTGGATGGATGTGGCTCGTTACTCCGACACTTTTGGATACCAAGTGGACAAAGGGCGACAGGTTTGGCAATGGCGGGACTGGGTGATTCGATCTTTCAAAAAGAACATGCCTTACGATCAATTTGTGACTGAACAGATTGCGGGTGATCTTCTACCCAATGCCACGCGGGATCAAATTCTCGCTACCTGCTTTAACCGCTTACATTCACAAAAGGTTGAAGGTGGTAGTGTGGAGGAGGAATTTCGGATCGAATATGTTTCTGACCGTGTCCACACCTTCGGGACCGCCTTCCTTGGTCTGACCATGGAGTGCACCAAATGCCATGATCACAAGTATGACCCCTTAACCCAAAAGGACTATTTTTCACTTTCCGCCTTTTTTAACAACATTGATGAGGCGGGTCTCCAAGCTTACATAGGAAATCCAACTCCGACGCCTGCTCTTGAACTAGCAAATTTACCCAGTGATCAAAAAATTAAAGATGCGGAAAAAAAACTTGAGCAATACTTAAAGTCCGATGAACTTCGTGCATCTTTTAATAATTGGAAGCAAACAACCAATAATAAGCGATTGGGCACCTATTCATATTTTAGTCAGTCGAATGATCAAAATGTTACCACTTATGGTATGCCCATCGCCTACCTCTCTTTTGATAACCGGCAAGGAAACCAATACCCAAACCCCGTTGATTCCAAGCTGTCTGCCCATACCAATCACCACAACAAAGTTTGTGAAGGTAAGATTGGACAAGGCATTCAATTTTCCGGTGATGATGCCTTAAATTTCCCCAAAGAATTTGCCAACTTTGACCGCCATCAACCCTTCAGTGTGGCATTTTGGATTAAACCTACCATGAACCATGAGAGGGCGGTTGTGCTGCGAAAATCGCAGGCATGGACCGATGCTGCCAGCCGTGGTTTTGAAATTTTAATCGAAGAAGGAAAATTATCCGCTGCCCTCATTCATTTCTGGCCAGGTGACGCGATTCGGATTCGTTCAACCAATCAACTGGCCTTAAATGAATGGACGCATGTTTCTCTTACTTATGACGGTTCAAGTAAAGCCGCAGGAC